>CAVUBA010000001.1:0-31486 GCA_963739595.1 uncultured Thermoleophilia bacterium
CTTACGAGCAACGAGACCGAGGAGAAGAAAGGCAATGGGGAACAAAGTGTTCGTTGACCTCACACATCCGTTCAGCGCGGAGATCCCTCGGTGGCCGTACTTCGTGAAGCCGGTCATCGACTCCATGCACACCCTGGCGAAGGGCGGCGTCCTCACGCAGCGCATCGACTGCGTGCAGCACACCGGCACCCACGCCGACGCTCCTCGTCACGTCATGGAGCGCGAGTTCAGCGGCAAGCGTGCCCGCTACACGCACGAGATGCCGGTCGACGCCTACACCGGCGACGCCGTCTGCCTCGACATCCAGATCGAGAAGTGGGGCCTCATCCTGCCCAGGCACATCGAGGACGCCTGCGAGCGCGCCGGCATCACGCCTGAGGAGCTCAAGGGCATGGTCGTGTGCCTCAACACCGGCATGCACCGCAAGTTCGACGACTCCATGGACTACTACCAGTACTCCTGCGGCACCGGCGTCGAGGCCGGCCGGTGGTTCGTCGAGAAGCAGGTCAAGTGCGTGGCCATGGACATGCAGGCCCTCGACCACCCGCTCCACACCGCGATGGGCAAGAACGGCCCGCCGCAGATGAACCTCCCCGGCGCCTCCGGCCGCCCGATCACCGAGGAGTACATCGAGAAGTACGGCATCGAGGCCTACGCCGAGTTCGAGAAGGCCGTCTACATCGAGGTGCACGGCCAGGACGCCTACGACGCCAAGTTCGGCGACCTCGAGGCCATCGGCCTCGAGGGCACCTGGGAGCCCTGCCACAAGCAGATGCTCGGCCACGGCATCGTCGGCGTCGAGAACCTCGGCGGCGACCTGGACAAGGTCAAGGGCAAGCGGTTCCGCTTCTTCTGCTTCCCGATCCGCTGGTACATGGGCGACGGCTCCATGGTCCGCTGCGTCGCCGAGATCGACGAGGCCGACGTGAACGACGTGCCGGATCGCACGTACACCTACGCCGGCACCGGCTACGGTCCCGGCGCCGGCTACTGAGAAGGAGTGAGGCATGGAGGTCACCAGGTACGACGAGGCGCCGTCCTACGAGGCGCCCGGGCATTTCGATGTGTACGGCCTGCGCCTGCAGGGGTTCGAGGTCAGCAAGACCCGCAACTTCTGGATGAGCATCTCTCACTTCCTGCCCAAGGGCGGGTGCGACGTACGACGCCACCCCGCTCGAGAAGGTGTACTTCGTGCTCGAGGGCGAGGTCACCATCAAGACCGAGGAGGGCGAGGTCGTGCTCAAGAAGTGGGACTCGATCTACCTCGCGCCGAACGAGACCCGCTCGATCGAGAACCGCACCAACTCGCCGGCGTCCATGCTGGTCGCCATGCCGTATCCGGAGCCTCGCGAGTTCTGAGGCGAGTCTCCGGGGCGCATCCCCCCGGCCCCCGGTGGGGACGATGCACGCGCGGCGGCGGACGCGGGTGGGGACGGGCGGCTGAGCCGCCCGTCCCCGCGCGCGCGTGAGTGCGACGGCCAGACTGCCGCGCGCGGCACGGCTCGACAGCCGGCATCGGCGCACCGGCCTCGCGCGCACGCGCGCCAGGCAGCAATCGACCAGACGACCTCCGAGGAGGCCACATGCCCAGACCGATCATCACCGCCGCCCTCACCGGCCCGGTGGCCACCAAGGCGGACAACGCCGGCATGCCGGGCACCGTGGCGGAGATCGCCGCCGACGCCAAGGAGTGCTACGACGCCGGCGCGGCGGTCATCCACATCCACCTGCGCGACGACCAGGGCAACATGACGGCCGACCTCGACGTCGCCAGGCGCACCGTCGAGGCCGTCCGCGAGGTGTGCCCCGGCATCACCCAGCTGTCCACCGGCGGCCTGCAGTTCACCTACGAGCAGCGCATGGCGCTCGTCGAGGCCAGGCCGGCCATGGCCACGCTCAACCCGTGCACCATGACGTTCGGCGCGGCCGAGTTCAAGAACCCGCCCAAGCAGATGATGGAGCTCGCCGCGCGGATGATCGAGCTCGGCGTCAAGCCCGAGGTCGAGATCTACGACACCGGCCATCTCGACATGATGCTCTACCTGGTGCACAAGGGGCTGCTCGTCGAGCCGCTGCAGGTCTCCTTCGTCATGGGCGTCCGCGGCGGCATGCGCGGCGATCCCCAGCTGCTCTCCTGGCTCGTCCGCGAGCTGCCCGCCGGCACGAGCTGGCAGGTCATCGCGGTCGCCAAGGCCAACCTGCCGATGACCACCATCGGCCTGGCCATGGGGGGCAACGCGCGTACGGGCATGGAGGACACGCTGACGCTGAGCAAGGACGTGCCCGCCGCATCCAACCTGCAGCTGGTCGAGCGCCTTGTCGGCATCGCCCATTCGATGCAGCTCGAGCCGGCGACCGTGCCCGAGGTGATCGAGCGGCTGAAGCTCCATCCGGAGCTCGTCAACGGGGCCTGACGGTTTGTGCCGGGCGGTACAAGCGAGCCCACGATGCGGTCCTGCGCGTGCTTGACACCGTATCGCCCGACGATATGATGCCCGTATCGTGGGAGAGAGCATCCGTATGGTGGATAGCCGTGGAGGTGAGAGCACCGTACAGACGACCTTGACAGGCGCGCGGCTGCGGAAGCAAGCGACACGAACAGCCGTTCGGGGCGCCTGATAGCAGAAGGCCATCGGGGGGGTCCCGGCTGGCCGCGCCGCCCATGGGGGCGGCGAGGCGGCGGGACCACGTAAGGAGGCGGTATGAGTTCTGACGACAGCAAGACCAGCAAGGCGACAGAGCAGGGCATCAAGACGCCGATCACGCGTCGCGATTTCCTCAAGACGGCCGGCGTGACGGGCATCGCCCTGGGCGCCACCGGCGGCCTCGGCGGCGTCCTCGCCGCGTGCGGCAGCAGCAGCAGCAGCAGCAGTAGCAGCAGCAGCGGCGCCGCCAGCGGCCGCGACCATCAAGGTCGGCTTCGTCAGCCCGCTCACCGGTCCGCTCGCCGCGTTCGGCGAGACCGACCAGTGGCTGGTCGAGCAGTGGAAGGCCGCCACCAAGGACGGCGTCAAGTGCGGCGACGGCCAGGTCCACCCGATCGACATCATCATCAAGGACTCGCAGTCGGACTCGAACCGTGCCGCGACCGTCGCCGGCGACCTCATGACCAACGACGGCGTCGACATCATGATGGTGGCATCCACGCCGGACACCGTGAACCCGGTCGCCGACCAGGCCGAGGCTCTGCAGGTGCCCTGCGTCTCCAACGACTGCCCGTGGCAGCCGTACTACTTCGGCCGCGGCGCTACGCCCGACAAGCCCTTCGCGTGGACGTACCACGCCTTCTGGGGCCTCGAGGACGTCACCGCCGTGTTCACCGGCATGTGGGACCAGCTCAAGACCAACAAGAAGATCGGCGCGATGTGGCCGAACGACGCCGACGGCCTCGGCTGGGCCGACCCCAAGACGGGTCAGCCGCCGATGCTCAAGGCCGCAGGCTACACCGTCGTCGACGGCGGCCGGTTCCAGGACGGCACCGAGGACTACACGCCGCAGATCAGCAAGTTCAAGTCGGCCGGCTGCGACATCCTCAGCGGCGTCTTCATCCCGCCGGACTTCGTGAACTTCTGGAAGCAGTCGTACCAGCAGGGCTTCAAGCCCATGGCCGCCACCGTCGGCAAGGCGCTGCTCTTCCCGGCCGAGATGGAAGCCATCGGCGACATCGGCTACGGCCTCACCACCGAGTGCTGGTGGTCGCCGTGGCATCCGTTCAAGTCGTCACTCACCGGCCAGACCTGCCAGCAGCTCGCCGACGCCTGGACCACCGGCGCGGGCAAGGAGTGGAACCAGACGCTGCTGCACTACGCGGTGTACGAGATCGTCGTCGACGCGCTCAAGCGCACCACCAACGTCGACGACAAGCAGACCATCCTCGACGCCATCAAGGCCACCGACATGCAGACCATCCAGGGTCACATCACCTGGTCGGCCGGCGCTCCGCTGAACCCGGTGCCGAACGTGTGCCGCACGGTGCTCGTCGGCGGCATGTGGACGAAGGGGACGACGTACCCGTTCGAACTGCTGCTGGTCGACACCGCGCATGCCGCAGAAGCTCCGTTCAACGTCACCATTCCGACGAACGGCAAGATGGCCCCTATCAAGTACTGAGAACAGTGCAGGACTCGACCCAATGCCCGAGGTCCTTGCACACGAGGAGGTCGATGTGATGCAAGGTGGTGAGCACCGATGACCGTGGTCCTCGAGACCGCCGGTCTCATGAAGTCGTTCGGCGGCGTGCAGGTGATCGACGACCTGAGCGTGAAGCTGGGCGACGGAGAAGCTCTGGGCATCATCGGGCCGAACGGCGCCGGCAAGACCACGTTGTTCAACCTGATCACCGGCGTGTATCGGCCCGATGCGGGTCGGGTCACGTTCAACGACAAAGACATCACCGGTCTCCCGCGGCAGGATCGCTGCCGCGCGGGGATCGGCCGTACGTTCCAGATCCCCAAGCCGTTCTCGGACATGAGCGTGTTCGAGAACGTGCTCGTCTGCGCCGCCTACGGACGGAACCTGAGTGAGCGCGCGAGCTACGAGCGCTGCGTGCAGACGCTCGAGCTCACGCGCCTGTCCCACAAGGCGAACGAGCAGGCGGGCACGCTGCCCCTGCTCGACCGTAAGCGGCTCGAGCTCGCCCGGGCCCTCGCCGGCGACCCCAAGGTCCTGCTCCTGGACGAGATCGCGGGCGGGCTCACCGAGGGCGAGGTGGACATCCTCATCGCCACCATCAAGGACCTCCACAGCGAGGGCATCTCGATCATCTGGATCGAGCACATCGTCCACGCCCTGCTCGCGGTCGTGCAGCGCATCGTGGCGATCAGCTTCGGCAAGAACCTCATCGAGGGCGACCCGAACGAGGTCATGTGCAGCGACGAGGTCCAGGCCTGCTACATGGGGGGGACGCCGCTATGAGCGACGTCGTCCTCGAGCTCAAGGACGTCGACGTCTTCTACGGCGACTTCCAGGCCCTGTTCAACGTCTCGTTCAAGGTCGAAGAAGGCATGACGTTCGCCTTCATCGGCGCCAACGGAGGCGGCAAGTCCACGCTGCTGCGCACGATCGCCGGCCTGCAGCGTCCGCGTTCCGGCCACGTGCTGTTCCACGGCGAGCCGGTCGATCAGTTCTCCGCGCACAAGCGGGTGGGTATGGGCATCGCGCTCGTCCCTGAAGGACGCCGCGTGTTCCCGAGCCTCACCGTGCGCGAGAACCTGATCATCGGCGCCTACGGTGGCCGCAAGGGCGACTGGAACATCGAGTCGGTCACCGAGCTCTTCCCGCTGCTCAAGCCGCTGATGAAGCGGCAGGCCTCGAGCCTGTCGGGCGGCGAGCAGCAGGCGCTGGCGATCGGCCGCGCGCTCATGTCCAACCCCGAGCTCCTGTTGCTCGACGAGGTGTCGCTGGGGCTCGCGCCGGTGGTCATCAAGCGTATCTACGAGGCGATGGTGCTGTTGGTCGGCAGCGGCCACACCATCCTCGTGGTCGAGCAGGACGTCCAGCACGTGCTGACCGTCGCCGACTACGTCGCCTGTTTCCTGGAGGGCAAGATCGCGCTGGAAGGCAAGCCCGCCGATCTCTCCTCCGAAGCCATCACCGCCGCGTACTTCGGGATGTGACGCCATGATCTGGGCCAATGTAGCAATTCAAGGGATGCTCCTGGGCGGACTGTACGCCCTGTTCGCGACCGGCCTGGCTCTGGTGTTCGGAGTCATGCGCATGGTCAACCTGGCGCACGGCGACCTCGGCATCCTCGCCGCGTTCGTCGCGCTCTTCATCGTGCAGTCGTTCGGGCTGCCCCTGCTCTGGGCGAGCGTAGTCACGATCGTCATCATGTTCCTCGTCGGCTACGTCCTGCAGCGCGGGCTGCTGAACCACACGCTCGGGGCCGACGACACGCGGCCGATCGTGGTCACCTTCGGTCTGTCGATCATCATCCAGAACGCGCTGATCATGAAGTTCTCCGCCGACTCGCAGGGTCTGGACGCCGGCACGATCGAGAACATCAGCGTGAAGATCACCAACCAGCTGTCCATCGGCTGGTTCCCGCTGATCGTGTTCGTCATCGCGATCGTGGTGATCGCGGCGCTGCAGTTCTTCCTCGCCCGGGCCAAGCTGGGCAGGGCGTTCCGCGCCACGTCCGACGACCGTGAGGCCGCCGAGCTGATGGGCATCAACAACAAGCACATCTACTCGCTGGCCATGGCCATCGCCCTGGCCATCGTCGCGGTCGCCGGTGTCCTGCTGGCGATCCGCACGACGTTCGACCCGACGCAGGGATCGTTCCGCCTCATCTACGCGTTCGAGGCGGTCATCATGGGCGGCATGGGCTCCATGTGGGGCACGCTGCTGGGCGGCATCGTCCTCGGCATGTCGCAGACGATCGGCACCCAGGCGTTCGGCGCCGGATGGGGGCTCGTGTGCGGCCACCTCGTCTTCCTCACGGTCCTCGCCGTCCGCCCGAGCGGCTTCTTCGCGAAGACGGTGACGGCATGAGCACGCCGGAAGTGACTACTCCGACCGAGGCCCCGCCGGCCTTCCGCATCGCGCGCTCGACGCGCATCCACAAGTACGTGCTCGCGGTGAGCGTCATCCTCGTCGCCCTCCTGGCGTCCGGACCGTTCATCCTGCAGTTCGTCAACGGCGTGTTGCCTGTGTCGACCATGCGCAACCTGGTGACGTTGTTCACGCTGCTGGCTCTCGCCCAGATGTGGAACCTGCTGGGCGGGTACGCGGGCCTCATCTCCGTCGGCCAGCAGGCCTACATCGGCCTCGGCGCCTACGGCCTCTGGCTGCTCGGAGACGTGCTCCATCTGCACCCGTTCATCGCGGTGTTCCTGGCGGGCCTGCTCGCCGTGGCCATCGCCCTGCCGGTGGCTCCGCTGATCTTCCGCCTGCGCGGCGGCTACTTCGCCATCGGCACGTGGGTCGTGGCCGAGGTCGTCCGACTGGTCGTCTCCAACATCCAGGCGACGGGCGGCGGCTCCGGCAAGACCGTCATCTCCGCCGCCCGCCTCCCGATCGACACGCGCATCACCGGCACGTACCTGCTGGCGCTGTTCGTCGCCGTCGGCTCGATCCTGCTCGTGTACTTCCTGCTGCGGTCTCGCCTCGGACTCGCCCTCACGGCGATCCGCGACAACGACCTCGCGGCGCAGAGCTCGGGCGTCAACGTGTTCCGCTCCAAGCTCCTGGTCTGGGTCATCGCCGCCTACGGCTGCGGCGTCGTCGGAGCCGTGGTCGCCATGAACCTCCTGCGCATCCAGCCTACGGCAGCGTTCACCGTCAACTGGACGGCGTACATGATGTTCATCGTCGTGATCGGCGGCTTCGGCACCATCGAGGGCCCGATCATCGGCGCGGTCATCTACTTCGCGCTGCTGCAGAGCCTCAGCCAGTACGGCACGCTGTACATGCTCCTGCTCGGCATCGTCGCCGTGATCATGGTGACGGTGGCTCCCAAGGGCATCTGGGGCTACGTGGCGAAGCGCTGGAACCTGCACCTGTTCCCGGTCAGGCGACGGCTCGTCCTCGAGTCACCGCCGCCGGAAGAAGGCTCCAAGCCGGCCGATGCGCCGGACGCCGCCGTGGCGGAGTCCGTCTGAGGCCGAGTACGTCCGCGGTCACGCGCCGGAGGCCCCGAGAGTCGGCCCCCGGCGCGTGACCCGCGACCGCCGGCTGGTTTGCGGCCGGCAAGACTCAAGTCGGCCGTGCAGGCCGCACAAGCGGTCGTCGCCCCGGGGCTGGGGCCCGGGGCCATGAGGATGGAGGGCAAGACGTGATCGACACCGTTCGCGACGAAGACAGAGAGCAGCGAAACGGCGTCCAGGTGCTGGCGCGTGCCGCCACGATCCTGCGGCTGCTCGCGGCAGACTCCTCAGGCGGCCTCACGTTCAGCGAGCTGGTCGCCCGGTCTGGTCTGCCGCGCACGACGGTGCACCGCATCCGCGGGGCGCTCGAGCAGGAGGACTTCATCTTCACCGACACCGCCACCGGCCGCCTGCACCTGGGACCCGGCCTCATGCGTCTGGCGATGGCCAAGCGCGATCTGCCCACGGTCGTCCGCCCGTATCTCGAGCAGCTCGCGCGGGAACTCAACGAGACGGTCGACCTGGGCGTCCTCGACGGCATGCACGTGCTGTTCATCGCCCAGCAGCCGGCGCCGCAGCGCTCGCTCATGGTGGTCTCCCAGGTCGGCGCGCGGTTCCCCGCGTACTGCACCGCGAACGGCAAGGCGTTGCTCGCGTACCTGCCTCCCGAGGAGATCAAGAACCGGCTGCCCAAGCGCCTGGAGAGCCCGTCCAAGCACACGCCGATCAGCCGCCGCGAGCTGCTCGATGAGCTGGAGACCGTGCGCGAGACCGGCCTCGCCTTCGACCGCGAAGAGCATCACGCCGGCATCTGCGGCGTGGGCGTCGTGATCATCGACATCGACGGAAGCGCGGCCTCCATCTCGGTGCCCATGCCGGCGGCCCGCTTCCACGAAGACCCGGACACCGTCACCGCGGCACTGCTGCGTGTGCGTGACGAGGTCCAGGTCGCCCTCCACAACGGCTGAGCCGCGAGCGGCGCTCTCGTCCGCGGACGAGCGGCCGCTGGCGGAGGCCCGGCGACTGCGCGCCGACCCCGCTGACGCGCTGGCCCTCAGCCGGGCCTGATCACCCGGCGCTCGGTGACGATGGCCGTCACCGGCAGGTCGTGCGGTTCGCAGCAGATGAGCGGCACGACCTGCACCTCGAACGCCAGCGCGACCCAGGGCGTCCCGGACCTCGTCAGCGGCAGGTAGTTGTCGTAGAAGCCGCCGCCGTAGCCGCAGCGGCGCCCTTCTTCGTCGAACGCCGATCCGGGAACGAACACGAGGTCGATCGTCTCCGGCGAGACCTCCGGCAGCCCTTCGCGCGGCTCCGGGATGTCCCACTTGCCCGGGACGAGGTCGGCGGCGAGGTCGGTGACTCGGTACGCTTTCATGAGCCGGGGGCCGAGGACGCGGGGCAGGCAGAGGGTCTTGCCGGCGCGCACCACCCACTCGGCGATCGGGGCGGTGTCGAGTTCGGTGCGGAACGAGGCGAAGAGCATGACGGTGCCGGCCGCGGCGAGCTCGGGGAGCTCCAGCGCGCGAGCGCGGACGGCCTCGGCCAGCCGCTCGCGCTCGGCCTCGGGGAGCGCGCCGCGGGCGTCGAGGGCGCAGCTGCGCGCCTCGGCCTTGTCGATCCCGCCGGCGTCCGCACTCGGGTCGTTCTGTGTCTGCAGGGGCGTCACACCGGTCCTCCAACGTACACTGGGCTGACAACGCTTCGCAGGCCCAAAGGCCCTGCATGATGACTGGGCCGCGGCGCCTTCGCCTATAGTATAGGCAGAGTCGCCCGGCGGGCTGCGGGGCTGCTCACTGAGAGAGGGGGGCGTGCGCGAGTGTGTGACTCGTGCATGTCGTGGAGAGGATGGCTATGGCGCTGCGTTCCCAGGAAGAGGTCTCGCTGGCGACCGTGTTCGCGCGTACGCTCCGCAGCGTCATCGCACTGACGACCTCTGAGGAGCGCCGGGCGTGGCCGGGCACCGGCGAAGTGCTGGCGGCCACGCCGGCCGACGCCACGGCGCCGGCGTCGCTCGTCCGCCTGCTGCAGTTCGCGATCCTGCCCGAGATCCTCGGCGAGAGCGCGGGCCCTGCCATCTACCTCGCGAGCAAGCGCGCCAGCCGCGAGTTCGGCATCACCTCCATCCAGGGCCTCAAGGACTGGTTCGCGCAGATGAAGCTCGGCGATCTCGAGGTGGAGCTCGACGAGGAGCGCGTGCTCGTCAAGCTCAGTCGCTGCCTGAGCTGCGAACATCTGCCGCCCACGGGCACGCCCGTCTGCGACGTGGAGCGCGGCATCATCGACGGCGTCCTCGAGGGCATCACCGGCACCGAGGTCCTCACCAAGGAGACCATGTGCTGGGGTCTCGGCGACACCGTGTGCCAGTTCGAGGGGTACGCCGGCCAGAAGACGGTCGGGTACCTGTACCAGGAGAACGGGTTCCACCCTGACGAGCAGCGCCGGCTCCTCACGCAGCTCGCCGACCAGGCCGACGTCGCCCTCGACAACCTGCGCCTGCTGCACGAGCGCCGCGAGCACGAGACGCACGACCCGCTCACCGGGCTGCTCAACTTCCGCCACCTGCGTGAGCGCGCGGCGTTCGAGCTGGCGCGGGCGGAGCGGCACGGTCGCCAGGTCGCGTTCGTGATGATCGACCTCGACGACTTCGCCGTCGTCAACGAGACCGCCGGCCGCGAGGCAGGGGACGAGGTGCTGCGCCACTGGGCGGCCGCGCTCACCGCCCAGCTGCGCAGCTGCGACCTGGTCTGCCGCTACGGCGCCGACGAGTTCCTGCTGGTGCTGCCCGAGACGGCCGACCAGCAGGCCGACGCCGTGCTGGCCAGGGTGCTCGGGGCGATGCAGCAGCTGGCCGTCGAGACGGACGGCAGGGCCATCGCCCTCACCGCCTCGGCCGGCGTCGCGAGCTTCCCCGACGACGGCCGCTCCGCCGAGGAGCTCGTCGCCAAGGCGGCGACGACCATGTACACGGCCCGGATCGGGGGGCCGGGCCGTGTCGCGTTCTACTCCGGTCCGCCGCGCTCCTGAGCAGCCGGTGGCGGCGCGCGTCGAGCTCCTCGTCGTCGGGTCGCTGCACCGCGATCTCGCGCCCGCCGCACAGCACTACCTCGATCTCCTCAAGCCGCACGTGACGGTGACCGTGCGCGAGGTCAAGGAGGTGGCGCTCCGCGGCCGCAGCGAGGCCGAGGTGCTGCGCGAAGAGGGCAAGCGCCTGCTCGCGGCGTGGCCGCAGGCGCCCGCCGTCTCGGCGCTCGTCGTGGAAGGCGCCGCGCTCGACACCGAGGCGTTCGCCGCGCGTCTGCAGCGCGCGTTCGAGCGCGGCGGCGCCGGCTTCGTGATCGGCGGCTCCCTGGGGCTCGCCGCCGAGGTCCGCGCCCGGGCCACCGACGCGCTGTCGCTCTCCGCGATGACGCTGCCGCACCAGCTGGCGCGCGTGGTGCTGCTCGAGCAGCTGTTCCGCGCCGGCAAGATCCTCCGCGGCGAGCCGTACCACCACTGACGCGAGGCCCGCTCCGCGCTGCGCCGCCTCGCCGGCGTGCCGCCGTCGCGTCGCGCCGCCCGGGCGGATAGAATCAGCGGGCGCCGGCCGCCCGGCCGGCGCCTACACAGTGATGGTGGACGATGAGCGACGATCTCTACGACCTGAACGGACTCGCGGCCTCGCTGCAGGCCGCGCTCGAGGAAGAACTGACCGCCGGCGGGGCCGAGGTCCAGGCGCCGGCCGTCGAGCTGTCGCTCCCGGCGCGCCCGGAGCACGGCGACGTCACGACCAACGCGGCGCTGATCACGGCCAAGCGCGCCGGCCGCGTGCCGCGTGAGCTGGCCGAGGCGGTCGGCGCCCGCTGGCTCGCGGACGCGGGCGCCGGCGTCTGCGACCGCTTCGAGGTCGCCGGGCCCGGCTTCCTCAACCTGTTCCTGAACGACGCGTGGTACCGCGGCGCGCTCGACAGGCTCCTGGCCGAGGGCGGCGACTACGGCCGCGGGGCCCTGCCCGAGCCGCAGCGCCTCAAGATGAACGTCGAGTTCGTGAGCGTGAACCCCACCGGGCCGCTCCACGTGGGTCACGCCAGGTACGCCTCCTACGGCGACGCGCTGTGCCGCATCCTCGCCTTCGTCGGCCACGACGTCACGCGCGAGTTCTACGTCAACGACTACGGCACGCAGATGCAGCGCTTCGGCCAGTCGCTCGCCGCCCGCTACGGGCAGCGGCTCGGCCTCGAGACGCCGGTCCCCGAGGAGGGGTACCTGGGCGACTACCTGCTGGACCTCGCCGACGAGTTCATCGCCGTCGTGGGCGACCGCTACAAGGCGGCGCTCGAGGCGGTCGCCCCGGACGTCACCGCGCTGCCGGCCGAGGTGACCGGCGCGTTCAAGGTCTGGGGCCGCGATGCGATCCTGGCGCAGTTCCGCGTGACGCTCGAGCACCTGCGCGTCCCGTTCGACGTGTGGACGCCGGAGAGCTCGCTGTACGCGGGTGACGGCGTCCACCGCGGATTCGGCGGCGAGGTCGGCAAGTCACTGGCCGACCTGGACCGCGAGAGCCTCCTCTACGATGAGGGCGGGGCGGTGTGGCTCACGACGACCCGGTACGGCGACGACAAGGACCGGGTCCTGGTCCGCCAGACCGGCGACCCCACGTACTTCCTCAGCGACATCGCCTATCACCGCGACAAGATGGACCGCGGCTTCGCGCACATGATCGACGTCTGGGGGGCCGACCACCACGGCTACGTGCCGCGGATGAAGGCGGCCTTCACGGCGCTGCCGCCGCACGATCCGGACAAGCTCGAGCTGATCATCGGCCAGCTGGTGAACCTCCTCGAGAGCGGTGAGTCGCGGCGGATGAGCAAGCGCCGCGGCGACATCGTCACGGTGGACGACCTCATCGACGCCATCGGCGTGGACGCGGCGCGGTTCCTGCTCGTCGGCCGGTCGCACGACACCACGCTGGACCTCGACATCGACCTCGCCGTCCAGCAGACCAACCAGAACCCCGTGTACTACGTGCAGTACGCGCACGCGCGCATCTGCAGCATCCTGCGCAACCTGCCGGGGGAGGGGGAGCGGCCGGAGGGCGAAGCCGTCCCGGCCGTGACCGTGGGCCCGCACGAGCGCTCGCTGCTCCAGGCCCTCGCGCGCTTCCCGGGCGTGCTGCTGAGCGCGGCGGATACGCGCTCGCCGCACCGCGTGCACGGGTATCTGGGGGAGCTTGCGGCCGAGTTCCACGTGTTCTACCGGCACTGCCGCGTACTCAGCGACGACGCCGACGTGGCCGCGTTCCGCGCCGGGCTGTGCAGTGCCGTGCGGACGACGCTGGCCTCCGGGCTGGGCCTGCTCGGCGTCAGCGCGCCCGAATCGATGTGAGCGGGGCCGGGGCGGACGAGCGTCCGCCGGCCCGCGGCTCTCAGCCGCCGGACCTGTCGCGCACCCAGGCGCGGAGCTCGTCGAGCTGCTCCGGCGGAAGGTCCGTGTCCAGGCCGAGCAGCATCGAGATGGCCGTGCCCGTCTTGTCGTCGATCAGCTTGTGGACGACGCTCTCGAGCACCGTCTGCGCCACCTCGCGCCCGGGGATGGCCGGCGTGTACACATACGCGATGGCGGTCTTGTCCTGCGTGAGCAGGTGCTTCTTCACGAGGTTGTTCATGACCGTCATGACGGTCGTGTAGGCGATCGTCCTGCGTTCGCGCAGCGTCTCGTAGACCGCGCGCACCGTGGTCTCGTCCTTCTCCCAGACGACCGCCAGGATGTCCGCCTCAAGCGATCCGATGCCCGTGAAGGGCGCGCCCTTTGTGCTGCGCAGCCACTTCGGTCTTGCCTCGTCCATCAGGACTCCCTCCGCCGTGCCCGTCGTTGTGTGTCCGTCGCCGCGTGCCCCAATCGCTGTCCAGTACGTATGACATGCTACGTA
The DNA here is from genome assembly GCA_963739595.1 of uncultured Thermoleophilia bacterium. Taxonomy (GTDB): domain Bacteria; phylum Actinomycetota; class Thermoleophilia; order UBA2241; family UBA2241; genus CAIXSE01. The sequence goes on from CAVUBA010000001.1 coordinate 13,495, forward strand.
TTCCCTTTAACCACAAACTCACGCCCGTGCCATAGACTAGGCAATTCCTCAGCGTGCAGGCGGATTCCGACCGGGGAGTGACGGTGACAGACCATATCGATCTGCTGCGGACTCTGTGCCTGACGCCGGGCCCGACCGGGTTCGAGGCCGCGGTGCAGGACGTCGTCCGCCGACGCCTTGCGCCGCTGGGCGTGGCCGAGGGCGACCCGCTGGGCAACGTGTGGCTGGGGGTCGGGCCGGAGAGCGGCCCGCTGGTCGCCATCGCCGCGCACGCCGACCAGATCGGCCTCATCGTCACGCACGTCGACGACGGGGGCTACATCTTCGTCGAACGCATCGGTGGCGTGGCTCCGTTGCTGGTGCCCGGCCGCCACTTCGTGATCCACGGCCGCTCGGGCGCTGTGCACGCCGTCGGCGGCCGCAAGCCTGGCCACATCGTCCCCCTGGAGGAGCGGCGCTCCGCGCCCGAGCTGCACGAGCAGTTCCTCGACATCGGCGCGCGCGGGCGCGACGAGGCGCTCGCGCGCGTCGCCATCGGCGACTCCATCACGTTCACGCCCGACTTCGTCGAGCTCTCACCGGGCGTGGTCGCCACCCAGGCGCTGGACGACCGCGCGGGGGTGTACGCGATGATCCGCGCGCTCGAGCTCTACGCGGAGGCCCCGGGCGCCGCCAGGCTCACCGGGTTCGCCACCGTGCACGAGGAGACGACGTTCATGGGCGCCAAGGCGCTGGCGCTGCGGCTGCGCCCGGACGTGCTGATCGTGCTGGACGGCGACTTCTGCAGCGACACGCCGGCCGCCGACGCCAAGGAGCTGGCCGGCGAGGTGAAGCTGGGCGCCGGCCCCGTGCTCAGCCGCGGCGCGGGCAGCAGCGAGCGGCTCGTGGCGCTCGCGCGCGAGGTCGCTGAAGCCGACGGCGTCCAGGTGCAGATCAAGGCCTATCCGGGCCAGACCGACACCGACGCCGACGAGCTCATGGCCGCCGGCACGACGACGACGCTCACCATCGGCCTGCCGATGCGCTACATGCACTCACCGTTCGAGGTCGCGCGCGTGGACGATCTCGAGGCGGCGGCGCGCCTGGTCGCCGCGCTGGCGCGCCGCGTCGGCGCCGCCGGACCCGTCGCCGCAGACCGTACCTGACGACGCCCGAGGGAGGCGCCCCGTGAAGCTGTTCATCGCCATCGACCTCGAAGGGATCTCGCGGCGTGGTGTCCGAGGCGGACACGGCGCGGGAGGGCGCGCCCGCGAAGCGCGCCCGCGCCCACATGCGCGCCGACCTCGACGCCGTCCTCGAGGGCTGCGCCGCGGCCGGCGCCGCGAGGTCGTGATCTGCGACGCGCACGACGACGGCCGCAACCTCGACCCGTCGGACCTGCCCGGCTTCGCCACGCTCGTGAGCGGCTCTCCGGCGCCCGGCAGCATGCTCGAGGGGCTCGGCCCGGACTGCGACGGCGCGCTCTTCGTCGGCTACCACGCCATGGCGGGCACGTCAGGGCGCGGTCCTCGAGCACACGTGGAACTACAAGGTGTACGGCGCCCGGGTGGGCGCACTCGAGGTCGGCGAGTTCGGCGTGGCCGCTCTGCTCGCCGGCGAGTCCGGCGTGCCGGCGCTCTATCTCTCGGGTGACGACAAGGCCGCCGGGGAGGCTCGGGCGCTCGTCCCCGGCATCACCGCCACGGTGGTCAAGACCGGCGTTCGCCGCGAGGCGGCGGCGCTGTGCGTCCCCGACGAGGCGCGCGACCGCATCAGGGCGGACGTCGAGGCGGCGCTCCGGGCCAGGACCAAGCCGGCGCCGCTCGCCTGGAACGGCGAGCCCCTCCGGCTCACCTTCACCCGCGTGCAGTTCTGCGACCTCGCCGAGACCTGCCCGGGCACGACGCGGCTCGACGGGCGCACGCTGGAGATCGCCGGCGACACGTTCGCGGAGGTCTACAGGGGCTTTCTCGCCTGCCTGCGGCTCTCGGAGTCCCAAGGCTAGAGCGCGCGTCGCGGCGGGGCGGCCGCAGCTTGCGGCTCCGCCGCCGCTATGGTCAGATAGTGCCCTCGAGCGGATGTGGTGCAGCTGGTAGCACGTCAGCTTCCCAAGCTGAAGATCGCGGGTTCGAGCCCCGTCATCCGCTCCAGCCCGTCCTCCCAGGGGTGCCCCTGCGGCGCTTCTCCGTGCTCCTGCGTTCGCCGCTCCTCAGTACCCCTGGTCGGCCATCCTCTTGACTAAAGTCAGGATTCCCTCATGCCGATAGTTAGGGTATCCTAATGACGAGCCGGAGGCGGGCCCCGCATGGGCCTCCCGCCTCACCCACCGCAGCACACTGGAGCCGCCCCGTGACCACACGCACGCAGAGCGCCGAGGAGTATCTCGAGGCCATCTTCAAGCTGCAGCTCGGCGCGGAGCCCGTGACCGTCAAGCGGCTGGCCGGCGAGCTCGGAGTGGCCCCGCCGTCCGTGTCCGAGATGCTCGGCCGCCTGCGCGCGGCCGGCCTCGTCGAGGAGCCGGCCGAGGGTCGTGGCATCGCGCTCACCGAGGAGGGCAACGTCGAGGGCGCCACGCTGGTGCGCAGACATCGCCTGAGCGAGCGGTTCCTCGTCGACTACCTCGACATGCCGTGGGATGCGGTCCACGAGGAGGCCTGCAAGCTCGAGCACGTCCTCAGCCCCGAGGTCGAGGCTCGCCTCGCGGCAGCAGCTCGGCAACCCGCTCACCTGCCCGCACGGCCACGTCATCCCCGCCGAAGACGGTTCTCTCCCCGAGCAGGACCTGCGCCCGCTGTCGGGGCTCGAGCCCGGCGAGAACGCCGTCATCGGCTGCATCACCGAGGAGAAGAGCGACCTGCTGCGCTACCTCGCGTCGCTCGGCCTGCTCCCCGACACGCCGGTCGCCGTGGAGAGCGTCGCGCCGTTCAACGGCCCGCTGCTCGTCCGCGTCGGCGGCTCACAGTACGCCCTCGGGCGCGAGGTGACCGACAAGATCATGGTGCGCGGCTGACGCCCGTGGCCACGACGCTCCGCCAGAGCCGCCGTGAGGCGGCCGCGTGTCCGGCCCCTGACCCGCTCGTCGTCTGCGTCGCCGGCAACCCCAACGTCGGCAAGTCCTCGCTGTTCAACTCGCTCACCGGCTCCTCGCGCGAGACCGCGAACTGCGCCGGCGTGAGCGTCGACGCCTGCACCGTCTGCACGCGCTGGGAGGGGCGGCCCATCGAGGTCGTCGACCTGCCCGGCAGCTACTCGCTGGACGGGCCGGGCGACGACCAGCAGGCCGCCCGCGGCGCGCTGCTCGAGCGCCGGCCCGACGTCATCGTCGCGGTGGCCGACGCCACCAACCTCGCGCGGAGCCTGTACCTCCCGCTCCAACTCCTCGACCTCGGGTACCGCGTCGTCGTCGCGCTCAATCTCTCGGACGAGGCGAAGCGCCGCGGGCGCACCCCGGACGCCGAGGTGCTCTCGCGGGACCTCGGCGTCCCCGTCGTGCCCACCGTCGCGCCGAAGGGCAAGGGCCTGGTGGAGCTCGAGGCCGCCGTGCTGCGCGTGAGCGCCGGCGGCGGCCTGGGTGAGACGACGGGCACCCCGCTGCCGGCGCCGGTGGAGCAGCGGGTCGAAGAAGTCGCGCTCTACGTCGCCGAGCGGTCGGACGACGGTCTGCACGCGCCCGGCGGCCTCAATCCCCGGGCGGCGGCCATCGCCGTCCTCGAGGGAGACGCGGACGTCGCCGCCCTGGTCGGCCTCGGCGCCGGCGGCTTCCTCACCGAGGCCGACGAGGGCCTCGCGCTCGAGATCTCCAAGGCGCGGCACGCCGAGGCGCGCGCGCTCGCGGCGGCGGCCCAGGACACCCGCGCCGCCGCCGACCGCTGGTGGCGCCTCACGACCGCGCCGCGCACCGGCATCCCGATCATGCTGGGCGTGATCACCGCCGTGTTCGCCACGCTCTTCATCGTCGGCGACCTGCTGGCGCGCGTGCTCACCGCCGCCTGGACGGCCTGGATCTCGCCGGCCGTCATCAACGTGGTGACGGCGATCTTCGGCGACGGCACGGTGGGCAAGGTCGTCCTCTGGGGGGTGGACGGCGGCATCCTCGCGACGCTCGCCGTCGGCATCCCCTACATCCTCACCTTCTACTTCATCCTCGCGCTGGTGGAGGACACCGGCTACATGAACGCCGCCGCGTTCCTCAGCGACCGCATCATGCACCGCATCGGCCTGCACGGACGGGCGATCATCCCGCTCATCGCCGCCGGCGGCTGCAACGTGCCGGCGATCATCGCCACACGCTCGCTGACCAGCAAGCGCGAGCGCACCATCGCCGCCGTGCTCGCCACGCTCACGCCGTGCAGCGCGAGGACGGCGGTCATCATCGGGGCCGTGGCCGGCGTGGCCGGCTGGCAGTACGCCGCTGCTCACCTACGCGGTGATCATCGTCGTCATCATCATCGCCGGGCTCGGGATGAACCGGCTCATGCCCGGCGACAAGGGCGTCCTGGTCATGGAGATGTTCCCGTTCCGCCGCCCGGTGCTCCGCCAGGTGGCGCGCAAGACCTGGCGGCGCTTCCGCGAGTTCGTCTGGGACGCCGCCCCCATCATCCTGCTCGGCAGCATGGCCCTCGGCGTGCTCTACGAGACGGGCTGGGTGTGGCATCTCGGCACGGTGCTCAAGCCCATCGTCGAGGGCTGGCTGCTGCTGCCCATGGTGGCCGGGCTGACGCTCGTGTTCGCGGTGCTCCGCAAGGAGCTGGCGCTGCAGCTGCTGCTGGTCTTCGCCGCCGTCCAGGCCGGCGGGGCCGTGGCCGGCATCTCCTCGTTCATGACCACCTCGCAGATCGTCACCTACGCGATCGTCAACGCGCTCTACATCCCCTGCGTGGCCACGATCGCGGTGCTGGGGCGCGAGCTGGGGTGGCGGCGCACCGCCGTCATCTGCGCCGGCACCATCGGGATCGCGCTGCTCGTCGGCGGCATCGTCGCCCGCGTGCTGCCGCTGTTCGCCTGACGCCGGGCGGTCCGCCGCCGGCCTGAGCCGGGCAGGTTGCAGCGCCGCGGCATGACCGTCCGGGCGCGGTGGTAGTATCTCCGCCGAGGAACCCTGGTGAGTCACTCTTCCGCCCACATCCGCCGGCAGGCCGCGCGCCTGCTGCAGAGCGCCGGCGTCTCGCGCGAGCCCGTCTCGCTGCGCGACGTCGTGAGCGCGCTCAACCTCGAGGTCGTCCAGACCACCGGCGAGCCGTTCCTCAGCGAGGGCGCTCTCCAGCCGGTGGGCGACGGCCACGCGATCGTGGTGCGCGGCGCCTCGAACGAACGCCGCCGCCGGTTCACGATCGCCCACGAGATCGGCCACTTCGTGCTGCATCCGGGGCGGCTCGCGCCGGAGCGCGGCGGCGCCGTCAACGAGGCGTGGCAGCTGCAGGAGCGCGAGGCCGACCAGTTCGCGGCCGAGCTCCTCATGCCCGAGGACCTCGTGCGGGCGGCCGTGGTCGAGCACGGAGGCGACGTGGGCCGTCTCGCCGACCGGTTCGACGTCAGCCGCCAGGCGATGCAGGCACGGCTGCGCTGGCTCGGCCTCGCCGGTCACCAGGACCACGCCGCCGGCGCGCGCCGCCGGCCGTCCCGCTAGCGTCGCCGGCGCAGGCCCGGACGACGGGCCGCGCCCGGTCGCCGCGCTCCTCACTCCTCGCGCTCACGCCTCGCCGTTCGCCAGCACCCAGTCGATGGTCGCGCGCGCGACGCAGGGCGAGCGGCCCGGCCCGTGATGGCCGCCCTCGCTGAGACAGATGAACTGCGACGGCGGCGCCAGCACGGCCGCCAGCCGCTCGCTGTGCGCGAACGGCACCGCGTCGTCGTCGCGCGCGTGCGCGAGCAGCACGCGCGGCAGGCCGCGGGCGGCCGCGACCAGGTCCAGGCCTGCGAGGAACGGCCGCAACGCGGCCGCGTCGAAGCGGGCCGAGTACTCGCGGCCCTGCGGCCCGCCCGGCGCGCCGCCCGGGTCGCGCTCGAGCTCGTCCAGCCCGGCGAGCAGCGATGCGCCGTCCGCCGGGCAGAGGAGCACGAGCGAGCGGAAGAAGCGCGGGGCGGGCGCGCGCCGCCAGCAGCAGCATGCACCCGCCCATGCTGGCTCCACGCGCCGCCAGCCACGGGGCGCCGGACTCCGCGAGGAGCCGTTCGCCTGCGGCGACGGCGTCCCGCCAGCCGTCCGGCCCCATCTCGCCGCCGCTCTCGCCGTGGCCGCGGAAGTCGAACGTGAGCGCGGCCAGCCCCGCGGCCGCCGCCTGCTCGCCCATGAGCTCGTGGTTCTCCTTGCGGCTGCCGGCGCCGTGACACACCAGGAGGGCGCCGCGCGGCGCCCCGGCCGGGCGGAAGAGCCGGCCGGCGAGCGCGACGCCGTCCGACGCGATCGTGACGGTCTCCGGCGGCCGGGCCGGCGCGGACGGGTCCGGCAGGGCCGGTCCTGCCCGGGGGCGCCGGGGTGGGGTGAGGACGATGGCATCAGCACGAGTTTAGCGAACGGGCACCCTTGTGATGTACTACCCTCCACCCTGTTGACGGAGGTCACATGCACGAAGTGAACGTCGGCCGCAAATCGCTGGCCGACTACAGAAGCATCGTCCCCAAGGAGCTGATGAGCGAGATCGACGAGCTCGCCGAACGGCTCAAGGGCCGCCAGGTCCTGCACGTCAACGCCACCGCCTTCGGCGGCGGCGTGGCCGAGATCCTCTACACGCTCGTGCCGCTCGTCAGCGACATCGGCCTCGAGGCGCACTGGCAGATCCTCACCGCGCCTCCCGAGTTCTTCAACGTCACCAAGAGCTTCCACAACGGCCTGCAGGGGCACGCCGTGGACTTCCCCGACGAGTCGCGCGCCCTGTACGAAGAGGTCTGCCGCGCCAACGCGGCCGAGCTCACGCGGCCCTACGACTTCGTCGTCATCCACGACCCGCAGCCGCTGGCCATCCGCGACTTCGTGACGCGCAGCCAGGACCGCTCCACCTGGTGGATCTGGCGCTGCCACATCGACACGTCCACGCCGGACCAGGGCCTGTACGACTACCTGCTGCCGTCCATCAACCGCTACGACGCGGCCGTGTACACCCTGGCCGACTACGTGCCCCAGGGCCTCACCGTGCCGGTGCGCGAGATCGCCCCGACCATCGACCCGCTGGCGCCCAAGAACATGCAGCTCTCCGCCGAGGACGCCACCTACATCGTGCGCCAGTTCGGCATCGACGTGGAGCGCCCGCTGCTCCTCCAGGTCTCGCGCTTCGACCCCTGGAAGGACCCGCTGGGCGTGGTCGACGTCTACCGCACCGTCAAGGCCAAGCACCCGGACGTGCAGCTGGCGCTGGTGGGCTCCATGGCCAGCGACGACCCGGAGGGCTGGGACTACCTCGAGCGCGTCATCGCCTACGTGGGCGGCGACCCGGACGTCTTCATCCTGTCCAACCTCGACAACGTGGGCTCGGTGGAGATCAACGCGTTCCAGAGCCACGCCGACGTGATCATGCAGAAGTCCACGCGCGAGGGGTTCGGGCTGACCGTCGACCGAGGGCCTCTGGAAGGGCCGGCCGGTCATCGGCGGCGACGTCGGGGGCATCCCGCTGCAGATCGAGGACGGCGTCACCGGCTATCTCGTCCACACCGCGGCGGAGTGCGCCGAGCGCTGCCTGCAGATCATGGACGACCCGGCGAAGCATCGCGAGATGGCGCTGCTCGGCAAGGAGAAGGTGCGCCGCGAGTTCCTCACGCCGCGCCTGCTGCGCGACGACCTGCGGCTCTTCGCCGATCTCGAGGAGCGAGGTACGATAGGGGCCTGACCAGCCGACGGAGGGGGACCGGCGTGGAGGGTGTCGAGCTCGCACAGCGCCGTCTCGTGGTGGCCGCCAACCGCGGCCCCGTGTCGTTCCACGACGACCCGTCGGGAGAGCCGGTCGTCACGCGCGGCCCCGGCGGCCTGGTCACGGTCCTCACGGAGGTGCTCCGCCACCATCCCGGCACGTGGGTGGCGGCGGCGCTGAGCGACGCGGAGCGCCGCCTCGCCGCCGAGGAGCGCGCCGTGGAGGTCGCCCTGGACGGCGACGAGTACCGCGTGCGCTACGTCGCCCCGTCCCCCGAGGCCTACCACAAGTACTACAACATCGTCTCCAACCCGATGCTGTGGTTCATCCAGCACTACCTGTGGGACCTCGGTCGCCACCCGGACATCGGCGCGCACGAGATGGACGCCTGGCACAACGGCTACCTCGTCGTGAACGAACTGTTCGCCAAGGCCGTGGTCGACGAGGTGCGCCGGGGGGCCGACGGGCGCCGGCGCCGCGGCCCGGCCGGCGACGGCGGCGACGCGCTGGTGCTGCTGCACGACTACCAGCTCTACTGCGTCGCCCCGGACGTCCGCGCCGCCTGTCCGGACGCGCTCCTGCACCAGTTCATCCACATCCCCTGGCCGCAGAGCGACTACTGGCGCGTGCTGCCCGGGCACATCCGCGAGGCCGTGTTCCGCGGCCTGCTCGGCAACGACATCGTCGCCTTCCACACGCGCCACTACGCGCGCAACTTCCTGCACTGCTGCGCCGACCTGCTCGACCTCAAGGTCGACACCGAGCGCGACGCCGTGGAGTACGAGGGCCGCAGGGTGCTGGGTGCGCGCCTACCCGGTGAGCATCGACCCCGCGTCGCTGCGCGCCGCGGCCGACTCGCGCCGCGCCCGCTCGGCCGAGCGCAAGCTCCTCGCCAAGCGGCGCGAGTTCCTGCTGGTGCGCGTCGACCGGCTCGACCTCAGCAAGAACATCATCCGCGGCTTCGTCGCGCTCGACCGGTTCCTCGAGCTGCACCCGGAGTTCAAGGAGCGCTTCACCTTCCTGGCCCTTCTGCAGCCCTCACGGGGGGACGTCGAGGAGTACGTCACCTACCGCGAGCGCGTGGAGCGCATCGTCGCCGACGTCAACACCCGGCACGGCACCACCGACTGGATGCCCATCGACCTGCGCATCCAGGACGACTTCCCGGTCACGCTGGCGGCCTACGCGCAGTACGACGCGCTGTTCGTCAACGCGATCGCCGACGGCATGAACCTGGTGGCCAAGGAGGGCCCGATCCTCAACCACCGCGACGGCGTGCTGGTGCTCAGCGAGTACGCCGGCGCCTACGAGGAGCTCGGCGCCTTCGCCCTCGGCGTGAACCCCTTCAACATCGAGCAGCAGGCGGACGCGCTGTACAAGGCGCTCACGATGCCGGCCGACGAGCGCGAGTCGCGCGCCGGCATGCTGCGCCGCGTCGTCGAGGAGAACAGCGTCGAGAAGTGGGTCCAGGCGCAGTTCGCCGACATCTCCGCCAAGCTCGCCGGAGGCGCTTGACGCAGGTCATGTCGGGCCGCCCGGACGCCGCTACGCTCTCCCGCATGCTCATCGAAGTGCTCGGACTCCCGGACGACAGCACCGCCGCGCTCGAGGCCGCCCTCCGCGAGGCGCTGGCGCAGCTCGGCCTTGCCGACGCGGTGACGGTGCGGCGCGATCGAGGACGTCGGCGCGATGATCGCCCGCGGCGTGCGCCGGCCGCCGGCGCTGCGCGTGGACGGCAAGGTCGTGTGCCGGCGGCGCGTGCCATCGGTGCAGGAGGTCCGCGCGTACCTGGAGGCGGCGTCGACCCCAGGCGCGGCGGGGGCGTAGCCTCCGCCGCCGCCTGTCGGCCGGACCCGGTGTCAGCCTCCGATGAGGTGCGGGTAGATCGCGAACAGGTACAGGCAGTACACGAGGAAGACGCCGGCGACGATGTTGACCGAGTAGCGCACGCCGCGGATCTTGAAGCGCTGTCCGATCGCGATCAGGAACAGCACCGCGGCGAGGACGACGGTGATGCGCACGTAGTTCTCGCCGGTGGCGCGATACTCGACGCCGAGGTCGAACGCGTGCGACGCCTCCTTGTTGAGTTCGGCGGCGTGCTCGCCCAGCGGGTCCTTGTAGCCGGGCATGTAGCGCGGACCCGGCGGCGTGTCCGGGAGCCGTCCACGGGGCGAGCTCGACCCACTGCGTCGAACGCCTTCTTGTAGTTCGGCAGGAAGCGCCGATCGAGCAGCGACATGAGGTTCTTGTCCTTGGCGGCGTAGGCCTGCAGCCAGGCTGTGAAGGTCGACGGAGTTGTAGATGAGCTCTGGTTGGCGGTGAGCAACGAGTTGCTGGCCTCCACGCGCAGCCTGGACGACGTCGCGTACTCCTTGGCGCTCTCGCCGTCCCAGCGCGCCGCCTGGTACCCGCTCAGCGCGGTCACGATCGCCACGATGGCGAGCAGGATGGCCTCGAGGATCTCGATGGTCTCGATGCGCCGCCTGCTCGGCTCGTGGGCCTCGTCCTCGTGGTGAGCGCCGTGCTCGCGCAGGTTCTCCGCGACTTCGGCGTTGATGTTGCCTTCGGGCATGAGCCGGTTCCTCCTCGTCGCACCAGCGGGTCGTCTCCGGCGCGAATACTACACGACGTGACCGGGCGGTCACATGCCGGTCGCGGTGCGGCTCAGTGCGACGCGGCGCGGTCCCGCGCGAGCGCCAGGTACTCCTCGGCGAGGTCGATGCCGACCGAGCGGCGGCCGAGCTGCGCCGCGACCACCATGGCCGTCCCGGTGCCGCAGAACGGGTCGAGCACCACGCCGTCCTTCGGGCACGTGGCGAGGATGGGGATGCGGCAGAGGTCGGCCGGGAAGGGCGCGAAGTGAGGCTCCCCGGCCCTGCGTGTCCTCGGGCAGGATGTCCCACACGTCCCCGGGCTTGCTCGCCGCCGGGGTGGTAGCGGAGGAAGTAGAAGCCGCGCTCCTCGAGCTCGCGAGCGCGGCCCGACACGGCGCCCACGTCCGAGTGCGTCGCGCGCTGGCGGCCGCGGATGACCATGCGGAAGTCGGCGAGGCGGCCGGCGGCGACCTCGCCGAGCGTCTCCTCGAGCGCCGCCAGCGCCGCCGCCTTCTCGAGCTCGTCCAGCGACGTCGAGAGCTCGATCTGGCGGCGGTAGCGCACGCCGCTGACGCCGGTGGCGGAGACGACGGCGCCGTTCTCCACGCGCGCCGTGCCGGGCGTGCGCCGGACGGCGTCGGCGTCGTAGAAGTAGCCCCTGGGCCGGCGCACGAAGTGGAACAGGAGCTCGTGCACGTTGCGCAGCTTGTCGCGGCTCGTGTCGGGGCCGCCCTTGACCTTGTGCCACACGACGCTGTTGCGCAGCGTCCATCCCTGGTCGTCGGTGAGGTGGAAGGCGACGCGCCACGGGATGCCCAGCTGGCGTTTGCCCCGGTACGTGTCGCCGAGGTTCAGCCACAGCGAGCCGGTGGGCTTGAGCGTCCGCAGCAGTTCGGCGGTGACGGCGCCGAGGGCGTCCACGTAGTCCTGCCAGACGCCCTCGGCGCCGATGCCGCCGCCGGCGTAGCGACGGTGGCCGAAGTAGGGAGGGCTGGTGACGACGCAGTCGACGGACGCGGCGGGGAAGAGGCGGAGCGTCTCGGCGGCGTCGCCGCAGAGGAAGAGAGGCGCGGGATGGGCTTCGCCGCCCGCGCCGCGTCCGTCGCTCAGGTAGACGGCGAGCGCTCTCGCGCCGTGGAGCGGTGCCCCTCCGGCGCCGTTCACACCCCGAGGTAGCGCCGGTAGACCGCTTCGTAGTCGGCGACCATGCGCTCGACGGTGAACCGCTCTTCGACGGTGCGGCGGCAGACCGCCGGGTCGATCTCGCCGACCCGGCCCACTGCCGCCACGAAATCCTCGAAGTCGTCCACGACGAACCCGGTGACGCCGTCGTCCACGACCTCCGGCACCGAGCCCTGGCGCATGGCCACGACCGGCGTGCCGCAGGCCATGGCCTCGATCATCACGAGCCCGAACGGCTCCGGCCACGTGATGGGGAAGACGAACGCGTGCGCGTGCGCGAACAGCTCGCGCTTGCGCGCGTCGCTCACCTCGCCCTCGTAGACGATCTGCTCGCCGTCGATGTGCGGCTCGATCTGCTCCTCGAAGTACTCGCGGTACGGCTCCTGCAGCACGCCGGCCATGATGAGCCTGCGGCCGAGCCGCTTGGCCGTCTCGATGCTGTGGTGGAACCCCTTGGCCTCGCACACCCGGCCGAAGGCGAGCAGGTAGTCGTCCTTCTCGGGGGTGTACGGCCACTGCTCGACGGCGATGGCGTTGTAGGCGAGGCCGGCCCAGCTCATGCCGGGAGGCGCCATCGACTGCTGGTACTCGCTGATGCCGATGTAGCCGACCTCGCGGGCGAACTGCTCGTAGAAGCCGTAGGCGAACTCGTCGAAGGCGCAGTGGACGGTGTGGACCATCGGCGTGGCCAGGTAGCGGCTGAAGGCGACGCCGAGGAACCCGGAGTGGTCGTGGACGAGGTCGAAGTCGCCCTGCTCGATGTCGGCGAACGCGAACGAGACCTGGCGGGCGTCGTAGGGCGTCACGCCGATCCGGTCGGGCATCTGGGTGGGGAAGAGGGCGCAGAGCTCGGCCGCGGTGTGCGAGTCGCCGGTGGCGTAGAGGCGGACGTCGTGGCCGTCGGCCACGAGCCCGTCGCAGAGCTGCTGGACGACCCACTCCGTGCCGCCGTAGCCCTCGGGCGGGACGGTGATCCACGGTGGTGCGAGCTGGGCGATGCGCATGCCGGCATTGTAGAGGACGCGGGGCGACGGCGACAGAGCCTCATGCATCCGGCTGGACGTGCCGATGGGAGGCGCACACCCGGTGTCCGGCGTGCGCCGAACGGGGGCAGAGTCTTCCTCAGACGTGACGACGCGATAAAGTGACGGCCATGATCCTGTACCTGGACTGTTCCAGCGGCATCAGCGGCGACATGCTCGCCGGCGCGCTGCTCTCGCTGGCCGGGGCTCGCGAAGCCGACCCCGGCCCCCTCGACGACGTGCTGCGCCCGGCGCTGGCCTCGGCCGGCATCGACCCGCGGCTCGTGCAGATCGAGGACGTGCGCCGCGGCGGGTTCGCCGCTCTGGCGTTCAAGGTCGCCGACCAGCCCGGCTTCGCGACCTTCGACGAACTGATCCTGTCGCTGTACGCCTCCGACCTCGGGCAGCCCGCCACCGATACCGTCGCCTCGATCGCCGAGCGCATGGCCGCGGCCGAGGCCGAGGTGCACGGGCGTGGCGAAGAAGAAGAGCACCTGCACGAGCTGAGCGACGTCGATACGGCCGTGGACCTCATCTGCGCGGTGACACTGCTCGCGAAGCTTGCGCCGGAGCAGATCGTCGCGTCGCCGCCGGCGCTGGGCGACGGCGAGATCGAGACGGCGCACGGCCGGCTGAGCGTGCCCGCTCCGGCCGTGCTCTCGCTGCTCGCCGGGCTCCCGACCTCCGGCGGCGCCTCGGCCGTGCCGGCAGGCGAGACGCCGGCCGCTCCGCTCGGCGAGCTGACCACGCCCACCGGCGCCGCCCTGCTCGCCCACTACGCCGAGGCCTTCGGCGGCGTGCCCGCCGGCCGCGTCGAGCGCGTGGGCTACGGCGCCGGCCGCCGCGAGGTGCCCGGCCGGCCCAACGTGCTGCGCGCCGTGCTCGTCGACCCGGCCGTGGTCCCGGACGAGGCGGAGGCCGGTCCGGCCGGCGTCCCCGATGCCGCTGCGGCGCCCGCGGGGCCACGGTCCCGGCGACCACGTCGTGCTCGAGGCCAACATCGACGACATGACGCCCGGAGCTGCTGGCGCACGCCGCCGACGCGCTGCGCGAGGCCGGCGCGCTCGACGTGTGGATGAGCCAGGCGCTGATGAAGAAGGGCCGCCCCGGAGTCGTCCTGCACGTGCTCGCGGGCTGCGGCCGACCGCGAGCGCCTCGCGCAGGCGGTCTTCGCCGAGACCTCGACCTTCGGCGTGCGCGTCGTGCCCGTGTGACCGCGAGTACGTCGAGGAGCGGCGGGAGAGCGTCAAGATCGGCAAGCTCAAGGTCGGCGTCCGCCTCGGCTTCGTCGGCGGACGTCTCGCCACCGTCTCGCCCGAGTACGAGGACGTGCGCCGCGTGGCCGCGGCCGTCGGCCGGCCCGCGCGGGTCGTCTACGAGGCCGCGCAGTCGGCGGCGCGCAGCCGCTTCAGCGGCTCCTGAGCAGCTTGCGTCGACGTCGCCCGAGGGCCGGGAAGGCTGCGACCGCTGACCCCGCGTCCAAGGTCAGTCCGGCCCCCCGGACAAGCCCATGTTCGAAATTGACCGCTCTTGTGCCGCACTAGTAGAATCGCGCACAAGGCGCCGGATTTCGCCCCCGCGCGACAGTCCGGCCCGCAGCATAGCGAGACGCGCGGGATAGTGGAGACCAAAGGAGGACGCGTTGAGTTCTGCGAAATTCGTTCGCAAGTCCCCGGTGCCGAGCGACATCGAGATCGCCCAGGCCGCCGACCATGCAGCCCATCCAGGCGATCGCCGAGAAGGCCGGCATCCTCGAGGACGAGCTGGAGCTCTACGGTCGCTACAAGGCCAAGATCGACTACATGGCCCTGCTCGACCGCCTCAAGGACAAGCCCGACGGCAAGATCATCGACGTCACGGCCATCACCCCGACGCCGCTCGGCGAGGGCAAGACGGTCACGGCCGTCGGCCTCTCCGAGTCGATGAACGCCATCGGCATCGACACCATGCTCGCCCTGCGCGAGCCCTCCCTCGGCCCGGTCTTCGGCATCAAGGGCGGCGCGGCCGGCGGCGGCTACTCGCAGCTCATCCCGATGGAGGACCTCAACCTCCACTTCACCGGCGACATCCACGCCGTCGGCATCGGCCAACAACCTGCTCGCCGCCATGGTCGACAGCCACCTCATGCACGGCAACGAGCTCGACATCGATCCGCTCACCATCTCGTGGCGCCGCTGCGTCGACCTCAACGACCGCGCCATGCGCGAGATCGTCAACGGTCTCGGCGGCACGCCTCAACGGCATCCCGCGCCAGACCGGCTACGACATCACCGTCGCCAGCGAGGTCATGGCCATCCTCGGCCTCGCGACCGTCGCTCAAGGACCTGCGCGAGCGCCTCGGCCGCATCACCTTCGGCTACAACACGGCGCGGCAAGCCGCTGACCGCCGACGACATCGGCGCCGGCGGCGCCATGACGGTGCTCCTCAAGGACGCCATCAAGCCGAACCTCATGCAGACGCTCGAGGGCAACGCCGCGCTCATCCACGCCGGCCCGTTCGCCAACATCGCCCAGGGCAACAACTCGATCATCGCCGACAAGGTCGCCATGAAGCTCGCCGACTACGTCGTCACCGAGAGCGGCTTCGCCGCCGACCTCGGCGCCGAGAAGTTCATGGACATCATCTGCCGCTACGGCGGCTTCGCGCCCGAGCGCCGTGGTCATCACCTGCACGATGCGCGCCCTCAAGATGCACGGCGGCCTGCCGGTCGACCCCGAGCTGCTCAAGGCCGAGAACAACGAGGCCCTCGACGAAGGGCTGCGAGAACCTCGCCAAGCAGATCGAGAACATGAAGCTCTTCGGCGTGCCCGTGGTGGTCACGCATCAACCGCTTCGCCTTCGACCGCGACACCGAGGTCGAGATCGTGCGCAAGGAGGCCGTCGCGGCCGGCGCCGAGGACGCCGTGCCGATCAACGTGCACGCGCTCGGCGGCGACGGCGGCCAGGAGGCGGCCGAGGTCGTCAAGGCGGCCGCCGACAAGGGCGGCGACTTCAAGTTCCTCTACTCCGCTCGACGCCTCCATCAAGGAGAAGATCGAGACCATCGCCACCAAGATCTACGGCGCCGACGGCGTGGACTACCTGCCCGAGGCCGAGGCCAAGATCAAGCAGTTCACCGAGCAGGGCCTCGACAAGCTGCCGATCTGCATGGCCAAGACGCATCTCTCGCTCTGCCACGACCCGGCGCTCAAGGGCCGGCCGCGCGGCTTCCGCGTGCCGATCCGCGACATCCGGCCGGCCACCGGCGCGGGCTACCTCTACCCGCTGCTCGGCGAGATGCGCACCATGCCCGGCCTGGCCAAGCGGCCGGCGGCCGTGGACGTCGACATCGACGTCGAGACCGGCCGCATCATCGGCCTGTTCTGAGCGACTGACGAGCGACCCCGGGGCGCCGGCCGCCTGACGGCGGCGGCGCCCCGCGGAGCCGCCCCGGCGGCTCCGGGCGGCCCGGCGGCATCGCCGCCCGCCCCGGCCGGCCCACATCGGAGGTACACGGTGAGCGACGGCACCCACCGATCTACGCGACTGAACCACTGCAGGTCTACCTCGACGACGCCGCCAGCAACAAGCCGGCGCCCGGCGGCGGCAGCGTCTCCGCCTGCGTCGGCGCTCTCGGCGCGGCGCTCGTCGGCATGGTCTGCAACCTCACGCGCGGGCGCGAGAAGTTCGCCGCCGTCGAGGACCGAGATGCATCGCGCTCGTCGGCGCGCTCCGAGGCGGCTCGCGCAGCGCCTCGAGCAGCTCCTGCAGGACGACACCACCGCCTACAACGGCGTCATCGACGCGTACAAGCATGCCCAAGGAGACCGACGGAGGAGCAGGCGGCGCGCACGGCGGCCGTGCAGGCCGGCCTCATCGTCGCCGCCGACGTGCCGCTCGAGATCTGCCGCGTGGCCGTCGAGGTCTGCCGCCTCTCGAAGGTCGCGGCCGAGCTCGGCAACCCGCAGGCGGTCACCGACGCCGGCATCGGCGCGATCCTCGGCGAGGCCGCCGTCGTGGGCGCCGCGCTCAACGTGCAGGATCAACCTCGGCTCCATCAAGGACGCCGCCTACGTGGCGCACGGCGGCGGCCGAGATCGACGCGATCCAGGCCGAGGCCGCGGCGCTGCGCGCCGAGGTCCTCGCCATCACGCTCTCCAAGCTCTGAACGCATCCCCTGACGAGACACGAGAGGGAGCAATGGCAGCTCAGATCATCGACGGCAAGGCGATCGCCGAGCAGGTCCGCGAAGAGATCAAGGCCGAGGTCGCCAAGCTGGCGACCGGCGGCGTGAAGCCGGGCGTCGCCACCATCCTGGTGGGCGACGACGGCGGCGCGCAGTTCTACCGCGGCCAGATCGAGAAGAACACCGGCGACGGTGGGCTTCGACTACTTCAACAACACGCTGCCGGCCGGCACCGGCGAGGCCGAGGTGCTCGCTCTTATCGACAAGCTCAACGCCGACCCCGACGTGCACGGCATCCTGGCGCTCATGCCGATGGCCGGCGACATCGACCAGAACACGGTGTTCAACGCCATCGCGCCCGTCAAGGACCTCGACTGCGTGAACCCGGCCAACATCGGCCACGTGCTGCTCGGCGACCAGCTGTTCGCGCCGGCGACGCCCATCGGCCTGCATCGAGATCCTCGACCGCGAGGGCGTCGAGCTCCAGGGACTCGACGTGACGATCGTGGACCACTCCAACATCGTCGGCAAGCCGGTCGCGCTGCTGTGCCTCAACCGCAACGCCTCGGTCCACGTCGTGCACGTGTTCAGCAAGGACGTGCCGGCCGCCTGCCGCGAGGCCGACGTCCTCATCAGCGCGGCGCCGGTGCGCAACCTCATCAAGGAGGACATGGTGAAGCCGGGCGCCGTGGTGATCGACGTCACCACGATGCGCGGGGCCGACGGCAAGCAGGTCGGCAGCCTCGAGTGGGAGGGCGTCCTCGAGGTCGCCGGCTGCGCCACGCCGGTGCCCGGCGGCGTCGGTCCCGTGACTAACGTCATACTGCTCAAGAACGCGCTCGCGGCCTGCAAGGCGCAGACCGGGGTGAGCTGACCGACCGTCGTGGCGCGGGCGGGCGCCCGACGCCGGCGCGCGCGCGCCGGCGCGACGTGGTTCAATAGGTGGTCGGGAGGGCGAGCACGACGCTGCGCCGGCCGCCCGACGAACGTGGGACGTGACGCGGAGTTGATGCGATGCACAGGCGAGTAGCCCGTCCGAGCAGGGTAGCACCACGGCCGCCGACGATCTCGACCTCTCGACGGGTCGCCGTCATCGTCGACGAGGGCGACGCGCACGGCAACCTCATCGCGCTGCTGCAGCGCACCGAGGACGAGTTCGGCGACGTGCCCGAGCCCGTGGTCGACGAGATCGCACGCCGTAGCGGCGT
>CAVUBA010000002.1:0-27840 GCA_963739595.1 uncultured Thermoleophilia bacterium
GACGGGCTGACGCAGGACCGAGACGGGCCGACGCTCGCCGCCCCGCCGATCAGAAGACGGCGACCTGGATCACGACTTCGTCGCCGGCGCGGCCGCGGGTGCCGGCCTCAGGATCCTGACCGACGACGTCGCCGGGCATCGTGCCCCACCCGGCCACGTAGTCCGAGCTCACGACGAAGCCCTCAGCCTCGAGCTGCGCCTTGGCGTCACCCTGGGAGAGGCCGACGACGTCAGGCACGTACACCTTGGGCGGTCCGCTGCTCACCCAGAAGGTCACGGTGTCGCCGCGCTGGACCGTCGCCCCGGCGGCCGGGGCCTGCCTGAAGATCTGGCCCTTGGGCGCCGTGTCCGACGCGGCCCGGCGGCTCCTGGCGTTGAGGGACACCTTCTGCAGCTGGCTCTCGGGCGACGCTCGCGGCCAGGCCGGTGAGGTCGGGTGACGGGATGTGCAGCGGCCCGCGGCTCACCCAGAGGTCGACCTTGACGCCGTCGTCCACGGAGGCGCCGCCGCGGGGAGACTGGCGCGCAACGGCGCCCTCGGCGTACTTGTCGGCCCAGACGTAGTGCAGGACGGGGCGAAGACCCTCGTCGCGGATCGCGCCGGTCGCGTCGGCGCGCGCCAGCCCGACGACCTTCGGGACGGTCGCCCCGGGCGCGAACACGTAGGTGTAGGCGGCCCACGCCGCGACCGCGGCCAGGGCCGCCAGCACCACGACCAGCACGATGGTGCGCCGGCGGCGCCGGCGGCGCGGCCGCACGGTGGTCGCCGGCTCGCCCGAGCGGTACCGCGTCGGCGCGTCCGAGACCAGCACCGTCGGCTCCGGGACGGCGCCGGCGGCGCCGGCGGCCGGGCAGGCGACGGGCCGACGGAAGTGGGGGCCGGCGGCGTCTTCGCCGGCGCGGCGCGGCGGCGCGGCGCCGGCCACGGCGGCGAGGACGCCCGCCCCCGCCGCGCCGGCGGCGACCGCGGCTCCTGCTGCGCCGACGCTGGCGACAGCGCCGGCCGCCTTCACTCCGTCGTCGGCGACGGCCCGCCCCGGCCGGCGCGCCGTGCGCAGCGCCGCGGCGAACTCGTCGGCCGTCTGGAACCTGTCGTCCGGGTCCTTGCTGAGCGCCCGCATCGCGACGCCGGCGAGGGCCTCTGAGACCCCCGGCTCGAGCGTGCGCGGGTTCGGCGGGGCGGTCGAGACGTGCTGCATGGCCACGGCGACGTCGGTCTCGCCGCGGAACGGCACGCGACCGGTGAGCATCTCGTAGAGCACGACGCCGAGGCTGTACAGGTCCGAGCGCTCGTCCGCCTGCCGCCCTTGCGCCTGCTCCGGCGAGAGGTAGGACGAGGTCCCCATCATCGCGCCGGTGCGCGTCAGCGCGGAGTCGCCCATGCGCGCGATGCCGAAGTCGGTGACCACGACGCGTCCGCCCTCGTCGAGCATGACGTTGTAGGACGTGACGTCACGGTGCACGATCTTGCGCGCGTGCGCGGCGGCGAGCGCCGAGAGCACGGCGAGGGCGATGGTGACCGCCTCGTCCTGAGGGAGCGCTCCGTCGCGGCGCAGCCGCTGCTTGAGCGACTCGCCGGTGACGTACTCCATGGCGATGTACGTGGCGCCGTCCGCGCTGCCGCGGTCGTACACGCCGACGATGCTGGGGTGGTTGAGGCTGGCCGCCGCCTGCGCCTCGATCCGGAAGCGCTCGAGGAACTCGTCGTCGGCGGCCAGCCGCGCCTTGAGCACCTTGACGGCGACGAGGCGGCCCAGGCGCTCGTCCTCGGCCAGATAGACGTCCGCCATGCCGCCGCTCCCGAGGGGCGAGACGATGCGGTACCGGCCTGCGAGCAGGCTCGGCACGGAGGCGGCGTCTCGGTCGCGTTCGTGATCGTTCATCGGGTCAAGGGGCCGTGGCGGGCAGGGTCGCGCCGAAGTCCGGCGCGGGACCGACGTGGGAGACGCGCGAGCCCCCCGTTCGGTGCGATGTTCCAGTCTAGATGACGATGCGACGGCTGTCGCCCACGGGTCCCGCGTCAGCCCGTCTGCCGCTCGACCAGCACCTGCAGCGCCTCGAGCTCGTCCTTCTCGAACCAGGTGAGGTCGCAGAGGCTGCAGTAGTCGATCTCCACGGCGTACTCGTAGCTGTAGTGGCGGCGCATCATCGGCGCGGCGCACCTGGGGCACGGGATGAGCGAGACGCCCGGACGCCCGCGGGCGAGCACCGCGGCCCGGCGCAGACGGTCGCCGCCCGCCGTGAGCAGGTCGGCGAGGCGCTGCTGTTCCTCGGTGAAGGCCGCCTCCCGCCGCGCCAGCAGCTTGCCGATCTCGCGCGTCGTCACGAGCCGGCCGCCGCAGCGGTCGCAGAGCGCGATGTCGATGCCCTCGTAGGGAGCGCGGACGAGCGCGGCGCCGCAGCTGGGGCAGGCCATGCCGGCTCCCCGGAGCCGGCGCAGTCGCGGCGCCGCGCCGGAGCGGACGGCGACGACGCCGCGCGGCGCTCGCCGGCGCAGGGGCCGGCGCGGGAGACCAGTGCTCGCGGCGCTCGAGGTCCTCGCCGGCCCGCTCGGCCTGCCCCTCGAACTCGGCCCGTGAGACGTGGGCCACTCCGAGCATCGCTCCGATCCGCTCTTCGAGCGGCGGGTGTGAGTCGCGCCACGAGACGGCCGGCCAGCCGAGCGTGCCGGTGGCGCGGATGCACAGCGGCGCCAGGCCCTCGGGGATGTAGCCCGCGCCTCCCGGGTGCCGCCCGATGACGCGCAGCGCCTCCGCGAGCGCCAGGGGGTCGCGCGTGTACCTGACCGCCGCGAGGTCGGCCTGCCTCTCCCGCTCGCGGCTCAGCGCGGAGCTGACCACCGACGACGCCAGCTGCATCAGCCAGAGCCAGGAGCGCAGCGGGACCATGCCCAGCGTCGCCGACGCCGCGTCCGTGTCGGCGCCCGCGTCGGCGACGTCGTCCAGCTTCTCGACCAGCGACGAGTAGATCCCGAACAGCAGGCACGACACGGTGACGGTGACGTAGCCGCCGGACAGGATGTGCGCGAACTCGTGCGCCACCACCGCCTGCAGCTGCTGCCGCGAGAGCCTGGCGAGGGCTCCTTCGGTGACGCCGATCACCCCGCCGCCGTGCAGGTCGCTGAAGGCGAACGCGTTGAAGCCCACCGTGCGCACCGTGACGCACTGGATGCGCGGGCCGCCGGTCGCGATGCGCATCTCCTCGACGATGTTGGCGAGCCGCTCGTGGTAGCGGTCGCCCGGGTCGAGCGGCCGGCAGTGCATGGCGGCGTAGAGGCGGTCGCGGGCGCCGAGCTGCGCGAGCCACCAGTAGAGGAGCGAGACGACGAGCGCGGCGCCGAGGACCACCAGCACGCCGCGCAGCGTGAACAGCCAGGCCACCACCGCGGGCTCGCGAACGACGACCAGGTACGCGATCCCGAAGACGATCACGCAGGCGACCCAGGCGGTCACGAAGGCCAGCACCAGCAGCAGGGCGAAGAGCAGCCAGATGCGCCAGCGCTTCTCGCGTTCGACCTCGAACAGCGTCTTGCCGCGGCCTCTGGTCGGCCGTCGCGCGCTCCATCCCTCGTCCCCTCTGCCCTTCGCTCCGAGCGCCCGGCGGGCGCTTCACATTGCTTAACACTACGGTGGTGGTTTCAACTGTTGGGGTGGTGGTAATATACCGTCTGCGCGGCGGAGTCCCCCTCCACACACCCCTCCCCCGCGCAAGGTACCTCCAGGTACCACCCCATGGCTCCTTTCACAGGCCCCCCTCCCCGGGGGGCTGCCCTGAAAAGGGTGCACGAGGCGACGCGAGAGCGTCGCCTTTGTGCGTACGGGGCCGGATCGGCAGCCGGGCGGGCTCCCGAGCCACCGGAGCTCAGCCGGGCAGGAGCCCGGCGCTGGACGACGAAGTTCTCGGTGATGCGGCGGCAGAACGCCGGGTACCCGGGCAGCCGCTCGTCCGTCTCGCGGCGCAGCTGCTCCTCGAACCCTGCGCCGAGGTGCTTCTGCTCCTTGACCGCGTCGCGCACCCAGTGGGGCGCCATCTCCGCGTCCACCTCGGGGTGGAACTGCGTGCCCCAGGCCCTGCCGCCGGCGCGGAAGACCTGTACGCCGTCGCCGCAGGTGGCGACCAGGTGCGACGTCGGCGAGATCTTGCACGAGTACTCGTGCCAGTTGAAGGCGACGAACGGCGAGGAGATGCCGTGGAGCAGCGGGTCGTCGGCGACCTTCTCGATGGTCGTCCAGCCGACCTCGGCGTGCTTGCGCCGGTAGGCGTCGCCGCCGGCCGCGATGGCCAGGAGCTGCGCGCCGAGGCAGATGCCCCACACGGGTCCGCCCTCGTGGACCATGCGGCGCATGAGCTTGATCTCCGCCGCGAGGAACGGGTAGTCCTTGGTCTGCGTCGCGTGCATGGAGCCGCCGAGACTGATGAGGCCCGCCGTCTCGCCCGGCCAGGCAGGAAGCTCCTCGGCCAGGTCGACGCGACACACCGCGAACGGCACGCCGAGCTCGGTCAGCGCCACGCCGATGCTGCCGGGCGGGTCGTCGGGCTCGTGCTGGACGATGGTCAGGGGCTTCATCTGCGGCTCCTCTCCGGGACGTACGGGAGTATACCCAACGCGGTGGCGCGGCCATGGATCGCGGAGCGCGAACGTGCCGGCCTTGCCCGCGGCGAACGTGCTGCCTTGCCCGCGCCGGCCGGCGTCTGCGAGACTGAGGCCATGAGCGGCAGCATCCCCACGCACGGCCCCGTCGACCCGGCCACCGGCGCGCCGATCGTCGAGGTCGTCTCCGCCGGCAACGAAGTGCTCATCGGCGACGTGCTCGACACCAACACCAACTGGCTGTGCACGCGCGTCACGGCGCTCGGCGGGCTTGTGCGCCGCACGGTCATGCTCCGCGACGACGTGGACGCGATCGGCGCCGAGCTGCGCAGCTGCCTCGCTCGGCGCCCGGCGCTCGTGTTCACGGTCGGCGGCCTCGGGCCCACCAGCGACGACCGCACCCTGGTGGGCGTGGCCCTCGGCCTCGGCGTCCCGCTGGAGCTCCACGCCGAGGCCGAGCGGATGGTCGCCGCGAAGTACGAGGAGTTCTTCGCGGCGGGCTACGTGCCGTTCCCCGAGCTCAACGAGAACCGCCGCAAGATGGCGTGGCTGCCGGCCGGCGCGGAGCCGCTGGTCAACCCCATCGGCGGCGCTCCCGGCGTGCTCTGCCGCAGCGGAGACACGCGTGTCGTCTCGCTCCCGGGCGTGCCCGGTGAGCTCAAGGCGATCGTGGACGAGTCGCTCGGACCGCTGGTCGCGGAGATCTTCGGAACGGCCCGCTACGAGGAGCGCTCGCTCGAGGTGGAACTGCAGGACGAGTCGGCGATCGCCGACATCCTGCGCGCCGCCGAGGAGCAGCATCCGGCGGTGTACGTGAAGTCGCGCGCCAAGGTCCTCGGCAGCACGCGCGTGATCCGCGTCACGCTCAGCGGGCGCGGCGAGAGCGACGCCGCCGTCGCCGCGCTGCTCGCGCCGGCGGCGGACCAGCTGCTGGCGCAGATCGCCGCCGCCGGCTTCGCCGTCAGGCCCGCGCCCGGCGAGGACCCGGACGGCGCGGGCGCCTGACGCTCACGCGCGGGGTCAGGCGATGAGAGCCACGCCACCCGCCCGCGCCCTCGCCTGGTCGGTCGACTTCCTCGACCGGTTCTGGGGGCCGATCGGTCGTGGTCGTCGTAGTGCTCGAGGTCTTCGTCTTCGGTCCGCGCGGGATGGTCGAGTGGATGATCGGCGGCGGCATCGTCGGCGCCGCCCTGCTGATCGGCTGGCTGGTCGGCTACACGCCCTGAGCCGCCGCTGAAGGACCTCGGCGCCGCTCGCTGCCCGGACCTGCCCGCCCGCGCGTCCATGAGCCTCCGCGCCGCACCGGCGACGGCCTGCCGGGTCACTGCCCCAGATGGTCCTCGATGAAGTGCGTGTTCACGTCGCCCGCCATGAACAGCGGGTGGTCGAGCACGATGCGGTGGAACGGGATCACCGTCTTGACGCCGTCCACGAGGAACTCGTCGAGCGCCCAGCGCGAGCGCGCGAGGCACTCCTCGCGGTCGCGCCCCCAGACGATGAGCTTGCCCAGCAGGCTGTCGTAGAACGGCGGCACGAGGTAGCCCTGGTACACGTGGCTGTCGAACCGCACCCAGGGGCCGCCCGGCGGGATCCACTGGGTGACGACGCCGGGCGACGGCATGAAGTTCTCGGCCGGGTCTTCGGCGTTGATGCGGAACTCGATGGCGTGGCCGCTCACGACGACGTCTTCCTGGCGCAGCGACAGACCCTCGCCGGCGGCGATGCGGATGCCCGTCTTCACGATGTCGATGCCGGTGACGACCTCGGTGACGCAGTGCTCGACCTGCACGCGCGTGTTCATCTCCATGAAGTAGAAGCTGCCGTCGCTGTCGAGCAGGAACTCGACGGTGCCGGCGCCCTCGTAGTGCGGCGGCGACGGCCGCGGCGACCGCGGCCTGGCCCATCTGGGCGCGCAGCTCGGGGCTGACGGCCGGCGACGGCGCCTCCTCGATGAGCTTCTGGTGGCGCCGCTGGATGCTGCAGTCGCGCTCGCCGAGGTGGATGCCGTGGCCCTTGCCGTCGGCGAGCACCTGGATCTCGATGTGGCGCGGCGCGCCGATGTACTTCTCGACGTAGACGGCGCCGTTGCCGAACGCGGCCTCGGCCTCGGCCTGCGCCTGACGGACGGCGCCGGCCAGCTCGGAGGCCTCGTGGGCGATGCGGATGCCCTTGCCGCCGCCGCCGGCCGAAGCCTTGATCATGACCGGCAGGCCGATGTCCCGGGCGACGACCTCGGCCTCGGCGGCGCTCTCGATGATGCCCTCGGAGCCCGGCGTCACGGGCACGCCGGCGGCGGTCATGGTGGCCCTGCGCCTGCGCCTTGTCGCCCATGAGCTCGATGCTCTCCGGGGAGGGGCCGATGAACTTGATGCCCTGCTCGCGGCACAGGCGGCTGAACTCGGCGCGCTCGGCGAGGAACCCGTAGCCGGGGTGGATCGCCTCGGCGCCGGTCTGCTGGGCCGCCTGGATGAGCGCCGGCATGACCAGGTAGCTCTGCGCCGCCGGCGCCGGGCCGATGCACACGGCCTCGTCGGCGTATCTGACGTGCAGACACTCGGCGTCGGCCTCGCTGTAGACCGCGACCGACCTGACCCCGAGCTCGCGGCAGGCGCGGATGACGCGGATGGCGATCTCGCCGCGGTTGGCGATGAGGATCTTGCTGAACACGGGCGCTCCTTGCTTCTTTTGAAGCCGGAGTATAGCCGGTGGCCTTCGGCGCACCGCCAGTTGACCCGGCTGACGCAGGTCAATAGCCGACGCCGGGCCTGACAACGCTTTGACGCCGGCGCTCCTCAAGGCGCGGGCCCGGGTGCCGATAGGCTCGGTGAGACCGGGTAAAGGACTACTCACCGGGCTTCGGCCCGGCATCTCATCCTCTCTCTCAGCCGGGCCGGTCTCCTTCGAACAAAGGCGGACAGCCCGCATCCGCCGAAGGCCCCCGCCGGCCCGGCACTTTTCTCCTCTTCGCCGCGTTGTCCAACGCCGTCTGCGTATGTCCACCGCGCGACCACCCGTCAAGCCCCGCGCGTGCCTGCCGATACGCTAGACTGAGTCCTGACCCAGCGGGAGGTCGGAGTGCCGAACACGTCCAAGAAGACCCTGGCGATCATCGACGACGACACCGAGCTGCTCGGCGAACTGACCAGAGCGCTCCAGACGAGCTACCACGTCACCACGAGCCTTGGCGACCCGGGGACCATCCGGATGCTTCAGGAGGACCCGCCGTCGGCGATCGTCCTCGACCTCGACCTGGTGACGTTCGACGCCTACGAGCTCATGCAGCTCATGGCGGGCGACCCCGCCCTGCGCGGCACGCCGCTGCTGGTGCTCTCGTCGGCCAGCGACTTCGCGACCTTCGAGCACGCGCACCGGGCCGGCGCCTCCGAGTACGTCACCAAGCCGTTCTCGCCGGACGAGCTGCGGCCCAAGCTCGACGCGCTGATGAGCGGCCGCAAGCGGCGCACCAACGGCCGCCTCAAGCTGGGCGCCGTGCTCGTCGCCAGCGGCCTGGTCACCCAGGAGCAGCTGGACGGCGCCCTCGCCCGCCAGAACGACGGCGGCGGGCGCCTCGGCGAGGTCCTCGTCTCGCGAGGACCTGGTGAGCGAGCAGGACATCGTCACCGCGGTGGCCGGCCAGATGCACATCGGCGTGGTCGACCTCACGCAGACCACGCCCCAGCCCGCCGCCCTCGGCCTGCTGCCGCGCGACTTCATCGTGCGCCGCCGCCTCATGCCGCTCAGCCTCGACGACAACGGCAGCCTCGTGGTCGCCATGACCAACCCGCTGGACGTCATCTCCATCGACGAGGTCGGCATGCGCACCAAGAAGCGCGTCGTGCCGGTCATCTGCACGGAGTCGGCGTTCGACGAGGCCGTCTCCATCTACTTCAGCTCGCGCGGCAAGCTCAAGGACGCGCGCGAGGAGAGCGAGGAGCCGGGCGCCGCCGGCGAGATCGACGCCGACATCATCGAGATCGTCGACTCGCTGCTCACCGACGCGGCGAGCATGGACGCGTCCGACATCCACCTCGAGCCGGCGGAGGACTCCCTCAACGTCCGCTGCCGCATCGACGGCGTGCTCCACGAGATGCGCGAGTTCCCCAAGGAGCTGCAGGCCGGCATCATCAGCCGCCTCAAGATCATGGGCAACCTCAACATCGCCGAGCGGCGGCTGCCGCAGGACGGGCGCACGAGCTTCGAGCTGTCCAGCGGCGAGTCCGTCGACCTGCGCCTCGCCTCCATCCCCAGCATGTACGGCGAGAACCTCACCATCCGCATCCTCGAGGTCTCTCCGCTGCCGCCCACGCTGGCGTCGCTCGGACTCGTCGACGACAACCTGGCCCGCTTCGAGGCGGCGCTCAAGGCGCCCGAGGGCGGCATCGTCATCGTCGGCCCCACCGGCTCGGGCAAGTCCACCACCCTGTACACGACCCTCGAGCTCATCAAGACGCCCGAGCGCAAGGTGTACACGGTGGAGGACCCCATCGAGCGCAAGATCGAGGGCATCATCCAGACCGAGGTCAGACCGGCCATCGGCCTCACGTTCGCCCAGGCGCTGCGCGCGCTCGTGCGCGCCGACCCGGACGTCATCATGGTCGGCGAGATCCGCGACCTCGAGACCGCCAAGATGGCGGCCGACTCGGCGATCACCGGCCACCAGGTGTTCAGCACGCTGCACACCAACGACGCCTCGGCGGCGGTCAACCGCCTCGTCGAGATGGGCGTCCCCCGCTACCTGGTGGCGGCCGCCTGGCGCTGCTTCGTCGCCCAGCGGCTGGTGCGCCGGCTCTGCCCCCACTGTCGCAGCGAGACCACCATGACCGACGCTCGCTGGACGGAGCTCGGGCTGGGACCGGCTCCCCGGAAGCGCTTCAAGGTCTGGGAGCCGGTCGGCTGCGCCAAGTGCTTCGGCACCGGCTACCGCGGCCGCCTCGGCCTCTACGAGGTGCTCGTCGTGGACGACGAACTGCGCGACGTCGTGGCCACCGGCGGCAGCGTCCTCGAGATCCAGCGTCTGGCTCGCTCCAAGGGCGTCACGTCGCTGCGCGAGGACGGCATCGCCAAGGTCCTCGCGGGCAGCACGAGCTACCTCGAGCTCCTGCGCGTCACCGTCTGAGGCGTAGCCAGCCGCGGCGACGCGTCCCTCCCGCGTCTAGACGCCTGTTCTATGCACCCCCCGGCGCCACTGCCCGATGTAGTGGTCAGGAGACCGGAAGACTCTGAGAGAGGGCTTTCCAAGTCGACCTTGACTACGCCGGCGGTGTGAAGCGGGGGCTCGCACCGCCGGCTCTGCGTACGCCACTCCGACCCGTCCGTCGGCTGGCCTCGCGCGCCGCGCGGCCGTCCTCGCTCGCCCCGGAACCGAACGCGGCACCGTTCGCGGCTCTGTGGTGCCGAGCGCGGCACCGCCTGCAGTCCTGCGACGCATCGCATGAGTGTGCCGCGGGGCCAGGCCACGGGCCGGCGCGGCGCGCTTTCGCTCAGGAGGGCCGGTTGTCGATGACGCGCCGGGCCTTGCCCTCGCTGCGCTCGAGCTTGCCCGGCTCCACCAGCTTGACCTTGGGGCGGACGAGGAGCGCCGAGCGAAGTTCCTCGGTGACTCGGCGCTCGAACGCGCGCAGGTCGTCCATCCAGCCGTCGAAGAGCGTGTCGGTGACCTCGACGTGCACCTCGAAGGTGTCCAGCCCGTTCTGCGCCCGAGCACGATCTGGTAGAAGGGCTCGACGCCCTCGATCTGGAACAGCACGCTCTCGATCGCCGACGGGAAGATGTTGACGCCGCTGATGATGAACATGTCGTCGGTGCGTCCGACCACCTTGCCCATGCGCGCGGTCGTCCGGCCGCACGCGCAGCGCTCGCGGCTGAGCGAGGTGAGGTCGCGGGTGCGGTAGCGCAGCACCGGTGAGCACTCGCGCGTGAACGCCGTGACCACGAGCTCGCCGACCTCGCCGTCCGGGACCGGCTTGCCGGTCGCCGGGTCCAGGCACTCCGCGAAGAAGTGGTCCTCGGAGATGTGCATGCCGCTGCGGCACTCGCACTCGCCGGCCACGCCGGGGCCGGTGAGCTCGGTGAGCCCGTAGTTGTCCGTGGCCCGCATCGGCAGCCGGCTCTCGATCTGCGCGCGCATCTCCTCGCTGCAGTGCTCGGCGCCGAACATCCCCAGCCGCAGGCGCAGCGCCTCGAGCGGCACGCCGCGCCTCTGCAGCACCTCGCCGATGTAGAGCGCGTAGGACGGCGTGGCGATGAGGATGGTCGTGCCGAAGTCCTTCATGTACTGGATCTGGCGGGCCGTGTTGCCGGCGCTGATGGGCAGCACCGCCACGCCGGCGCGCTGCAGCCCGTAGTGCAGGCCGAAGCCGCCGGTGAACATGCCGTAGCCGAAGGCGATCTGGGCGACGTCGCCGCTGTGGGCGCCGGCGGCGACGGCGAGCCGGCACACGAGCTCGGTCCACAGTCTCGAGGTCGGCCTTCGTGTAGCCGCCGACCACGGCCTTGCCGGTGGTCCCCGACGACGAGTGGATCTCGACGACCTCGCTCATGGGCACGGCGAACAGGCCGTAGGGGTAGTTGTCGCGGAAGTCCGTCTTCTCGGTGAAGGGCAGGCCGGCGACGTCGTCCAGGCTCGTCAGGTCGCCGGGCTCGAAGCCGGCGGCGTCCAGCTGCTCGCGGTAGAACGGGACGCGCTCGTGGACCCTGGCCAGCATGTCCCGGATGCGAGAGAGCTGCAGCTCCGCCAGCCGCTCGCGGTCGATGGTCTCGTGCTGCGCGTCCCAGATGGCCATGGTCTCTCGCTTCGTCGCTGCCGGTGCCGCCGGCAATCATACCGGGGCGGCGGGCGGGCGCGCCTCCGGCCGGCCCGCCGCCCGGTCCACCCGCCGTCCACGCCGGGCAGGGAGGTGGCCCTCCGCATACCCCCAGGGGGTACCATCGTTTGAGCGCGGGAACACTAAGCGCGGCAGGGCGGAGCGCCGCCCCGAGCGAACTGATGACCGGAGCAGGATGAGCGACCGCGACACGACCATCGAACTGCCCATCACGGGCATGACCTGCGCGAGCTGCGTGGCGCGCACGGAGAAGGCCATCGGCAAGGTCCAGGGCGTCGACAAGGCCGCCGTGAACCTGGCGACCGAGAAGGCGACCGTCACGTTCGACCCCGGCGAGGTCTCGACCGGCGACATCGTCGCCGCCGTCGAGGGAGCCGGGTACGGAGTCGTGACCGCGCAGGAGACGCTGCCGATCATCGGCATGACCTGCGCGAGCTGCGTGAGCCGCGTGGAGAAGGCGCTGCGCATGCCCGCCGGCGTCCTCAAGGCCGACGTCAACCTGGCCACGGAGAAGGCGACGGTGTCGTACATCCCCGGCCAGGCGAGCTACCGCGACCTCGTGGAGGCCGTGCGCGGCGCCGGCTACGACGTCGTGGAGCCGGCGGCGGGCAGCCGGCGAGGAGGGCATCGAGGCGGCGGCGGACGCCGAAGAGGCCGCCCGCGCCGCCGCCTACAGCAGGCTCAAGCTCAAGGTCACCGTCGGCTTCGTGCTCAGCATCATCATCTTCGCCGGCACGATGCAGATGGACTGGTTCACGTTCCTGCCCTCGTGGATGAACAACGGCTACCTGCTGTGGGCGCTCGCGAGCATCGTGCAGTTCTGGGTCGGCCGGCAGTTCTACACCACCGCCTGGTCGGCGCTGAAGCACGGCACGACGACCATGAACACGCTGGTGGCGATGGGGTCGTCGGCCGCGTATCTGTACAGCGTGGCCGGCGTGCTCTTCCCCAGCTTCTTCGAGCACCAGGGCATGAGCGTGCCGATGTACTTCGACTCCGCCGCGTTCATCATCACGCTCATCCTGCTCGGGCGGCTGCTCGAGGCGCGCGCCAAGGGGCAGACCGGAGCCGCCATCAAGGCGCTCATCGGCCTGCAGCCCAAGACGGCGCGCGTCATCCGCGCCGGCGTCGAGAGCGACGTGCCCGTCGCACAGGTGCTCGTGGGCGACGTCGTCCTCGTGCGCCCCGGCGAGAAGGTGCCGGTGGACGGCATGGTCGAGGAGGGCTCCTCGGCGGTCGACGAGTCCATGCTCACCGGCGAACCGATCCCCGTGGGCAAGCACCCCGGCGACGAGGTGATCGGCGCCACCATGAACACCACGGGCTCGTTCACGTTCCGCGCGACCAAGGTCGGGTCCGAGACGGCGCTGGCGCAGATCGTGCGCCTCGTCGAGCAGGCGCAGGGCTCCAAGCCGCCCATCGCCCGCCTCGCCGACGTGATCGCCGCCTGGTTCGTGCCGGTGGTGATCGTCATCGCCACCGTCACGCTGGTCGTGTGGCTGGTGTTCGGGCCGTCCCCGGC
The DNA here is from genome assembly GCA_963739595.1 of uncultured Thermoleophilia bacterium. GTDB lineage: Bacteria > Actinomycetota > Thermoleophilia > UBA2241 > UBA2241 > CAIXSE01. The sequence goes on from CAVUBA010000002.1 coordinate 12,938, forward strand.
GCTCAACTACGCGCTGCTCAACTTCGTCGCCGTGCTGGTCATCGCGTGCCCGTGCGCGCTGGGCCTCGCGACGCCGACGGCGATCATGGTCGGCACCGGCAAGGGCGCCGAGAACGGCGTGCTCATCCGCGACGGCGCCGCGCTCGAGACGGCGCACAAGCTCGACGTGGTCGTGCTCGACAAGACCGGCACCATCACCGAGGGCAAGCCGCGGGTGACCGACGTGGTGCTGTTCGGCGCCGGCGACGGCGTCGACGGCGCCGACGGACCCGACCTCGACAACAGCGAGCTCCTGCGGCTCGTGGCCGGCGCCGAGCGCGGCAGCGAGCACCCGCTGGCGGTGGCGATCCTGGCCGCCGCGGCGGAGCGCGGCCTCGACGTGCCGGCGGCGACCGGGTTCGAGGCGATCGCCGGCCACGGCATCCGCGCCCAGGTGGACGGCCACACCGTGGTCGCCGGCAACGAGCGGCTCGCCGGCCACCCCGGCGAGCGGGCCGCCGCCCTGGCCGGCGAGGGCAAGACCGTCGTGACCGTCGTCGTCGACGACGAGCCGGTCGGGGCGATCGCGATCGCCGACACGGTGAAGCCGAGCTCCGCGGCGGCCGTCGCCCGCCTCAAGCAGCTCGGCCTCGACGTGGTCATGCTGACCGGCGACCAGGCGGCGACGGCGAAGGCCATCGCCGCGCAGGTCGGGATCGAGCGCGTGGTCGCGGAGGTGCTGCCCGAGCAGAAGGCCTCCGAGATCTCGGCGCTGCAGCAGGACGGCCGCCGGGTCGCCATGGTCGGCGACGGCATCAACGACGCCCCCGCGCTCGCCCAGGCCGACGTCGGCATCGCCATCGGCACCGGCACCGACGTGGCCATGGAGGCGAGCGACGTGACGCTCATGTCCGGCGACGTCGGCGGCGTCGCCACCGCCGTGCAGCTCTCACGGGCGACGATCCGCACGGTCAAGCAGAACCTCTTCTGGGCCTTCGCCTACAACGTCGCCCTCATCCCGCTGGCGGCCGGCGTGTTCTACCCGGCCTTCGGCATCCTGCTGAACCCGATCTACGCCGCTGCCGCCATGGGGCTGAGCAGCGTCACCGTGGTCACGAACAGCCTGCGGCTGCGGGGCTTCAAGGCGGACTAATGCCCGTAGGCGCCGAAGGCGCCGTAGTGCTATTGAGCGGGCGCCGGCCCGAAGGGTCTCGCGGCGCACGGACTGAGCGCCGGCGGGCCGGATGCTTGCCGGCGCGGGCGAGCCGGCGCCGTACGCGACGAGAGGGGCGGTCCTGACTCACGGAACCGCCCCTCCCGGGTGGCGAGGCTACGCTGTCGGATGATCCAGCCATCGTCCGCCACGATCACTTGCGGCGCTTGCCGTAGCGATCCTCCTGCTTCACCCGCGTCTTGTTGAAGTGAACAGGTCCCATGGTCTCACCTCCTCTTCGTCTCGGTCTGCCTCCAGATGGTTGCCGTGGCCGTACAAGAAATAAACTCAGCTTGTGAAACGCCGCACATTTGCTGCCGCTCCCCGGCCAGTCACGGCGGTGTCCAATAAGGACAACCGCGGCAGTGATACTCAGTTCCCCCGTCCATTGTGGGCGTCTGAGCAAGCGGTGCGAGGATGGGACCGGCAGGGGCCTGCTGTCCGCATCTGCGACCCCCGACGCTCCATCAGAGAGGTCACATGCTTCAAGTTCTCGACCGGCACGCCATCGGCCAGATCCTCCGCACCAAGGAGGTCGATGCCTGGGGCGTGGCCGCCAACGACCCCAGGTTGCCGCAGGCGCCGGACTTCCCCACGGCCATCTCCATCCTCATGCGCCTCGATCCGCTGGTCGTGCGAGGGCTGCGGTACGGACCCACGAAGGACTACCACCAGGAGTACCTGCGGGTGAACATCGCGCTCGACGACGCCACCGGTACGCTGGTCGACGTGCTCAACGTGCACGGCCACGCCGCCGAGCGCGTACAGGCCACCATGGAGAAGACCAACGGCGACAAGCCGTTCCCGCACAAGACGGCGGCCACCCAGTCCGGACTCGGATGGATCGGCAAGACGGCCCTGTTCGTCTCGCCGGAGTTCGGCCCGGCCGTCCGTCTGGCCACCGTCTTCACCGACCTCGAGTTGCCGACCGGCGAGCCCGTGCGCGAGAGCGGCTGCGGCGCCTGCCGCGAGTGCGTCGACGCCTGCCCCGCCGGCTGCGGCCGGGACGTGCAGTGGCGGCCGGGCATGGCGCGCGAGCTTCTGTTCGACGCCGGCGCCTGCCGCCACCACATGACGCTCTTCACCAGCGTCGACGCGCAGATCTGCGGCATCTGCATCGCCGCCTGCCCGTACGCGCTGCAGCACTGACGCGGCGGCGGCACTTCCTTGCCGCGCACTCCCCCGTCTCCTGCTAGGCTTCCCTCCTTATTGAAAGCGGTTTTCACTTTCAGAAAGGAGGTCGCCCGTGAGCTTCGACACCGCCCAGGTCTCAGCGGAGCTCTCCGCCCGCGGCCTTCGCCTCACCCGCCAGCGGCGCGCCGTGCTCGACGCCATCGCCGCCGCCCCGTCGAGCCTCAGCGCCCTGCAGGTGTACGACTCGGCCCGAGCGCAGTGCCCCGAGCTCGGGCTGACCACCGTCTACCGGACGCTGGAGGTGCTGGCCGAGATCGGCGCCCTGCGCCGCGTGCACGGGCCCGACCACTGCGAGAGCTTCGTGCCCGCGAGCGCGGCCCACGGCCACACGGTGGTCTGCAGCGCCTGCGGCCGCGTCACCGAGTTCACCGCCTGCGACATGCGCGGCATCGCCGACGCGGCCGCGCACGAGACCGGCTACCGCATCACCGACCACTTCCTGCAGCTCAGCGGCCTCTGCGCCGGCTGCCGCGCCGCCGGCAAGGCCCCGTCGCCGGGAGGCGCCGGGTGAGGCGGCGCGGCCTCCCGGCGCTGCTCGCGGCCGCGCTGCTCGTGGCCGCCGGCCTCCTCGCCGCCGGCTGCGGGACCGCGACCGGCGCCTCCTCCGGCGCCCTCGACGTCGTCGCCTCCACCTCGTTCCTCGCCGACATCGCCCAGAACGTCGCCGGCGACCGCTTCCAGGTGCAGTCGCTCATCCCGCGCGGCACCGATCCGCACGCGTTCGAGCCCACGCCCTCGGACCTCAAGGCCGTGGCCGGCGCCGACCTGGTCATCGTCAACGGCGGCGGCCTCGAGGGCACGCTGCTCACCACCCTGCAGAACGCCATCGGCGGCTCGACGATCGTCGATGCCTCAGCCGGTCTCACGTCCCGGTCAGCCCAAGCCCGGAGAGCCCGCCCTGGCCGCCGGCGAGACGGACCCGCACTTCTGGCTCGACCCCGAGCTGGTGAAGACCTACGTCAAGAACATCGAGGCGGCGTTCAGCAAGGCCGACCCCGCCGGAGCGGCGACCTACAAGGCCAACGCCGCCGCCTACGACAAGAAGCTCACCGCCCTGGACGCCTGGATCAGGCAGCAGGTCGCCCAGGTCCCGCCCGCGGACCGCAAGCTGGTGATGGACCACGCCAGCCAGGGGTACTTCGCCGACCGCTACGGGTTCAGCATCGTCGGCACCGTCCTCCCGGGCGCGACCACAGGCGACACGCCGACCGCGCGGCAGCTGACCGATCTCGTGAAGACCATCCGCGCCACGGGGGTCAAGGCGATCTTCGTCGACGCGACCGACAACCCGCAGCTCGCCCAGCAGATCGGCGCCGAGACGGGAGTCAAGGTCGTGACCGACCTGCTCGACCACTCGCTCACGGCGCCCGGCGGCCCTGCGCCGACCTACATCGACATGATGAAGTACGACACGCGGCTGATCGTGGAGGCGCTCAAGTGAGCGCCGCGACGACAGGCGCCGCGGCCTGCCTCCTGCTCGAGGACGTCACCGTCGCCTACGGCGGCCGGGCCGCGCTGGAGGACGTCACCATGAGCGTGCCGCACGGCGCGCAGGTGGCCATCGTCGGCCCCAACGGCGCCGGCAAGTCGACGCTCTTCAAGGCCCTCGTCGGCCTCCTCCCCGTGCGCTCCGGCACGATGCTCCTGAGCGACCGGGCGCCGGGCAAGCACGGGGACACGATCGCGTACGTGCCCCAGCGCGAGGAGATCGACTGGGGCTTCCCGGTCACGGTGCACGACGTCGTCATGATGGGCCGCTACGGCCGCCTGGGCTGGTTCCGCCGGCCCGGGGCCGCCGACCGCGAGGTGGTGGCGCGCTGCCTGGACGAGCTCGGCATCGCCGAGCTCGAGCGGCGCGCCATCGGCGAGCTCTCCGGCGGCCAGCAGCAGCGCGTGTTCCTCGCCCGTGCGCTCGCCCAGGAGCCGCACGTCCTTCTGCTGGACGAGCCCTTCACGGGCGTGGACGTCGGGGCCCGCGAAGCGCTGCTCACGCTCCTCGACAGGCTGCGCGGACGCGGCATCACCGTCCTCGTCAGCACGCACGACATGGAGACCGCCGCGCAGCGCTTCGAGCTCACCGCGCTGCTGAACCGCCGGCTGATCGCCTACGGCGAGCCGGCCACCGTGTTCACCCAGGAGCACCTCAGCGAGGCGTTCGGCGGCCAGGCGCTCTTCCTGGGCGGCATGGTCGTGATCGACCAGTGCTGCGAGGGCCACCTGGGCGACGGCGAGGGACACGGCCACAGCCACGAGCCGCCGGCGGGGCCCTGATGATCACCTGGCTCACCGACCCGTTCACGCTCCAGTTCATGCAGCGCGCCCTGCTCGCCTCGCTCATCGTCGGCGTGCTCTGCTCGGTGATCGGCACGTTCGTCGTGCTGCGCGCGATGGCGTTCCTCGGAGACGCCCTGGCGCACGCGATCCTCCCCGGCGTCGCCATCGCCTACCTGCTCGGCGCCAACCTGCTGCTCGGCGCGCTCGTCGCCGCGATCCTCGTCGCCGTCGGCATCGGCGTCTTCTCGCGCCGCGGCGGCCTCAAGGAGGACACCGCCATCGGCATCCTCTTCGCCGCCGCGCTCGCCTTCGGCGTCCTGCTCATGAGCACGGTGCGGTCCTACGCCACCGACCTCACGCACATCCTGTTCGGCAACGTGCTCGGCGTGAGCGTCGCCGACCTCTGGCTCACCGGGATCCTCGCGGTGATCGTGCTCACGGTGCTGATCGTCTTCTTCAAGGAGTTCCAGCTCGCGTCGTTCGACCCGGTGCTCGCGCACATGCTCGGCAAGCGGCCCGAGACGCTGCGGTTCGCGATGCTCATCCTGCTGGCGCTCACCATCGTCGTCGGCCTGCAGACCGTGGGCGTCGGGCTGGTCGCCGCCATGCTGGTCACTCCGGCGGCGACCGCCTACCTGCTGACGCGGCGGCTGGCGGCGATGATGGCCGTCTCCGCCGTGGTCGGCGCCGCCTCGAGCGTCGCCGGCCTGTACGCGAGCTACTACCTGAACGTGGCGTCGGGGGCGGCGGTCGTGCTCATCGCCACCGCCGCCTTCCTGCTCGCGTACATCTTCGCGCCGCGCCGCGGGCTCTTCGCCCGGCGGGCGCTGCGCCGCGCCGCCTGACGCCCGGCGCCCGGCCTGCGCCTACCGGCGCCCGGCTCGCGCGAAGCGGGTCGCCCGGTTCCGTTTCGCCCTCGTACTCCGTGTGCAATAGTCCCTGCAGGAAACCACGTGAGGAGGGCACCATGCCGACCACGCTCGTCTTGGGCTATGACGGGTCCGACTGCGCCAAGAAGGCGCTGGCGAACACCGCGGAGATCGCGAAGCACCTCGACGACGGCGAGGTCTTCGTCGTCAGCGCGTTCGAGTTCACGATCGGCTACGTCCCCATGGGCATGACCGACTCCCCGCTGATGATGAGCGCCGAGTACGACCAGCACGTCGACCTGGTGCGCGGGTTCGGCGACCAGCAGATCGCCGAGGCGTGCGCCGAGCTCGAGAAGGCGGGCGTACGCGCGAGCGGCGAGGTGCGCGAGGGCAAGCCGGTCGACGTGCTGCTCGAGGCCGCGCGGGAGAAGCAGGCCGTGGCGATCGTCGTCGGCAGCCACGGCGAGGGCGCGATGTCGGCGGCGTTCCTCGGCTCGACCGCCCTGAAGCTGCTCCATCACAGCGACGTCCCCGTGCTCGTGGTGCCGCGCCACGACAAGAAGTGACCCCCTACCGGGAGGCGCCATGAGTCCCTGGGACAAGCCCAACGAGAAGCTCGTCAAGCTGCTGGACGACATCGTCTCGGGCATCGAGTTCGACAAGCCGGTGGACTTCCGGCCCATGTTCGGCTGCCCCGCGTACTTCACCGGCGGCAACCTCTTCGCCGGGGTGTGGCAGGACACGATGATGCTGCGGCTCTCGGAGGAGCGACCGGGCCGAGATCGCGGCCGCCGGCGGGCGGCCGTTCGAGCCCATGCCCGGCCGGGCGATGAAGGAGTACGTCGCCCCGCCGGCCGAGATGGTGGCCGACCGTGAGGTCGCGACCGAGTGGGTGCGCAAGGCGGCGGCCTACGCCGCGTCGCTGCCGCCCAAAGAGAAGAAGCCGCGCAAGAAGAAGGCGTAGCCGGGGCGGCACGGCCGCCGCTGGCCGCGCGCCGCCGCCGAGCTACCTTCTCTGCTGCTGCGGCTGCCCCGGCGTGGGATTGGGCTGCGCCGCCTTCACCGGGACCGGCGCGATGCCGGCGAGGTCGCCGATCACGTTGACCAGGTTGCCGTCCGACGGCACCACGATCTTGGCGTTCTGCCAGAACGCCTTCTCGACGGTCTCGAGCTTGCGCAGCACCTGGGCGTTGCCGACGAAGTACTTCTCGGCCGCCTCGTTGACCAGCTGGATGGCCTGCGCCTCGCCTTCGGCGGCGAGGACCTTGGCCTGCTTGATGCCCTCCGCCTTCTTGATCTCGGCGCGGCGCTGACCGTCGGCCTGCGTCTCGGTGGCGGTGGCGTAGTCGACCGCGGCGATCTTCTCGTTCTCGGCCTTGACGACCTTGTTCATGGTCTCCTGCACGTCCGCCGGCGGGTCGATCTCCTTGAGCTCCGTGCGCAGGATCTCGAGGCCCCAGTTGGCGGTCTCCGTGCGCAGCGTGGTGCGCAGCTCCTCGTTGATGCGGCCGCGCTCGCTGTTGGCCGACTTGAGGCTCAGGGTGCCGATGATGTTACGCAGCGTCGTCCGCGCCAGCTGCACGATCTGGATCTGGTAGTTGGTGACGTTGTACTGCGACGCCTTGACGCTCTCCTCGTCGGGCTTGACCTTGAGGTAGACCTGCGCGTCGACGCGGGCGTTGAGGTTGTCGTTGGTGATGATCGTCTGCGGTGTGGCGTCGACGAGGATCTCCCGGATGTCGACCCGGTAGAACCGCTCGATGCCGAACGGGATCGTCAGGTGGATGCCGGGTCCGGCGAAGCGGCTGTACTTGCCCAGCCGCTCGATGAACGCCCGATGCGTCGGACGCACGATGCGGATGCCCGAGAAGATGGTGATCGCCACCAGGGCGACGACGACTGCGACGACGATGAGTGCTGCGAGCCCCATTTCTGCTACCCCTTTCGGTGCGCGCCTGGGGCGGCCGCACGGCCGCGGGCGCGCACGATGTTCACAGTCCGATGATAGGGCTTGGGGGCGGAAACACAAGGAGGGCGAAGGCCCCGAGGCGGGCTCAGAGGCCGAGCAGCTCCGGCACGTCCAGGATGGAGTCGACGACGTGGTCCGGCGTGCCCGACGCACGGGCCAGCTGGTCCTCGCGGAACTTGCCCGTGCGCACCAGCACGCCGGTGATGCCGACGGCCTGGGCGGCGAGCACGTCGTTCTCGACGTCGTCGCCGACCATGGCCACACGCTCGGCCGGCAGGCCGAGCTCGGCGAGGGCGGCGCGGAACGACGAGGGCGCCGGCTTGCCCAGGACGACGGCCTCGAGCCCGGTGGCCGCCTCGAGGCCGAGCAGGTAGGCGCCGGCGTCCAGCTTCTCGCCGCGGCGCGTCACCCAGAACAGGTTGCGGTGCATGGCGACGAGCTCGGCGCCGCCGCGCAGCGCCGCCAGCACTCGGTTGAACGCCTCGAAGCAGAAGGAGTCGTCGGCGCCGGAGACGAGCACCACGTCCGGCGCCTCGTCCAGCCCGACGAGGTCGACGCCGGCGAGATCCTCGGCCTGGGCGTCGCCGAGCAGGAAGACGCGGGCGCCCGGGCGCTGCTCGCGCAGCCAGGCGCCCGCCAGCACCGACGCCGTGAGGATGTCCTCGTCGGCGAACGGGAAGCCGGCCTCGCGCAGCACCTGGCCGAACCGCGGCTGCGGCAGCGCCGTGGTGTTCGTGAGCACGCGCAGGGGCACGCCGGCGGCGTGCAGGCGCGTGACCGCCGCCGCCGCTCCGTCCAGCGGCGTCCACGACACGCCGAGCACGCCGTCCATGTCGAGCACCAGACCGTCGATGCCGGTGAGCGTAGTCATGGCCCGAGCCTAGCGCAGGCAGCCATGGCTCGGCCAGCGGACACGCACGAAGGCAGATGGTGCCGGAGCCGGGACTCGAACCCGGACGCCGCAATCAGCGACAGGAGATTTTAAGTCCCCGGCGTCTACCAGTTCCGCCACTCCGGCACGGCTGCAGTATATGTCGAGCGCAGCCGCGCGGGTGCCACGGCGACCACGACCACGCAGTGGACTGCTGCGCGAAGGGCGACGCTGGAGTCGCGGCGCGGGCGCCGCGGGAGAGTCAGACTGCCTTGCGGGTCAGGCTGAGGGGCCGAGCGCGCCGGTGACGACGAGCCAGGCGGCGAAGACGAAGAGCGGGGCGGCGATGGTGTAGCGGAACGACAGGCGACGCAGCAGCACGTGGGACCTCCCGGAACAGACGACGTGCGTTTGCGGCACGCTACCGGGCCGGAAGGGGCGGGTCAACCCGAGGAGATTCGGGCGAAGAAGGCCTGATCGTTGACGCGCGCGGACGCCGGCGCGCCGCTCAGCGCGGTTTCAGCGACCCGTCGGCGAGGGCGAGCGCGGCGCCCTCGAGCAGGTCGGCCTCGCTGACGCGGACGGCGTCGAGGCCGAACGCGCGGCAAGCTTCGCCGGCGATGATGGTCCCGGCGAGGATCACGTCTTCGCGGCCGGGCTGGATGCCCGGCAGCCGGCCGCGCTCCGCGCTGGTGAGCCCGGCGAAGCGGGCAGCGGTCGCGTCGATCTCGGCGAGCGAGAGGACGTGCCCCTGGACGAGCCGCCCGTCGTACTCGGTCATGCCCAGCTTGTTGGCGACCAGCGTGGTGTAGGTGCCGGCGACGCCCACCGCGCCGCGGACCGCGGCGCGGAGCTCCGCCGGCACGGCGTCCGCGATGGCGGCGGCGACGTGGCCCGTGAGGGCCGCGACCTCCGCCGCCTCCGGCGGATCGTGGTGGAAGAAGCGCTCCGTGAGCCGCACCACGCCGACGTCGAGGCTGCGCACGAACGCCGGCGGCTCGCCGGCGGAACCGACGGCGAACTCCGTGCTGCCGCCGCCGATGTCGACCAGCAGGAGCGGGTCCGGCGCGATGGATGGCGCGGCGGCGGTCGGCGGCGGCGGCGGCCGGCGGCAGCGGCGCGGCGGCGCAGCGTCCCCGGCGCGCTCCGCGAGCCACGAGGTGCCGCCGCGGAACGCGAGCGTGCCCTCCTCCTGCCCGCTGAGGATGCGCCACGGCAGCCCGAAGTCGTACTTGAGCGCGACGAGGAACTGGCGGCCGTCTCTGGCGTCGCGCAGGACGCTGGTGGCGACGAGAAGGCTTCGCTCGGGGCCGTAGGCCTCGATGCGCGGCGCGTAGCCGGAGATGCACGCGTGCGTCCTCGCTACGGCGTCTGCATGCAGCTGACCCGTCTTGTCGACGCCCTGGCCGAGCCGCACGACCGTGGTGAGCCTCTCCGCCTGCTCCACCCGCCCACCGGTCACGTCGGCGAGGAACAGCCGGCAGGTGTTGGTGCCGAGGTCGACGATCGCGACCTTCACGCCGGGTCCTCCCCACCGTCCGCACCGGCCGACGGAGCCGGGTGGCGGCCGGCAGATAGGCGGCGCAGCGGCGGTCGTCGCACCACGGATCCACGACCTCGGCGAGGATGGCGTCGCCCAGCACGTAGCCCGGGCGCGCGAGGGCGTGCGCGACGTGCGCGTGCAGGCACTTGACCGCGCGCACGTCGCTCACGCCGCCGACGCCCAACGCGAGCGAGGCGCCGCCGTCCAGCATCGCGAGCCTGCGGCCGTGAACGAGCTCGGCGCGGCGGGCCGTGGCGTCACGCGCCGCGCTCGCGGCCGAGCGCGCCAGCTCCGGCTCGGCGGCGAGGCGCGCCGTCCAGCGCGCGACGCCGCCGGCGCTCTCGAGCGAGGAGACGGCGGCGACCAGCGTCGGGCAGGTGCAGTAGTAGAGCGTCGGGAACGGCCGGCCGGCCTCGTCGTACGGCAGGTCCTCGACCACGGCCGGGAACCCGAAGGGACAGCGCGCCGCGACGGCGCTCATGGCGTGGGGCGCGCGGCCGAGCTGGCCGGCGACGACGGCGGCGTCCGCGCCGGCCACCAGCGGTGGAGGCGTGGCTCACGGTCGCGCCGGCGCGGGAGCGCCCCTCACGCGCGCCTCAGTGGAGCAGCGTGCGCCACAGGTCCTCGACGCGGTCGAGGACGGAGATCGAGGCCTCGACCGGCGGCGTGGCCGTGCTCAGGCTGTTCTCCTCCTCCTTGCCCGGCAGCCCCTTGATCACGAAGACCTGGGTGCCGGGCGGCACGAGCATCGAGTCGGAGCGGGCACGCTGGGCGATGTACGCCTTGGTGATGAGCAGGTCGGCCTCGCGAGAGAGGGCGGTGTTGTCCTGGCGGGCCGCCGCCAGCTCGGCCGACGCCTTGGCGTAGCGGTCCTGCTGGCGGAAGAAGTCGCGCAGCGGCGAGACGAAGAAGGAGGCGCCGATGAGGACCAGGATGAGCACGGCGAGGCGCCCGAGGTGCGGTCGCGGCGCGGAGCCGCCCGCGCCCTTCGGCGCGCGCCGTGACCGCCCCGCTCCAGAGGTCGTTGCTGTGGTCGCCTGGGCCACGCTGTCCTGCTCCCGGCTCGCCATGTGCCGCCCTCAACGCGCGAGGACGGCCCCTTCTCGCCTAGAAGGTTCGCGGCCGCCGGCGCAGGTCCCTGCCCGGCGGCCGCGAACGAAAGCGCTCGCGCGTATGTCGGCGCTGCTACTGCGGCAGCGACTGGAGGAACGAGTCGGCCTGCTTGCCGGCCTCGGACTTGGAGTCGAGGGCGACGGCCTTGGTGAGCGCCCGGCGCGCCTCGTCGAAGTACTTGGTCGCCTGCTTGGTGTCGCCGTTCTGCTTGGACAGCTGGCCCTCGTGGCTGATGAAGATGCCCTTGTTGAGCCAGCCCTTCTGGAAGTCCGGGTTGGTGGCCAGCACCGCGGTGATCTGCTTGAGAGCGCCGGGGATGTCGCCGCTGTAGAACTGCGCCACGGCGTAGTCGGTGCCGACGCCGGGGTCGGTGGACTGCTTCGCCCACGCCGCGGCGTAGACCTTGGCCGCGGCGGTGAAGTAGGCGGCGCCCTGGTCGTACTTCTGGTTCTGGAAGTTGGTGTTGCCCTGGTCGTACAGGTCGTTGGCGCGGGTGACGAGGTCGGCGTAGGTGCCGCTCGTGTCCGCGGTCACGGCCTGGACGGGGCCGCCGCTCGCGTTGGCCGTGCCGCTGCCGCCGGACTTCCCGCCGAAGCCACCGGAGACCATGACGACGATGACGATGACGATCACGGCGAGGGCGCCGAAGCCGCCCCAGATGACGGCCGGCGAGAGGCGCTTGGGGGCGCCGGCCGGGGGCGCCTTGGACGCGGCCGCGCCGCCCTGCTTGGCGGTCGTGGACTTGGCGGCCGGCTTGCCGCCCAGTGCGTCCTTCACGCCGGCCAGGTTCGCGCCGCACTCAGGGCAGAACTTGGCGCTGCCGGCGTCGTTGCCGCATTCGGGACAGTACATGCTTGCGCTTCCTTTGCTTGGCGTGAGTCGTGGTAGGCTCGACCGCGATACGGTCGGCGGTATCTGAGAGGATAGTTTGAGGCACGACGGCCCCCTTCTGCAACTCGTGGACCAGCTCTACCCGGCGAGCGTCCCCATCGACGTCCCCGAGGCCGTCGCCGAAGGACTGGGGCAAGCCGGTCTGCGCGACTCCGTCGAGCCCGGCGCCCGCATCGCCATCACCGCCGGCAGCAGAGGGATCGGCGATCTGCCGGCCGTTCTGCGCGCCGCCGTCAGCGCCGTCCGCGAGGCCGGCGGCGAGCCCTTCATCGCGCCCTGCATGGGCAGCCACGGCGGCGCGACGGCCGAAGGGCAGCGCGCCGTCCTGCAGGACCTCGGCGTGACCGCGGAGAGCGTCGGCGCCGAGGTCGTCTCGTCGATGGACGTGGTCTCCGTCGGCGAGAGCGCCTTCGGCGGTCCGGTGTGGGCCGCGCGCGACCTCGCCGAGGCGGACGGCGTGATCGTCGTCAACCGCGTCAAGCCGCACACCGACTTCCACGGCGAGGTCGAGAGCGGCCTCGTCAAGATGCTGGTGATCGGCGCCGGCAAGCACGCCGGCGCCCTCTCCGCTCACGGGCACACCATCCGCCACGGCTTCCCCGCGGTGCTCCGCGACCACGGGGAGCGGCTGCTGGCGGGCCTGCCGGTGCTGTGCGGCATCGCGCTCGTCGAGGACCAGCACGAGCGCACGGCGCTGCTCGAGGCGCTGCGCCCGGAGGAGTTCTTCACCGGCGAGAACGAGTTGCTCGGACGGGCGTACGACCTGCTCCCGCGGCTCCCGTTCGACCAGCTCGATGTGCTCGTCGTCGACGAGCTCGGCAAGGACGTCAGCGGCACGGGCATGGACACCAACGTGATCGGCCGCGTGTCGTTCTGGGGCGGCGGCGAGAGGCCGGCCAGGCCGCGCATCACCAGGATCTTCGTGCGCGGCCTCACCGCCGCGACGCACGGCAACGCCTGCGGCATCGGCATGGCCGACTTCACCACGGCGCGCTGCGCCGCCGAGGTCGACCGGGCGGCGACGGACGTCAACTGCATCACGTCGAACTGCCCCGAAGACGGGCGCATCCCCATCGCCTGCGCGAGTGACCGCGAGGCGATCGCCGCGGCGCTGCAGACGAGCGGCGTGCGCGATCCGAAGGGCGCGCGGCTCGTCTGGGTGAGGGACACGGGCCACCTGGAGCGCATCGCCGTGTCCGAGGCGCTGCTGGACGAGGTGCGGGCCGGCGAGGCGCTGCGCCCCGCCGGCCCACTCTTCCCCCTGCCCTACGACGAGAACGGCGACCTGCGGTCGCCGTTCTCCTGACGCCACCAGCACCCACTCGCGCCCCGAGGCGCCCGGGAGGCCCTACCTCCCTCGCGACGAGTACGCCCAAGCGTACGCCCGGACACCCCATGGGGTGTCCGGGCGTACGTCGAGACGTGTCACCCTTCGCGCGACACCTGCGCTGCCGGGCGACGTGCGCAGGAGGGCCGCCGAACGGCGCGGCGCCGTCGTCTAGCGCAGGTTGTAGAAGGCGCGCATCCCCGGGTAGTACGCCACCTCGCCGAGCATCTCCTCGATGCGCAGCAGCTGGTTGTACTTGGCGACGCGGTCGGTGCGCGCCGGGGCGCCGGTCTTGATCTGGCCGGCGTTGGTGGCCACGGCGAGGTCGGCGATGCGTGGTGTCCTCGGTCTCGCCGGAGCGGTGCGAGCATGACGGCCGTGCAGCCGGCGCGCGTCGCCATCTGGATGGCGTCCAGCGTCTCGGTGAGCGTGCCGATCTGGTTGAGCTTGATGAGGATGCTGTTGGCCGCGCCCTTCTCGATGCCCTTGGCGAGGCGCTCGACGTTGGTGACGAAGAGGTCGTCGCCGACGAGCTGCACGCTTGTCGCCGAGCTTGTCGGTCATGAGCTTGCCAGCCGTCCCAGTCGTCCTCGGCGAGGCCGTCCTCGATGGTGATGATCGGGTACTTGTCGACGCAGCGCCGCGTAGTAGTCGACCATCTCGGCCGAGGTGAGCTCGCGGCCCTCTCCGGCCGAGGATGTAGCGCTCCTTGGCCGTGTCGTAGAAGCTCGCTGGCGGCCGGGTCGAGGGCGAGCGCGACGTCTGTCGCCGGGCTTGTAGCCGGCGGCGTCGATGGCCTCGCATGATCACCTGGATGGCCTCTTCGTTGCTGCCGAGGTCGGGGGCGAAGCCGCCCTCGTCGCCGACGGCGGTGCTCAGGCCCTTGTTCTTCAGCACGTCCTTGAGCGCGTGGAAGACCTCGGCGCCGATGCGCAGCGCCTCGTCGAAGCTCTCGGCCGCCGACCGGCATGATCATGAACTCCTGCAGGTCGACGTTGTTGTCGGCGTGCTTGCCGCCGTTCAGGATGTTCATCATCGGCACCGGCAGCGTGCACGGCGTTGACGCCGCCGAGGTAGCGGTAGAGGGGCAAGCTCGAGCGCGTCGGCGGCCGCATGGGCGCGCGCCAGCGAGACGCCGAGGATGGCGTTGGCGCCGAGCTTGGCCTTGTTCGGCGTGCCGTCGAGCTCGATGAGCATGCGGTCGACGGCCGCCTGGTCGGTGGCGTCCATGCCGACGATCTCCGGGGCGATCACGTTGTTGACGTTGTCGACGGCCTTGAGCACGCCCTTGCCGAGGTAGCGCTTCTTGTCGCCGTCGCGCAGCTCGACCGCCTCGTGCTCGCCGGTGGACGCGCCGGAGGGCACGGCGGCGCGGCCGACGGCGCCGGACTCCAGCTCGACCTCGACCTCGACCGTGGGGTTGCCGCGGGAGTCGAGGATCTGTCGTGCTACGACGTCGATGATGGTGGTCATTGCGCGGGGCCTCCTGCGTCGGCTTGCCGGGGTCGGACGCCCCGGTCCGGGCTTCGCCCCGTCCGCGGGGCCGGGGCGTAGCCGGACGCTATCACACGGGTCGTCGGCGGCCGTATCCCGGCGCATCGGCGGGACCTCTCGTGGGGAGCATTCCCCGTGGAGGCGGAAGGCGAATGGGCGCGGAGGA
>CAVUBA010000003.1:0-105212 GCA_963739595.1 uncultured Thermoleophilia bacterium
CCGACCCATGCCAGAGCCCAGACCCAGGGACGGCGCCTGTTCCGTGATCCTTCGTTGGCGCCTACCAACGTCGAAGCGGAGAGCCGCGGGTCTCCCAGCGAGCCACCGCCTACCACAGAGGAATGGGCCTCAGGGGATTCTCTGAAGGACCGGGCAGGATCTGTGTGCGTCTGATCGGACTCGCCGAGACGGCCCCTCTGTCGGCCGGACGCGGCCCATGACGCGTCGCGGTGCGGGCGCGAGGCCCGTACAGTCATAATACCCGGCTACGACGAAACCTGTTCGACCGTTCTCAACCTCAGGGTGTCCGCTCCTCAGGAGGCGAGATGCCCGAGCGTGTAGGTGGTCACGTCGTCGGGACCGACCTCGACGGCAGCGGCGCGCATGGAGAGTCCCGTCCCACCCCTGGTGTCCCCCTTGATCTGGATCCCTGGTGCCCCGGACCCTCACCGGCGCCAACCGACTCATCGAGCAGGACCCAGCCGAGCCCGATGTGCCGGCGCATCTCGTGCTCGTCGATCGTCTCCCAGATCTCGTCGAAGTCGTCGTCCGTGTAGTGCGTCACGCTGCCGTCGGCGCTCGCGACTTCCCACGCCCGCTGACTCATGATCATGCCCCTTTCGTGTCGCCGTCGACGGGCGTCTGCACTGGCGAACCGGTGCGCCCATCCTTCAGGTGGCCGAGGACATAGGTCGTGACGTCGTCGGGACCGACCTCCACGGGGACGCTGCGCAGCGAGTCGGCCGCCGCCGATGGCGCCGGGCTCCCCGCCGGTATAGACCGGCTTCTGCCGGGACTCCGTGTGGCCGGGGCCATCGCCAGCCCCCACGACCTCGTCGAGCAGGATCCAGCCAATGGTCACGTGATGACCGGCCTCGCGCTCGTCGGTCGTCGTCCAGATCTCGTCGAAGTCGTCGGGCGCGTAGCGCACCAGCCGCCCGTCGCCGTCGAGCACGTCGAAGAAACCGTCAGCGCCGCCGGTGAGAGGGTCACCCGGCGGCTCCACTTGGCGGAACGCGTCGAAGAGGCCCATCAGACGACCTGCCTGCCTTCTTCTCCGTCCTTCAGGCGCCCAAGTACGTACACGGTGAACTCGGGCGCCCCCTCGGGCGGGGTGACCTCTTCGACGAGCGCCTGCTTCCAGGCGGCCCGGGGCTTGGGCGCCTCGCCTCTCTCGATCTCCTCGTCGAGCGGAAGCCATCCTTCGGAGAGCAGCTGGTCGTGCTCGTCGTGCGTGCGCACGCGCCGGATCTCCTCGAACTGCTCGGCGCGGTACTCCTTCACCGTGCCGTCGGTTTGGAGCACCTCATAGGTGTCGGCCATGACATCCTCCTTGTCGTCGATTGCGCGGCGGGCAGCGTCCGCCGGGGTCAGGCGCGCGCGTCCGGGCTGAGCTCGGCAGCGGCGGCCTCGTCCAGGAACCACGTGAGCGCGCCGTGCACGGGCGCGACGCCCTGCGCGGGCACCGCGTTCGGCACGCGCAGGCCCTCGAGCACCTCGGCGACCATCCCCGCCTTCTTCGCGCCGCTCACCAGGAACCAGACGCGGCGCGCGGCATTGATCACCGGCGCCGTCACGGTGAGCCGGGGCGAACCGTCGGGCGCCGTGGTCGAGACTGCGAAGCTGTCCTCGACGCTGAGGGCGTCGCTGTGCGGGAAGAGCGAGGCCGTGTGGCCGTCGGTGCCGAGGCCGAGCAGGACGAGGTCGAACACGGGCACGTCGACATGCGGCCGCTCCAAGGCCGCCAGGGCGCGCAGCTCGGCGTCGTAGGCCTGTGCGGCGTCCTCGGGCGGGTCCTCTCCACGCATGCGGTGCACGTTGGCGTCCGCGATGGGCACGTGCTTGATGAACGCGTCGCGCGCCATGCCGTAGTTGCTCTGCGCGTCGTCGGGCGGCACGCAGCGCTCGTCGCCCCAGTAGAGCTGGACGCGGCGCCACGGGACCTTCTGGCTGAATTGCTGGCGGGCAAGCAGCTTGAACAGGGTGCGCGGAGTCTCGCCGCCGCTCAGGGCGACGGCGAAGCGGCCGCGGGCCGCCGCCGCCTCCTGCGCCGCCAGGGCGAACAGGTCGGCGGCGCGCAAGGCGAGCGCCTCGTCGTCCTTCAGGATCTCGATGCTCACGTCTCGTCCCCTTTCACGGGCCGGCGCCAGGAATGGCCGTCGCGGGCGATGAGCGCATCGGCCGCCTCCGGTCCCCAGCTGCCGGCCTCATAGATCGAGATCTCACGCTCGGGCCGCTTCGCCCATGCCTCGAGGACCGGACCGACGATGCGCCAGGCCTCCTCGGCCTGGTCGCCGCGCGTGAACAGGGTCATGTCACCCTCCATCGCGTCAACGAGGACCGTCTCGTAGGCGCTGAAGGGAAGCTCGTGCAGGGTCACCCCGTAGGAGAAGTCCATGGCCACGGGCTGCAGCGCTACCGAGTGGCCCGGCTGCTTGGACTCGATGTTCAGCGAGAAGCCCTCGTCCGGCTGCACGCGCAGCACGAGCACGTTGGGCTGCAGGCCGCCGCCCGCGTGGGAGTCGCGGAAGAGCGCTACTGGCGGCCGCTTGAAGTGGATGGCGATCTCGGTGACCCGGCGCGCCAGACGCTTGCCGGTGCGCAGGTAGAACGGCACGCCCTGCCAGCGCCAGTTGTCGACGAGGAGCTTGAGCGCCGCGAAGGTCTCCGTGTAGGAATCCGGAGCGACCCGCTCCTCGGCGCGATAGGCCGGGACGTCCTCTCCGCCCAGCAGGCCCTGCACGTACTGCGCGCGCACCGCCCAGTCCCCTACCGACTGGGGCGGGATGGGACGCACTGCGCGCAGCACCTTCATCTTCTCGTCGCGCACGCCGTCGGCGTCGAACGACGCCGGCGGCTCCATGGCGACGAGCGTGAACAGCTGGATGAGGTGCGGCGTGATCATGTCGCGCAGCGCGCCGGCCTCCTCGTAGTAGGGGCCGCGGTGCTCGACGCCGAGCGTCTCCGCGGCCGTGATCTCCACGAAGTCTACGTAGCGACGGTTCCACACCGGCTCGAAGATACCGTTGGCGAAGCGCAACACCAGCAGGTTCTGCACCGTCTCCTTGGCCAGGTAGTGGTCGATGCGGTAGACCTGCCGCTCGTCGAAGACCTGGCCGATCACCCGGTCGAGTTCGTGTGCGGTCTCGAGGTCGCGGCCGAACGGCTTCTCGATGACGACCCGCGTCCAGCCTCGCACACCGTCCGGGCCGTGCTCGCCGTCGTACGCGCCGCGCCGGGCGAGCCCGGAGGCGCCGAGCTGCTCGATCAGCACCTCGAACTGGCTCGGGGGGGTGGCCAGATAGAACATGCGGTTGCCGCGCGCGCCCTTGCCGTCGAGCTCGTCGAGTATCGCGGCGAGGCGCCCGAAGCCGTCCGGGTCGTCGAACTGGCCCTGCACGTACCTCGGTTCCTGCAGCAGGCGGTCGCAGAGCTGGCCGTCGACGACGTCTTCACCGTAGTGGTCGTCGATCGCCTCGCGCATGAGGTCGCGGAACTGGTCGTCGGTCATCACCTGGCGGCCGTAGCCGACGAGAGTCGTGCCGAACGGCAGCACGCCGTGGCAGCCGAGGTCGTAGAGCGCCGGGATCAGCTTGCGATGAGCGAGGTCGCCGGTGACGCCGAACATGACCAGACTGCAGGGATCCGGGTGGCGCTCGCCGCCGAACGGCGAGGCCGACCCGGCGGCCTTGGCCTTGCCGGTGACGTGGACGCCGACCTCGTCGCCGTAGTCCGGCTCGTCGTACGCCAGATGCCCGGCGACGTCGTCCACCGTCACTCCTTCTCCTTGACGGCATGGCCGCCGAACTCGTTGCGCAGGGCGGCCAGCACCTTCCCGCTGAAGGTGTCCGTCTGGCGCGAGCGGAAGCGGGTGAAGAGCGCGGCCGAGATCGCCGGCATCGGCACGCTGTGGGCGATCGCCTGCTCGACGGTCCAGCGGCCCTCGCCGGTATCCTCGACGTAGCCGGTGATGTGCTCCAGCCCCGGATCCTTCTTGAGCGCATCCGCGGCCAGCTCGAGGAGCCAGCTGCGTACCACGCTGCCCTGGTTCCACAGGTCGGCGATCGAGGCGAGATCCAGGTCCCATTCGGTCGCCTCGAGGAGCTCGAACCCCTCGGCGTACGCCTGCATCATGCCGTACTCGATGCCGTTGTGGACCATCTTGACGAAGTGGCCGGAACCGTGGCCGCCGCAGTACTCGTAGCCGTGGCCGGGCGGCGCCAGGGTCCTGAGCAGCGGCTCGATCTGGTCGAACGCCGACCTGTCGCCGCCGACCATGAGGCAGTACCCCACGTCGAGGCCCCAGACGCCGCCGCTGGTGCCGGCGTCCAGATAGCGGATGCCCTTGGCCTTGAGCTGGGCGCCGCGCTCGATGTCGTGCTGGAACGGCGAGTTACCGCCGTCGATGAGGATGTCGCCTTCGTCCAGCAGCGGCGTGAGCTCGTCGATCGCCGCCTGGGTCGCGTCCCCGTAGGGGAGCATGATCCAGATCGCCCGCGGCGCCGAGAGCGCCTTGACCACGTCGGTGAGCTGCTTGACGGGCTCGGCGCCCTCGGCGCCGAGCTCTTCGGCCTTGGCGTAGGTACGGTTCCAGACGACGACGCGGTGGCCGCCGCGCAACAGCCGCCGCGCCATGTTGCCGCCCATCCGGCCGAGGCCCACCATCGCTACTTCCATCTCGTCCTCCTCGTCCCGCCGGCGGACCGGCGTGAAGTCACTGTGACAGCGCCCCAGCGACCAGCGCGCCGAGCCGCTTGACGCCGGCGATCGCGTCGTCGCCGAGGCACACGCGCAGCGCGCGGCAGCCGTGCGCCCGAAGGGCGCCCAGGTCACCGCGAGCCTGCGCCCGCTTGAGTACGCTGAAGCTGTAGGGCTGGCCGGGGATGTCCACGTCCACCGGGTCGTGTCCCACCAGCTGAAGGAACAGGCCCTTGTTGGGCCCGCCCTTGTGCAGCTGGCCGGTCGAGTGCAGAAAGCGCGGGCCGTAGCCCAGCGTGGTCGCCAGGCGCAGGTCGTCGCGCACGTACAGGCGCAGCGCCTCCAGGTCGTTCCAGACGGCCTCGCCGGGAGCCACGTAGGCCTGCAGCGCCACGTAGTCGCCCGGCTCCGCCTGCGCGAAGAACGCCGCCAACGCCGCCGGCAGCTCGTCGTCGCGCACTGGATACGCCAGGCGACCTTCGCCCTCCGGCAGGTCCTCGAGCAGCTCGCCGCTGGCGATGTAGCCGGCGAGCAGACGCTTGGTGTTGTCCTTGCTCTCCTGCACGTTGGGCTGGTCGAAGGGGTCGATGCCGAGCACGCGACCCGCGGTCGCGACCGCGATCTCCCAGCGCAGGAACTCGCCGCCGAGGCCGTACACGTCCGCCATCTCGTGGCCGTGCACCGGGTGCCCGAGCGCGGCCAGCTCCATCAACTGCTGCACGACGCCGGTCGCGGCGACGCTGTCGACGCCGACCTTGGCGAACACACGGTCCGCGCCGTAGACGTCGGGGTCGCCGAGCGTCTCGAGGTCCACGGGCAGGATCCCCCTGCCCTCCTTGCCGGTGCTCTCGGCGACCAGTTGCTCGACCCAGGCTCCGAGCGCCCGCAGGCGGGGCTCGGCGACGATGGTGAGCTTGTCGCGGCCGGCGAGCGCGGCCTCGCCGAGCATGGCTCCCAGCCTGAGGGCCGGGTTCTCGCCTGCCGGGACGTCCGGGCCGCACTGGACGGCGGTCGCGCGCACGCCGTCGAGCAGACGCTCGAGGTCGACGCCGATCAGCGCCGCCGGCACCATGCCGAAGAAGCTGAGCGCCGAGTAGCGGCCACCGATGTCCGACGGGTTCACGAACACGGCACGGAAGCCCTGGTCGAGCGCCTCCTCCTGGAGCGAGGTGCCCTCGTCGGTGATCGCCACGAAGTGGTGGCCCGCGTGGTGGCCGTCAAGCGCCTGGAGGCGCTCGAAGAAGTAGGCATGGAAGCTCGCCGTCTCGGTGGTGCCGCCGGACTTGCTCGAGACGACGAAGAGCGTCGTCTCGAGGTCCACGGCGGCCTCCACGGCCAGCACTGCCGCCGGGTCCGTGGAGTCGAGCACGTGGAGGTCGAGATAGCCCTCCCGCACGCCGAGGACCTCTCGCAGGACCTCCGGCGCCAGACTGGAGCCGCCCATGCCGAGCAGGACCGCGGAGCGGTAGCCGTCGGCACGCAGCTCATCCACGAACTCGGTGAGCCCCTCGATCTCCTCGCGGACGCCCTCGAAGACGCTGAGCCAGCCGAGGGCGTTGCCGATGATCGCCTGATGCGCTTCGTCCTCAGGCTTCCACAGCTCGGCGTCGGCCTCCCAGAGGCGCTCGGGGTACCGGTCGGCCTGCAGGGCCTCGAGGCGCCTGGCCACGGCTTCGTCCAGCCAGGCCGGCAGCAGCCACTGGTCCATCTCAGCCCCCTCCGCCTTCGAGCAACTGCACGCGCTTCTCCTCCACGATGCCGGAAAGCCGGTCGAACGCCTCGACGAAGAGGTCGACGCCGTCGTTCTGCAGCTGGGCGCCGACCCGCTCGAGGTCGATGCCGGCGTGAGTGAGCTCGCGCAGCAGCCTGTGAGCGTCGTCGATGTGCCTGTCCACGGTGCGCGCCACCGTGCCGTGCTCCTTGAACGCCTTCCAGGTGGTCTCCGGCAGCGTCGTCACTGTGTGCTCGCCGATGAGCTCATCGACGTACAGGGTGTCCGAGTACGCCGGGTCCTTGACGCCGGTACTTGCCCACAGGACGCGCTGGACCTTGGCGCCGGAGGCGGCGATGAGCTGCCACTCGCGACTGTTGAGGTAGCTGCGGAAGCGCTCGTAGGCGACCTTGGCGTTGGCCACGCCGGCCCTGCCCTTGAGCGCTTCGAGCCGCCGCCGCGCCGCACCGTCGGCGGCGGCCTCCGCCTGCTCGTCCAGCAACTGGTCGACCAGCGTGTCCACTCGCGACACGAAGAAGCTGGCGACGGACGACGTCGCCCGGATGGTCAGGTCCTTGCCGAGCCGGTACTCGAGCGCCTCGAGATAGGCGTCGGCGACGGCCTCGTACTGGGTGATCGAGAACAGAAGGGTGATGTTGATGTTCAGGCCGTCCCTGAGGCACTGGAGGATGGCGGGGACCCCCTCTCGGGTGCCCGGGATCTTCACCAAGACGTTGGGCCGGTCGACGGCTGTGAACAGGCGATGCGCCTCCGCCGCCGAGGCCGCAGTGTCCCGCGCCAGGTGCGGTGAGACCTCGATGCTGACGAAGCCGTCCTCGCCGCCGGTCGCGAGGTACACCGGTGCCAGCACGTCGCAAGCGGCGCGCACGTCCTCGATGATGAGCCGGTCGAGGATCGCCGCCGCGTCCAGCCCCTGCCGGGCCAGCGTGAGGATCGCCTCGTCGTACTCCCTGCCGCCGCCGATGGACCTCTCGAAGATCGCCGGGTTGGTCGTGACGCCGCCCAGGCCGTCGCGGTCGACCATCTTCTTGAGGCCGCCGCGCTGGATGAGGGCCCGGTTGATGTAGTCGAACCAGGGGCTCTGACCCAGACGGTGGAGCTCGGCGAGCCGGCTCTCGGCAGGGGGCACGGCGATCACTCTCCTTTCGTCGGGCGTCGGCCCGGCCACATCTCTTCAGGACGTCACGAGGGCCGTGCGGGCCGCCGGCGCCACGGCGGCGCCGGCCATCCGCACGGCCTCAGACTAGTCGATTCCCAGTCTACCGCCTCAGTAGTCGCCGCCCTCCGGTACGATGCAGACGAAGGACAGCGGCGCGCCTGCGGCGGCGCGGAACTGGTGCTCGTGGTTGGACGGCACGTACGCGTACGAGCCGGCCTCCAGCGGGTGCTCCTCGCCGTCGAGGAACAGTGCGCCGCGTCCGCTCGCCACGAAGTTGATGTGCGGCCAGTCGTGCGCGTGCTTCGGCGTGTGCCCGCCGGGCGCGACGTCGAACAGGCGCATCACCCACCCGTCCCACCCCTGCTCGGGCGAGACCAGCACGCGCTTGACGACGCCCTCGATGCCGTCGCCGGCCATCTCCCTGGCCTCGACGTCGGCCTTGTCTCCTACCACCCAGCGATCGCTCATCGGCAACTCCTGTCGGTCGCGGAATCTCCTGGGGCGGACTCTACCCGCGACCTGCGGACGATGATCCAGCTCGGCGTGATCCAGCCGCCGGGGCGCGCAGCCGCCTGATCGTGACGCCGCCCCGCTACCCGGACGTCCTCTTCAGGTTCTCGGCGACCCTGAACTCGACGATGCGCCGGATGAGGTCCGCCGGCAGCGGCCGGCCGAGCGGGAACTGCGCCGAGCCCTTTGCCGCTCTTGTACGGCGCGAGCTCCTCGGCGAACGCAGTCATCGCACTGGGGATCGGATAGAAGCCGACGTGTTTCGCGTACCCGGCGAAGTGGACGAGGTGCCGGCCGTTCAGGTCGAAGGTCGGGATGGCGTAGCTGATCGTCTCGGTGGCGCCGGGCGCGGACGCACTGATGAGCGCCCGCATCTCCTCGAGCGCCGTCCGCGTCTCGGGTGGGAAGTCGGCGATGTACTCGTCGATGGTAGCGGCTGTCGATCTGGGCATCGGTATCACCTGCTCACCGGTCGCCTGGCAAGGACGTAGAACACTTGGAAGAAGATGCGCCGCTTCTCGACCATGCCAAACGCGTGACGCCGACGCGGCTCGAGCGTGCGGTGGTCGAAGCCGCCGCTCCCCCTACTTCGCCCCGGCGGCTGCCGAAAGCCGGTCGATGCGTCGCATCTCCGCCTCGGTCAGTCGCAGGTCGATGGCCCCGGCCGACTCCGCGGCCTGCCCGGCCCGGGAGGCGCCGGGGATGGCGACGACCGTGTCGCCGTAGTACGTCAGGAGCCACGCCAGGGCGACCTGCGCGGACGTGACTCCGTGAGCCTCGGCGACGTCGCGGAGCTCGTCGATCAGCGGCGCAGAGCGCTTCAGCCCGTCCTTGGTGAGGTATCGGCTGGACGGGGTCAGGCGCGACCGGCGCGACCAGGAGAGCGACTTGACGCTCGCCGGGTCGTCGTGGAACCGGCCCGTGAGCACGCCCTGCGCGAGCGGCGAGTACGCGATGAGCGTCACGCCGGTCCGCCGGGCGATGTCCAGGACTCCGTTCGACTCGATCGAGCGGTCCAGGAGGTTGATGTGCAGCTGGTTGGAGGCCAGCGGCAGCCCTTCCGCCTCCAGCGCCGCTCCGGCCTTGGCCATCCGGCTCGCCGAGAAGTTGCTGACGCCGACCGCGCGCACCTTGCCGGCGCGGACCAGCTCCGCCATCTCGTGCATCTGCGCCTTGACCGACGAGACGCTCCACGGGATGTGCACCTGGAACAGGTCGATGGGATACGGCGCCAGGCACGCGAGCCTGGTGCCGATCGTCTTGGCGATGTCGCCGGCCGTCTTGGCGATCGGCAGCCACTTGGTCGCGATCACGACGCCGCCGGGCTCGACGCCGGACTGGCGCAGCGCCGACGCCAGGGCCCGCTCCGACGCGCCGTTCCCGTAGGCCTGAGCCGTGTCGAACCAGCTCACTCCCCCGCGCAGCGCCGCGCCCACGATCTCGTCCATGCTCGCCTGGTCGAGAGGCGACCACATGTTGCCGGTCATGCCCTTGCCTTGCTGGAACTGCCAGCAGCCCAAGCCGATCGGCGTGATGCTGATGTCCGTCTTGCCGAGTCTCCGCTCGTTCATGTGAGTCCCTCCAGGGTCTCAGAGTAGTCCCGGCCGGCGCTCCTGCGCCGACACGACGAGCTCACGTACTTCCTCGGGCAGCCGCTTGCGCTGCCAGGTTCGTTCACGATCAGCCGCGGCGTCGCCTGCGGGCGCTGCGGCCAGCGCGGCGGCGCGGACGGCGTAGTGGGCCGCCCCCAGCGAGTGGTCGGCCATGTGCGCCGTGGCGGCCGCGTGGCCGGCGGCGCGGGCCGCCCTCTGCGCGGCGCCGTCCGAGGCAGCGCGCGCGGCGGCGTGCGCTGCGGCGGCCGCCTCCCGCGCCGCGCCCGCGCGGATCTCGTCGCGCGACCACGCCCGCGCCGCCTCGATGGCGAGCCGCGGACGATCGTCGTCCTGATCCCTGGCCTGGAACAGCGGCAGGACGTGCCCGGCGCACTCGGCCGCCCAAGCCGCCAGCTGGCTGTGTCTCGCCTTGTCCAGCGTCCCGCCGCGGTGGACGGCGACGAAGCGAGCGTCCCTGGTCACGGCGTGCTCCTTACAGGCGACGCGCCGCCGCCGGCGGCGGGCGGAGTCACAGACCGTCCCCAGGCTGCTCGGAGGCCTGGTATATCGCGAACTGCGCGAAGAGGACGGGGGCGACGGCGATGATCGCCGCCACGGCGGTCAGCGATGCCCGGCGCACCCGATGCCGCTGCCTGTGCTGTTCGGCGGCCCGCTGCCTCGCCTCGTCATCCTGAGGTCCCGGCGGCAGCTGGCCCCGGCTTCTCGGAGGGCTCCAGTCGATCATCGCGACTCACGCTCCATGCCCCACCCCTCCTGATACGCCCCGCCGATACGCTCCGCGCACGGCACCGAGGCGCCGCCGCCCAGTCTAGCCGCAACGCTCCGGCCCGTCAGTTGCCACTCCCGCGCTGTGCCTGAAGTCCACCCCGGCGCCTCGACACACCGGATCGGTGCGCTTGTCGAGGACGAACTGCGGGATAATCCAGCTAGCGGAATCGGATGCAGGCGGGACGTGATGGCGCAAGAGAAGATAGCGATCCTGGTCGACTCCTGCTCGGACGTCCCGGAGGAGTACCGTCGCCGGCACCACATGTACGTGGCGCCGATGACGATCATCTACCCGGACGCGGAGTACCGTGACGGCGTCGACATACGGACCGAGGACGTGTACGCGCAGGTTCCCGCAGGAGATCCCTTCGACATCGCTGCCCAGTCCGTCGGTCGTCGCGGATGCTCTTCAAGCAGATCAAGGCCGACGGCTACGAGAAGGTGATCGCCGTCGCAATCTCGAGCGGGCTGAGCGGTACCTACGACATGATCAGCGGCTTCGGACCCGCGCCCGAGGGACTGGAGACCTGCTACATCGACACGAAGAACATCGGCATCGGCAGCGGCTTCTCAGCCATACGCGCCGGCGAGCTGCTCGAACAGGGACTTCCGTTCGCCGAGGTGTGCCGTGACGTCGAGAGCGCGGCACGGCGCACGAAGCTCTTCTTCTGCGTCTCGACGCTCTCGTATCTCGTGAAGGGTGGCCGCATCGGTCTGGTCGCGGGACTGGTGGGCGGCATCTTCGACCTGAAGCCGGTCATCTCGTGCAACGACGACGGGGTCTACTACACCGTGGCCAAGACGCGGGGGCGCAGGCGAGTCGCTCAGATTGGCGCTCGAGCAGGCGGTCGAGTTCGCGGCGGGCGCCGAGGAGTACAACATCACCGTGATGCACGGAGCCGCGAAGCCGGAGGCCGACGAACTGCTCGCGGCCATGAAGGGTCAGCTACCGGGCTTCGGCATCGCGATCCAGGGCCAGATCACTCCCGTGCTCGTCGTCCATACGGGTCCCGGCCTCATCGGCATCGGCGTCCAGCGCCTGGCGTAGCCGGCGACGGAACGCCGCGTGCGATCGAAGCAGCCGCGAGCGAGGCGCGAGCGCGAGCGCAGCCACGAGCGGCGTCCAGAACGCCATCCTGCCGGCCGTCCAGCACGCCTACGTCCCGGCCAGGAACGCTCGGTGATAGGCGACCTCGCCGGCCGGCATCTCACCGGACAGCAGGAGGCAGAGCACGTTCTCCGGCGGCACGCCGTGCCAGGTGACGCCGGGAGACGGCCTGAACCCGAACCGGCCGTAGAAGTCCGGATCTCCGACGAGGACACAGCCGCGAGCTCCCCGGGACCGCAGCGCGTCGAGGCCGGCCTCGACCAGCGCGCGTCCGATCCCCTCGCCTTGGCGGGCCGGCAGCACCGCCACCGGCCCGAGAAGGGACCAGCCCGTCGACGGGTCGCCGATGGCCGCCGCCGAGAAGGCGATGTGGCCCACCACCTCGCCGTCCGACTCGGCGACGAGCGACAACTCCAGGGCGCCGGCGGCGCGCAGCGCTTCCACGATGAGATGCTCCGTCTGCTGACTGTAGGGGTGCCCCTGGAAGGCGGCGATGTTGACCTCGCGGATGGCGTCGACATCCCGCTCGGTCTCTGGGCGAACGATCACGTGTGCCTCCTCCGGCAACGCCTGCACGCCTGATCGCTGCTCACAGAAGCCCTCGATCTGCCCGCGCACCGCCTGCGGCGTCCTCGTCCCGATCGACGGTGATGACGATGTTGCCCAGCTTCTGCCCGGTCTCGGCGTAGCGGTGAGCCTCGGCCATCTCCTCCAGGGGGAAGCGCCGATCGATGACCGGGCGTAGCTTTCCCTCTTCGACCAGGCCTCCCAGGTACGCCAGGTCCTCGCCCGTCGACACTCGAGGGCACGAACGACACCCGCTTCTTGCTCCTCCTCGCCGCCCATCTGGCGCGAACGATCTGCAAGAAGCCCGGATTGGCCATGAGCAGGCATCCGTCCTCGTTCAGCGATCTCACCATGCGCCCGGACGGTGTGCCGCGGACCACGTCGAAGATCACGTCCCAGGTCTCGGATCCGTCGGTGAAGTCATCCCGGGAGTAGTCGAGGACGCGGTCCGCGCCGATCGCGCGCAGCATCTCCAGCTTCGCCGCGCTGTCCACCGCGGTCACGTGCGCCCCCAGGACCTTGGCGAGCTGGACCGCGAACGTGCCGAAGCTCCCGCCCGCTCCGTTGACCAGGACTCGCTGCCCGCTCCGGACCTTCCCCTTGCGCAGGAACGCCAGTGCCTCGCCTCCCCCGTAGGGTACGGTCGCAGCGTCCTCGTAGCCCAGGTTCGCCGGCATCGTCGCGATCGCCCCGGTCTGGGGGTGCTCGCGCAGACAGATGTACTCCGCGTAGGCTCCCAGCCCGATGCCCGTCGCCGCGAAGACACGGTCACCCGTCGCGAACGACCTCACGTCGTTGCCCACCGACTCGACGTCACCGGCGAGCTCCTGCCCGAGCACCGGACGTCGAGGCCGGCGTGATGCCGAACCCCAGCCGCATGGGCAGCCAGATCCAGGGAGCGAAGTCGAATCGCCGCAGCTCGCAGTCGGCCGTACCGGCCGTCGTGACGCGGATCCGGATGAGCACCTCGCCGCCTTTGGGAACGGGCTTCGGCGCCTCCCTGAGCTGGAGCACCTCCGGTGGTCCGTACCTCGTGCAGACGATCGTTCTCATCTTCCGGGACCCTTCTGCGTGTGATTGCGCGTTCGCCCTCGAGGTTCCTGCAGACATCATTGGTCGCGTCAGGTCGATGCGCTCGTTCGGCGTCCCGCCCGCTGCCTCCCAGCGTCCCGTCACAGCCAGGCGCCCAGGGCGATCAGCACCGCGGAGAGCGTGAAGATGAAGGGACAGAGGCGGAAGGGCAGGAAGGCGATCCGGAAGCCGGTCGCAAGCGAGACGAGCGCCAGCACGAGCAGCGTGGCGATGGCGACGGCGTAGGCCGCCGAGGAGGCGGCCGCGGCCGCAGCGACGGCGGTGACCGCGGCCACGAGAGAGGCGAGCGAGACCAGGGCCACGCCCTCGACGATCCACTCCATGGTGATGATGCGGCGGTTGTCCGCCGTGAGCTCGCCGAAGCCGGCGACGACGCCGCGGGTGGCGAAGAGGTGGGCGATCCCCCAGAGGCCGGTCAAGGCGGCTGCGGCGTAGAGCAATGCGTGCATGCGGTCCTCCCTACCTCGCCCTGCTCTGCCCAACGCACGGCGGCATGACCTGCGCGGACTACGGTCTGAGGTTACGACAGACACCGTTGGGCGCGACAGGTGATGCGCTTGTCAGAAGCCCGTCGGGGTGGCTCCGCTCACGTAGCGGCGCGTGAACAGGGTGCCGTCACGTTCAAGCCGGGCCGTCCCTGCCCCGACCGGAAGCGCTGATGAAGTACACGTGGTAGTCCGCGGTCGAGTGATGTCGATGAACCCCAGAGCGTTGTCGCTCCGTCGCGGCGGAGCGTCCTTGGGCGAGAAGAGCGTGTTCGCGTACGACGCTGCCGTGCCGGCGTTGTCGACCCTGAGCGACAACGCCACGTGGGGGTCGGTGGGACCGGAGAGGACCCAGGCGAGCCGGACCTCTGACCCGAGGTGGTAGGTGCCCAGGAAGACCTTTCTCGGCTGAGCCGCCGGAGAGCCGTCCCGAGGTCAGCTTGTCCCACTGCTCGGGCGGCTGCTTCGCCGGCTGTTCGCTGGAGGCAGAGCAGCCCGTGAGCAGGGCGAGCGCGGCGAGCGCCACCAGGCACGCCGCACCGCTGATCCATCTCGACCTTCGCATGCTTCCCTCCGGGTCACAGGTCAGGCGCCGGCCGCTGCTAGCCGGTGACCTTGGGCCAGTGGAGCACGAGCGCGCACACGACGACGCCCGCGTTGATCAGGATCGCGTACAGCCCTTGCTCGCTGAGTCCCCGCAGCCGTCCGTCCCAGACAAGCAGGAGCAGCAGCGTGGCAACGACGGCGGCCGCTGCGGCCAGCACCTGCCACCACGATTGGCGGAACAGCAGAGCAGCGCCCGCGACGACGAATCCCGCGGCCACCAGCAGGAACAGAACCACGACGAGCCGACGGACAGCGGAATCCCCGAGGAGCCCGGATAGGGCCCAGGACGCATCTGGCCATGTCATCCCAGGCTTCAACTCGAACAGCCGCATGGCGTGCGCCGCATACATCGCGTACACCAGGCCATGGGCGACCAGGAACAACCCGAACAGGATGGTCACGAGTCCCCCTCCCTTCCGACGAAGCACGCGTGCCTGACGCCCTGCGCGTGAGCTGCCGGCCCACTGCGCTCCGTGGTTCATCATACCTTCGGCGCGGTCTTCTCGATGCGCCGGTTGGCAGGCTCCTCCACGCGAGCTTCTGACCAGGCCGTCTGCCGCTCAACGGTCCCCTGGTGGAAGCCAGCACGACGAACGCGACCGCGCCGACCACGAGATCGGGGACGCCGATGATGAGCAAGGTCAGCCAGATGCCTCATCGACCCGCCGGAAGAGATAGAGGTAGATCTCCTCGCCGTCGACGACCTCCCCGCCCATGAAGAACTCGGCGCCGCGCAGCACCGATGTCTGGACCCTCGTCGGCCGAAACATGGCCGTGACGTACTCAGCGGCCGGCCTTCGTCTCGACGGCGGCGACGACGCGCAGCTGCACGCGAGCGATGGCGTCGTCTGGCTCGCCGTAGACGAGCACGCCGCGCATGACGACCTCGGCGCATCGCAGCACCGGTGTCTCGCGCTCTCGATCCAACCGAAGCACGCGAGGTGCTCGAGCCGCCAGCCCTCCGCCTCCACGGCGTCGATCATGCTCAGCTGAGGCGTGCTTCCGACGGAAGCGTCGGTTGCCAGAGCGGCGAGCATCTCCGCCGCGACGACGTCCTCGCCGCGGCGGATCTCGAGCCAGGTGAGGCCGGCTGCCCGCGCCTCGCGGGCGAGCTGCACCGGCTCCTCCCGCCGCCGCCGGTCGAGCTCCTCCCGGCGGGCTCGTGCGACGGGGTCGCCGGCCAGCTCGAGGAAGCGCTCGGCACGAGCGATGTGCTCGTCGCAGTCGTGCTCGACGCCGCCGTGCGTCACGTCCTTCAGTTGAGTGGCGAGGGCGATCACGCCACGCGCGTCCACCTCTGCGTGGTCGCCGATGAAGGTGACCTCCCAGAGCGTGTCCACCGCGCGCCTGTGCTCGCCGGCCTGGTACTGCGCCTCGGCCTTCTGCAGCTTGTTGGGCATCGGTCCCCTCCGACTCTTGTCTACGCTTTCGAGTGATTCTGGCTAACGCACCGCGCATGACCTGCGCGGACTGCGGCTTGAGGTTACTACAGAAGTCGTTGGACGCGTCAGGTTGATCCGCTTGGTGGCCCGCTCTTCCACGTGCCAGTCGAATCTGCACAACGTCACGATACTGCCCCCGGCGAGGCTGTGATGGTCGGGGTGCGGCCCAACTTGCCGCCGATGGCACCCTGGATCGCCCGCAGCGCCTCTTCATCGCCCCACAGGAGCCAGTTGGGGCCCTGGAGCTGAGGTTCGGAAGGTGCGCCCCGTACCTCGGCGATGTGCTGGCCGAAGGCGACGCCGAGCCGGCGCGCGGATGCATCGGGGAAGACGGCCGCGACCATCGGCACGCCGGGCGTGCCATCGGCCAGGGTCAGCATGTAGCGGTCGGAGGAGATCGCGGCCATGAAGTTGCCGCGCAGGGCCTCGGCCTCTGCGGGCATGTCGCCGCTGCCAGCGAAGAGCAACTTGCCGCCTGGGTGAGGACGAGAACCGCTTCGGCTGGTTGAGCGTCCGGCTAACGCCCTAGGGATAGCCTGCGAGCGAAGCGAGTCAGGTTGATCCCTTTGTCAGCCCGACCGCGTGCAGCCAATCTGGGCCCACGCCAACCGCCAATGACCTTCGGCGTTGACGATCCGCCGGATGCGCCAACGCATCACCGCGGCATCAGCGCGAACACACCCCAGCCCAGGTATTCACGCGTGTAAGCGGCGTAGCGC
Organism: uncultured Thermoleophilia bacterium; assembly: GCA_963739595.1. Classification (GTDB taxonomy): domain Bacteria; phylum Actinomycetota; class Thermoleophilia; order UBA2241; family UBA2241; genus CAIXSE01. Next base: position 16,500 of record CAVUBA010000003.1, read on the forward strand.
TCGGGTTCCGAGGTCAGTTTGGCTCGAACATCTTTCGCGAACTCGTCGTCGGGATTGGCTTCAAGCCATCGGCGCATGGTGAGCCATTTGGCCGCCTCGTATCTGTCCCAGCCGTCTTGGTCAGCCAGAACCATTTCAACGACGTCGTAGCCAAGGTGGCCGAAAGACGCGAGAAGTTCTGGAAGCATGAGAAAGTCGGAGATTGAGTTGGCAAGACACCCCTTGGCAACATCTTCCGTCGGCGGTAACTGCCGCCAGTAGGGCTCGCCGATGAGGATGATCCCTCCGGTGCGCAGGCTCCGCGCCAGAAGCTCGATGGTGCCGACGACTCCCCCGGCGATCCACGTGGCACCGAGACAGGCTGCCACACCGACCTTCTCGTCAGAGACGTAGCCGGCAGCATCGCCATGGATGAACTTGACTTGATCGGCGACGCCGAGTTCTTCAGCACGGAGTTTCGCTTGCTCGGTGAACAACTGGCTCATGTCGATGCCGGTGCCGATGACGCCGTGATCGCGTGCCCAGGTGCACAGCATCTCCCCCGAACCGCTGCCGAGGTCGAGCACTCGGGTCCCCGATTCCAGACGCAGCGCCGCGCCGAGAGTGGCGAGCTTTTCGGGTGTGATCGGGTTGTGGATGCGGTGAGCACTTTCGGTGATGTTGAAGATCCGTGGAATGTCCATTGCAGAAAATCTCCTTACGGGTGTGAATAGAATCGGTTCGGGCCAACGCACCGCGCATGAGCAGACGCGGCCGGCCTGCCGCCGTGCGGCAGACCCTCGGGCGTTCTGCTCGATGCGCTTGTCAGTCTGCGTCGCCAACCTCCGCCAGCAGAGCATTGCACTCAGCCCGCAGCACGGGTGCGTCACGCTCGGCGATGGAGTAGACGGCCTCGTCGTCGATCTGGGGGTACTCGTGCACGAGCCGGTTGAGGAAGCCGACGATGAGGCGTGCAGCCGCCGCGAGCAGTAGGCCTCGAGATTGACACCGGTGAGCGCTTCGGCGACCGCGTCGCAGGCGTCGACGATGTCGGCGAGGTAGGCGGAACGTGCTACGCGGCATACAGCAGCTGCCGCGTGCGCGCGATGTCGCGGGCGATGAAGCGGTTCTTGACGGCGCCGGTCATGACCAGATCGATCTCGACGCCGAGCAGCTCGCGCAGTTCGTCGAGCAGGTCGAAGTAGGCGACCGCCTTGGCGTAGCCGTCCATGGGGCCGAACTCGACGAGCAGATCGACGTCGCTCTCACCCGGGCGGAAGTCATCGCGCAGGGCGGACCCGAAGACGTCGAGGCGCGCGACCCCGTACCGGGCGCACAGTTCAGCAATTGCCTCACGTTTGTCCTGCAGCACGTCGACCACGACGATCACCTCCGCGGTCATGCTACCCGGGTGCGCCACGGCTGGCCACAGTGGAGACCCACTGACCGTTGCCCGCCGTCAGACCAACGCACCGCGCATGAGCAGACGCGATCGGCCTGTCGCCATGCGGCAGACCTTCTGGCGTTCTGCTCGATGCGCTTGTTCGCCTCACTCGTAGTGGGTCCACATCCTGAGCACCTTCACGGCACGCTCCTCGGCAAGCACCTGGTAGACGAGGCGGTGCTGGATGTTGATGCGCCGCGAGTAGGCCCCGCTGAGATCGCCGACCAGCTTCTCAAACGGCGGCGGGGACTGGAAAGGGTCGGCGGCAAGGATGTCGCGCACCTCCTGCGCCTTGGCCCGCAACCCGGCAGCCCTGAGCTTCTCGGCGTCCGCGCGCGCCTGCTTGGTGTAGAGCGATCGCCAGTTCACCAGTCGAGCTCGCCCTCGAGCTCATCGGCCGGTGTCGCCATGCCCTCGAGGATCGACTCACGCATGCCCGGGATCGAGACCAGGTAGAGCGTCTCCTGCACCGCTCGCCAGTCGTCCTCGGAGACGAGCACGGCGCTGCCGCGCTTGCCCGTGATCTGCACCGGCTCGTGAGACTGCGCGACATCGTCGAGGAGCTTGTAGAGCTGTTTGCGCGCCTCGGTGGCGCTCATGGTCGTCATCGCTGACCTCCCAGTACGTACGGAAAAGCGTACGGCTAAGGACGCTGGAAGTCAAGTGCGCAGAGTTGTGGCGAACGCCTGAATCAGGCCGACCCGCGAAGCGGGTTCGGCCTGAATGAATTGTCAGGCCGCACTTGCCGCGCCATTTCAGTGCTGCCCTTAGGACTGCGGGTCGAACCCGAAGACGCGCAGTTCTTGGGCGCAGCGACAGGCCTTGGCGATGCGCGCCGCCTACGCGATGGCCTCATCGCGCGAAGGCAGTTCCAACACGGTGAAGCCGCCGTCGAGCGTGGGCGCCCAGGGATAGCCGCCCATTGCAACCTCGCCGTCAGCAGAGACGAGTATGGGCGGTACGTCTTCGTCGATTCCGCCGCCGAAGACGTAGACACCGGCGGCTTTCGCCTCATCAAGCACAGCGTGTGCGTCGCGGCCCACCGCTCCCCCTTCGCCATCGGGCACAACCATCGCCGCGCTTGGAAAAGAGATCAGGTACTTGGCCATGGTGCTCCTTCTGGGAATTGATGGCGGTCGTGAAGGCGTGTGCGGCCTAACGCACCGCGCATGAGCCGACGCGGCTGACCTGCCGCTGTGCGGCAGACCCCTCTGGCGTTCTGATCGGTGCGCTCGTTGGGTGGCGCGATCACCGCGCCTCGAGGAACTCGTCGACGGTCAGGTGGATGTCGGCGGCGATCTTGCGCAGCAGTGCGGGCGAGATGTCGCGACCGGCGTGGAACGGCACCGTTGTCGTGCGGCCGTCGGGATGCCGGTACTGCTTGTGCGAGCCGCGCTGTCGGACCTCCGCGAGGCCGAGGGCCTCGAGCAGAGTGACGACCTGCCGCGGCTTGAGAACCGGCAGGCTGCCCACGGGAGGTCAGGCGACCTGGATGGTGCGCACGTCGACGAACTCGGACTCGAGCGCCGGCTCGCCGTCCTCGAGCAGCATCTCGATGACCTCGCGCAGGTTCTGCTGCAGTTCGTCGATGTCGGCGCCCTGGCTGTGAGCGCCGGGCCAGCCGGGCACGTAGCCGATCAGCAGGTTGGTGTCGGGGTCACGCTCGACGACGAAGTTGTACGACCGCATGGTCACGCCTCCTTGAGACCCCCCTACGATAGCCCAGCCTCGGGCGAGGACGCCAGACCTACCGGCAAACGTCCACCCAACGCACCGCGCATGAGCAGACGCGGCCGGCCTGCCGGTGTCACGGCAGACCTTCTGGCGTTCTGCTCCATGCGCTTGCTAGCCGCACTCACCGGCGATGCCTCGCCCAGTAGAACGGCCGGCGCCTCTGATGCGCGACGGCGAGGATGCGGACGCTCGTCCGTGTGCAGCGAGTAGAGCAGCGCGTAGGGGAACGTGCGCAGGACGGTGACGGCGGACCCCGTCGCGGAGCGGCTCAGCCGCCTCGGGGAACGTCCCGACCTGCGCGAGCGCGCGCTCGAACTCGGTAAGGAAGACGTCGCCGAGGCCGGGGCTCTCGAGATCGTAGAAGTCGACGGCCTCGTTCAGCTCGCGCTCCGCGGCGGCGTCGAAGCGCAGGCTGCGGCTCATCCGTGGCGGGCGCGCGCTCGGGCGAGGACCTCGTCGGCGGGATAGGTGGGTGCACCGGCCTCGATCTCGGCGTTGCGACGGACGGCCTCAGCGAGCCAGAGCTGCTCGACCTCGGCCTCGGAGAGTTCGTCGAGGCTGTCGAGCAGCCGGTGGGCGAGATGAGCGCGGCCCTGCGGATCGAGGGAGAGCGCCTCGCGCATGAGTTCGTCGATGGTCACGCCTGCCACCTCGCTTTCGACTGCGCCGACACCTGCATTGTACCGCCGCGGCTCAGGCGACTCACAGATGACAGTGGGGGTGTTGCGGCTAACGCTTGGTGCATAACCTGCGCGGGCGGCGCGCCGAGTGTAATGCAGGGCGTGGCCGCGCCAGGTTGATGCACTTGTTCGGCAATCGCGTCAACGCCCGAGGACGATGTCGATGCCGAGGAGCACGAGCTCGAGCTTCTTCGCGGGCAAGGCGCCGACGCGCTCGGTCAGCGCCTCTCGGTCGAGGGTGACGAGGTGCGAGACGTTGGCCACGGAGTCCTTGGGCAGGCCGGTGATCCGCGCGCTGAGGAGCACATTGCCGGGGGCCTCCGCCCAGCGAAGATTGCTTGTGAGCGCGACGCAGACGACGGTGGCAATGCGACTACGGTTGAAGGCGTCACCCTGCACGACCACCACGGGGCGACGGAAGCCGGGCTCGGAGCCGGAAGGCCCAGCCAGGTCGGCCCACCAGACCTCGCCCTGGGCGATCACCAGTCGGAGCGTTCCAGGGTGCGGCGCGCGGCGGCGCGAGCGAAGTCGCCGCGGGACTCGACCTCGTCGCACAGTCGGTCGAGAGACTCGGTGATGCCCTCGGCCGAGTGGCGGGCGACGTACTCGCGCACGGCATCGCCGTAGAGGCGGCTGCGCGACTTCTTCAGCTCACGCGCCAGGTGCTCGGCGTCGGCGAACAGGTCGTCGGGGATGGAGATGGCGGTCTTCATACCGTGAGTATAACCAGCGGCCGCGCGAATGCAACGGCCCCCAGCGAACGCCCACCCCAGCCCATGACCTTCGCTGCGGGTCGCCCAGCGTATGCCGAACGCACCGCGCATAACCTGCGCGGACTGCGGGTGGAGGATACAACCGCAGCGCCTGGACGCGACAGGTTGATGCGCTTGTTCGACGGCGCACGGGGACTCGAAGGCGCCCTAGAACCAAGTGCGCTCACGATAGGCCATGTACTCCGATCCGAACGTCTCCGCAAGCACGGCCTCCTCGCGACGCGCGCGCAGAACCTCGACTGGCACCACGATGACGGCGATGACCAGAGCCTTCCAGCCGAGCAGCGCGACAAGGACGCCCATGACCGCCGGCGTGCCGAAGACGTAGACCGGATGACGAAGCTTGGAGTAGAGCCCGCTCGTGACGAGGCTACGGGCATCGGGCCTCACCGAGAACGAAGCGCCGAGCTCCCGGCGCGCCGCGATCCAGAAGGGGGTGCAGACCGCCGCGACGGCGAGCCCCGCGTACCAGTTGCCCTCGCGGGGCGCGGTAAGGAGGACATAGACCGCGAAGCCCAGGAAGATCGCGATGTCGAGCCAGCGGACGAGCCGAGCCACCTACACCCCCTAGAGATCCTCGCGCAGCCCTTCCGACACGGACACACCATTGGCGCCCGTCGAACGCCCGGCGCGTAACCTGTGAGCGGTCTGGCCGGGGTATCCACCGCCAGACCTGCTGCGAATCAGGTTGACGCGCTTGTTAGCTGTGCGCTTCGTCTCGCCTCATGACCACGTCGATAGCCCCGGCAAAGGACGACTAGAGCCCGAACCCGGTCGGCGGGGCTGGAGGGCGGGACTGACGGCCGACCGCTTCGGCCTGGGCCTTCGCGGCCCGGACCTCATTCTGGGCGCGCAGGCGCTCGGAGTGGCTGAGCTGCCGCGCCGCGCGCTTCTCAGGGTCTGGTCGGAACAGACCACGGATCCAGCTGGTCAGGCTCATCTCGTCCCTCCGCTCACGTCGGGGTTTGTGTGGCGGCGTGTGCCTCGTCCTTCGACCACACCTACGCTCCGCCCTGCTACAGCTAACGCACCGCGGATAAGCTGCGAGCGTCGCGGCTCCATGTTGCCGCGGCGCCTTGACGAGCCAGCTTGATCCGCTTGTTGGGCACCAGCATCTGCTTCGCCCCTGCTACTCAGACGGCGCTGAGAGCGGCGTCCACTGAGCGCTCGTGTCCGGGCGGTCGTTCGCGACGTAGACGGTCGTGCCGCTCGTGCCATGGTTCGCGTAGGAATGGACGAGCGCCCAGCCGTACGGCTTGCCGTCGCCGCCCGTGAAGGCACCCTGAAGGATCACGACATAGGTTGGCCCTGCGGCCGCCGGGCTCGCACTGGCACTGGCCGCGTGGCCCAGCAGGCGGCTCGCTCGGCCTCGGAGACCTCGACGTACCATGCCTTTGTCGGGCCGTCGCTCGACCGGTGGCGGTCGGCGAGCGCCTGCAGCTTCGCGAGTGGCGCTGGCGAGGCCGAGCCGCTGGCAGGAGGCGAGGCCGTGTCACCGCAGCCGGCGACCGCGATCAGACAGACGACGAGCGCCACCAGCCCGAAGCTGCGAACAAGGCTCACCGCGCCACCTCCCCAACAATGTGTGCCCAACGCACCGCGCGTAACCTGTGAGCGGTCTGGCCCGACGAAGATCGGCCAGACCCGCTGCGAATCAGGTTGACGCGCTTGTTAGATGCCTGCCCCGTGCCGCGCTCGGCCAAGGGCCGAAGAACGACTCCGGGCACAGTGATGACCCTGCCACTGCAGACCGCAGCGTCGCCGCTGCGGAGGACGCAGACCGGAAGAGACTGTGCCTGGCCTCCCAGGTAATCGGCCCTTGGTCCGAGCCCGACTTCGAGAAGTGACCCCTCTCCCCTACGACTCACGGCTGCCCCTTGCCAGAGTGCATCTAACGCACCGCGCATGAGCAGACGCGGCTGACCGGCCGCCATGCGGCAGACCCTCGGGCGTTCTGCTCGATGCGCTTGTTAGTCTGCTTCACCATCCGCATCCCTCTCGGCCAGCAGCGCTTCGCACTCCGCGCGGAGCACCGGCACCTCACCGGTGGCGATCGCCCAGACGACGGCGTGGTTCACGGCGGCGTAATCGTGCGCGAGCTGATTGCGGAAGTCGACGATCCGGCGTGCGTGAGAGATGCGCGCCGCGAGCGACGGCTCGAGGCGAAGCAGCGCGTTCACGGCCTCGCCGATCACGATGAGCTGGCGCTCGACGGCGGAGCGTGTGAGCTCGGCTTCACGGTAGGCGGCGTAATCGACGCCAGCGAGGAAGCGCGCGATCACCTCGCAGGCGCCGGTGATGTCGGCGAGGTAGACGAGGACGCTACGCGGCATAGAGGAGCTGCTTGGTGCGCGCGATCTCGCGGACCAGGTAGCGGTTGGTCACGGCGTCCGCCATCACCAGGTCGACGTCGCCGCCGAGCAGCTCTCGCAGCTCATCGAGCAGACCGAAGTAGGCATCGGCGAGCTCGCGGGGCTCCATCGCTGCGAACTCGACGAGCAGGTCGACGTCGCTCTCGCCCGCGCGGAAGTCGTCGCGCAGCGCCGAGCCAAAGACGTCGAGCCTGATCACGCCGAAGCGCGCGCACAGCGCGGCGATGGCTTGCTGCTTGTCGTGCAAGACGCGGACCATGGAAGCACCTCCGCCGATATGCTACCCGGGTGCGGCGCTGCTGACCACAGTGGACGATCGCGGACGGTCGCCTGAAGTCAGACTAACGTTGGGTACATAACCTGTGCGCCGCTGCGGTTGAGTCTACTACTCGCTTCGGGCGCATCAGGTTGATGCGCTTGTTAGCCGGCACCGACATCTCAGGTCCCGCCCTCAGGCGGCGCCGAAGAACCCCGAGCGGCAGCGTCGGGAGGGTGCGTGCGCCGGTAGTGGTCGAGGGCCGCTTCGACTTCATCCCGGTGCTGCTGACGCAGCTCGCGTTGCTCGGCCCGCTGCGGGGCTCGCCGTCGCCACGCGACGATCTCGGTTGCGATCCAGAGGAGGAAGGCAGCCAGCGCGAGCCACCCCAGCGCGGGCAGATGTACGACCACGCTGAGCAGCGCCAGGACGAAGATGGCGAGCCGGAGGGCGAGACTCACCCAGTCCAACTGGTCGACGTCGCCCTTTGAGAAGGCGTAGACCCATGCCCCGACGAGCACTGCAGCGGCGACCGCTAGGAAGATCATGAGCCCGTGGTCTACGGTCAACCTCCCGACCCTGTCCGGCTAACGCCCGGCGCATGAGCAGACGCCGCTGACCTGCCGCCGTGCGGCAGACCTTCTGGCGTTCTGCTCGATGCGCCTGTTGGGCCTCAGCATGCGCTTGACCCCGATGCTCACGGCGACGTCAGCGGCAGAGGCGTCCAGGCCCGACTCCCGGTGTCCGGGCGCTTGTCCGTGTAGAAGATGGTCGAGTCACGCGGGGAGCCGAAAACGATGACCCATGTGTAGTGTTTGTCCCCGTCGGTGTGGTTGCCTTTGATGAGCGCCACGTAGGTCGGGCTGTTCGGGCTCGGGTGCGGGCTGGCTATGTCCATGCCCTGGAGCTTGTCCACCTCAGAGCGCGGCATGAGCACCCACCACGCCTGCGTCGGACCCTCCCTGGAGCGTAAGTCGTAGGCGAGGCTGCTGAGCTGCGCAATCGGTTCCGCGGACGCCGAGGTAGCGGCCAGCGACGGCGAGGAGCTGCCGCCACAGCCGGCGAGGAGAAGAACCAATGAAAGCGCGACGGCAAGTGCGGTACCGCGAACGACTCCGATCATTGCGCCCCTCCGCCCGTGAATGCCCAACGCACCGCGGATAAGCTGCGAGCGGAGCGAGTCGGGTTGATCCGCTTGTTGGGCACACGCCGCACTGCGACCTCGCGCCTCATGGGGCTGGCGGCGACGAGGCGAACCCAGGAAACGGTGATGGAGCCACCGTGCCGTCGCTCACCTTGTGCAGCGGGACGTGGACGCCGGGGCCTGGCGCGGGTTGGGTCAATAGCAGCTGGCCCGAGCTTGGCTTGTAGGTGAGGTACTCCTCCCTCCCCGGTTGCGGCTTGGCGCCATCCCAGCAGTGCAGCACGTTGCCGCTTCTCTCAGCGTGCTCCCAGGTCATGTTGAATTGCGTCACGCTGTAACCGGTGGCCGCTTTGCCGATGACCACGAAGACGCCCCCATCCCAGGTGCCGACGAAGGGGTCCTTTGGACCCGAGCCGCCACAGGCGGAGGCGAGCGATGCGAGAGCGATCACGACGGCGATGAGCGCAATCGGGCAACTCGGCAGTAGGAGTCGGCCAGCGATCACATGCCTCTCGGGTCGCGTTGTGCCCAACGCACCGCGCATGACCCGCGCCGCGCAGCGGCGTCGCGGTCGATGCGCTTGTTGGATTGCTCACCGTCTCGCTTCAAGCCCCGCCCCGCCGTCGCTTCCCCGCCATCACGGCACCGCACGCGGCAGTGGGCGTGCATAGACCAGAAAGCCGTTGCTAGCCAGCAACTCCCGGCCTACGCGCACGAACATCCACTGGTCGCGCCACTCCTCGCCACTCGTCGAGCTCAGCTCCCGGCGCCAGGTGCGGCCGCCGTCGCGGGTCGCATAGATGGCGCCGCCGCCCTGGGGACGCACCGTGACGAGCCAGCCTTCGCTCGCGCCAACGAACGTGACCGCGCTGACGCTGGCACCCGGGAAGCTCGCTTCGTCCTGCCAGGTGCGGCCGCCGTCGGCACTCGCAACGAGGAGGCCATTCGGCTTGCCCGCGACCGCACGGCCATCGCCCCCGATCCAGACGTGTGAAGCGCCCATGGCGGCGAGACAACGGTTCAGCCCAAGCTGTTGCGGAGGGCTCTTCTGCCAAGCGACACCGCCGTCTGTGGTACGCCGCACGTTGCTCCAGGCGGCGTTGTCGAATCGAGTGTAGAGGGACCAGCCATGGTGGGCATCGGCGAAGAGGAGCGGCGTCTGGATGCCGACGCCGCCGGTGAAGACGCCGTGACCGGCGAGGCGCTGCCAGCGAACGCCGCCGTCGCTTGAGCGCATGAGGTAGGTGGGTCCGGGAGTGTCGGGCTTCCCCGGGGCGCAGAGCGCCCAGAGATGGCGGGCGTCGCTGGCCGCAAGGTCGATGACGGAGTCGGCGGTCGGCAGCGAGAGCAGCACGTGCCAGGTGGTGCCGCCGTCGTCGCTGCCCAGGACAAGCGAGGCTCCCGCCGCGACCGCCTGATCGCCCGGAGGGCGGCTATAGGTCGCGGCGAACAGGGCGCGGCCGCTGGAGGCCACTTCGGCGGGAAGCGTGAGCCCGTCGAGTCTGGCAGGCAGGGAACCCACCTGGGGGTCGGGGCTTATGCGGCCTTGCGCCGGCGTCCAGGTGCGGCCGCCGTCAATCGTCTCCATGAACGCTGTGTGGCCCGCGCCGACCGCGAGGCCATGGCTGGCATTGGTGAACGCCACGCTGGAGACGTCATTGGCGCCGCCGAGAGGACGCCAGGATGACGATGGGTCGGCGTTGCCCGCCTTTGCGCACCCGAGCAGCGTGCCGGCGAGTAGGACAAGGGCGCAGGCGACGAGGAGTTGCCGCACGAGCCGCTGGGTGCGAGCCTTCATGGGATGCCCACCTGCGTTATGAGACCGGAAGCGCCCGTCAAGCCTGAGTGTCATGCCGCCCTAGTCAATCCAACTGATATTCGGCAGTACAGATAAGACCTCTCATGCAGCTGCCGACTGCTGAATGGCACCTACCATCAGGCTCCGATGAGCAGAATACGCAGATTGCACAAGACCACTGTGGAGGGGGCCACTCAGCTCGCCGTCAGTTACTGCTCCAGCTTCTCAGCGATCCACACCTTGATGATCGACTGGCGGGTGACGCCCAGTCGCTGAGCTTCACGATCAAGCGACTCGACCAGCCAGACGGGGAAGTCGACGTTGACGCGACGCAGCTTTCGGTTGGGCCTCGACGGATGATCCGCGGTAGGTGACCTCTGCCGTCCGATGCTTGTGTCGATCCGACCGATCGTCAGGAACCGCGGTTCCCTCGCGTCGCCGCCACGACCTTCGAGGAGCGACTCGTCTTCCCAGGGCGCCCGCGCCTCCACGAAAAGTCGATGTATTGGGTCCTGACAGGGTCGTCCGACAAAGCCATCACAGCGTGTCGAACGGGCTGCGCACGCCCTGCCCGCCGCGCTGCAGGACGTGGGTGTAGATCATGGTGGTGCTGACGTCCTTGTGGCCGAGGAGTTCCTGGATGGTGCGGATGTCGTAGCCGCTCTCGAGCAGATGGGTGGCGAAGGAGTGGCGGAGCGTGTGGCAGGTGACGTGCTTGTCGATGCCGGCCCGGCGGACGGCGTCGTGGACGGCGCGCTGGACCACGCTCGGGTGCACGTGGTGCCGGCCCTGGCGGCCGCTGCGGCGGTCGGTCCAGCGGCGCTGCTGCGGGAACACCCACTGCCAGCGCCACTCGTAGGGGGCGCGCGGGTACTTGCGCTCGAGGGTGTCGGGGAGCTCGACCGAGCCCCAGCCGTCGGCGAGGTCGCGCTCGTGGAGGAGCTTCGTGCGGCGCAGCTGGTCGCGAAGGTCGGGCACGAGCGCCTGCGCAGGCGTCGTCGCCCGGTCCTTGCCGCCCTTGCCCGAGCGGACGGTGAGCTCGCCTCGGGCCAGGTCGAGGTCGAGCACGCGGAGGCGCAGGCACTCGCTGAGCCGCAAGCCTGCGCCGTAGAGGAGCGAAGCGATCAGTCGGCTCTGGCGGTCGTCGCCGTCGAGCTCGCGGAGGACCGCGCGGACCTCGTCCCTGCTCAGGACGACGGGCAGCCGAGCGGGCTTCCGTGCGCGGACCAGCTCGTGCAACGCGCCGACCTCGCGGTGGAGCACGTGGCGGTAGAGGAACAGGAGCGCGCTGAGCGCCTGGGTCTGCGTCGAGGCGCTGACGTGCTCGGCGACCGCCAGGTGCGTGACGAAGGCGTTGATCTCGGGCTCCGCCATGTCCTGCGGGTGGCGGAGCCCGTGAAAGCGGATGTACCGCCGCACCCAGAGGCAGTAGGCCTGCTCGGTGCGGCGGCTGTAGTGGCGCGCGCGCAGGGCGCGCTGCAGCTGGTCGATGAGCTCGGACACCGCCCCAGTCTGGCGGGACGGTGTCCGAGTTCAACAGGTGACGGACAACGTCAACGCGCCGGCCGCGCGCGGACGGGCTCAGCTCCGGGTCACGGCGCGATCCACTGCATGGCGAAGGTCACGCCGTTGTCGGTGCCGACCTGCAGGTCCACGGCGCTGCCGCTGTCCTGGAAGGCCCAGACCTCGACGTAGTCGCCGGCCTTCAGCTTGTAGACGGCCTCCACCGTCTGCTCGGGATTGAGCGTGCCGCCGGAGTAGTACGGCGAGATGCTGCTCCGCGCGATCTGGTGGAAGTCGGCGGGGGTCCCATTGCCATAGTCCACCGCGAGGGCGAGGGTCCTTCGGCCGGACGTGTTCGCACTCCCAGCGCGCCGTTCGCGACGATCAGGTATCTGCCGGCGACCGGCGCCGTCATGCTTGGTCGGCTTGCTGGCGTTGTACACTCCGCGGACGTTGAAGTCGACGGCGTCGTAGGACACGACGGTGCTGCCGCCGTCCGCTAGGGATCGACACGGCCGCGGTCCGGCGCACGCGGGCGCCCGGGACCTTGCCGATCTTCGTCGTGCCCACCGCGCCGTTCTTGATCTTGGCCGTGGTCACTGCGCTGTTCTTGAGCTGCTTGGTGCCGACGCTGTTGGCCGCCAGCGTGACGGCCGCATAACTCGTGCCGCCCATCGCGACGAACAGCGCGACGCACGCCACGATCATCGCCGGCGATGGAACGTGCAGCCAGCGCCGCTTCTTGCCCTGGTCCATGTCTGCTCCCTCCTGCCTTGAGGACGAGGAACCACGTACTCGAGCCGAGTACGCAGTGGACTCTACTGCGCGCGCAGCCGAACAAGAAGCGTTCGGTGTAGCCACAGAGGGCACGCCGCAGCGCGCGGTGACGGCCGCGCCGCAAATCACCCACTCGGGGTGAGGCGTCGAGGAGGCCCGGCCGACTAGGTTGTGCGGGACGGTTCCACACGGAGTTCCGCGCGGAGACACGGCACGCGAGAGGAGAGATCCATGGACCGCAGGCTCGTGATCACGATTTCGTACCTCTGCCTGGCGCTGGCGGCGCTGGTCGCGGCCGGGCTCCTGAGCCCAACGGGAGTGCCCGCCGCAGGCGATGTGGCGCGCGTGCCGCAGCCGGCGCCGTGCCCGATGGCCGAGCGGCCGCAGGCCCTCTCGGCCGTCCCCGCCGACGGAGCGGTGGCCGTGGTGCCCCTCGCCCCCGGCGGCATGAGCGGGGAGTTCGCGCACAGGCTGTTCGCCGACGCCGGCGCGGTCCGGGCGCCGTCCATCTTCATCCCGGCGGACCACTGGCGGCCGGGGATGCCGCGCACGCACGGCACCCACCACCTGTCCCGCCTGCACCTGTTCGTCTGAGCGGCTCTCAGGTCTTCTTGACGCCGGAGATCAGCTTGCCGGCCACGTCCTGCGCGTCGCCGTACACCATGCGCGTGTTGTCCGCGTAGAAGAGCTTGTTCTCGATCCCGGCGAACCCGGCGCCGCGGCCGCGCTTGATCACGAACGCCTGGATCGCCTTGTCGACGTCCAGGATCGGCATGCCGTAGATGGGGCTGCCGGGGTCGTCGCGGGCGGCGGGGTTCACGACATCGTTGGCGCCGATGACGATGGCGGCGTCGGCGGTCGGGAACTCGCCGTTGATCTCGTCGAGGTCGTAGATCATGTCGTAGGGCACGCCGGCCTCGGCGAGCAGGACGTTCATGTGCCCGGGCATGCGGCCGGCGACCGGGTGGATGGCGAACTTCACCTGGATGCCGCGGTCGCCCAGGAGCTTGGCCAGCTCCCAGACCTTGTGCTGCGCCTGGGCGACGGCCATGCCGTAGCCGGGGACGATGATGACCTTCTGGGCGAAGGCGAGGGTCACGGCGGCGTCGTCCGGGCTGGACTCCTTCATCGTGCCCTCGATCGACTCCAGCTCCTGGCCGCCCTTGGCGCCGAACCCCGCGAAGAGGACGTTGCCGATGGAGCGGTTCATGGCCTTGGCCATCATCTGCGTGAGCAAGGTGCCGGCCGCGCCGACGACGATGCCGGCGATGATCAGGGCGCCGTTGCCGAGCACGTAGCCCTCGAGGCCGACGGCCAGGCCCGTGAGGGCGTTGTAGAGGCTGATGACGACGGGCATGTCGGCGCCGCCGATGGGCAGCGTCATGAGCACGCCGTAGAGCAGCGAGAGGGCGAAGAACGCGACCAGGACGAGGCTCTCGGAGCCGCCCATGTGCCCGGTGTGCTGCAGGGCCACGATGACCGCCAGCACGACGGCGCCGGCCAGCACGAGCAGGTTGATGACGTTCTGGCCGGGGAACAGGAACGACTTCTTGATGATGCCCTGCAGCTTGGCGAAGGCGATCATGCTGCCGCTGAAGCTGACGGAGCCGATGAGCGCGCCGATGATGCCGAGGACGGCGAAGCTCGTCGGCATCGTCTCCGGCTTCATGAACTCGGCGGCGGCGATCAGCGCCGCCGCGCCGCCGCCCATGCCGTTGTAGATGGCCACCATCTGCGGCATGTCGGTCATGGCGACGCGCCGCGCCGCCACGTAGGCGATCGCGCCGCCGATGACGAGCGCGATCGTCATCCAGACGAAGTTGCTCATGTGCGGCGTCGCGAACGTGATGACGACGGCGACGAGCATGCCGACGCCGGCCCAGATGATGCCGCGCCGTGCGGTGCGCGGCGAGCTCATGCTCTTGAGCCCGAGGATGAAGAGGACGGCGGCGGCGATGTAGGCGATCTGGATCAGGTCGTTACGCATCGCCGCCTCCCTTGGTCCCGGCGGCGGCTGCTCCGCCTTCTTCTTCTGGTCGCCGGAGCTCTTGAACATCTCGAGCATCCGCTCGGTGACGGCGTAGCCGCCGACGGCGTTGGCCGCGCCGAGCAGCACGGCGAGGAAGCCGACGATGCGCTCGGGGGTCGTGGTCGCCGCCCCGAGCGCGACCATGGCGCCCACGACGACGATGCCGTGCACGAAGTTGGAGCCGCTCATCAGGGGCGTGTGCAGGATCACCGGCACCCGCGAGATGACCTCGTAGCCGACGAAGGCGGCGAGGATGAAGATGTAGACGGCGGCGAAGCCGGTGATCATGACGCGCCCCCTTCCTGTCGGCGCGTCGGCCGGCGGCACGTTCTCGTCGGGCGCCCCATGGCGTCGGCCTCTTGCGTCGCCTGGTCGGCGGCCGGCTCGGCCGGCGCCTCCGGCGCCGGCGCATCCGGCCCCTCGATCCGCTCGCGCACGCCCTTGTTCACGATGGCGCCGTCGCGGGTCAGCACGCTGCCGGCCAGGACCTCGTCGTCCCAGTCCAGCGTGCAGCTCGCCGTCCTTGATGAACGGCGTCAGGAAGTGCATGAGGTTGCGCGCGTACTGGTCGCTCGCGTGCACCGGCAGCATGCCGGGGATGTTGAGCGGCCCGTAGATGAACACGCCGTTGGGGTGGTTGTACTGCTCGCCGGGCCGCGTGAGCTCGCAGTTGCCGCCACCCTCGGCGGCCATGTCGATGATCACCGCGCCGGACTTCATCTTGTCGACCACGTCGGCGGTGATGAGCTTCGGCGACGGCCGGCCCGGGATGGCGGCCGTCGTGATCACGGCGTCGGCCTCGACGATGTGGCTGTCGACGATCTCCTTGGCCTTGGCCTTCTCCTCGTCGGTGAGCTCGCGCGCGTAGCCGCCCTCGACCTCGGCGTCGATGCCGGTGTCGATGAAGCGGCCGCCCAGCGACTGCACCTGCTCCTTGGTCACGGAGCGCACGTCGTAGGCCTCGACGACGGCGCCGAGCCGGCGGGCGGTGGCGATGGCCTGCAGGCCCGCGACCCCGACGCCGAGCACGACGACCTTGGCCGGCCGGAGCGTCCCGGCCGGCGTCGTGAGCATCGGGAAGTACCGGCCGGCCATGCAGGCCGACATCAGCACGGCCTTGTAGCCGGCGATCGAGGCCTGGCTCGTCAGCGCGTCCATCGACTGCGCCCGCGTGATGCGCGGCAGCAGTTCGAGCGCGAAGCTGGTGATCTTGTGGTCGCGCAGCGCCTTGATGGCGTCGTCCGCCTTGTACGGCTGCAGGAGGCCGAGGACGACGGCCCCCTCGTGCATCTGGTCGACCTCCGCCGGCGACGGCGGGTCGACCTTCAGGATGACGTCGGCGGCGAAGACGTCGGCGGCATCGTCGACCATCGTGGCCGCCGTGAACTCCTCGTCGCGGATGTGACTCAGCTGACCGGCGCTGCGCTGGACCAGGACCTCGGCGCCCAGCGCCGCGTACTTCTCGGCCACGGCCGGGACCAGGGCCACGCGTGTCTCACCCGTCGCCGTCTCCCGGGGCACGCCAATGCGGACTGCCATCGAACCCTCCTCGTGCGTCGGGCCCGGTCGCGGGCCCGTCAGGTCACTTCCCACGCGTCACCGACGAAAAACCTCGGGAGGGTAGTGGAAACGGAGGGCGCGCGTCGGGCCGCGGCTCCGGACGGCCGCTGCCGCGTCAGTCCGGCATGCGGCGCACCGCCGCGGTGACGCAGCCGAGGCCGACGTGCGTGGTGAGCACGGCGCCGGCGCGCACGACGGGGACGTCGCCGCCCAGGCGCTCGCCGAGGCGGGCGGCCACGAAGTCCGCTCCCGCCTGGTCGCCGCTGTGCACCACCATCGCCCGTGCCGGCGCGCCGTCCGCGTAGCGCACGACGCGCTTGACGATCGTGTTGAGGGCGCGGTCGAAGCCGAGCGCCACGCCCGCCCTGGCCGGCCTTGCCGGTCTCGTCGAGCACGATGATCGGCGAGAGGTGCAGGCGGTCCATCGACTTCGCGAGACGCGGGCTCACGCGCCCGCCGCGCACGGCGAAGTCGAGCGACTGCACGGCGCCGAAGACCTTGATCTCGCGCTTGACGCGCTCGGCGATGCGCTCGACCTCGTCGAGGTCGGCGCCGGAGCTGATGGCCTCGCCGACGGCTTCGACCAGGAGGCCGGCGCCGATCGAGACGGAGCACGAGTCGATCACGCGGATGCGCTGCGGATCGACCTCGCTCGCCGCCGCCCTGGCCGCCTGCACCGTCCCGGAGAGCGCGGCGGCGATGTGCACCGAGACGACGCCGTCGCGGCACTCGAGGAGCCGGCGGTACGTCTGGGCCAGGTCGGACACCGCCGGCTGCGACGAGCGCGGCACTCCCGGAGCCGGCGAGGATGCGCTGGATGAACCCGTCCAGCGTGATGTCCACGCCGTCGAGGTACTCCTCGTCGCCCAGCGTCAGCGTCAGCGGCACCGCCACCATGCCGAGCTCGATGGACTCGTCCTCGGGCAGGTCGGTGGTCGAGTCGGTGACCAGGCCCAGGGCCGTGGTGCGGCAGGCGAGTTGCTGCAGCACCATGTCGTCGATCTTGGTGCGCTCGATGTGCCCGAGCTCGGCGACCGACGGCGAAGAACCGCTGCGGCTCGTTGGTGTGGATGTGCACGCGCAGGCGCGCCTCGCCGCCGGCCACGACCAGCGACTCGCCGAGCTCGGCGGAGCGCGCCATGACCTCGTCCCGCGAGAGCGGCGTGCCGCCCCGCGGCGTGAGCAGCGCCTCGGTGCAGAAGCGGAAGCGCTCGTCGATCTCGTCGTGCTCGCCGGAGAAGGGCGGCAGGCCGTGCGGGTGGGCCTCGATGGGGACCCACGCCGGCTCGTTGCCGGTGAGCGAATCGATCAGCCCCTCGAGGAAGAACACGAACCCCTGCCCGCCGGCGTCCACCACGTGGCTGCGGGCGAGGACCTCGAGCTGGCGCGGCGTGGCGGCGAGAGCCTCGCGCGCCGCCACGAGGCCGCTGCGCAGCAGCTCCGGCAGGTCCTCCTCGTGGGCGCGCCGGGTGAGCTCGCGCGACCAGGCGCGCAGCACCGAGAGGATGGTGCCCTCACGGGGGTCCTGCAGGGCCGAGTACGCCGACTCGGTGCCGCTGCACGGCCGCGGCCGCGAACTGCGGCCCGTCGGCCTGGCGCAGCCGCTCCATCGAGGAGGCGAGCCCGTGGAGGAACTGGGCGAAGATCGCCCCGGAGTTGCCGCGGGCTCCGTCCAGGGCGCCGTCGGCGGCGGCGCGCGCGGCGTCGCCCACGGACTCGGGAGCCGCGCTCCCGAGCCTGGACGCCGCCGCCTTGAGCGTCGCCGCCAGGTTGGCGCCCGTGTCGGCGTCGCGCACCGGGAAGACGTTGATGCGGTTCAGCGCCTCCTGCTCGCGCACGACAGCGAGCGCGCCCGCGCGCACCACGCGCGAGAACACTTCTCCGCTGAGCCTGGTCGTGTGGTCGATCGTGTCGGTCATCTCTGTGCGCTTTCTACCCGCGCCCAATCACCCCCGCGCGACGGCGGGGGCGAAGACGACCTCACTTCGTGCCCGGCAGCGCACCCATCTGCTTGAGCGCCTTGCGCGCCGCACCGGACACCGACGAGTCCATGTCGCCCACGGCCTTGCGCAGGGTGTCGACGCCGGCGGGGTCGCCGATCTTGCCCAGGGCCTCGACGACGATCATCCGCAGCAGCGGGTCGGGGTTGTGCATGGCCACGCACAGCTGCGGGACGGCGACGGGGTCCTTCATGATGCCGAGCACGTAGGCCGCGTCCTGGCGCCGGTGCAGGTGACCCTCCTTGACGACGAAGATCAGCCGGTCGCGCGCCTTCGGCCCGATGAGCACCAGCGCTTCGCGGGTGGTGTCGAGCTGCACGATGTTCTTCGTCTGCAGCCGCTGGATCAGCTTGTCCAGATACCCCTCCAGCGCCAGGCGCGCCGCCTCGGCGAGCTCGGGGTCCTTCTTGTACTTGGCCGCCTTGACGAGGCCGGCGATGTCGCCGCGGGCGTCCAGCTTGGCGACGTTGGGCGGGCCGAACAGGGCCACGTGACACTCCTCACGGTCGATCGGGCGCCCCCGCGGCGCCCGAGGGGCCAGTCTACCGCAAGGCGCGCCGGCGGCCTCACCGTCGCGGGCGCGCCGCAGGAGTGGCTTGCCTCCGATGCCCGCCGCCGCGCTGCCGGCGTTGCGCGAGCGAACGCCGCAGGCCGTCCGCGCCGCGGCAGGTGAGTGCTTCGCGGGCGACACCGCAGGCGGTGCCGAACCCGGTACCGCGGATCCACGGGCGGTACCGCACGCGGTCCTTGGCGTCGATCGACAACGGCGCGCCCGTCGCGGCATGGCCGACGGTCCGGCGCGCGGCCAGGCGAACGGCGGTGCGCCGTCCGTCAGCGCAGGATGCGGTTGGTGACGTCGAGGAGGCGCGCCGGCAGGTCGCTGTAGGCGCGCACCGGGAAGACGTCGCCGTGGCCGGCGTCGGCCAGCTCGCGGCAGAGCTCCGGGTTCATCTTGTAGTCCTCGGTGAGGAGCACGACGAGATGCGGGAACCGGTGCGCCAGCGGCCGCGGGTCGCCGCCGGCGGTCACGACGCCGTCGGTGATGAGCAGGCCGCTGCGGCGGGGGTTGCGGCCGCGCTCCAGCTCGGCTGCGCCGAGCGCCAGCGCGGCCTCGATGTTGGTGTAGCCGCGCACCGGCTGGTCGAGCATGCGCCGGACGACCTCCTGCGGCGGGTCCGCCACGTCGAGGTGCGTCACCGCGTTCGCCTTGTCCTCGAAGACGACCACGGAGAGGTCCTCGGGGTGCAGCTTGAGCGCGAGGACCGCCGCGGCCACGGCGGCGATGGCCATGTTCTCGCCGCTCATGCTGAGCGAGGTGTCGAGCATGAGCACCACCTGGTGGCGGCGGTCGACCCGGCGCCGGGCGATCCAGTCGCCCGCGCTCCGGGTACGGCTTGCCGAGGACGTTGTCGAGCGTGGCCTCCACGTCGAGCTCGCCGGCCCACGGCTCGCGCAGCGGCTCGCGCACCGTGTGGGTGGCCGACTGCAGCGGGCCCACGAGGCGGGCGGCGCGCTGGAGCACGGCCCGCGCCGCCAGCCGCTCGGCGTAGAAGCGCAGGCCGGCGTCGGCGATGCGGCAGTCGCTGCGCGTGAGGTTCACGGCGATCGTCCAGCCGTCCAGGTCCTCCGGGTCGACGCGGTAGCGGGTCGCGAGCGCCGCCAGCGGCGCGTCGCCGGCCGGCGGCTCCGGGGCGCACGACGGCAGGCCGCGGACCTCCACGCGGCCTTGGTGGCGGAGCGCAGCCCCGCCGATGGGGGTCAGGCTTTTGGGGACTCCGCGGGGGCGAGGGCGACGTCGGGGTCCTCGCCGCGCTCGACGACGAGCTCCAGGAGCTCGTCGAGCGCCGTGCCGAAGTCGGCGTCGATGTCGTCGCGCAGGTCGACGCGCGTCGTCAGCGCGGCCTCGGCCGCGCGGCGCAGCACCTCGCGGCTCACCGCCCCGCAGGCGTCGCGGTCGTCGGCCCACAGCCGCTCGGCGATCGCCACCGTGGCGATGGCGCCGCGCACGGACGCGCCCTTGCGAAAGCGCGGGTGCAGCCGCGTCGCCCGCGTGAGCCGCACGGCCGTGCGCACGAGCTGCGCGTCGTCCGAGCCGGTCTCGGCGACCACGATCGCCGCTTCCTCGTCGGCGCCCTGGTACAGCAGCGCCAGGTGCTCGAACCGGTCGCGGAGCGCCTCCGAGAGGTGGCCGGTGGCGACGTACTCCACCGGGTTCTGCGTCGCCACGACCTGGAAGCCGTCGGCGGCGCGCACCTCGCCGATGTGCGGCAGCTGCAGCAGCCGCTCGTCCAGCGCCGGCAGGAGCACGTTCTGCACGCTCTCGGGCATGCGGTTCAGCTCGTTGATGAAGAGCACCTTGCCGTCGCGCATGGCCTCGACCAGCGGTCCGGCGAAGAACGCCTCTTCCCCGTACCCCTGCTTGAGCACGATGCGGCGGGTCGAACCAGCCGGTGAGCTTGCTCTCCGAGTAGCGGTCGTCGCCGTCCACGCGCACGGTGTCGCGGCCGAGGTGGCCGCAGACGGCCAGGGCGACCGTGGTCTTGCCCACGCCCACCGGGCCCTCGAGCAGCAGGTGGCGGCCGGCGCCCAGCACGGCCAGGGCGGTCGCCAGTTCGCGCTCGCGGCCGACGATGCCGTGCTCGCGCTGGATCTTCTCGATGGGGGTCATGGGCCGACCTCCGTCCGCTTGAGTCGACGGCCGTCGCCGTCACTTCACGAGATGCGACGCTCACTCGACGAGGAGGAGCGCGTAGCGATGATACGGCTCGCCCTCGGCCGCTACCACTCGCAGCGGCCAGCCGGCGTGCGCGCTGGTGGTGAACACGTCGATGCCGCAGCCGGCGAGCCCGGGCCGCAGGCGCTCGCGGCTGGCGCACGTCTCGGGCGACCCGCACGCGGCGTCCAGGTCGCACGAGCGGCCGCCGGCGATGGCGAAGACCTTGTGGTGACCGGCGAGGAAGAGCTCCTGCTCGAGGCGCAGGGCCGTCCGCAGGACCCACGGAGCCGACCTGAGCCACTCGGCGCGCTCGGGACGGACGTCGAAGCGCAGGAGCAGGGCGACCTCGTACTCGTCGAGGAGCCGGCGCGTCTCGCCGGCGAGGGCGAGTGCGGCGGGCAGGTCAGGCAGCGGCCCGCCACAGGGCACCCGTAGAGGCACTTCCAGCGCACCCACTCGGCGGTGACGACCTGGTCGGGTGCAGGACGGCGGCGGCGCTGGCGCCGGCCGCCAGCGCCCGGCCGGTCAGGTCGTCGGCGAGGTCGTGGTCCACGTGGCTCCTCTCAGCTGGTCGACGCTCATGCTCTCATCGCAGCACGCGGTCGGCGACCTCGCATCAGTCCGCCGCCCACGTCAGCCAGACGCGGAACCGCACGGCGGCGCCAGTCAGGAGCAGGCCGGACAGCGCGATACCGGCGATCGCGGCCCAGCGAGCCGCTCCACGTCGAGTCATCCGCCGAAGCGCAACGATGCTCAGTGCGGGCGCCGCGCCCAAGACGGCCACTGGGCATACGGCACGAACGGCAGCACGTAGTAGCCGCCGCGGCGCGGAGCCCGGATCGATCTCATCCGCGATCGAGATCACGGGCACGACCACGGCGAGGCAGAGTCCCAGCCATGCCAGCCTCGTCCGCTTCGCGCAGCCGTCCCCATGGCCTCAGTGTAGCTGAGGCTCGGGGCGGCCTCGCGCCGACCCGCCTCAGACCTCGAACGCGAAGCCGAAGCCGGCACCCTGGTACTCGAGCGGGACGAGCGGGCTCCCGGGCACGTCCGGGTGCGCGTCGCCGTGATACTCGCGCGGGGCGACGTCGTTGGGACCGTCCGCGTACAGCAGGCTCGCCAGCGCCTGGATCTGGTCGCGCCCGATGCCGAGCTCGAACTGGCCGCCGCCGTAGAGGACCATGCCGGCGGCCTGCGCGCGGCCGACGCAGTCGAGCAGCGCGCTCAGGCTCCCGAACCGCGACGGCTTGATGTTGAGCTGGCGCAGCGCGAAGCCGTCGCACTCGGGGCCGCAGACCGCGGCCACGCGCGCCGTCACCGCCTCGACGTCCTCCCACGAGTGGATCGGCGCGTCGAAGCTGAACCGCTCCTCCTGGCCGCGCAGCGCCTCGCGCGCCGGGCCCTCCAGCGCCGGGTCCTCGAGCACGGTGCCGGGGAACGTCTCGCTCACCAGCCGGTACTGCACCGGGTCCGGCGGATTGTCGACCGGCGAGCCCTCGTAGAACGCCTTGAAGTCGAGGGCGCGCACGCGGCCGGTCGCGGCGATCTCCCGCATCAGGCCTCGTCCCACTCGGGCGTCGGGTCGAGCTTGAACTCGAGCTGTCGGGTCCACCACCAGCCACGGCTTGATGTCGAGCCGCGTGCTGAGCACGAAGCGGACCGGCGAGTAGTGCTGCCCGAGCGCCTCGCCCAGGCTCAGCTTCTGCTGGCGCAGGGCGAGGTCGAGCGCGGCGCTCTCGAAGCCCCAGCGCCGGTAGTTGCGGAAGAACTCCTGCTGGGGCGGCCTGCCGGGGAACAGGTCCAGGCCGCCCAGCTGCCGGGAGAACCCGTCGAGCGTCCACTCCCCGGCCAGCGGCAGCGCCGCCGGGTAGTCGTCGTGGTCCTCGGCCGCGTAGGTCACGTCTTCCCCGCGGCCCTCCAGCCCGCCGCCGACCAGCACGATCTCCGTGGTGACGCGGCGGAAGCCGCTGGAGACGTCCAGCTCGTGACGCTCGGTCCTGTAGCCGTCGACCACCAGCGCGAGCCCGGCGAGCCGCCGGTACGCCGCCTCGGGTGCCTCGTGCTGCATGGGGTCGACCTGCCTTCTGCCGGGGCCGGACGCGGCCCGCTCGCCGGATGACGCTCTCCTGCGGCGCTTCTACCCCGGATGCCTCCCCTGGCTACCTCCGAAGCGGCGCCCGGTGCGCCGCTCTGGCATACTTGAGCCCCGTGCAGCGCCCCACCGACATCGGCATCTCGACCAGCGCCTACTCCGAGCTCATGCTCCCGGCCGCGCTCGAGATCATCGCGGACCTCGCCTCCTCCGCCGAGATCCGCTCGTTCGGGCTGCACACGCTGCTCAGCAAGCGCAACCGCGCCGAGGCGCAGCAGGCCGGCCTCACCTACTCGGTGCACGGTCCGTTCGGCTACACCGGCATCTGGGACGTCGACGACGCGGTCCGGCTCGAGGCGCTCGCCGAGCACCGCCGGCACCTGGAGGCGAGCGCCGAGATCGGGGCGCTCCTCTACGTGGTCCACCCCGACTGGCGCCCCGAGATCAAGCCGCGCGACCCGGCCGTCGTCGCCGCGCTCGACCGCTCGTTCGAGACGCTGCTCGCCTGGCAGGACGAGCTCGGCGTGGAGATCGTCGTCGAGAACATGCCGGGCGCCGGGATGTCGCACTTCACGCACCCCGGCGACCTGGACCTGCGCGGCCTCGGCCTCATCCTCGACGTCGGCCACGCCAGCATCAGCGGCTGCCTCGACGAGTGGCTCGACGACCCGCGCGCGCCGCTGCGCCACCTGCACGTGCACGACAACCACGGCGAGGGCGACGACGACGATCCCCACCTGGGGCTGGGCGCCGGCGTGGTCGACGCGGCGGCCGTGGTGGCCGCCGCGCGCGCCGCCGGCGCCTCGATGGTGCTCGAGCACGACTCCGCCGGACGCCGTGCACGATGAGCCTCGCGCGCCTGCGCGAGCTCGGCCTGCTCTAGGCCCCCGCGGTCCCCAGCGCGAGCGCCTTGCCCGCCTCGTAGGCGCGGATCCTCAGCGCGCCGTCCTGCTCCGCGCTCTCCGGGTCGTTCGCGTTCGCGCACACGATGTTGTCCACCCACTCGAAGCCGAACGACGGGAACATGGCCGCCGTGTACTCGAAGTACGAGTCGTAGGTGTGCACGTCGTCCATGCTCTGCGAGTACACGGTGATCATCTTCTTGGTCCCGAACCGCGGCTTGCCCTCGACGTCCATCAGCGGGAACAGCCGGTCGTACAGGTTCTTGACGGGACCGGTCATCTGCATCATGTAGATCGGCGACCCGATCACGACGGCGTCCGCGGACTTCACCTTCTGCAGCGCCTCGTGGAGCTCGTCGTTGATGATGCAGTCGTCCTTCATGCGGCAGGCGAAGCAGCTCTGGCAGGCCATGAACTTCATCTTGAACAGCGTGTAGTACTTGACCTCGGCCCCGTTGTCGCGCGCACCCTTGGCGATCAGGTCGAGGACCGTCACGGTGTTGCCGTCCATGCGCGGACTACCGTTGAACACCACGATCTCTTTCATGAGGTAGTCGCCTTTCTGCGAGCCGCCCGGCGGCCTCGACTCGCTGAGAGAGGGGAGGCCGTGCCGGCCCTCCCCTCGTCCTCTCCTGTGCGGACCGAGCCTACAGCTTGATGAAGCCCAGGTTCTGCGACTCGCCGTCGATGGTGACCGAGGCGTCGTACTTCTTGCCGCCGGCATCGATCTCCAGCCTGTACTCACCCTTCTCGAGTCCGTCGAACTTGAACTCCCCGAAGAAGTTGGTGGTCCGGGTCGCCAGCGTCGACGAGTCGTGGCAGTCGGCCACGCCGGCGCCGAAGAGGTTGCAGACGATGCCGCCCTCCTCCGAGTGCAGGGTGACCGTCGCGCCCTCGTAGCAGTCCCCGTCCACCAGCACGCCCGCGGTGATGAAGTTCCGGGTGAACTTGTACAGGTTCTTGTAGAGCGTGTGCGGCTTGGTGCCGAGCTCAGGCAGATAGGCCTCGAGATCCTCGGCGGCGATCATCTTCTCCGCTTCTTCCGGCTCGATGAAGTACGTGGCCATGGCCTCGGTCGGGCAGCTGTGCGTGCAGCGGGTGGTGTGCGGCGTCCAGGTGGGATCGTCGATGAGGTGGGCGCAGAAGATGCACTTCTGGCCGATCTCGAGCTCCTCGTTCCACCAGATGGCGCCGTAGGGGCAGGAGTCGACCAGGGCCTTGTTGCCCTTGGCCTTCACCATGTCGATCATCACGATGCCGTCGTCGCGCTTCGTGATCGCGCCGTTCGACGCCTCGATGCACGGCGCGTTCTCGCAGTGCTGGCACGGCACCGGGAGATAGGCCACGTCGTTGCGGGCGTACTGCCCGCGCTCGCGCCGCAGGATGTCCACCCAGCGGTGGCCGTGGCGGGGCTGGGCGGCGGTGTAGCCGGGCCAATCGTTGCCGACGAACTCGTCCTTGTCGGCCATGAAACAGTTGTTGCAGTCATGGCACCGGGCAACGTCGATGACTTTGTACCATTGCTTCACTGCGCCGACTCCTCGGTCTCGTAGATGCCGCCGTCCCATTTCTCGACCTCGATCTGGGCGGTGTTGGGAGCCATGCCCGAGGCGTACTTGGACATGTAGCGATCCGGCGAAAGGATGTTCATGCACCCGCCGCGATCGGCGGACTTGCCGGGCTTGCCGAGCGGGTTGTACTCAGCACACGACTCGTAGGTGTGCACGGTGCCGGGCTGGGTACGCTCGCCCACCTGCGCGCACACGATGACGGAGCCGCGGTCGTTGAAGGCGCGGACCAGGTCGCCGCTCTTGATGCCGCGGGCGGCCGCGTCGACGCTGTTGATGCGGATGATCCAGTAGTAGTGACCGTCCACCAGGACGCGGTGGTCCTTGATGTCGTTCATGAAGCTGTCCTTGCCGTCACCCATGGTGTGGAACGAGAAGCGCGGATGCGGGGACAGCATGCCGAGCGGGTACTTCTTGGCGAGCTCGCAGCGCGGGCCCTCCCAGGCGGGCACGTAGGTGTGCATGGAGGGACGGTACTCGTCCACGAAGCCCTGGTCCTCGAAGTTCTTGAGGCTGGTGGCGATGAACTCGACCTTGCCGGTGCTCGTCTGCAGGCCCTTGCGGCCGACCTGGTTGTTCAGGCGCGGACCCCAGTCGGGCGTGTCCTTCTCGCGGTCCTCGGCGAACCAGCGGAGGGCCGGCGTCTTCTTGCGCTCCGGGTTGTCGGGCACGACGAAGTAGCCCTTCTCCTTGAACTCCGCGAAGGTCATGTGCTTGGGCATGTCGGTGGCGTTGTAGTACTGCTCCACCCACTGGAGGTCGGTCTTGCCCTCGGTGAACATCGGCCCGATGCCCAGCTTGTCGGCGAGCATGGCGTAGATCTCGTAGTCCGACTTGGACTCGCCCACCGGCTCGACGCACTTGGCCTGCAGCGAGATCACGCGGTGGTTGCACTGGCCGTAGGTGTCGGGGATGTAGCCCGAGCAGTTGGCGAACTCGGAGATGTCCCAGCGCTCGAAGTTGGTGCAGGCCGGCAGGATGATGTCGGCGAACGGCACCTCGCCCTCGAACCAGATGGACTGGCTGACGACGAACTCGAGGCTCGGGTCGGCGTACATCTTGGCGTAGCGGTTGGTCGCGGTCATGGTGCCGATCCACGGGCCGCCGTACTTCCACAGCATCTTGATGCGCGGGTAGCCGGGGGCCGGGTACTGGTACTGGTGCAGCTGGTGCTGGATGTCGCCGCCGGCGAAGCCCTTGCCGGCCCACTTGAACTCGCCGTCCATGATGCACTCGGGCACCTTGAGGCGCGGGATGTGCTGGCCGGCGGACGTGTTGATGTTCGACGGCGACGGGAAGGTCGTCTTGCCGTCGAACATGCGCCAGGCGAACTTGAAGCCGGCGGCGGAGTTCTCGCAGTCGCCGGAGATGCCGCCCTCGGCGTAGCCGGGGAAGTAGAAGTCGTAGTCGACGGGCGTGCCCTGCGTGGTCGACCAGATGTTGGAGCCCGGCTTGCCCATGCCCTGCATGGTGGCGAGCGCGATCATGCCGCGCGCCCACTCGATGCCGTGAGAGGCGCGGCAGGCGCCGCCCCAGCCGCCGAGGCCGCCGGCGGCGAGGAACGTGTTCTTCTTGGCCCACTCGCGGGCCAGCGCGCGGATCTCGGGGGCCGGCACGCCGGACTCCTCCTCGGCCCACTCGCAGGTCTTGGGGACGCCGTCGGTCTTGCCCAGCACGTACTCGGCCCACTCGTCGAAGCCGTGGGCGTGCGTGGCCACGTACTCCTTGTCGTACGTGCCCTCGGTCAGCCACGTGTAGGCGATGGCGAACGAGAGCGCGTGGTCGGTGCCGATCTTGGGAGAGAACCACTTGTCGCCGATGAGCCCGGCGGTGTGGTTGTAGAACGGGTCGATGAAGACCATCTTGACGCCGAGTTCCTTCAGCCAGTAGCGGCGGACGGTGGACTCGTGGGCGGAGTAGATGCCGGTGTTGGTCTCCGGGTCGGACGGACCAGAACACGACCATCTCCGCGTTCTGCAGGCCGTCCTCGAGCAGGTCGTACTGCTCGGGGTTGCCGAGGCGCCAGCTGAAGCCCCACATGTGCATGCCGCCCCAGTGCCAGCCTTCCCAGCTGTCCGGGTTATGGTCGGCGTAGGTGAAGCCCATCATGTTCATGAAGCGGAAGTAGGTGCTGTGGCGGTAGCCCACGTTGCCCCACATGTGGTGGGAGCTGGGGCTGGAGAGGATCGCCGCGGGACCGGCCTCGCGCTTCACGCGGTCGATCTCGCTGACCACGATGTCGGTGGCCTCGTCCCAGGAGATCGGCTCGTAGCCGGAGATGCCGCGGTTCTGCGGGTTGCGCTCGCCGTTCGGGTCGAAGTCCACGCGCTTCAGCGGGGTCATGACGCGCTTGTCGGAGTAGATCATGGACTTGAAGCCGGCCGTGTAGACCGAGTACGTCGTCTTGCGCGGAGGAGCGAAGGTCTTCCCCCTGGCCTCGATCTTCCAGGACGGCGCGTCGACCTCGTCGTCGAAGTCCATCGGGGTGATGCGGATGATCTTGCCGTCCTTCACGTAGACGAAGACCGGTCCACCGGTCGATGAGTTCGTCAGGCGGACTACCTCTCCCATGTACGCATCTCCTTCGTTTCGCAGGCGTTGACCGAACGTCTGGCCGGGGGGCGAGGGGCGTTCACGGCACGGTGTCGTCTCCCCGCCGGCCCCGCGCGCCGATGCATGCCGGCGTCACGACGCAGGCTTGCCGGCAGTCGTCGATGAAGGTGACCATCGCCCGTAGCTCGCATTGCGGACATCAATCTCACAATGCGGACATCCTAGGGCCGCAGCCGCCCTGAGTCAAGACGATGCAGGGCAGGCCGATGCGGGGCGGCGGCAGGCCTGCGCCCCCGCCGCCCCGCGCGCCTGCGGGGGCGCACCGGTCAGCCCTCGAGCACCTCGATCAGCTCTTCCTTGATGTCGCGCAGGCGCGTGGAGATGACGCCGGCCACCTGCTTCATCACCGCGTACCCGGCGGCGGGCTCGCGCAGCAGGATGTCCTCGACCTCGTCGGCGGACACGGCGAGCACGGCGCTGTCCTCCAGCGCGCTCGCCTCGGCCACGTACACGTGCGGCGCGACCAGCGAGGACCAGCCCGACACGGAGTACTGGCCGACCTCCACCACCTCGATGACACGGCCGGCCGGCGTGGCCAGCCGGATCGCCAGCCGCCCGCTGGCGACCACGAACAGGCTATGCGCGACGGTGTTCTGGTCGAACAGGGTGTCGCCCTCGCGCACGGTGACCATGCGGCAGTGCTCGGCCAGTGCCTCGATCTGGGCCTCGCTCAGGGGTTCCAGCAGCGCGCAGTGCGCGAGCGTGCTCTCGACGGAAAGGTCGGCGGTCGGCGGTCTCATGTCCTCCCCCTCTGGTAGACATCGTCGCTCGCCGGAGTTGTACCCGCTGGGCGGCGGCTGTCGGCGTTGGGCCGGCGGCGGTCGGCGTGAGGCCACCGCCCGACGGCGCCGAGACCTGAAGGACAATGCCTGGCAGCCCGCCGCTTCTCTCGCCGGGCCTCGTCATCCTGCCGTCTGATAGACTCGTCCGGGTGCCGGTTCGGCGCCCCCACGCTCACGCCAACGACCGAAAGCGCACGCCATGAGCCAGTCCTTCACGTACACGGGCACCAGCGACTACATCGCCGCGCCCGACCTCATGCAGACGGTCAACGTCGCCGTCCAGCTCAGCCGCCCGCTGCTCATCAAGGGCGAGCCCGGCACCGGCAAGACCATGCTCGCCCAGAGCATCGCCAGGGGCCTCGAGATGCCGCTGCTCATCTGGAACGTGAAGTCCACGACCAAGGCGCAGGACGGCCTCTACGTCTACGACACCGTGCAGCGCCTGTACGACGGCCAGTTCGGCGACAGCGACGTGAGCGACATCGCCCAGTACATCAAGCTCGGCATGCTGGGCCAGGCCTTCTCCGGCGAGGAGCGCGTGGTGCTGCTCATCGACGAGATCGACAAGGCCGACCTCGAGTTCCCCAACGACCTGCTCTGGGAGCTCGACCAGATGGAGTTCCACATCCCCGAGACGCGCGCGACGATCAAGGCGAAGCAGCGCCCCATCGTGCTCATCACCTCCAACGCGGAGAAGGAACTGCCGGACGCGTTCCTGCGCCGCTGCGTGTTCCACTACATCGAGTTCCCGGACGAGGAGATGATGGAGCGCATCGTGCGCGTCCACGTGCCCGGCCTGGACAAGCGGCTGCTCGACCTGGCCATGCAGTCCTTCTACTGGCTGCGCGACCTGCCCGGCCTGCAGAAGAAGCCCAGCACCAGCGAGCTCATCGACTGGGTGCAGGCGCTGGCGCGCGGCGGCGTCGACCCCAAGGAGATCGCCGCGCGCCTGCCCTTCATGGGCGTGCTGCTCAAGAAGGACCACGACGTCGACATCGCGCAGCGCGCGCTCGCCGGCGGCCGCGGCCGCCGGTAGCCCCAGCCGCGGCACACCGACCTCCGGAAGGACGTCCCATGGGCAGCATCGGCCCCGTCGAGCTCTTCATCATCATCGTCATCGCGATCGTCGTCGCGGTGCTCGTGCTGCGCGAGATCGGCAAGAGAGGTCGCTGAGGCGCCGGCGTGTTCACCGACTTCTTCTTCCTGCTGCGCTTCTACGGGGTGCCGGTGACGGTCACGGAGTGGCTCGCGCTCATGCGCGGGCTCGCCATGGGCCTGGTGCCGACCGGCCTCGACGAGTTCTACGCCGTCGCGCGCAGCATCCTGGTCAAGTCCGAGGCGTACTTCGACCAGTACGACCAGGCGTTCGCCGCCATGTTCAAGGGCATCGAGACGCCCGTGGAGATCGACGACGAGGTCTGGGACTGGCTCTCCGACCCGCTGACCATGCCCGGGCTGAGCGACGAGGAGCGCCGGCTGCTGGCCGCCGCGCTCGAGGACCTCGATCTGGAGGCGCTCCAGCGGATGTTCGAGGAGCGCCTCAAGGAGCAGACCGAGGCCCACCACGGCGGCAACCACTGGGTGGGCACCGGCGGCACCAGCCCCTTCGGCCACTCGGGGTTCCACCCCGGCGGCATCCGCGTCGGCGGCGAGAGCCGCAACCGGAGCGCCGTCAAGGTGGCCGGCGAGCGCCGCTACCGCGGCTACCGCACCGACCAGGAGGTCGGCGTGCGGCAGTTCGAGCTCGCCCTGCGGCGCCTTCGCCAGCTGTCGTCGCGCAACGAAGGCGTCCCCGACGAGCTCGACCTCGACGAGACCGTCGAGGAGACGGCGAGCAACGCCGGCCGTCTCAGCCTCGTCTGGCGCAAGAGCCGCAAGAACGCCGTCAAGGTGCTGCTGCTCATGGACGTCGGCGGCTCCATGCACCCCTACATCCGCCTCTGCAGCCAGCTCTTCAGCGCCGTGGACCGCAGCACGCACTTCAAGGCCTGCGCATCTACTACTTCCACAACTGCGTCTACGACTGGCTCTACACGAGCACGCGCATGACGTCCTCGGAGGCCATCTCCACCCGGCGCGTCCTCCAGGAGCTCCCCAGCGACTACAAGCTGATCATCGTCGGCGACGCGGCCATGGCCCCCAGCGAGCTCATGGCCCGCGACGGCATCATCTGGTGGGGCTTCGGCAACGACGAGCCCGGCATCGAGTGGCTCAAGCGCCTGCGCCGCCACTTCGACCACTCCGTGTGGCTCAACACCATCCCCGAGACCGACTGGGACCGCGCCTACGGCAGCGTGACCATCCGCAAGGTGCGCGAGGTCTTCCCCATGTTCGAGCTCACCGTCGACGGGCTCACCGCCGCCACGCGCAAGCTCATGGTGCGCTACTGACCGGCGTAGCCACGAACGGTCGCCATTCACAGCAGACGTCCCATCAGGCGTCGCCCGCGCCGATACCAATCCCGGCGAGGGGATGCAGACCATGGAAGACATCACGAGCAACGGCACGTCCTTCGCCCTCGTGCATCACGAGGGCGAAGGAGACGACGCGCTGCTCGGCGACACGCTGGTGCGGCTCGCCGAGCAGATCGCCACGGCGCTGGACTGCTCCGAGTGCTGCGTCTACGAGTACATCCCCGATCGCAACCTGCTGCGCGCGCAGGCGCTCTGGTCGCGGGTCCTCTCACAGCACGACATCGACTGGGTCGGCGAGATGCACCGGCTCGCGGACGCGCCCGGCTTCACGCGCGTGATCGAGGAGCGGGAGGTCCTCGTGTCGTACCCCGACGACGAGATCGATGCCGCCACGGCCGGCTTCGAGACCATGGAGTTCTGGGGCGAGCGGGCGGCCATCTGGGCGCCCATCGTCTACGGCGACCAGGTGCTCGGGATGCTCGAGCTGACGGAGAAGGAGCACGAGCGCACCTTCACGGAGGACGACAAGCGGCTCGTCGGCCAGATGGCGGGCCTCGCCGCCGTGGCCCTCCACAACGCGCGGCTCTCGCGGGCCGCCGAGGAGCGGAACCGCCAGCTCTCGGCGCTCATCGGCGCCTCCCGCGCGATGACCTCCACACTGGACCTGGACGAGCTCCTCGAGGTCGTGTGCCGGCAGGCGGCGCTCGCGCTGGACGCCGGCTCGAGCTACATCTACGAGTACGACGCCGAAGCCGACGCCATGGTCTGGCTCGCCGAGCACCAGCGCGACCCTTCGCACTGCTTCGAGGAGCCGCTGGGGACGGTCTACCCCATCGAGGACCTGCCGCAGGACCTGGTCGTGGTGCGCACCCGCCGACCCGTCGAGGTGCGCCTCGACGACCCGGAGCTGGACGACGTGATGCGCCGCCAGCTCCTCGAATGGGAAGAACAGTCCTCGCTCATGGTCCCCCTGATCGTCGGCGGCGAGGTCGTCGGCTCGCTCGAGGTGAGCGAGGCCGTGTACCCGCGCCACTTCACCGAGCAGGAGATCGCCCTCTGCGTGGCGCTCGGCGAGCAGGCCGCCGTGGCCATCCACAACGCGCAGCTCTACCGCCAGGTGCGCGAGCAGAAGGAGATCATCGAGCGGCAGGCCACTATCGACGGTCTCACCGGGCTCTTCAACCACCGCCACTTCTGGGAGCGCCTGCGCGACGAGGTGGCGCGGGCGGACCGCTACGGGCAGCCGCTCTCACTCCTCATGCTCGACCTCGACGACTTCAAGCTCGTCAACGACCGCTTCGGCCACCCCGTCGGGGACGATCTGCTGCGCGCGGTCGGACGCGCCCTGCAGACGCAGATCCGGCAGGGCGTGGATTGCGCCGCGCGCTACGGCGGCGAGGAGTTCGCGGTGATCCTGCCGGCCACCGAATCGGAACTCCACGGCGGCGGGCTCGACGGCGCCGTCACCACGGCCGAGCGCATCCGCCGCGCGGTCGCCGGCCTGCGCGCCCCGGTCGCCGACCCGGCCTGGCAGGGGATCACGGTGAGCATCGGCGTCGCGACGCTGCCGATCCACGCCGGCAACGCCGAGGACCTCGTGGCGGAGGCGGACCGGGCGCTCTACGCGGCCAAGGCGCGCGGCAAGGACAGCGTGCTCGTCGCCGGCCGCTGAGCCGCCGCGCGGCCCCGCCGGCGATCCCCGGTCCTCACCTGCTCAGGGCTTGTCGCCGAGACAGTAGAGCCAGCCGTCCCGGCTGCCGACGTACACGCGTCCGTTCCACAGCGTCGGCGTCGACTCGAACCCGCCGCCGGCGAAGAACTGGTCGCGCTCCTTGAGGTCCACCGTCCAGTAGCTGCCGTCGCCGTTGGCGCTGGGCAGCGCGCCGGCGTCGCCCTTCTGGGCCGGCGTGTACGTGATGTCGAACAGGTGGACGCGCTGGTCGTAGCTCGCGGACACCAGCCCGGTGGCGAACAGCAGCGGCGTCGAGACGGCGCCGCCGTTCCAGACCTTGGCGACCTGGACCGGCGTCTTCAGCCCCTTCTCGAGGTTGGGTCCGGCGACCGTCGAGTCGCTCATCGCGTCCTGCGAGACGAGGTACAGGTAGCCGTCGATGGCGTTGAAGGCCGCGAGAGCCGGGTACTTGCCGCCGGTGTTGTACTCGTCGTTGACGGCGGCAGAGCCGATGATGCCCCCGGCCCAGTCGCCGACCTTGCGGTTGCCGGTCGGGACGAACCAGACCGTCGCCTGGTCGGCCGGCTTCGCGCGGATCGACGGCGAGCATGCCTCCCTTGCCTTTGATGAACTGCTTCTCCACCGGCACCAGCAGCAGCCCCTTCTTGGTGGGCACGGCGGTGCCGTTGAGGTCGGAGCCGATGAAGTAGTCCCAGACGACGCCGAGGTCGGAGCGCCGGAGGCCGTACACGTGGCCGGCGCCGGAGGCGATGTAGAGGTTCTTGCCGACGGCGGCGGCGGACGCCTCGAGGGCGACGTCGTCCTTGTGGTTCGCGTTGCGGGAGTCGCCGAGCAGCAGCTGCTGGTGCACGATCGACGGGCTTCTTCCAGTCCATCCACGGCTGCGTCTTGAGCGGGTCCAGCGCGTAGAACCAGCCGCTCTCGACCCCGATGTAGAAGAGGCCGTCGTAGAAGAACCCGCTGCCGTCGCAGTCGCGGCTGTAGTTCTTGGTCTGCGGCACCGGCAGCCGCCAGAGCTCCTTGCCGCTGCCGAACGTCACCGCGCGCAGCGGCGCCACGGTGGGATCGTCGATCTTGAGCGGGTAGCCGCGACGCGACCCGGCGACGACGATGTACTTGTCGTCGGGTCCCGTCGGCGAGGGATTCAGGAACACCGACGGGCTGCTCTTGATGATGTCGGCGAACTTGTAGGCCCAGACGACCTTGCCGGTCTGCGCGTCGATGCGGCGCAGGTCGTACGAGTAGGAACTGGCGATGACGTAGGTCTTGCCGCCGTCGACGACGATGTTGGGCTGGCCGGTCCACCCGCTCCCCGCCCACTTGCTCGGCTTGTCCTTGTCGTACTTGCCGGAGCTCCAGTTGCTGCCCAGGTCGACCTTCCAGAGCAGGTCGAGGTGCTTGGGCAGCGGCCCCAGACCGTAGAACCGGCGGCCGTAGTTGCCGAGGAAGGTCCCGACCTTGACGCCGTCGCCGGTCAGGGAAGGGATCGTCGGCGCCGGGATCGGCCGCGCCTGGGCGACCGGCTGGCCGCGCCGCCGCAGCCGCAGCCGGCGCACGACGCGGCGCGCCACACGAGCAGGACGACGATGACGGCGAGGATGAGGAGAGCGAGGCCGCGCCGGCGCCTGAGCTGGCGCTGACGCTGCGCTGAACGACGGCGCGGCGGCCGCCGGTCTTGTCCGGCCGACGTCTCGATGGCGCAACGATATAGGAACGCCGCCGGCCGCGCCCGGCTTTGTCACCTCCGCGGGGCCTTCGGCAGCAACCGCTGGATGTCGCCCGGGCCGCGAGCGGGTAGGATGCCTGAGGCCGGCCGGCGCAGCCTCGCCGGCCGCTCGGCCCACGTGACGACCCCGGAGGATCCAATGGCGACCGACCTCGACCTGCTGCGCGACCTCTGCGCCGCCCCAGCCCCCACCGGGTTCGAAGCCCCCGTCCAGGACCTCGTCCGGCGCCGCCTCTCGGCGCTGTCCGAGCCGCAGGGCGACCCGTTGGGCAACGTCTGGGCCACGGTCGCGGGCAAGGGCGCGCCCGGCGTCGTCGTCACCGCCCACGCCGACCAGATCGGCCTCATCGTCACGTATGTGGACGAGCACGGCTTCGTCTCGTTCGACAAGATCGGCGGCGTGGACCCGCAGCTCCTCCCCGGCCGCAATCTCATCGTCCACGGCTCCGGCGGCCTCGTGAACGGCGTCGTCGGCCGCAAGCCCTCGCACAAGATGACCAAGGACGAACGCGCCAAGGCGCCGGACCTCAGCGACCAGTGGCTGGACCTCGGCTGTTCCACGCGCGAAGAGGCGCTCGCCCTGGTCCAGATCGGCGACCCCATCACGTTCCCGCCGAACTTCCTGCCGCTGGCCGGCGGCCGCTACGCCTCGCCGGCCTTCGACAACCGGGCCGGCGTCTACGTGTGCCTGCGGGCGCTCGAGCACTACGCCGCGGCGCCGGCCGGCGCCGACCTCACGGCGCTGCTCACCGTCCACGAGGAGACCACGTTCATGGGCGCCAAGGCGATGGCCATCCGCTGGCAGCCGGACGTGATCATCGTCGTCGACGTCGACTTCGCCAGCGACGACCCCGGCCTGGACGCCAAGAAGCTCGGCGGCGAGGTCAAGCTCGGCGCCGGCCCCGTGATCCACCGCGGCGCCGCCGGCAACCTCGCCCTCACCGACCTTGCCATCCAGGTCGCCAAGGACGAGGGCATCCCGGTGCAGGTCAAGGCGATGCCCGGCAACACGTCGACCGACGCCGAAGAGCTGATGGCTGCCGGCAACGCGGCGACGCTGTCGTTCAGCATCCCGGTGCGCAACATGCACTCGGCGTTCGAGGTCACGCAGCCGGACGATGCGGAGGCCGGCGCGCTGCTGGCCGCAGCGGTGACGCGCCGCGTCGCCGAGGGCGGCTGGGACGCCACCCGCTTCATCCCGCGCGTCTAGGCCATTCCGCCGGAGTCGCGGCCGGAGCGCCGGTTCCGACGTCAGGCGCCGGGTATGGTCGGCTCAGCGCCCGTCGAGGCGCCGTCGACGGCGCACCGATCCAGTCGATCTCGGCCGGCGCGGCGCGGAAGGCCGGCTCGGGGTGCTGCGGCGGCGCTGCGGACGCGCCGCCGGTCATTGCAGCGCTGCGGCGGTCCGCCCGCCGAGCGTCGCCACCGGCCGACCGGCACGGTCAGCGTTGCGGCAAGCTCGCGCGCCATCTCCGGCTGCCACTTGAGACGCGCCGGCGCCAGCAGGTGGAAGAGGTCGGCGAAGTCGGCGTCCCGAAGCGCGACGTGGCGCTCGATGTGCACGTAGGGCACGTCGTAGCGCGCGGCGAGCGCGCTGGCGCGCTTGCGGTAGGCCGGGACGACGCCGTTCCAGTCCGGACCGGCCGCCGACGCGTTGAGCGGCTGGTCGTACAGCACGACGTCGTAGCCGCGCTCGCGCGCCAGCTTGAGGATCTCCTCCAGCATGCCGAAGTTGTAGTCCGCGTTCTTCCGGTACAGCTTGACGTCCGTATCGAGCACCGTGAGCACGTTGCGGCGCTTGCCGAGCGGCGAGTGCCCCGTGGCGCCCCACGGGTAGTAGTGCGGCTGGTAGGCGATCTTGGCGCCCCACGTCGCCGTGCTCGCGGCACGCTCTCTCAGGTAGGAGCCGACGTAGTCGAAGATGCCGGGGATGGCGCCCGTGTCCGGCGCCCCCTTGCCGAAGTACTTCGGCCCGATCTCCGCCAGCCGCTTGCTGCGCACGAGCAGCGTGTGGCCGCTGAGCAGGGCCGCGTCGCGCTCCGGAGCGCCGGTCAGACGGATGGGCGCGAGCCCGATCGCCAGCGTGGCGGGACCGGGCGGCAGGTTGTCGATGAGCGCCAGTGACATCGCCATGCTCTCCTGGTGGGCCGCGAGGCTCACGACCTGGACCGGCTGCCTGGCGTCGCGGCCGATCTGGGCGGCCAGCGAGGCCTCGCTGACGAAGCACTCCATGGTGCCGGAACCGCCGAACAGGTAGACGGTGCGCGTGCTGCGCGGGTGCCCCTTCAACTGCTGGACGCGCACCGAGACGTGCACGTAGTCGTCGTGGTCGATGCGGAGGAGACGGCCTTCGTCGACCGCGGTGAGGCCACCGTCGAACAGGATGCCCTGGAAGACGAACAGCGCGAGGAGCGTGAAGAGAGCGGCCGCCACCAGCACCAGCGGGCTCCGCTGGCGCAGACCGCGGCCGAACGCCTGCCACGGGTCGGTGGTCTGTGGGTCGCGCGATGTCATAGGCGTGTCCTCAACGACGTGTCCATCGTCTCACAGTACAACGTTCGCAGGCTCATGACGGGTTCACAGCAGGACGCCGTGGATCCACGCCAGCGGCAGGCGCACGACGTTGTAGAGGATCTTCAGCGCCTGCTCGATGTTCCCCGTAGAGACGAACGCGTAGCCCAGCGCCACGTAGAGGAACGTCGCCGGATAGCCCAGCCACTTCGTGAACTTCTCGTACCCGGCCGCCGGCGGGAGGCCCGCCTTCTTGCGCGCCTTCTTGCGCTTCTTCTTCCAGCGCTCCCAGCGGGCCACGATCACGAGGCCGGTGCCGTGGTACAGGCCCCACGCCAGCCAGTTGAGGTCGACGTAGTGCCAGAGGCCCATGGTGAGCATGCTGGCGTACAGGCCGAGCCACGTCTTGCGGGTGAGGCCGAACACCGGGAAGTAGACGTTGTTGCGACACCACGTGCTCAGCGAGATGTGCCAGCTCCGCCA
Organism: uncultured Thermoleophilia bacterium; assembly: GCA_963739595.1. Lineage (GTDB taxonomy): Bacteria > Actinomycetota > Thermoleophilia > UBA2241 > UBA2241 > CAIXSE01. Next base: position 54,049 of record CAVUBA010000003.1, read on the forward strand.
GAAGTCGCTCAGGTTCTTCTGCCAGAACGGGAAGTGGAAGTTCTCCATGATCCGGAACCCGAACAGGCGCGAGAAGCCGATGGCGAGGTCGGTGTACGCGGAGAGGTCGAAGTAGGCGCGCACGAACACGATGATGCAGTACGCGAGCGGCCACCAGGTGCTGACGTCGTGGGGGTTGAAGTCGGTCTTGCCGATCGTCGTGACGATCTTGCCGAAGAAGATCGAGAACAGGAAGTCGACGACGAAGACCTTCTTGAAGTAGCCGAGGGCGATGCGACGCAGGCCGTAGTAGAACTCCTGGCGCTCGAACCCGACGGTGCGCTTCTCGTAGAAGCCCTGGTAGGTCTCGAGCGGACCCGCCGGGAACGTCGGGATGAACAGCATGAAGGCGGCCAGGCGCAGCAGGTCGTTCTCTTTGATCACGCCGCGCAGGCAGTCGAAGACGTACTGCAGCATGCGGAAGACGAAGTAGCTGATGCCCAGCGGCATGATGAGGTGGCTGACGATCCAGTCGCCATTGCCCCAGATGGCGATGGCGCCGCGCTGGCCGTACTTGCCGATGCCGAGCGTCACCACCGCGATGATGACGGCGATGAGCACGACGCGCGCGCCGCGCAGCTTCTTCTTGCGCTTCGCCTCCACCAGCTGGTGCGTCACGAGCACGAGGCCGACGGCGATGGCCGCGAAGGCCGGGTTCAGCACGGCCAGCACGGCCACGCTGAGCACCAGGATGAAGATCAGCCGGTGGACGTCCTTGCGCAGCGCGAGCCAGAAGACGAGCAGCGCGACGATGACCACGGGGATCAGGTACAGCGTGAAGTAGATCTTCACGCGCTACTCCTCCAGAGTCCGCGCGGAGGAGCGGGCACGCTCCTTCGCCAGCAGGACGCGGCCGGGCGAGCACCATGGGGTTTCTGTTGCGCTGGCCCCCGAGGCCGTTCACCCCAGCTCCTCGGCGAGGAGCGCCCGCAGCTCCGCCCTGATCGCCTTTCCGGATCCGGTGCGCGGGATCGCCTCGACGGCGATGACGCGGCTGGGCAGGGACGCGGACGGCAGCACGCCGCGCAGCTCGCGCAGCAGCTTCGACGCTCTGAAGCCGTCGGGATCGTTGGGGACGACGAAGGCCACCGGCACGTGGCCGAGGATCTCGTCGGGCGCGGCCACCACGGCGACGTCGGCGAAGCGCCCGAGCCCCTGCAGCGCCTCCTGGACGTGGATGATGCTGACCTTCTCGCCGCCGCGCTTGATGATGTCGTCCTTGCGCCCGGCGATCCAGACGGCGCCGGTCTCATCGACCTTGCCGAAGTCGCCGGTCTTCAGGCCTTGCTCTGTCAGCGTCTCGGCGGTGATCTCCGGTTCGTCGAGGTAGCCCAGCATGAGCAGCGAGCCGGTGACGTAGAGCTCGCCCTGCTCGCCCGGCGCGGCCTCCGCGAGGTCGCCGCGCCGCGCCACCACGCGCATGTCGCCGATGGGCCGGCCGACGGAGCCGACGCGCAGGTCGAGCTCGGCCGGCGGCAGGATGCAGAGCCGGCCGCTCACCTCGGTGAGGCCGTACATGTTGAAGAGGCGGATGCCGGGCAGCATCGCGTGGAACTTCTCGATCACCGGCAGCGGCAGGTGGTCGCCGCTGCTCACCCAGAAGCGGAAGGGGTGCGCGCGCGGCTCCTCCATCGGCTCCACCACACGCACCAGATGGGCGGGCGCGCCGCCAAACCCGGTGCAGCCCTCCGCCTCCATCTCGTCGAGCAGGCCGGTGCCGAAGTAGAAGCCGAGCTGGCCGGCCACGCCGCCGCCGCCGGCCAGCAGCGTGAGGAAGTGGCAGATGCCGCTGGTGAAGTACGGCGGCGTGTTGATGAAGATGCGGTCCTCGGCCTCCAGGCCGAGCGTCCGGGCGACGTTGCCGGCGTTGCTCGAGACGGCGCGCAGCGTCTGGCACACGCCCTTGGGCAGGCCGGTGGTGCCCGGACGTGAACATGATCATCGCCTGCTCGTCCTCGCGCACGGCCTCGAGCGCGGCGCGGTCGGGTCTTCGACATCCGAGCCGGTCCCCGGGCTCGTCGGCCGGAGCAGCTTCGCCGCCGGCCGCGCGCACGCCGTCGACAAGGCCGCCGGCGTCGGCGGTCACGACCAGGCGGACCGGACCGCCGTCCGGCGTCGGGCACGTCGCCATCGTCCGGCAGGACGATGACGTCCGGCTGCGACTTGCCGACCAGCCAGTCCACGTCGTGCTGCGGCAGGCTCGTGTTGAGCGGGACCACGACCTGGCCGGCGAGCCAGGCGCCCAGCATGCAGACGAAGAACTGGTCGTACTCCTCGAGCACGAGCGCGACGCGGGCGCCGCGGCGGCCGGCGGCGGCGAGCAGCGCCGCCGCGACGCGCGTCGCCCGCGCCTCCATGTCCGCGTACGTGTAGACGCGGCCGCGCGTACGCAGCAGCGTCGCGTCCGCGCGCTCGGCCGCCCAGCGGCGGAGGCGCGCGACGGCGTCGGTCATCAGTGGTTCGGGCGTCATGGAGGCGCGGCGGCCGGGGTCAGAAGCCGACGTATCTGAACTCGGTGAGCTTGTTGCCCACGAGCACAGCGACGGTGATCGCCAGGAACAGCAGGAACCAGAGGAACGTCTGCAGGCTCAGACCGAGGCCGTAGTAGAACCACTGGCCGCGGGGCTTGGCCGGCTCAGGGCTCTCCGCGCCCTCCGCCGGCTTCCGCTCTGCGCCCGTCTCAGGCATCGCCCGCCTTCTTGCGCGCGACGTAGGCCAGCATGTGGTTCACGGTGTCAAGGTTCTCGTAGACGATGTCCATGGGCTTCACCTTGATCGAGAACTCCTCTTCGAGGAACGCGATGAGGGCCGTCAGGTTCATGGAGTCGAGCAGCTGGTCGCGGAAGAGCGACGTGTCGGCGGTGACCTCGTCTTCTTCGAGGTCGGCCTCGTCGCGGATGAACTCGAGGATGGTATCGGCGTCGGACATGTCGGTTCCTTCCCGGTCTGGGCGAGGGGTCAGGTGCGGGTGCCTTGGCCGTAGGAGAACTTCATGTAGTCCACGTAGCCGGAGGCCTCCTTGCCCGCCTTGATCACGCCGGCGATGGTGAAGACGCGCTGCGCGGTCTGGAAGCCCTGTTCGAGGCCCCACTCGTCGGTCAAGACGTGGCCGGGGGCGCCCGCCCAGCCGAGGGCGCCGAACTGGCAGGTGCCGTCGCCGTTGCCGACCACGAGACAGCCGTTGCGCACGAACGGCAGCCAGGTGGCGAGGATGGCCGTCTCGGCGCCGCCGGAGCGGCGGGCGGCCGTGGCGAGCACGCCCAGCGGCTTGTCGGCCAGCTTGAAGTCCTGGTGGCGCAACGGCCGCGTGCGCATGATGAACTTGGAGAAGAGGTCCGACGGGAGTCCGAAGTACACCGGAGTGGCGACGAGGATGCCGTCGGCCGCGACCATGGCGTCGAGGATGCCCTGCACGTCGTCCTCCTGCTCGCGGACGCAGGGGATGAACGTGCCGTCCTTCTTCTTGCCGCACACGGCACAGGCCTTGCACGGCTCGATGTGCAGTTCGCGGAGGCTGATGACCTCGTGCTCGCACTCGCCGGGATAGGTGGCGTCGAGCTTCTCGAAGGCCTTCTCGAGCATGATGCCGCTGTTGCTGTTGTCGCGGGGGCTGCAGTCGAGCCCCAAGAGCCGCACCGTCATGCGTCGCACTCCTCTCCGCGCACGTCCGCCCGACGAGGAACCAGGGGCGGAAGGAATCGTCATGCCCGCAGTCGCGTACGGGGAGGCAATCGTACCAGAGGTCCGCTGCGCGCGCGCGAGACCCCGCCCGGAGCACAGTTCACAGGCCCGTCACAGAAGACGCTGGTGCCGGAGGTGGGACTCGAACCCACACGCCCTTTCGGGGCACCCGATTTTGAGTCGAGCGCGTCTACCAGTTCCGCCACACCGGCACTGAAGCTCAGCGAGGCTCTATTCTGACGCATCCCGACTCGGTTGTGCATCTTCGGGACCTTGTGAGTACCCAAAACGCTTGACTCCCGCAGGGCAGGCCGGGGCTAACCTGTTCGTACGGCCTCGGCGCAGACGCCGCGGTCGGTGAGTCGCGAGGCTGGGGGGAGCTCGAGATGGACCAGGTGCGGACGCGCCTGAGCCGATTCCAGGTGCTGTCGGAGGATCGACAGGCGTGGGCTCAGGACGACCGGGGATCGGTGTTCTTCTTCGACGGACACCTGTTCTGGCGCGACAAGGGGAACCGCGCCGGCAAGCTCGTGCCGTCCTGGCAATGTCCACATCACGGCTGGGAGCACGGGTCCCAGTGCTCGTGTTCCCTGTGCCACCGCAGAGCCAGGCAGGACTTGAGCGTCGCCTGATCGCCGGACTTGGCCTCAGGAGCCGCGTCGTGTGCCGAGTCTCCGGGTAAGCCGACGGAAGGCGCTAGGAGGGGGCATCGGCTCCCTCGTTCTGTCCCCGCTCCGCCGGTGGCGGCGGCCCCGGGCACCAGCGTGCTCCGGGGCCGCTCATGCGTCCGCGGCCTGCCGCCGGGAGCTCGTGAGGAGCTCCCGGCGGCCGTTTCGAGCTGGCGGCGCCGGCCCCGAGGGGCGCAGCGTCACCGGCCGTCGATCAGTACTGTGAGGCGAAGGTGGTCGTCCACATGGACGGGCCCATGCCCTTGCTGATGGCATAGGCGGTCGCGAAGATCTGCGAGCTGCCGTCGTAGATGTTGTCGTGACGCCACGGGTTCCAGCTCGCGGCCCAGGTGCCGGTGTAGTACTGGAACAGGCCCTTGAACGAACTGCTGGAGCCGGCGAACCGCTGGCCGCCCGACTCGCGCATCATCATGCGGTACATCCCGGAGGCGCTGACGTGGTACTTGGCCGCGGCGATCTCGATGATGGGCATCCACTTGCCCCGGCTCTCCCACATGGCCATCCTGCGCTGCGGCCCGATACTGCACCGCGAGCCGGTGCACGCGCTGCTTCCAGATGTGGACGGCGCGGCGCGCCCGGTCCACCCTGGCCTTGAGCTCGTCGACCGTAGGAGCGGTCGCGGCGGGAGTGGCGGCGGGCGACGGCGTGGCGGCGGGATCGGTGGTGGTGAGACGCCGTGGTGGCGGCCGCGGCGGCGGCGAGGTCGGCCTCAGCGGCCTTCAGGCGGTCGCTCGAGTGGCGAAGGGCCAGCTTGGCGGAACGAAGCTTGCCCTTGAGGGAGGCCGCCTCAGCCTTCTGCGGAACGGCGATGGCGGCGAGCGCGGTGGCGACGACGATGATCGCGACGATGGCGATCCAGCTCTTGCTTCGACTCACAATGTCCTTTCGACGCGGTTTCCCAGCCGGCAGCGGCATACGACCTGTACCGGGGGGCGTTCGGCGACCGGACCGCGCTGAGCCCGCATGCGAACGCCGCGTAAGGGGGTGAGAGAAGAAGGGGGCGAACGGATGTGGGGGCGCGCCAGACGCCTCGTTGTTCGTTCGAGCGCGCTAGTCAAGCAGGACTGAAGCCGTCCTGCAACCCGGCGGGGCTGCGCAGGCTCGCCTCGACGACCCAGCCGGCGACGTGCGTGCGCTCCTGCAGGACGTTGAAGCCTGCCTCGCGCGCGAACCTCACCGTATCTCTGTCGAGGCGGCAGCCGCCGGCCACGGCCGCCCAGGCCGGGGCCGCCCGGCTCTGCAGGGCCCGCCCCGGCTCCCAGTGGAGGTGGACGTGTTCGAGCAGGAGCAGCGTGCCGCCGGGGACGAGGACCCGGCGGAGCTCGGCGAGCGCCGCCGCCGGGTCGGCCACCGTGCAGAGCGCGAACGCGCTCACGGCGGCGTCGAAGCTCGCGTCCGCGAACGGCAGTTCCTCGGCGCGGCCGTCCACGACGGCCACCCGCGCGGCGGCCTGCGCCGCCCGCCGCCGCGCCCGCTCGCGCATGGAGGCGTCGGGCTCCAGCGCCGTGACCTCCGTGCCCGGGGCGTACCAGCGGAACTGCGCGCCGGTGCCCGAGGCGATCTCGAGCACGCGCCCGCGCGCCGCCGCGGCAAGGCGGCGCCGCCAGGCGCCGACGGCGGCCCGTTCGAACGGCCACATGACCGCGTCGTAGACCGCGGCGTGGCCGCCGGGCGGGGTTGTGGTGGGAGCGTCCATCCTGAAGACTTAGCCGGTCCTTTCAGCGTCCTCGGGTTCATGCCCCGCCGGGCGGCGCCACACGCATCGGGGCGATGGTGGCCATGGCCCGCCTGTTCGACTTCATGAAGTACGACAAGGACGAGCGCGGCGCCGACGTCGACGAGGGGACGCGGCTCGAGCTCCGCCGCCTCGCCAATCTCTTTCTCATCTCGGCGCTGACGCTGATCGCCCTGTTCCTCGAGGTCTTTGCGAAGGCGCTGCACGTCACCTTCATCCCGGCGGCCGGGTACTCGGTCATCGGGCTCATCTTCCTCGTCGGCTGGGCGGCGACCCTGGTCTACGCCGTGTTCGTGACCTACACGGCGCGGCGCTGGGCCTGGATGGCGCTCTGCCTGTTCCCGCCCACGAGCCCGCCGGTCGCGATCGCCTATGCCTGGATCCGGCGCCAGGAGATCGAGCGCGCCATCCTCGGCGACCCACGCGCGCCCGCCACGCGCCAGCGCCGCGGCGGCAAGAAGAAGCGCTGAGCGACAGCCAGGCACCTCGCAAGCGTCACCCGTGGCGCGCGGCGATCATCTTCCTCGTCATCATCGTCGCGCTGTTCCTCATCCTGCCGCGGCTCGCCGGCCAGGCGCACGCGATCGAACTCCTCAAAGAGGCCACCCCCGCGTGGCTCGTCGGTCGCCGTCGCCGTCGAGTGCGTCTCGCTCCTCTTCTACTCGCTGCTCTTCCGCCGCCTGCTCGACCTCCTGCGCTACCCCGTCTCGCTCGGCCTCGCCCTGCGCATCAACCTCGCGGGCCTCGCCGCCGCCCACCTCTTCTCCGCCGGCGGCGTGGGCGGCGCAGCCGTGACGTACCGCGTGCTGCAGAAGCGCGGCATGCCCCACTCCCTGGTGCTCATCGCGGTGATCTTCCAGAACGCGTTCGCGTACATCGTGCTCTTCGCTCTCTTCGCCGCCGGCCTCCTCGTGCTCATCCTGCGCGGCCAGGGCGGCGACGCGGCGACGGTCATCGCGACCATCTTCGTCGTCCTGCTGCTCGTCGCCGCCGGCTACGGCTTCTGGCTGCTCAACCACCCCTCGTCGCTGCGCCGGCGCACGCATCAGGTCGTCGCCCGGCTGCAGCGGCGCATCAAGCGCCTGGACGTCGGAGCCCTCTCTGCTGAACGAGTGGCTCGACGGGGTCGTGGACGGCTGGCGACGCCTGCGCCGCGAGGGCTGGGGCCACCTCAGGACCGTAGGCCTCGCGACGGGGTACTGGGGCTTCGACATCATCTGCCTGTTGCTCGTGATGCTCGCCTTCCACGAGACGATCTCCCCCGACAAGGTCGTCATCGCGTACGCGGTGGCGAACGTCGTGGGCACCTTCTCACCCACGCCCGGCGGTCTGGGCGCCGTGGAGGGCGTCATGATCGCCCTGCTCGTCGGGTTCGACATGCCGTCCGCCGCGGCCGTGGCGGTCGTCCTCGTCTACCGCCTCATCAACTTCTGGCTGCCGATCCCGGCCGGGCTCGGCACCTACCTGAGCGTGCGTTAGCCTCCCGTCTCCAGCCCCCTGTGGTACTGTCTTTGCCTTGGCGGGAGGGCCCGCCGACCCCTGGGGGAAACGCCATCAAGAAGACGCTCCGCCACATCATCGTCTTCGCGGTCATCGTGCTGGCGCTGTACCTGCTGTTGCCGAAGCTCGTCGACACGCAGGAGACCGTCAAGTACATCTCGCACGCGAGCTACGTGCTGCTCGCCGCCGCGGTCGCGCTCGAGATAGCCGCGCTGGCCGGCTACGCCAACCTGTTCCGCTACGTCCTGCGCGTGCTCGACATCCGCATGCGCCTGCGCGAGGTGTGGGCGATCACGCTCAGCAGCCTCGCCGTGAGCCACATCCTCTCGGCCGGCGGCGTCGGCGGCTGGGTGGTCACGTACAACGCGCTGATGAAGCACAAGGTGCCGCACGGCATCATCTTCGTCGCCATCGCGGCGCAGCAGTTCTTCAACTACGTCGTCCTGTGGGTGTTCTTCGCCGTCGCGATGGTCTACCTGATCGTCGTGCGCGGCGGCGATTCGATCTTCGGCTACCTCGCCGGCATCGTGCTCATCGTGCTGATCCTCTGGCTGACCATCTACGGGGTGTACCTGTACAACCACCCCACGCGGCTGCGCGTCCGGGCCGGGCAGGCCGCGCATCTGTCGTCAACCGCGTCATGCGGCGCGAGGTGGTCAAGGAGCGCCACATCGACGGCTGGATCGACAACCTGCTGATCGGCATGCGGCGCATGACCAGCCACCGCGGCTCGTTCCGGACCACGCTGGTGCTCGCCTGCGCGTTCTGGTCCTTCGACATGCTCTGCCTGTGGTGCACGTTCGCGGCCTTCGGCTACACCATCGGGCTGGGCCACCTGCTCGTCGCCTACGTGGTGGCCTACTCGATCGGGACGCTGGCGCCCACGCCGGGGGGGCTGGGCGCCGTCGAAGGCATCATGATCGCGCTCTTCGTGAGCTTCGGCGTGCCGTCCGCGATCGCGGTCGCCGTCGTCCTCGTCTACCGCATCATCAACTTCTGGCTGCCGATCCCGCCGGGCTTCATCGCCTACGCGATCGTGCGGCCGGGCCGCCGGCCGATCGCCGAAGGCGAGGTGGAGGCGGCGGCCGGCGAAGCGCCGGGCGAGCTCAACGGCCGCGGCTGAGCTTCGGCGTCACGGCCCGGCGCGGACGCCAGCTAGGAGCGCTTCCCCCCGGGGCCTCCGGAGATCCGGTAGAGCTTGAGCACCGGCCCGCGCTCGCCCGGGCCGGGCCGGAACTCCTTCACCAGCTGCGCCTCGGCGTCGAGCTGCCTGTAGAACTCGACGATCGTCGGATAGACCTCCGGCGCGGCCAGCACCCTGTCGTAGATCCGGCTGCTCACCACCACGTACTCGACGCCCTGCCGGCGCAGCCGGGTGAGGTCGCGCGAGCGGTCCGGGGCGCCGGGCGCCGGCAGCTTGAGCCGGACCACGCGGTAGGCGACCGGGTCGAGACCGGCCGCCCGGTAGTGGTCGAGCGCGTCCTCCTGCACCAGGGGCGGGCTGTAGTTCTCCAGGGCGATGAGCGAGCCGGCCGGCACGTTGCGCTGGATCCACTCCCTCGCCACCTCGCGGGTGTCGGTGCCGCTGAGTCCGCGGTCGAACGCGAACGACGAGGTGAGCGGGGACACGAGGGCGACGGCGAGCACGATCGCGACCACCGGCACCGCGACCCGCCTGAGGCCCGGCCGCACCAGCCCGACGACGTCGACGCACAGGCGCGCCGCGAGCAGGAGCACCAGCGGCACGATGACCAGCAGGTAGCGGTCGGCGAGCTCCTTCCAGGTGCCGATGTAGACGAAGTAGACGATCGCGTAGGGCGCGATCATCAGATCGAGCCGGGTGCGCCGCCACAGCGCCCAGCCGAGTCCGGCGACGCCCAGGACCAGGAGCACGACGCCGATGGCCCCGGTGAGGTTGGGGGTCACGTTGAACCAGAACCCGTTGCCGACGTGCTCGAAGCCGAGCCAGCCACGGTCCATGATCTGGCCCTGGCGGCGGAAGTCCCTGAGGAAGTGCGGCGCGTCGAGCACGACGAAGGGCGACGCGACGCACGAAGGCGACGAGCATCGGCAGGTACAGCCGCAGGACGAGCAGCCGCAGCCAGACGAGGACCGTCCGGCCGCCGGCCGCGACGCGGGCGGCGGCCTCGTCGCGGCAGGCGTAGACCGCCGCGACGGTCGCCGGCAGGACGAGCATGCCGAGGTTGTACTTGGTCGACGTCGCGAGGCCGGCGGCGACGGCGCCGAGGACCAGCCAGCGGCCGCGGGTGCCGCGGCGCAGGCGCACCCGCCGCCGGGTCCGGCCGGTTCGGACCGGCCGCCTGCAGCAGCAGGACGAGCGCGAGCAGCGAGAACGCGACCGCGGTCACGTCGGTGACCGCCATGTGCGAGTAGGCCACGTGGAGCGGCGCCACCGCGAGAAAGAGCGCCGCGAGCAGGCCGGCCGGGCGGCCGAAGGCGTCCCGGCCCAGCCGGTACACGAGGTACACGGACGCCGTGCCCATGGCCACCGAGAGCAGCCGGCCGAGCAGGAAGTACGGCCCGTTGTCGACGACGAACGACGTCTGGGCGAGGAAGTTCCCGTGGCCCAGCAGCCACCACACCGGCGCCGCCAGCAGGTACAGCGCGCCGGTCAGGTAGAAGTACAGGGAGGGATAGAAGAAGAACTGCGGGTTGAGGTGGCCCTGGGCGGCGTGGAACGCCTTGGGGATGACCATCGTCTCGTCGGAGTTCACGAAGCTGTACGGGAGCCCGTAGGTGACGCCCTTGAGGCGCAGCGCCAGGGCCAGGACGAGGATGGCGAGCAGAAGAGCGCCGGCGAGTCCGAAGCGGCGCTCGCGGCCGGCGGAGGAGCGGCTCACGCGCCGCCGGCGGCGGGGGTCGTCGTCGCGCCGCCGCTGGCCTCGTCGCGGAAGCAGCTCACGGCGCCGGTGTGGCACGCCGGACCGGCCGGCTCGACGGTGAGCAGCACGGTGTCGTGGTCGCAGTCGAGCCGCAGCGACAGCACGCGCTGCACGTTGCCGCTCGTGCCGCCCTTGTGCCAGAGCTCCTGCCGGCTGCGGCTCCAGAAGTGCGCCTCGCCGGTCGCCAGCGTGGCCCGCAGCGCCTCCTCGCTGGCGTAGGCCACCATGAGCACTTCGCCGCCCTCGGCGGCCTGGACCACGCAGGGCACCAGGCCGTCGGCGTTGTAGCGGACGAGCTCGAGGAAGGCGGCGTGGTCCACGGCGAGGTCAGCGCCCCGCGTCAGGCGAGGCACTCCTCCATGATCGCCACGCCGGCGCTGGTGCCGACCCTGACGGCGCCGGCGTTCACCATGCGCTCGACGTCCGCGGCCGTGCGGATGCCGCCCGAGGCCTTGACGCCGATGTGCGCGTCCAGGCAGTCGCGGAGCAGCTCGACGTCCTTGACGGTCGCGCCGTGCGGGCCGAGACCCGTCGACGTCTTCACGAAATCGACGCCCGCCTGCTCGCAGATGTGGCAGGCGAGACGCTTGAGCTTGTCGTCGAGGTAGCAGGTCTCGATGATCGCCTTGACGATCACCTGTCCGCGGCCGCTGTTGACCCCGCGCACGCGCACCTTGTGCACGATGCCGGTGAGTTCGTCGCGCACCAGCCCGAACTCGCCCGAGAGGAACGCCGGCACGTTGATGACGACGTCCACCTCGTCCGCCCCGCGCTGGACCGCCTCGTCGGCCGCCAGCGCCTTGACCCTCGGCGTGTCGGCGCCGAACGGGAACGAGATGACGGTGCAGGTCTTGACGTCCGTGCCGCGCAGCAGGTCGGCGGCGAGCGGGACGAAGTGCGGGAACAGGCAGACGGCGGCGAAGTGGTACTTCACCGCCTCGGCGCAGAGCGTCTCCACGTCGGCGCTCGTGGCGTCGGCGCGCAGCAGCGTGTGGTCGATGGTCTTGGCGAGTTCTTCGGCCTGCAACGCCTCTTCCTCCGGGCGGCTGAACGGACGGGCGGAGCCGGGGCGAGTATAGCAGCCGGCTCCCTGCGCAGCGCCTAGAGCAGGCGCTCGATGTAGCGGTCGTCGCGGCGCCAGTGCTTGCGCACCTTGACGCGCAGCGCGAGGAACACGTGCACGCCGAGGATCGCCTCGATCTCGTGGCGGGCGCCGCTGCCGATGGCCTTGATCACGCGCCCGCCCTTGCCCACGACGATCGCCTTCTGCGACTCGGTCTCGACGATCAGGTTGGCCTCGATCTCGACCAGCGGGCGGTCGTCACGCTCGGTGATCGAGGTGACCTCCGCGGCGATGGCGTGCGGCACCTCGTCGCGAGTGAGTCGGAGCGCCTGCTCGCGCACGAGCTCGGCGATCAGCAACTCCAGGGGCTGGTCGCTCTGCTGGCCCTCGGGGAAGTACACGGGGCCGGGCGGCATGGCCGCCGAGAGCCGGGACACGACTTCGGAGAGCCCGTCCCCCCGCAGGGCGGAGACGGGCAGGACCTCGGCGCCGCCGGAGAGGGCGCGCGCCTCCTCGAGCCTCGCGCCCAGCTTGGGCCCGTCCACGAGGTCGATCTTGTTCAGCGCCACCACGGCGGGCCGGCCGGCCGCGGCGACCGCCTGCGTGATGTAGCGGTCGCCCGAGCCGAACGTCTCGGTGGCGTTCAGCAGCACGAGCGCCGCGTCCACCTCCCCGAGGGCGTCGTCGACGGCCGTCTGCATGCGCCGGGTGAGCGAGTCGAACGGCTTCTGGAAGCCCGGCAGGTCCAGGAGCACGAGCTGGCAGGTCTCCAGTGTGACCACACCGGTGATGCGCCGCCGCGTGGTCTGCGGGTGGTCGCTGACGATGCTGACCTTGCGCCCCACGAGGGCGTTGACCAGCGTCGACTTGCCGACGTTCGGCCGTCCGAAGACGGCGATGAACCCGCTGTGGAAGTCCTCAGGCATCGGCGTTCTCCTCTGGTAGGGCGAAGGGCGCCGTGAGGAGCTCGCTCAGGCGGATGACGGTCAGCTCGCCGCCGCGGCGCGCGACGAGTTCGGGGTCGCCGAACTCGCTCGAGCGCCTGGAGGCAGAAGCCGCAGGGCAGGCAGTCGGAGCCGTCGAGCGCCGCGACGGCGACGTAGCGCAGCTCGCGCTCGCCGTGCGTGACGAGCGCGGCGAGCGCAGCCCGCTCCGCGCAGAGACCGGCCGGAGAGGACGCGTTCTCGACGTTGGCGCCGTGGTGGCTGCGGCCCGACGGGCCGACGGCCACGGCGCCCACCGCGTACCCGGAGTAGGGCGCGTAGGCGTTCGCGGCGACGGTCAGGGCCTCCTGGAACAGCAGGCGTTCGGCGAGTTCCGGCGGGCGGCTCGTAGAACGACGCAGTGGGATCCTCGAGCGGTCATCCGCAGTCGGACCGCTCATATCGGGTACCAGATGCGGAACAGCAGCGCGGTGATGGCGATGCCGAGCGCCGCGCCCACCGCCACCTCCGTGAGCGTGTGGATCTTGGCCTGCACGCGGCTCTGCGCGACGAGCACGGCCAGGAACAGCGTGATCGCCGAGATCGGCAGCGCGAACGTGGTCCCGGCGGCGACGAACGTCACCGCGACCCAGGCGGCGAAGGCGAGCGCCGCGTGCACCGACGGCAGGCCGCCATGGAAGGCGGTGCCCCGGTGCGTCAGCGCCTTCAGCGCGATCGCCGCCAGGATGACGATGAACAGCGCGATGACGGTGACGTCGATGGGCGAGCCGCGCAGCCTGCTGAGGATCGTGTACGGGCACGCTGGTGATCTTGTCGTAGAAGACGAGGTAGGCCACGGCGATCGGCGTTGACGGCGGCGAGCAGCACGGCGCCCGCCGCGACGTCCTTGGCGACGCGGGCGCGCGGGTCGTCCTCGTCGGTGACCAGGTCGACCACGTGCTCGATGGCGGTGTTGAACATCTCGGTGATGAGGACGAACGAGATCGCGACCAGGAGCGCGATGACCTCCAGACGCGTGAGCGCGAAGAACAGCCCGGCGATGAGCACCAGCGCGGCGATGCCGAAGTGGATCCACATGTTCCGCTCGTAGCGGAGCGCGTGGACGATGCCGTCGAAGGCGTAGTTGAAGCTGGTGAGCAGGTTACCGCGGCGGTGCGACAACGAGGCCCTCCCAGTCGACGAGCTCGAGCACCTCGGCCTGGCGGAGCGCCATCTGGCCGGCGTCGGTCTCGTGGTCGTAGCCGAGCAGGTGCAGCGTCCCGTGCGCGAGCAGCACCGCCATCTCGAACGACGGCGGCAGGTCGTCGCCGCGCGCCTGCTCGAGGGCGCGGCGCGCGCAGATGACGATGTCGCCGAGCAGGAGCGGCGGTCCGGCCGTGCCGGCGATGACCGCCTCGGCCACCTCGCCGAGGTCGGGCGCGAGCGTGGCGGTCACCACGGCCTCGGCCTCGCCGGGCGCGCCGGCGCCGTCGGTCGCGGGGTCGCCGGCCTCCCAATCCTCGAGCGGGAAGCTCAGCACGTCGGTGACCTCGTCCTTGCCGCGGTGCTCGCGGTTGAGCTCGCGGATGCGCCGCTCGCCGACGAACGTCACGGCCACCTCGGCGCCGCGCACGTCCTCCTCCTCGAGCACCTTGGCCACGAGGCGGGCGACGAGCTCCTCGTCGATCGCCGTGCGCGTCCCGTTGACCACCTCGACGACGTTCACGAGCCCTGCCCTTCGCGGCGCGGGCCGGACGGCGACGAGCGCTGCGCCCGCGCCGCGCCCACCTCGTCGTCGTGCGCCTTGTAGGCGTTGACGATGCGCTGGACGAGCTTGTGGCGCACCACATCGTGCCCGTCGAATTCCACGATGCTGATGTCGTCGATCTCCTCGAGGACCTCGGGCACGGTGACCAGCCCCGAGGTCCTGCTGTGCGGCAGGTCGATCTGGGTGACGTCGCCGGTGACCACCATCTTGCTGCCGAAGCCGAGGCGCGTGAGGAACATCTTCATCTGCTCCGGCGAGGTGTTCTGCGCCTCGTCGAGGATGATGAACGAGTCGTTGAGCGTGCGCCCGCGCATGTACGCCAGCGGGCGCGACCTCGATCTCGCCCTTCTCGATGAGCGAGGCCAGCTTCTCGCCGTCGATCATGTCGTAGAGGGCGTCGAACAGCGGCCGGAAGTAGGGGTCGACCTTCTCGCTCACCGTGCCGGGCAGGAAGCCGAGGCTCTCCCCCGCCTCCACCGCCGGCCGCGTGAGGATGATGCGCCCCACCTGCTTGCCGAAGAAGGCGGCCACGGCCATCGCCGTGGCCAGGTACGTCTTGCCGGTGCCGGCCGGGCCGATGCCGAACGTGATCGTGTTCTTGCGGATGGCGTCCACGTACAGCTTCTGGTTCACGGTGCGCGGGCCGACCTGGCGGCCGCGGTGCGTCCAGACGATGTCGCCGTACACCTCGGAGGGCTTGCCGGACGAGTTCACGGCGATGTCCATCAGCGACTCGACGATGCCGGGGTTGAGCGGGCGGCCGCCGCGGATGACGGTGAGGAGCTCCTCGATCGCCGCGCGCGCCTTCTCCACGGCGTCCGTCTCGCCCTCGAGGATGAGCACGTTGCCGCGCAGCGTCAGCGTGCAGTCCAGGCGCTGCTCGAGGATCTTGAGGTGGGCGTCGTGCTCGCCGGCGAGGCTGAGCGCGATGCTGTTGCTGTCGAGGTCGATGACCGTGCGCGACACCGGCGTCACCTTCAGCCCCCCAGACGGCCGCGGACGAGGTCGCTGAGCTTCTTGCCGTCGGCGCGGCCGGCGACCTTGGGCTTGAGCCAGCCCATCACCTTGCCCATGTCCTTGGGCGTGACGGCGTCGGTGGCGGCGATGCCCTCGTCCACCAGTTCCTCGAGCTCGGCGTCGGTGAGCTCCTCCGGCATGTAGCCCTTGAGGAGCTCCTCCTCGTAGCGCTCCTGGTCGGCGAGGTCGGTGCGGCCGGCGCCGTCGTACACCTCGATCGCCTCGGCGCGCCGCTTGCGCTCGCGCTTGAGCACCGTGAGCTCGTCCGCCTCGGTCGGCTCCTTGCGACTGTCGATGCGTTCCTTCTTGAGCGCCGCGCAGAAGGAGTTGAGCGCCTCGCGAAGCCGCTTGTCCCCCGCCCTGAGCGCGTCGGTGGCGTCGTCCTTGATGCGCTGTTCGATAGCGCCGGGCTCTCTCATGACGCCTCCTCTTCCGGCGTACACGAGCGGGACCTCGCAGTCGTACCGCTCATACCATGCCTCCCAGCCGGGTCCCGCCGATGACGTGCCAGTGCAGGTGCATGACCTCCTGGCCGGCGTGCGGACCCGTGTTCGTGATGACTCTGTAGCCGGTCTCCGCCACGCCGGCGGAGCGGGCCGTGGCGGCGATGAAGGCGAGCGCGCGGGCCGAGGCCTCCGGGCCAGGGCCTCGGCCTCGTCGAGCGAGGCGACGTGCGAGCGCGGGATCACCAGCAGGTGGACCGGCGCGAGCGGGCGCACGTCGCGGAACGCGACGAAGTCGTCGTCCTGGGCCACCACGTCCGCCGGGATCTCCCCGGCGGCGATCCTGCAGAAGATGCAGTCGCCGCTCACTCCTCGATCCTTCCGGTCACGCCGTCGCCCGTGAGTCCGTCTGCGACGGCGCGGACCAGCTCGCCACGCCGCGCGTCACCGCGCAGCGAATACCGTACGTACTCCGAACTGTACCCCCTCCAGAGGCCGTCGCGCCGCTCCTCGACAAGGACCTCGGCCTCGCGGCCGATGGTGGCGCGGCGCGCGGCCAGCGCGGCCGCCTCGGCGGCCGCGAGCGCGCGCCCCATACGCTCCTTGACGACGGCGGCCGGCAGCGGCGGCAGCTGCGCTGCCGCCGTCCCCGGCCGCGCCGAGTACGCGAACACGTGCGCGCGCCCGAAGAGGCCGCTCTCCAGCGCCTCCAGCGTGCGCGCGAACGCGGCCTCGTCCTCGGTGGGGTAGCCGACGATCACGTCGGTGCTGAGCATAGCTCCCCCGGCGCTGCCCGCAGGCCCTCGACCGCGCCAAGATACCGGGCGAACGTGTAGGGCCGCTTCATGGCGCGCAGCACGCCGTCGTCGGCGGACTGCAGCGGCACGTGCAGGTGGCGCGCGACGCTGGGGTGAGCGAGCAGGTCGAGCAGAGCCGGCGTCACGTGCCTGGGCTCGACCGACGAGAGGCGCACGCGGCGAAGGCCGTCCAGCTCCGCCACCGCCGCTACCAGCGCGGGCAGCCGCAGGTCGCCGTCGCGCCAGGCGCCGAGGTCGATGCCGCTCAGCACCACCTCGCCGCAGCCGCGGGCAAGGCCGGCGCGGGCGGCGGCGAGCGCCTCCGCGAGCGGCAGGCTGCGCGGCTCCCCGCGCACCACCCGCACGACGCAGTACGTACAGGCGCCGGCACAGCCGTCCTGGACCTTGAGCACCAGCCGCGTACGCGCGCCGGGAGTGCCGCGAGGCGCCTCGACCGGCTCTCCGGCGGCCGGCCCGCCGGCAGCTGCGACCGCAGCCCCGAGGCCGGTCGTGTGCCGGGCAGGGTCAGGTGCCTCGTGCGCGACGGCGCCCTGAACGTCGTCACTGGTGGCGTCAGGAGTGATGCCGGGTACGCCGCCAGATGCCGCGACGCTCCCTGCCGCCCCCTCCCCCGGGCCGCCTCGCGGGCGCCCCTTCAACTGTTCGGCCAGCGCCGACCAGTCGGGCCGGGCGGCCACGGTCACGTCCTCACCCTCGAACTGCTCCGGGTGCAGCGCCGCGGCGCAGCCGGCGACCACGACGCGCTTGCCGGCCGAGGCCGCGCGCCGGACGAGCCGGCGCGACTTGCGCTCGGCCTCCGCCGTGACGCAGCAGGTGTGCACCACGACGACGTCGGCGGCCTCGCGCGCGGTCACGGGCTCGAGGCCCGCGGCGGCGAGGCCCGCGAGAGCGTCCTCCCCGTCGGCCTGACTGACCTTGCAGCCGACGAAGCTGGCCGCGACCTTCGTCACGCCCGCCTCGTGAGGTGCAGCGTCAGCCAGGTGCCGTCGTCGGTGCGGGCGGTCTCGGCGAAGGCCGGGAAGGCCGCCAGCGCCTCTTCGGCCTGTTCGACGAGCAGGCCGGACAGCAGCAGCTCGGCCGGCGGCGCGGCCCCGGCGCGCCCGGCCGGTCGCCAGCGCTCCGCCAGCCGCAGGATCGGCCGCAGCGCGATGTTGGCGACGACGACCTCCGCCTCCGGCAGCGGATAGGCGGGGTCGGTGGCGTCGCCCACCAGGAACGTCGGCGCCAGCCCGTTCATCGCCGCGTTGCCGGCGGCGGCGTGGACGGCGACGGGGTCGATGTCGATGCCGGTCACCGGCGCGAACCCGAGCCGCAGGGCGGCGAACGACACGACGCCCGAGCCCGAGCCGAGGTCGAGCAGGGAGGCCGGCTTGATGGTCTGGATGAGCTCGAGGCACTCGCGCGTGCTCGCGTGGCCGCCGGTGCCGAAGGCGAGCCCGGCCTCGACCGCGATGTCGAGCAGGTCGTCGCGCGCCGGATACCAGGGCGGGCGCACGTAGAGCCGCCCGATCACGTGCGGCTTGTGGAAGCGGCGCCAGGCGTCCTCCCAGCCCGGCCGCTCGCGCGCGACCTCGAGGCGGCCGAAGCCTCCGAGCCGCCTCAGGCCGGCGGCGACCTCCGGGCGGGCTTCGGCGCCGTCCTCGAGCCAGAAGACGAGCGTCCGGCCGCCGTCCTCCTCCTGCCAGCCGGCCGGCTGGAGCGCGAGGATCGCCGCGACGGCGGCGGGGTGGTTGTAGTCGAGCTCCTGGCCGTCCGGGGTGGGCACGTAGGCCGCAGCGCCGGACCAGTCGTCGAACGCCTCGGGGCGGACGGGCGCAGCCCCGGCGCCCGCCGTGTCCGGCGGCCACTCGGCCACGGGCCGCGCCCCCGTCGGCAGCTCCAGCCGCAGGGCGTAGCGCGTGTACTGGGGGCGCTTCACTGACGGAAGACGGCGCGGACCTTGTCGAGGAAGCTCTGGTCGGCCTCGTAGGTCGACTCGCCGCTCTGCTCCGCGAACTGCTCGAGCAGCTCCCGCTGCTCGTCGGTGAGCTTGCGCGGGACGAGGACGTTGACGACGACTTTGAGGTCGCCGCGGCCGTAGCCCTGGAGGACCGGCACGCCGCGGCTGCGGAAGGTCTTGACCTCGTTGGGCTGCGTGCCCGGCTTGAGCTGCATCTCGATGTCGCCGTCGAGCGCCGGGACGTAGGCGGTGGTGCCGAGCGCCGCCTCGACCATGGTGACGTCGAGGCGGTAGATCAGGTCGTCGCCGTCGCGCATGAAGTCCTCGTGCGGCTCGACGGCGATGGAGACGTAGAGGTCGCCGGGCCTGCCGCCGCGGGCGCCGGCGCCGCCCTCGCCCGCCAGGCGCAGGCGCTGCCCGTCGGAGATGCCCGCGGGCACCTCGACGGGCACGGTGCGCGTCTGGCGCTGGCGGCCCGTGCCCAGGCACGTCTCGCACGGTTCCTTGACGATGGTGCCCTGGCCGCGGCAGACGTTGCAGGTGCTGGTGCGGATGAACTGGCCGAAGCCCCCGAGGCTGGACACCTCGCGCATGCGCCCGCTGCCGTGGCACTGCGGGCACTGCTCGCGGCCGGTGCCGGCCTTGGCTCCGCTGCCGGCGCAGGTCTCGCACACCACGTCGGCGGTGACCTCGAGGTCCTTGGTCACTCCGAACACCGACTCGGCGAAGGTGAGGCCGAGCGTCGCCTCGACGTCGTCGCCGCGCGGCGCGGGCGAGCTGCCGTTCGCCGCGCCCCACATGCCGCCGGCGTCACGCAGCACCGAGTCGAACATGCCGCCGCCGAAGAAGATGTTGAAGAGGTCGCCGAAGCCGACGTGCTCGAAGTCGGTCATCTGCCGGCCGCGCAGGCCGTCGAAGCCGTAGTGGTCGTAGGCGGCGCGCGTGTCGGCGTCGCTGAGGACTTCGTAGGCCTCCGCCGCTTCCTTGAACTGCGCCTCGGCTTCCGGGTCCTCCTGGTTCACGTCCGGGTGGACCTCGCGCGCGAGCTTGCGGAAGGCCTTCTTGATCTCGCCGGCGTCGGCGTCGCGCCGCACGCCGAGCACGTCGTAGTAGTCACGCTTCACAGGTCGCCCCAGTCGGAGGTGGTCACCAGATGTCTTCGAGGTACGTGCTGAGACCGTCGGCCGTGGCCCGCACGGTCGCGATCACGTGCTGATAGTCCATGCGGGTCGGGCCGATCACGCTGACCGTGCCCAGGCTGCGGTTGGCGACGCCGTAGTTGGCGGCCACCAGCGAGCACTCCCGCAGCGACGGCGAGGCCATCTCGTGGCCGATGCGCAGGTAGATGCCGTCTTCGCGCAGCGCGCCGGCCAGCAGTTCGAGCAGGTTGTAGCGCTCCTCGAGCATCTGCAGCACCTCGTTGAGGTGGCCGGCGCCGGCCCGCGTGAGGTTGTCGAGCAGGCGCGACGTGCCGCCGAGGTGCAGGCCCTCGATGTCGCCCGGCCCGGGCGTCTCGAAGGCCGATCGGAGCGTGTCGAGGAACCTGCGCTCCTTGAGGCGGAGGTCCAGGCTCTCGAACACGGCGGCCACCCGGCGCGTGCCCAGCTGGGAGCCGACGAGGCGCTCGTTGAGGTACACGCGGGCGAACTCGGCCAGGCCCTCGTCGACGGGCTCGACGTAGGAGAAGACGCGCTTGGTGACCTGCCCGGACGTCGTGATGAGCACGACCATGACGAGGCGCGGCTGCAGCGAGAGGATCTCGATGTGGCGCAGCATCGACGTGCTGACGGCCGGCGCCGAGATCACGGCCAGCAGCTCGGTGACGCGAGACAGCGCCTCGGCGGTCTCGCGGAGCGCGTCGTCGATCTCGCTCGCGGCGCGGTCGCGCTCGAGCAGCAGAGCGGGCGGCGCCGTCTCGCGGCGCTCCGAGACGACGGCGTCCACGTAGTGGCGGTAGCCGACGTCGGTGGGCACCCGCCCGGCGGAGGTGTGCGGGTGCGCCAGCATGCCCATGTCCTCGAGGTCGGCGAGGTCGTTGCGGATGGTGGATGCGGCCGCGCCGAAGTCGTAGCGCTCGCTCAGGTGCTTGGAGCCGACCGGAGCGCCGAGCGCTATGTACTCCTCGATGACGGTCCGCAGGACCTGCTCTTGGCGAGCCGTGAGCGGCAATCTACTCCCTTAAATGCGTAGAGCGAAACAGGCGCACGCACACCTCGTCGGCCACGTGCCTCCCCTTTCGCGTCACGCGGATTGTACCACTGTGCAGGGAAACCAATCCAGCGCGCCGCGAGGCCGGCGGCGACGCCCGGGTCGAGGACGGCGGCCACCTCGGCGAGCGGGACGCGCTCGCCGCAGCGGGCCGCCAGCAGGAAGCGCTCGCGGGCGCGGGTGCCGGCGTCGAGCGCCTCGAAGGCGCGAGGCGGCGGCTCGCCGGCCGCCAGGGCCGCCGCCCAGGCGTCCGGGTCGGCCGCGTTCGTCCAGCGCCGGGCGCCGACGGTGCTCACGGCGCCCGGTCCGAGGCCGAGGTAGGGCCGGGCGCGCCAGTACGCCACGTTGTGGCGCGCCCGCCGCCCCGGCAGGGCGAAGTTGCTGACCTCGTACCAGTCGTAGCCGGCGCGGGAGAGCTCCCGCACGATGCGCCGGTAGCCCGCCGCGCGCACGTCGTCCATGGGGTCGGCGGGCATGGCGGAGGGATCGAGCGCGGCGGCCGGCGAGCCCTCCGCGCCCTCCCCGAGCCTGACGGCCGGCAAGCCGCGCCGCGAGCGCCGTCCCCTCGACCACGTCCAGCTCGTACCAGGAGACGTGGTCGGGACGCAGCGCGAGCACCTCGGCGATGTCGGCGGCGAGCAGCTCCGGGGTCTGGCCGGGGATGCCGTGGATCAGGTCGAGGCCGGCGCTGGGGACGCCGGCGCCGCGCAGGCGGCGGAAGGCCGCGGCCGGGTCCGCCTGCGCGGTCCGGCCGAGCACCGCGCGCAGCTCCGGCGAGAAGCTCTGCGCGCCGAGCGAGACGCGGACGCCGGTCCGGACCCCGCCGCTCCCGGCTCCGGCGCCGAGCCGCGCGGACGCCGCCCACGCGGCGTACTCGTCGTCGACGTCCTCCGGGTTGGTCTCGACCGTGACCTCCGCGTGCGGCGTGAGGTGCGGCCGGAAGAGCTCGAGCACCCGCTCGAGCCGCTCCGGCCGCAGCAGGCTCGGCGTGCCGCCGCCGAGGTAGAGCGTGTGGAGGCGGCCCACGTCGTGCGCCGCCCGCTCCCGCTCCCACTCGGCGGCGAGCGCGTCCACGTACCCGTCGAGCCGGCGGGCGGCCTCCGCCCCGGCCCGCCCGTCGCCGGCCGGGACCGGCACCGACGCGAAGTCGCAGTAGTCGCACTTCGCGCGGCAGAAGGGGACGTGCACGTAGACGTGCCGCACGGGGCCCTCGAACGGGGCGCGGGACTTCGGCTCGCCCGGGCCCGGGCCCGCGGCGGCGCTCACGACGTCGGCACCCAGAAGTAGAGGCTGCCGTCCCGCTCCTCGTCGAAGACGCCGCCGTTCGTCACGATCACGCGGCGTGAAGCGACGTTGTCGGCGTCGCAGTCGACGCGCGCCGGGTCGATGCCGAGAGCGGCGGCGAGCGGCAGCGCCGCGGCCAGCATGGCCGTGGCGTGGCCTCGCCGCCGCGCGCCGGGGCGCACCTCGAAGCCGATGTTGCCGCCGAAGTACAGCAGGTGCGGCGTCAGCCGGTGCCGGATCGAGAGCCGGCCCAGGTACTCGTCGCCGGCGACCCACCACAGCACGGTCTGCGGCACGTAGCCGTCGACCCACTCGCCGAACCGGGGCGAGCCGTACAGCTCGGCCAGGTAGAAGTCGGGTTCGCCGGGCCGCTCCACGCCGGCGTTCACCGCCGCGCAGTAGCGGCCGAACTCGTCGCGGTCCTCGAAGATGTCCTCGTCCAGCAGGTCGTGACGCCCCTCGTCGTGGTACTCGCGAAGGGCTTCCAGCCAGGACTCGTGGAAGCGCGCGTCCGGGGACGCGAAGTGCGGCTGAGCGCCGGCGGGAGCGTCCGCGGCGCCGGCCATCAGCGGTCCTTGTCGCCCGGCTCGAGCTCGAGCACGGCGAGGAAGGCCTCCTGCGGCACCTCGACCACGCCGAGCTGCTTCATCCGCTTCTTGCCTTCCTTCTGCTTCTCGAGCAGCTTGCGCTTGCGGCTGATGTCGCCGCCGTAGCACTTGGCGGTGACGTCCTTGCGCACGGCCTTGACCGTCTCGCGCGCGACCACCTTGTTGCCGATCGCCGCCTGCACGGGCACCTCGAACAGCTGGCGCGGGATCTTCTGGCGCAGCTTGGTGACCAGCGCCTTGCCGCGCAGGTGTGCGCGCTCGCGCGGCGTGATGAGCGAGAGCGCGTCGACGGGCTCGCCGGCGAGCAGGATGTCGAGCTTCACCAGGTCGCTCTGCCGGTAGCCGGAGTACTCGTAGTCGAGCGAGGCGTAGCCGCGCGTGCGCGTCTTGAGCTGGTCGAAGAAGTCGAGCACGATCTCGCCCAGCGGCAGCTTGTAGTGCATCTCCACGCGCTCGGGCGAGAGGTACTTCATGTCGACGAAGTCGGCGCGCCGCCCCTGGCACAGCTCCATGATCGTGCCGACGAACTCCGCGGGCACGAGGATGCTGGCGGCGACGTAGGGCTCCTCGATGCGGTCGATGACCGTCACATCGGGCATCTGCGCGGGGTTGCGGACCACGGTCATCTTGCCGTTGGTGAGATACGCGTGGTACTCGACGTTGGGCATCGTGGTGATGAGCTCGAGGCCGTACTCGCGCTCGAGACGCTCGCGCACGATGTCCATGTGCAGCAGGCCGAGGAAGCCGCAGCGGAAGCCGAAGCCGAGGGCGACGGAGCTCTCGGGCTCGTAGGTGAGCGCCGCGTCGTTGAGCTTGAGCTTCTCGAGCGCGTCGCGGAGCTCCTCGAACTTGTCGCCTTCAGTGGGGAACAGGCCGGTGAACACCATCGGCTGCACGACCTTGTAGCCCGGCAGGGCTTCGCCGGCCGGGCGCTTCTTGTCCGTGATCGTGTCGCCGACGCGCACCTGCGCGACGTCCTTGACGCCGGTGATGATGTAGCCGACCTCCCCGGTCTCGAGCCGGTCGGTCGGCTTCATCTCGGGGCCGAAGTAGCCGAGCTCCTCGATCTCCGCGTCCTGGTCGGTGCGCATGAGACTGACGAGCTGGTGCTTGGCGAAGCCGCCGTCGATGACGCGCACGTAGGCGATCACGCCGCGGTACTGGTCGTACTCGCTGTCGAAGATGAGCGCGCGCGGCGGCGCCGCCGCGTCGCCCTCGGGCGGCGGCGTCCGCGTCACGATCGCGTCGAGGATGGCGTCCACCCCCTCCCCGGTCTTGGCCGAGACGGTGAGGATCTCGTCGTGCGTCGCTCCCGTGAGCTCGTGCAGCTCCATCTCGGCCTCGGGCACGTTGCTGGCCGGCAGGTCGATCTTGTTGAGCACCGGGATGATCTCGAGGTCGTTGTCGATGGCCAGATACGCGTTGGCGACGGTCTGGGCCTCGACGCCCTGCGTGGAGTCGACGAGCAGCACGGCGCCCTCGCAGGCGGCGAGGCTGCGCGAGACCTCGTAGGTGAAGTCGACGTGGCCGGGCGTGTCGATGAGGTTGAGCTGGTAGGTCTGGCCGTCGTGCGCCTTGTAGGTGATGCGCACGGCCTGGCTCTTGATGGTGATGCCGCGCTCGCGCTCCAGGTCCATCTTGTCGAGCAGCTGTTCCTTCATGTCGCGCGCGGCGACCGTCCCCGTGGATTCGAGGATGCGGTCGGCCAGGGTCGACTTGCCGTGGTCGATGTGCGCGATGATGCTGAAGTTGCGGATGTGGTCGAGCGAAGTCACGACCGCCAATGATACAGGCTCCGGGCCGGGCGGTCGCCCGGCGCGTCAGTCTGCCGCGGCGGGCGGCTCGGGCGCCGGGCCGGAACCGCCGCGGCGCCGCACCAGCTGGCGCACGATGGAGAGCTCGTCGAGCTTGAGCAGCTTGGCGAGCCCGAGGTAGACGAGGCCGCCGGCGCCCACCGCGACCACGACGGCGATCAGCAGCCGCACGAACCCGCCGTCCGCAAACCCGCGCAGCGCGTACCAGAGGCCGGCGGAGACGGCGGTGAGCGCCAGGGCGCAGAGGATGGCGCCGGCGGCCGACCGGCCGATGCGGCGCCCGTCCACGCGGCCGATCAGCCGGCGCAGCAGCCACACCAGCACGATCAGGTTGAAGATCGACACGATCGACGTCGACAGCGTGATCCCGGCGACGCCCAGCGGCCCCAGCAGGACCCAGTCGAGGACGGCGTTCAGGGCCAGGTTCACGAGCCCGACGTACAGCGGCAGCCACGGCCTCTGCATGCTCTGGAAGCTGCGGTTGAACATGATGTTGACGTTGGCGAACGTGAGCCCGAGCGTGAAGGCCGCGAGCGCGAGCGAGACCTCGTGCGTCGCCGTCGCCGTGAACGTGCCGCGCTGGTACACCAGGCGCACGATCGGCGCGGCCAGCACCGTGAACCAGGCGAGGAACGGCAGCGAGACGAAGATCATCTGGCGCACGCCCATCGACAGCGTGTCGCGGAAGCGGTCCATGTCCTTCTGCGCGGCGAACCGCGAGAGCGACGGGAACAGGATCGTGCCGATCGTCACCGCGAAGATCCCCTGCGGCAGCTGGTACAGGCGGAACGAGTAGCCGATCTCGGCTGCCGCGTGGTCGCTCACGTACTGCGCGAAGTAGGTGTCGATCAGCGCGTTGAAGTTGAGGATGCCGAGCGTGATGGTGATCGGGATCATGAGCGCGAGCACGCGGCGCAGGTACGGGTCGCCGAAGTCGAAGTTGAGCGTGAGCGGCTCGCCGGCCGCGCGCATGGAGAGCCCCAGCAGGATCAGCTCGACGACGGTGCCCACCAGAGTGCCCCAGGCCAGCGCGTAGACGCCCCAGTCCTCGTGCCAGACGACCATGAAGGCGATGATCACGACGTTCCAGACGATGCTGACGACGGCCGGCATGGTGAACCGCTCGTGCGCGTAGAGCACGCCGGTGAGCACGCCGGCCAGCGCGAGCACGAGCACCGTCGGCACGAGGATCTGCAGGTAGTGCGCCGCGAGGGTGGCCATCTCGCTCGTGCCGGTGAGCTCGGGATAGATGGCCTTGACGACCGGCGTCGCCGCGAGGATGAGCACCAGGCAGACGGCGCCGACGACGGCGAGCATGAAGCCGAGCAGCGTGCCGGTGAGCTTGCGCGCCCGCTCGACGTCCCCGGCGGCGAGCAGCGCCGTGAGCACCGGCACGAACGCGGCGCTGATGGCGGCGTCGGCGAACAGCTGCCGGATCAGGTTCGGCACCACCGAGACCGACACGAAGGTGTTGTAGTCGGCGGTGACGCCGTAGACGCCGGCGGTGATGACCTCGCGGCCGAGCCCGACGACGCGGGAGATGGCGGTCGCCGAGGCGACGATCACCGCCGCCCAGGCGAGCTTGCGTCTGCGCTCGCTCATGACCTCCACTCTTCGCCGCAGAGCCGGGAAGTACTGCCCGGCGCGGCCGCCTCGACCGCCGGGCGCGCCGGACCGTCGCCCGGCCGGGCGCGAGTCTAGCAGAGGGCGGCCCCGCCTCCCGGCCCGGCCGCCCGTTACGCCGGTACGGGCGCGACCGCTCGCTTCGGCCCCTTCCGCCCCTGCGCGCCGAGACGACACGGTGCTACGCTGATGGCGGCCGCGCGTCGCCTGGCCGGCGCCGTCAGTTCGCGATCGGGAGGGCCTATGCACCTGTTCGGACGCCACGATGAGCCTCACGTCGCCCACGTCGAGGTGCACCGCATGCCGCGCGACGTGACGCTGGCGTGGGAGGTGCGCGACATGGACCTGCCCGCTCATGCGTCCGTTCTTCAGCTCAGCGGAGCGCGGCCGACGATGCCGCGTCGTCCCGGCTCCAGAGGAGGTCATGCCGTGTTCGGCCGTAGACGACGGCCGCGCCTCGTGCACTTCACAGGCGCGGCGCGAGGCCGGCTCGGTCGTCTTGACCTGGGACGCGCGGGGCGGCCGCGCGCTGCGTCTGGCGCGTGCTCCGCTCCGAGCATGGCTTCGCGGAGGGCGCGTTCGACCACACCGTCGTCGGCAGCGGCCAGACGCTGGTGTCGGAGGGCGCGCTGACCGGCGCGCGGGACGATGCCGCCGACCCCGCCGCCATGTACCACTACACGGTGTTCGCCGAGGACGAACGCGGCGAGTGGCACCGGGTGGAGAAGGTCAGACTCGCCATGGACGATCGCCACCTCGGAGCTCGCGCCGAGGGTGACTTCGAGGCCGGCGGGTCAGGGCCGGGGTCAGTGAACCCGCACGCGGTGGACATCGCGCAGTCCGGGGGACGCCGCGCTGAGCCACAGAGCATCAAGGGAGTGAGGCAGCGTCTCTTCACCGACGCCCACTGACGCAGGAGAGGCCCCGCAAGGAGGCGGCGACCGTCGCGTGACGCGGTCGTCCCGGAGGCGCGGGCGAAGCGCGCCTCCGCCGGCAGCGACTGCTGGTGCTTGCTGGCCGCTGCCGGCGTCCTGGCCGTGGCGGTCGTGCTGCTCTTCACGGTCGGGCCCTTCGCCTCCCACCTCGACCGGCCGGGCAAGCCACCGCTCGGCTACCTCCGGAAGCCTCTCGGCGGCCGCCGGTACCGGGTGACCGCGTGGACGCTCGGCGACGCCGCCTCGCTCGAGGCGGCGACCGCCGCGAACGCCGTCGACGAGGTCGACTTCGACTGGTACCACACGCAGGCGGACGGCAGCGTCACCGCCGAGGACGAGGACCCGGACCTGGTGGCGGCCGCCCGCGGCCACGACCTCAACATCTTCGCCACGGTGACCAACTCGACGAGCTCGGGCAGCGCGTTCAGCCGGGACCTCGCGGCGGCGATCCTGGCTTCGCCCGACCGCCGCCGCCGCTTCATCGACGACCTGGTCACCCTGGTCGAGGACATGGGCTACGACGGCGTCGACCTCGACTGGGAGGACCTCAAGCCGGCCGACCGCGACAGCTTCTCGGCGCTCGTGGACGACCTCGCAAACGCCCTGCACGCCAAGGACCGCTTCCTCTCGATCGCCGTCATGCCCAAGACGTCCGAGCCCGGCGAGTGGGACAACCAGAAGTACGCCGACTGGAGCCGGATCGGCAAGGCCGTGGACGAGTTCAAGATCATGACCTACAGCTACAGCGGCCCCTGGGGCGACCCCGGTCCGCAGGCGCCGCTCGAGTGGGTCGACCGCGTGCTCACGTTCGCCGAGCGCAAGGTGCCGCCGAGCAAGATCTCGATGGGCGTGCCGTTCTACGGGTTCGACTGGCACGGCGGCTCGGTCGCCACCGTCTCGGCCCACCGCGGCGCGTCGCTGGCGCAGACCTACGACGCCACCGTGAGCCGCGACCCCTCCTCGCAGGAGGCGACGATGACCTTCACCGACGGCGGCGTGACGCACACGGTGTACTTCCAGGACGAGAAGGCCGTCGCCGCCAAGCTCGCGGCGCTGCGCGCCGACCACCCCGACGATCGCCGGCATCAGCGTCTGGGTGATGGGCCAGGAGGCCTCCGGCTTCTGGCCGCTGATCACGCGCAAGCTGCGCTGAGCGTCACCGGGCTCGGACAGACGATACGGACGCCACGTTTGCCGCTCGGCGCGTGCCCGTGATAGCATTTCGCGTCCGGACGCAGCCCCACTGCACCTGGAACCAGTCACGATCTAGCCTGATCGAAGGGATCACGTGGCCAACATCAAGCAGCAGAAGAAGCGTATCCGCCTGGCCGCCAAGCAGCGGCTTCGCAACCGGCACGCCAAGTCGACCCTCAAGACGCTGTTCAAGCAGCTCGAGGACGAAGTCGCCGAGGGCCAGACCGAGGAAGCGCAGAAGACCGCGACCTTCCTCACCTCGCGCATCGACAAGGCCGCCGCCAAGGGGATCCTTCACAAGAACAACGCCGCTCACAAGAAGAGCCGCGTCCAGCACACGCTGACGCAGCTGCCTTCCTGACGAGCGCGTAACGTCTGACGACGAAGCGGGCGGGCCGCATGCGGCCCGCCCGCTTCGTCGTTCCCATGTTCGGACGCCGGCGGCGCGCAGCGCCCGCGCCGGCGTCCTCCCCGCTCTCACGCGGCGGCGACCGCTACGCCTGCCAGATGTCGCCTTGCGGCTCCAGCGAGGCTGCCTCCGGAAGATCCGGGTAGCGCCGCGGGCCGAGGACGAACACCACCAGTGAGGCGACCGTCGCGGCCAGGATCACCAGCGTCATCGAGACGGCGCTCGTGCCGCGGATCCCCACCAACGGCGTCGCCAGCGCGCCGAGCACGATGCCGGTCGCCCCGAACACCGCCGCCGCCGACCCGGCGATCTCGGGATGGAGCGACAGCGCCAGGGCGATGGCGTTGGGCATCGTCGCCGCCATGCCCGACACGAGCACGAACAGGGGCACCGCAAGCGCTACCACGTTCAGCGGCTGCGTGAACGACGCGGCGACCGCGGCGACCGCGGCCCCGGCGGAGACGACCAGGTCCGCGAACAGCAGCTGCCTCGGCGAGAATCGACCCAGGAGCCGGTGGTTGACCTGGGTCGACGCGAGCATGCCTGCGGCGTTGATGGTGAAGAAGATGCTGAACGCCGTCGGGGTCAGGCCTCCCACTTCCTGGAAGACGAGGGAGACGCCGGTGAGGTAGGCGAAGAAGGCGGCCGAGGCGCACGCGGCGGTCAGCAGAAGACCCACGTAGTGCCGATCGCGGAAGAGTCGCGCAGCCGTGTGCAGCGTGCTGGACACCCCGCTCGGGATCCTCCGCTCGCGCGGCAGGCTCTCGCCCACGAAGCGGAACGCCGTCGCGAAGACGGCCACGCCCAGCACGGCCAGCACGACGAAGATCCCGCGCCAGGACACGACGCGCAGCATCTGGGCGCCGATGGGCGGAGCCAGGATCGGCGCCAGGTAGCTCACGAGCGCGAGCCGCGACATCAGGCGGGCGGCCTTCGCGCCGCGCGCGTAGTCGGCGATGACCGCCTGCCCGATGGAGAAGCCCCCGGCGCTCGCCATGCCCAGCAGCGCGCGCATGGCGATGAGCACGCCCACCGTGGGCGCGAGCGAGCAGCCAACGGCCGCGACCACGTACAGGGCGAGTCCGACGAGCAGCGGCGTGCGCCGTCCGTAGCTGTCACTGAGAGAGCCCAGGAACACCATGCCCACGCCCATGCCGACGAGGAACGCGGTCATGGTGAGCGCGACGCCGGCCGTCGAGGTGCCGAGGTCGCTCGCGACCGTCGGCAGGGCCGGCATGTACAGGTCCATCGCCGCCGGGCCCAGGGTGGCGACCCCGCCAAGGACGGCGATTACGACGCCGACGCGACGGCGCGAGGATGCGGCGGCGGGAGCCGAGGGGTCGGTCACGCCAGCAGCCGCGCCAGCGCCAGCTCCACCACCAGGCGGTCGCCGTCGTTGACGCCGCCGGACGACTCGAGCGTGACCGGCGCGCGGCCGCGCAGGCCGGCCTCGGCCTCGGCGAGCGCCCGGTAGGCGCGGCCGATCCGGCGCCGGTCGAAGTGCTCGCGCTGCTGCAGCAGCTTCTTGGCCGTGAACGGGTGCACCTTGAGCTGCTTCGCGGCCGTCGTCTGGTCCGCGTGCGGCAGCTGCGACGCGGCGTCGAGCTGCTCGACGTGCCGCTTGAGGCTGTAGAGCACGCCGTTGGCGTCGTTCCTCGGGTTGCCGGACGCGTAGAGCGCCTCCAGCAGCTCGAAGCTGTGTCGCGCGGTCGCGGTGGCCGACGGCGTCCATGAGGTCGAAGATCACGGCGTCGTCGTCGGGAGTGCAGATGGCGTCCACGTCGGCCTCGGTCGGCGCGTGCCCATGGCAGTACAGCGCGAGCTTCTCCACCTCGCGCTCGAGCCGCTCGGCGTGGCCGGGCTCGGCGCCGCAGCGGTCCAGCAGGTGCTTGGCGACGGTCGTGCTCATCGCCATGCGGTGAGCCTTCGCGCGCTCCTTGATCCACCCGGCCATCTCGTACTTCTTCGGCAGGTCGTAGGGGAGCACGCCCCCGAGCTTCTTGACCGCCTTGAAGAGGGCGTCCGAGGCGGCGAGGGTCTCCGCCTCGATCGCCACGCACGTGTCCGGCATCGGGTCCTGGAGGTACGCCACCACCTGCTGGCGCGCCTTGACCTTCCACTTGTGGCCGTTGAGCACGAGCAGCAGGCGCGTCCCGAAGGTGAGCCCGGGGCTCTCGGCGGCCTGCAGGAGGACCTCGACCTGGTCGTGCTCGGCGTCGAACACCAGGATGTTGAGGTCGCTCCCGGCCTCGTCGATCACGCGCTGGCGCAGGCGTGCGACGGCGCGCCGGACCTTGGGTCGGTCCGTGCCGATGATGAGGTACGCGGGAAGCAGCGCGGGGGCGTCGGCCATCTTGTCCAAAGGATAGCACGCCGGTTTCGCTCTCAGGCTCGACCTCAGCCTCGACCCGCAGGCTCGCCGGCACTAGAATGCTCACGGCCGTCGGCGAGCGAAGGAATCAGGTTGGCCGCGTTACTTGCAGCAGACGTCACACTCCCGCCGGGGGCCCTCATCCCGGTCATCATCCTCGGCATCGTCGAGGTCGCGCTGGTCGGGTTCTGCATCATCGACATCGTGCGCCGCCCGGCAGTGCTGGGCGACCGCAAGTGGCTCTGGATCGTCCTCGTCATCCTGTTCGCGCTGCCGGGGTCGATCATCTACCTGGCCATCGGGCGGGTGGCCGCGCCGGTCGCCGAGGCGCGCGACGACGCGGACGCCGACGCGCGGCCGCGGGCGGACGCGGCGGCGGACGCGCTGTATGCGCCCGCCGCGGCGGCGGCACAGCGGCGGCCGCGGCCGCCGCGAGGCGGCAAAGCCTCCCGCCGCGGCCGTCACCATCACGGGCCTCACCAAGGTCTACAGCAAGGCGCACGCGCTCGACGGCGTCGACCTCGTCGTGCCTGAGGGTTCCGTGTTCGGCTTCCTCGGCCCCAACGGCGCCGGCAAGACGACGACCCTGCGCATCCTCGCCGGCCTGGCGCGCCCGACCGCGGGCTCCGCCACCATCTTCGGACTACGACACCACGCGCGACGCCGACGCCGTGCACGCCATGATCGGCTACCTGCCGGACGTCCCCGGCTTCTACAAGTGGATGACGGCCACCGAGTACCTCGAGCTGTCGGCGAAGCTCTTCGGCCTGCCCGCCGCTGTGCGCCGCGAGCGCATCGAGACGCTGCTCGAGCTCGCCGGCCTGGACGGTGTCGACACCAAGGTCGGCGGCTACTCGCGCGGCATGAAGCAGCGCCTCGGCGTCGCCCAGGCGCTCATCAACTCGCCGCGCCTGCTGCTGCTCGACGAGCCGACCAGCGCGCTGGACCCCATCGGGCGCCGCGAGGTCCTGGAGATGATCGCGGCGCTCGCCGGCCGCACCACGGTGTTCTTCTCGACGCACATCCTGGCCGACGTGGAGCGTGTCTGCGACACGGTCGCGGTGCTGGCCGGCGGCCGGGTCGTCGAGCAGGCCGGCATCGACGAGCTCAAGGCGCGCCACGGCGGCGCCCACCGCGTGGTCATCGAAGTCGACGACACGCGGCGCCTGCAGGAGGCGCTGGCCGCGGAGGCCTGGGCGGCCGCGGTCACCCGCGACGGACGCGAAGCTCCTCGTGGAGGTCGTCGACCTCGAGGCGGCCTACCGACAGCTGCCCGCGCTCGTGGCTCGGCTCGGGCTGTCCCTGCGCCGGTTCGAGGCGGACGAGGTCTCCCTCGAGGATGTCTTCGTCGACCTGGTCGAAGGGGCGAAGCCGTGAGCGGCCTCAGCATGCGCGGCTTCGGCGCGTTCGCCGCCAAGGAGATGCTCGAGACGCGCAAGACGTGGCGCCTGTGGGTCCTGCCGGGGGTGCTCGTGTTCCTCGGCCTCACCACGCCGATCATGGCGGCGGTCACGCCGGCGATCCTCAGGGCCACCGCCCAGCGCCAGCCCGGCGTGGTCATCCACTTCCCGCCACCTACTTCCGTGGACGCCTACCTGCAGTTCATGGGCAACCTCGCGCAGCTCGCGCTGCTGGTGGTCATCATCACCGGCGCGGCGGCGGTCGCCGGCGAGCGGCGCGCGGGCACCGCCGTCCTCGTGCTCACCAAGCCGCTCTCCCGCGCCGCCTTCGTCTGGGCCAAGGTCGTGGCCAACCTGGCGATCCTGATCATCGCGACCGCGCTCGGCGCGGCGTTGTGCATCGCCGTGACCATCCTGCTCTTCGACACCGCGCACATCGCGGCGTTCCTCGAGTCGGTGGCGCTCTGGCTCGCGCTGGCGGCGATGTTCGTGTGCCTGATGGTGTTCCTCTCGGCCGCCCTGGACCGCCAGGCCGCGGCCGCGGGCGCCGGCCTGGCGGTCTACGCGGCGATCTTCGCCATGACCGGCTTCCCTCTGCTCCGGGACCGCAGCCCCGCAGGTCTGCTTGCCGCCAACGACGCGCTCCTGAAGGGCCGCGACGCGGCGCTGGCGCAGCCGCTCGTCGCGACGCTCGTGCTGGCCGTGGTCTTCCTGATCGCCGCGGCCTGGGCCTTCCGCCGCAAGGAGCTCTAGGCGCGGCTCAGCCGCCGCTCGCAGGCCGCCGCCACAAGCCCGCGCGCGTCCGCCCACACGGCCAGGTCCCCGCCCTCGTCGGTGCGCGCGCACGGGACCCCGGCGGCCGCAAGGAGGCTCGAGCATCTCCGGGGTCGGGTGCCCGTAGGTGTTCGGCCCGACGGAGACGACGCCCAGCCGCGGGTGCAGCTCCGCGAGCAGGCCCTCGTCGAGGCCGCCCCTGCTCCCGTGGTGCGGCAGCTCCACGACGTCGCACGGCGGCAGGTCGAGGCCGGCGAGGACGTCGCCCTCGGCGTCGCCCGGGACGAGCGCACGGTGACCCGCGAGGTCGACGAGCGCCACCAGGGCGCAGTCGTTCTCGCCCTGGTTGCCGCCCTCGCCGCCGGGCGCCTGCGTCGGCAGTACGCGCAGGCCCCAGCCCTGCCCGTTCATGTCCTGCTCCGAGACGCACCGGCGGACCTCCGTGCCTGGCCGCCGAGAGCCGCACCGCGAGCGTCGTCCAGCGTGGCGGAGGGCCGGGGTGGCCGCGGAAGGAGAGCGAGAGCGATGGGGACGCGGCCGATGACGTCGTCCAGCCCCGCGACGTGATCGGCATGGCCGTGCGACAGGACGAGGAGGTCGATCCTCTTGACCGCGTGTCGGCGCAAGACCGCGCCCAGGGGCTGGGGACCCGCGTCGATGAGCACCGTCGGGCCGCCCGGTGTCTGGAGCAGGGCGGCCGCCCCCTCGCCGACGCTCAGGAACGTGAGCGTCGGCTTGTCCGGCGGCCGCACCGGCGCAGGCGCCAGCACCAGCGCCGCCGTGACGAGCGCCGCCGCGGCGGCGGCGAACGCCGGCCAGCGGCGGCGATCGCGGACATAGCCCAGCAGACCTCCGCCGGCCCGCGCCGCGAGCAGGGCGACCACGGCGAGTCCGGCCAGCAGGCCGACCAGCAGCAGGAGCCGCACCGTCACGCCCTGATACTCGTACATCGCGCCCGGCAGCCGGGCGAAGAAGCCCGACACGGCCAGCAGAAACCCGATGAACAGTCCGCCGACGACGTTGAGCGGCGCGGACAGCCACTCGGCGACGAAGCCGAGCAGCAGCGACAGCATGCCCGAGGAACATGATGGGACCGAGGACGAAGCCGCCGGCCACGTTGGCCGGCACGCTCACGAGCGACGCCGATCCGAAGGTGAGCACGGAGATCGGCGCCGTCGAGATGCTGGCGGCCGTGGTCACCCCGACCTGCTCCGGCAGCGGCCCCGGGAGAAACGAGACGGCGCGAGTGAGCGGTCGCGCCAGCACGAGCAGTCCGACGACCGCTCCGAACGACAACTGGAAGCTCACGTCGAAGAGGTGTGTTGGGATTGACGGTGAGCAGCCAGGCCGCCGGCGCCAGCCACAGCAGCCAGCCGTCGCTCGGCCGTGACGCGAGGATCGCCAGCAGGCCGACGATGCCGGCGACTCCCGCGCGCACGATGGACGGCGACGCGCCGGTGAGCAGGACGTAGGTCGCGACGACCGGGCAGCAGCAGCGCCGTGCGCGCCAGGCGGTGGATGCCGAGAAGCGCAAAGCGCGAACGACCACATCGTGCAGAGCAGCACCACGTTCTCCCCGGATACGGCCATGATGTGCAGCAGCCCGCTCCTGCGGAAGTCCTCGACGAGCGCGGGGTCGACGCCTTCGTCGTCGCCGAGGACCATGCCCAGCAGCACCTCCGCCACCGGCGAGTGAACGCCGGCGGCGAGGTGAGACCTGCGACGCCAGCCGGAGCCGGTCGACGAGACCCTGCAGCCCGCCGCGGCGACCGGTGATCGTCGAGCTGGGCGAAGTCCGCCTCGAGCAGGACGTGCTCTCCCCGCCGGCGCAGGTAGCGGCCGTAGTCGAACGCCCCCGGCTTTGGCGATCGGCAGCGGCTGCACGCTGACCGAGGGGAGGCGCAGCACCGCGCCCTCGGTGAGCGGGCCGACCGGATCGTAGGCGAAGCGACTGTCCCTGCTCGAGCCGCAGGCGGAGGTGCGCCGGCTCGCGCACCTCGCGACCGGCCGCGCCCGTCACCCGCACGGCCAGCGTGACCTGGTCGGCCTTGATCGCCGGCAGGTCGGTGACGACGGCGGTGATCGGGACGTGGCGCCCTGCGTAGGCGGCCAGCGTCGAGCGGCCCACGGCGTCCAGCCGGGCCGCGCCGACCAGCGCGCCCGTGCAGAGGAACAGAGCCACGAGGCCTGCGGCGAGCACCATGCCGGGCCGGTCGGCGAGCGCCGGCACCCGCCGTCCGGCCAGGAGCAGTGCGACGGCGGCCGCCGCCGCCGCTGCAAGGACCGCGAGCGGCGGCCGCCACGCAAGGGCCAGGCACAGTCCGGCGCAGTAGCCGCCGAGCAGCAGGTGAGGGGGCGCCGGCAGCCGCATGACGCCGCCTCAGACGGTGATCTGGTCCTTCATGGCGGCGAACTTGGCGTCGCCGATGCCGGGCACTTCCTTGATCTCGTCGATGGTCTTGAACCCGCCGTTCTCGGTGCGATAGTCGATGATCTTCTGCGCCGTGGAGGGTCCCACACCGTCGAGCGCATCGAGCTCCTCCAGCGACGCCGTGTTGATGTTGATGAGGGCGCCCGGTGTGGTCCCGCCGGCCGAGGAGACCCCGAGAGCCACTGCCGGAGGAGCCGGAAGACGCCGGCGCGGACGGCGACCACCGGCGCGCCACGCTCGGGCACGAGGATCTGCTGGCCGTCCGCGACGGGCGCCGCCAGATTGACGGCGGCGAGCTCGGCCTTGGCCGTCGGGCCGCCCGCCAGCTGCGAGCGCGTCCGTGACGCGGGCGCCGGCCGGGAGCCGCACGACTCCCGGCGTGCGGACCGCGCCGCACACGTACACCATGACGTCCGGCGTCGGCGAGGCGGCCGGGCTCGCGCCCTGCGCCGCGGCCGACGGCGACGCCACGACCGGCGCCAGGACGACGGCCTGCGCCTCGGACGGGCCGGCCTGCTTCGGCAGGACGACGTAGCGCACGCCGACCGCGACGACCACGACGGCGACGGCGACGTAGGCGATGATCTGGCGTCGCGAGAGCTGCACGGCCCACCTCCGGCGCCGCGATCGCTGAAGGGGTGTGACGGGCGCCGGGGGCGCGTCCGGCGCCCGTCACGACCGAGGCTACGGCAGGAGCCGGCGCCGCGGCATCGCCCCGGAGGGGCGATTTCACGGGGTGACCGTGCTGCGGTATCGTCGTGCGCAGATCCCGGCGACCTGGACACGAGGAGACGGCATGGCGACCAAGGCGATGTTCACCGACGACGAATGGCACACGCTCCAGTGGGCCGTGACCGACACCATGGCGTACCTCTCGATGGCCGACCACGGCTTCTGGGACACCTTCAAGGAGGCCACCGCCGCGGCCAAGTTCATGGCCGCGGCCAAGTCGAGCACCGACAGCCCGCTCGTCCACGACCTCGCCGGGGACATCAAGATGGGGCACGACAAGGCGGTCACGCACGACATGGCCGACGATGGCCGGAGAAGTCGCGGCGCGGGTGCGCGAAGCCGCCGGCGTCGTGGCCGCCAAGGCTCCCGACGACCTGGCTGCCTTCAAGGCCTTCATCATCGGCGTGGCGCGGACGACCGCCGAGGCCACCAAGGGCGTCAACGAGGACGAGGCCGCGGCCATCAAGAACCTCGAGGCCGCGCTGGGCTGAGACGACCCGCCGAGCGGGCAGGACCGGCCGGCCGCCGAAGCGGCGCCGGCCTAGCGCACCACGAAGTTGACGAGCTTGCCCGGGACGAAGATCTCCTTGACGACCTGCTTGTCCTCCAGGAAGCGCGCGGCGTTCTCCGCCGCGCGCGCCATCGCGAGCACGTCGTCCTTCTCCGCGTCCACGGGACTTCGAGACGGTCGCGCAGCTTGCCGTTCACCTGGACGACGACGGTGACGACCTCGTCGGCGGCGAGCTCGTCGTCCCACGCCGGCCACGGCGCGTCCAGCACGTTCTCGCCGTGGCCGAGCAGCGCCCAGACCTCTGAGGCGAGATGGGGCGCCATCGGCGCCACGAGCTGCGTGATCGCGGTGACGACCTCGCGCCACTGAGCCAGCGTGCAGCGACCCGCGGGCGCCGGTCCACACGTCGAGGACCTCGTTCTGCAGCTCCATGAGCGCCGACACGGCCGTGTTGAAGCGGAACGTGTCCAGGTCGCGCGTGACCTTGCGGATCGTCTTGTTGAGGGCGCGCAGGACCTGGCGGCCCTTCTCGGCCTCGGCCTCATCGGCCGCCACCCCGCTCCCCTGCGCTTCGACGACCTCGTTCACGAGGTTCCAGAAGCGCCCGAGGAACCGGTAGGTGCCCTGCACGCCGCGGTCGCTCCAGGCGACGCTCTGCTCGAACGGCGCGATGAACAGCTCGTAGACGCGCAGCGCGTCGGCGCCGTACTTGTCGACCACGCTGTCCGGCGTCACCACGTTGCCCTTGCTCTTGCTCATCTTCTGGCCGTCCTCGGCCTGGATCATGCCCTGGTTGCGCAGGCGCGCGTAGGGCTCGCCGAAGCTCACGTAGCCGGCGTCCTGCGCGACCTTGCAGAAGAAGCGCGCGTAGAGCAGGTGCATGACCGCGTGCTCGGCGCCGCCCACGTACAGGTCGACGGGCAGCCAGTACTCGACCATCTCGCGGTCGAACGGCGCCGTCTCGTCGTGCGGCGAGGCGTAGCGGAAGTGGTACCAGCTGGAGCACGCGAAGGTGTCCATCGTGTCGGTCTCGCGGTGCGCCGGCCCGCCGCACTCGGGGCAGGTCGTGTGCACCCAGTCCTCGACGCGGGCGAGCGGCGAGCGGCCGTCGTCCGTGGGGTGGAAGTCCTCGAGGTCGGGCAGCAGCACCGGCAGCTGGTCCTTGGGCACCGGCACCGTGCCGCACTTCTCGCAGTGGACGATGGGGATCGGCGCGCCCCAGTAGCGCTGCCGGCTGATCAGCCAGTCCCTGAGCTTGAAGTTGACCTTCTTGCGGGCCGCGCCGCGCTCGCCGAGCCACTCGACGATGGACTCGAACGCCGCGCCCGGCGCGGCCATGCCGTCGAACCGGCCCGAGTTCACCATGACGCCGTCGCCGGTGTACGCCTCCTCGAGCGTGCCCTGCGGCCCGCTCTCCGGCGCGATCACCTCGATGATCGGGATCTCGAACAGGGTGGCGAACTGGAAGTCGCGCTCGTCGTGCGCCGGCACCGCCATGATGGCGCCGGTGCCGTAGCCCATGAGCACGTAGTCGCTGATCCAGATGGGGACCGGCGCGTCGTTCACCGGGTTCACCGCGTAGGCGCCGGTGAAGACGCCGGTCTTCTCCTTGTCCGTGCTGAGCCGCTCGATCTCGCTCTGGCGGCGCGCCACGTCCTGGTAGGCGACGACGGCGTCGCGCTGCTCGGGCACGGTCAGCTGGTCGACCAGCGGGTGCTCCGGCGCCAGCACCATGTAGGTGGCGCCGAAGAGCGTGTCGGGCCGCGTCGTGAACACCGTGATCGTCTCGTCGCGGCCGGCGACGCCGAAGTCCACCTCGGCGCCCTCGCTGCGGCCGATCCAGTTGGTCTGCATGAGCTTGATCTGCTCGGGCCAGTCGATGGTCCCGAGGTCGTCCAGCAGCCGCTGCGCGTAGTCGGTGATGCGGAAGTACCACTGCTTGAGGTCCTTCTTGGTCACCAGGCTGCCGCAGCGCCAGCAGCGGCCGTTCTCGACCTGCTCGTTGGCGAGGATCGTCTTGTCCGTCGGGCACCACCACTGCTGCCCGGTCGCCTGGTAGGCGAGGCCGCGCTCGTACAGGAGCAGGAAGAACCACTGCGTCCAGCGGTAGTAGTCGGGGAAGCAGCTGGTGACCTCGCGCGACCAGTCGAACGACAGGCCGATGAGGTCCATCTGGCGGTGGTAGTTGGCGATGTTGCGCTCGGTCGTCACCCGCGGGTGGACGCCCATCTTGATGGCGTAGTTCTCCGCCGGCAGGCCGAACGCGTCCCAGCCCATGGGGTGCAGGACGTTGAACCCCTGCATGCGCTTGAAGCGCGAGACCGCGTCGGTGGGGACGTAGTTGCGGCAGTGGCCGACGCTCAGCCCGTCGCCGGAGGGATACGGGAAGAAGTCGAGGGCGTAGAACTTGGGCTTGTCGCTCTCGTCGGGCGCGCGATAGGCGTCGCGCTCCTTCCAGAGGCGCTGCCACTTCTCCTCGATGGCGTGCGGGTCGTAACGTCGGTCCACGTCGGTCCTCTCTCGCGGGTCTGCGCGGGACTCTGATTCTACATGAGGCGCGCCGGAGGCTGCGCGGCGGCGCGCCCCGGCGGACGCGACGGTGCCTGACGCGCCCAGGTCGACACGCCTCGGCCCGTCGTCCGCCGCCGGGGTGCTGCGCGAGACCGTCGCGCCGCGGCGCAGCAGCGGACGGCACCGCCCGGCACCGGCGCCCGACGGCACCACCGCGCGGTCCTCCTTCATCAGCGACACGGGCGATCCGCCGATCCGGCCGGTCCCCGGCCGACCGTCGCGCGCGACCACGGTGCGCGCCGCCGCCGGCGCGAGCCACAGTCATCGCGCCGGTCACCTGCGAGCGAGGCCGTCCGCGAGGTTGCCGGAGGGAGCGGGTATGCTACACTTTCGAGCGTGCCGGCTCGGCCGGCGCCCCTTCGGTGGGGGTATAGCTCAGCTGGGAGAGCGTCTGGCTGGCAGCCAGAAGGTCAGCGGTTCGAGCCCGCTTACCTCCACCACTTCCCTCGCTTCGCCTCGTCGGCGCACGCGCTGGCGCGGGCCCGATCTCGTCGGTACGACTTCCCCTGCAGTCGCGCGGACCCTCGCGCCGCGCCGTGCAGCCCGGGGACCGCTCCGATACACTCGCGCGGTGACCAGGCAGGTACATCCGCTCGCGCTCTCCGTCCTCGTCTTCCTGGCCGGCATCGGGTCCATGGCGACTGAGATCTGCGCCTCCCGGCTGCTGGCGCCGTACTACGGCTCGTCGACCGTCGTGTGGGCCAACATCATCGGCCTGATCCTCGCCTCGCTCTCCGTCGGCTACTGGCTCGGCGGCCGCTGGGCCGACCGGCAGCCCGTCACCGCAACTCCTGGCGACCATCGTGCTGGCGGCCGCCGCGTGGGTGGCCGCGATCCCCTTCGTGGCGCGGCCGTTCCTCGACCTCTCGATCAAGGGCATCGAGACGATCTCCACGGGCGCGGTCGTCGGCTCCTTCGCCGCGTCGCTGGCGCTCTTCGCGCCGCCCGTCATCCTGCTCGGGATGGTGACGCCGTTCGCCATCCGGCTGGCGGCGACGGGCGTCGAGGACGCCGGCCGCGTCGCCGGCCGCATCTTCGCGCTCTCGACGGCCGGCAGCATCATCGGCACCTTCGTGCCGGCCCTCATCACGATCCCGCTGATCGGCACGCAGCGGACGCTGATCGGCGCGGCGCTCATCATCGCCGTCTCGGCGGTGCCGCTGCTGGTGGGGCGCAGGCTCGCGGCCGGGCTGGTGGTCGCCGGCGTCCTCGCCGCCCTGCTGGCGCTGCCGCCGGCGGTCGTCAAGGCGCAGCCGGGCCTGCTCCACGAAGAGGAGTCGCGCTATCAGTTCATCCAGGTGGTGCAGTCCGGGCCCGAGCGGCTGCTGTTCCTCAACGAGGGCTACGCCGTCCACTCCGTGTGGCGCCCGGACACCGTACTCACCGGCGGCGAGTGGGACATGTTCCT
This sequence comes from uncultured Thermoleophilia bacterium, assembly GCA_963739595.1. Taxonomy (GTDB): domain Bacteria; phylum Actinomycetota; class Thermoleophilia; order UBA2241; family UBA2241; genus CAIXSE01. The sequence goes on from CAVUBA010000003.1 coordinate 94,840, forward strand.
CACGGCCCCGCCGCTGCTCGGCCGCACGGCGACCCGGGTGGCGACGCTCGGCAACGCGGCCGGCACCACGGCGCGCGCCTACGGCGTCTACTACCCGCAGGCCCGGATCGACGGCGTCGAGCTCGACCCCGCCGTCACCGCCGTCGGCCGGCGCTGGTTCGGCCTCGACGACAACCCCAACCTGACGGTCCACACGGCCGACGCGCGTCCGTACCTCGCGTCCACGGACGCGCGCTACGACCTCATCCTCGTGGACGCCTATCGCCAGCCGTACGTGCCGTTCTACCTGGCGACGCGCGAGTTCTTCCGGCTCTGCCGGCAGCGGCTCGCGCCCGGCGGCATCGTCGCCCTCAACGTGTCCACGGTGCCCGGCGACCACCGCCTGGCGGACGCCATCGCCGGTACGCTGCGCGCCGAGTTCCCCCAGGTCGTCACCTGGCAGGCGCTGCGCTTCAACCAGTTCGTCGTGGGCCTCACGAAGCCGCTCCCCCGGGCGGTCATGACCGCCCGCCTGGCGGCGGCCCCGCACGATCTCCTCCCCGACACGCGCCTGTTCGCCCGCGACCTGCAGGAGGCCGCGCCGGGCGGGCAGCCGTGGACCGACGACCGCTGCCCCGTCGAGTGGGTCACCGACCGCATGATCGCGGCCTACGCGCTGCGCGGCCAGGCGACCGCGGAGGACCTCCTGCCCACCGCGCCCACCGGCCCCTGACTCGGCCGCCCGACAGGCTCCGGGGCGTCGCCTCCGGGTTTAGCAGCACCCCCTCCCGGAAAGGAATCGTGCACATGCAGTCGGGGCCTTGAGGCTGCGCACTGTCACCCGCTGGTGAGGAGGCGCGTATGGAGGACAAGCCGCAGTTCCGCGTCGACTACGAGGCGACCACCGACGAAGTCGGAGTCGTGATCCTCGAGGGCGAGATAGACATCTACTCCGCGCCGGAGTTCAAAGAGGTGCTGGTCAACGGCATCGAGGGAGGCGCGAAGCGGGTGATCGTCGACCTGTCGGGCGTCACCTTCATCGACTCCACTGCGCTCGGGGTGCTCGTGAGCGGGGCGAAACGCGTGCGGCCCCGCAACGGCAATCTCGACATCGTCTGCACGGACGAGAACATCATCAGGATCTTCGAGATCACCGGCCTCGACCGCATCTTCGGGATCTTCCCCAGCCGGGGCGAGGCTCTCAAGGCGGCATCCGACTGAGCGGGGCGGACGCCGAAAGACCACCAGGAGGCGGCCGCCGGTGGGTCACGGGGCGGCTGCCGGGGGCAAAGAGATGGAGTTCCGCAGCACGAGAGCGCTTCGAGGCAGCAGACTCCACGACGTGGCCGACGTCATGCTGAAGACCAAGACATATGGAGCGGGGCGGATCTGTATGGTGGACGGTTGCGGCACTCGGCTGTCCGCGTACAACCCATCGAGCGTCTGCGCACTGCACGGCGGCGCGTGGCAGGACGACTACCACCGCACCACGCGCAAAGCGACGCAGCGTGAGGAGATCGCGCGCCACTGCGCGTTCGAGCAGTGCGGCCGCGAGTTCACCACGACCAACCCCGCCAAGAAGTACTGCAGCGACGCCTGCCGCATGAAGGCCTTCCAGGCCCGCGTCATGGAGTCCCGGCACGTGGGCGACGAAGTCGTCCCCGTGCGGCGCGCCAGCTGACGCGCGGAGGACAACGCCGCCGATCCCCCGCCGGCTCCGCCGGCGGCTTCGTGGCACGGCGTCCTCGGCGCGACTCTGTCCTACACCCCCGCCGCCCTGAACGCCGGCGGGATCACCGCACCGCGTCCGCTGAGCAGACTGTCCACGGCCGCCTCGATGGTGTCGAACACGGGCACCATGTTGTGCAGGCCGACGATGGCGAACACCCGCCGGACCTGCCCACAGGGACGCACCAGCAGCAGCTCGCGCCGCTTGGCGCGCTGCGCCGCCGACAGGCGCACCAGGAACCCGATGAAGCTCGAGTCGATGAACGTCGTCCGCGCGAGGTCGATCACGAGGTTGTCCTGGTGATAGAGGGGGCCGAGCGCGCGCCGCAGGAAGCGGTCGATCTCCGGCACCGTGTCCAGGTCGAACTCGCCCTCCAGCGCTACGACGGGAGGCCGGCCGTCGGCACTGCCCGCCGACACGCGCAGCCTCGCTTTGGCGGCGCCCGTCTCTCGCTGCTGGATCTGACGAGTCCCCACGGCGCTACCTCCCCCGACGAGACAGCGACCGGCGCGGACACGACCGCCGGTCCCGCTGTGCTGTGGACGAACACGCCCCGAGCGGGGCGCGCCAGCGACGCTAGGTCAGCGGGGGGCCGAAGTAAAGAGGACCGGTGGGAGGTTCGAGAGGTTGGCGGGTCAGGCTCTCTGCGAACCTGAACGCTTCGGTCCCACCCTCGAGCGGACGTCGAGACAGGCTGAGCCGGCGCTGGAGGGTGGTCGGCGACGAGGCCGCGCGGCGGACGCGTCAGGCCTGGCTGGCGCGAGCCGCGGCCTTGAGCTTCTTGTACTGCGGCTCGCGCTCCTTGAGGAGCGTGAGGATCGGGCTCGCGACGAAGATCGACGAGTAGGCGCCGGAGAGGATGCCGACGAGCAGCGCGAAGGCGAAGTCCTGCAGGGTGCTGCCGCCGAAGAGCAGCAGGCAGACGACCGGCAGCAGGGTGATCAACGAGGTGTTGATGGACCGCGTCAGCGTCTCCCAGATCGACAGGTTGACCATGTCGCCGTACGGGATGCGGTTGAAGCGCGGCTCGTTCTCCCGGATGCGGTCGTAGACGATGACCGTGTCGTAGAGCGAGTAGCCGAGGATGGTGAGCACGGCGGCGATGGTGGCCGTCGTCACCTCCCGGCCGGTGAGCGAGTAGACACCGACGACGATGAGGAGGTCGTGGATCTCGGCCGAGATGGCGCCGATGGCGAACTTCCACTGGAAGCGGAAGGTGACGTAGATCAGGATGAGGAGCAGCGCCAGGGCGACGGCCTTGAGCGACGAGCTGATGACCTGCTTGCCGAAGGACGCGCTCACGGTCTCGAGACTCCAGACCTCCTTGCCGTCGGCCGCCGCCACCTTGAACTTGTCGTTCAGGGCCGCCTTGAGCGCCGTCTGCTCGGCGGTGCTGAGCACGCTGGTCTGGATCTGGAAGCCGGACTGGCCGGAGTTGGCGATGTTGGCGGTCTGCTGGATCTGCGCGTCGGCGTACCCGGCCTGCGCGACGACCTGGCGCACCTCGGCCAGCGTCGGCGACTGCTCGAAGGCCACGGAGATACGCGTGCCCTCGCTGAACTCGAGCCCGTAGTTGAGGCCGTTCACCGGGTTGCCGCCGCCCTTGACGAACAGGCTGATGAGGCCGGCGGCGATGATGATGCCGGAGATGGTGAACCACCAGTACTTGTGGCCCATGTAGTCGAACGAGTAGATGCGGCGGAAGAAGTTCACGGGCTATCTCCGCTTCTTGCGCTTGCGGTTGGTGGAGGGACGGCGGCCACCCGTGGAGGGCGTCGACGGCCCGCCGGCGGTGGCAGGCTCGGAGGCCGGCGGCCGGAGCGGCGTCGCCGGCATCGGCCGCCGCGCCGCGGCGCTTGCGCGAGGCCGCCGCGCGGGTGTCACCCATCACGGCGGTCTCGATGTCGACCTGGCCGGCCTTGACGCCCATGAGCGACGGCTTGTTGAAGAAGGCGAATCCGGCGAGCACGCCCAGCATGGCGCGGGTGAACAGCACGGCGGTGAGCATGCTGACGACCACGCCGATGATCAGCGTGAACGCGAAGCCCTTGGGGCCGGCGGTGGCGAACAGGAAGAGCACCAGCGCCGTGAGGATCGTGAGGACGTTGGCGTCGAGGATCGTCCGGAAGCCGCGCGCGTAGCCGGAGCTGACCGCGGAGCGCACGGTCTTGCCGCGGCGCACCTCTTCCTTGATGCGCTCGAAGATGACCACGTTGGCGTCGGCGGCCACACCGATGGTGAGGATCATGCCGGCGATGCCCGGGAGCGTGAGCGTCACCGGGATGAGGTTGAAGAGGCCCCACAGGAGGATCGCGTAGACGATGAGGGCGAGGTCGGCGACCAGCCCGAGGAAGCGGTAGTACAGGAGCATGTAGAGCAGCACGATGCCGAGGCCGATGAGACCGGCGATGAGGCCCTGGTTGAGCGAGTCCTTGCCGAGCGTCGCCGAGACCTCCTGCTGGTACGCGGTCTCGAGCTTGACCGGCAGGGCGCCGGTGTTGAGCACGAAGGCGAGGTCCTTGGCCTCCTGGGTGGTCATGTTGCCGCCGCTGATCTCGGCGCCGCCGCTGATGCCGTCCCGCAACGTGGGGTCGGTGTAGTCGATCATCGGGTCCGACTCCATCACGTTGTCGAGCACGATGGCGAACGTCTGCGGCGTCTGCTTGAGCAGGCCGGTGCGATACAGCTCGCGCGTGATGTCCTGGAACTGCTTGCTGCCGTTGGCGGTGAAGTCGATGAGCACGTTGGGCTTGCCGGTCTGGTTGTTGAAGCCGGCGCGCGCGCTCTTGACCGCGGCGCCCGTCATGGCCGGCGGAAGCTTGTACACGTACCACTGCTCGGGGACGTTGTTGACCGTGTCCGCCGGGCTCTGCACGAGCGCGTAGTCCTTGCTCGTGCCCTCCGTGCGCAGCTGGTCGATCTCCGCCTTGGAGACGCCCTGGCTGCTCAGTTCCTTGAGCGCCGCCTCCTTGGAGGAGACGGGGCCCACGGGCCGTGAGGCGGAGTCGTCCTTGAAGAACTGCAGCTGGGCGGTCTTGCCGATGACGGCGAGGGCCTGTTCGGCGTTCTTGATGCCGGGCAGGGCCACCGAGATCTGGTCGCTGCCCTGCTTCTGGATCTGCGACTCGGTGACGCCGAGGCCGTTGACGCGGCGGTCGAGGATGCCGACCGTCTGGTCGAGCTGCGCCTGGGTCGGCGCGCTGCCGTCCGCCGTCCTGGCCGTGTAGACGATCTGCAGCCCGCCCTGGAGGTCGAGGCCGAGACGGGTCTTCACGCCCGGCGGGATGATCCAGTACACGGACACGCCGACGAGCACGGCCATCATGAGAAGGATGACCCAGTTCCTCTTCTGGAACACGGCCCAGACCGCGACGGCGATCGCGACGACCCAGATGACTATGGTGATGGTCTGTGTCAAGACTGCTTCAGGACCTCACGTCGAATGGCAACGGCGGTAGAGCGTACCGGACGCATGTGCGCGCCGCAACTTGCGCGTGCGCGGGGTGACGCCGGACATCGCGCCGGGTTCAGTGGTCGCGCAGGAAGCTCGGGATGTCGAGGACGTCGTCGTTCACGTCGAAGGAGGGCTTGGACTCCTCGGCGAACAGCGGCGTGCCCTTCGGCTCCCGCTCGACGGTCTCACGCTGGGCCGGCTGCTCGCCGGGCACCGGCCGGTCGAACCCGGTGGCGATGACGGTCACCCGCACCTCGTCGCCCAGCGACGGGTCGATGACGGCGCCGAAGATGATGTTGCAGTCGGCGTCGGCGGCGCTGCTGATGATCTCCGCCGCCTCGTTGATCTCGAAGAGCCCGAGGTCGTTGCCGCCGGTGATGTTGAGCAGGATGCCGCGGGCTCCCTCGACGCTGGCCTCGAGGAGCGGCGAGCTGACCGCCGCGCGCGCAGCCTCGACGGCGCGGTTCTCGCCGCCGGCCACGCCGATGCCCATGAGCGCCGAGCCGGCGTCCTTCATGATCGTGCGCACGTCGGCGAAGTCCAGGTTGATGAGGCCGGGCACGGTGATGAGGTCGGTGATGCCCTGCACGCCCTGGCGCAGCACGTCGTCGGCGACCTTGAAGGCCTCGATGACGGAGGTGCGCCGCTCGACCACCTGCAGCAGCCGGTCGTTCGGGATGACGATGAGCGTGTCGACCTTCTCGCGAAGACTCTGGATGCCGTCGGAGGCCTGGCGGGCGCGACGCTTGCCCTCGAAGGCGAACGGCCGGGTCACGACGCCGACGGTGAGCGCCGAGAGCTCCTTCGCGAGCTCGGCGATGACAGGGGCGGCCCCCGTGCCGGTGCCGCCGCCCTTGCCGGCGGTGACGAAGATCATGTCCGCGCCCTTGAGCGCGTCGCGCAGCTCGTCCTTGCTCTCCATCGCGGCCTGGTAGCCGATGGTCGGGTTGGCGCCGGCGCCGAGGCCGCGCGTGATCTTGCTGCCGATGTGGATCTTGACGTCGGCGTCGCACATCTGCAGCGCCTGAGCGTCCGTGTTGACGGCGATGAACTCGACGCCGCGGAGCCCTGCGTCGACCATGCGGTTGACGGCGTTGGTGCCGCCGCCGCCCACTCCCACGACCTTGATGACGGCGAGATAGTTCGCTGACGCGTCGATCATCGTGCTGACCCTCCTGTCGTGGTCGAGACTCGCCGTCGAGACCCCTGGCGAACCCTCAAGCCCCGCTTGAGTGTTGCTGATTCAATCTGCGAAACTGCCAAAGAACAACCTTCTTTGCAGCGATTCTTGGAGAACGGGAACGGCCGGGTAGACCTGGTGACCCGACCGTCGATTTACCATACCCACGCCCCTTGGGGGTGTCAAACAGCAGCGGACAGGGCCCGCCCGCCAACCCCGGCTCGACCACTGGTTGAGCTGGCTCTCGACCATCACTGGAGGACCGTCTTGGGGAGCACCGGCTTGGCCAGCGTCCGGTCGGGGATCGATACGTCGAGCTCGGTGCAGGTCTTGCCGGCGTCCGCGTACGCGGCCAGCACGGTGCGGAGGGCGATGGTCTTGGCGAGGGTGCGCGACGAATCGCCCCATGCGGTGACCGGGCCGTCGGCGAAGCGCAGGGTGAGCTGGCCGCCGTCGTCCTGCACCGCGGTGAGCTTGCGCCGCAGGGACCCGGGCAGCGCCGTGATCACGCGCAGCATCTCGGCGGTCGCCTTGTCACCGAGGACGGCGCCCTCCCGGACGCGGCCGGAGACAGCGATGCGAGGGAGCGACAGCGGCGCCTGCTCCGGGCCGGCGACGAGACGCTCGGTCTGGGAGCCGGAGTCCCGGGTCGTCGCAGCGGTGGAAGCGGCCGCGGCGGTCGCGTCCGGGGCCGGCGTCTCCCCGGTCCGCACCCGCCGAAGCGGACGGCGACGGCGTCGGTCGAAGCGCCGCTCGCTGCGCCGGCCGAAGCGCCGGACGTGGCTCCGGCGGCGTGCTTCTTGGACGCGGAGAGCTGGGCGACCGCATCGGCCGCGGTGCAGATGACGTAGCCGCTCTCGTCGATGACGTACCACCGGTCCCCGGCCAGGGCGTAGGCCGCCGGGACGTACTCGGTGATGGTCACGGAGAGGGTGTTGGGAAAGTCGCGGTTGACGGTGGCGCCGGAGACGAAGCGCAAGCGGCGCCAGCGTCTTGCGTACGTCGCCGCCGGTCACCGTGAACAGGTTGCGGCCGCTGTAGTCGTGCTGCAGCAGGCGCAGCGCGCGCTTGTCGGGGACAAGGTGGGCTCCCGCCACGCGCACCGTCGCGATGTCGAAGGACGACGAACTGCGCCCCCACGCGTAGACGACCGTGGGCACACCGAGGATGGCCAGGGTGAGCAGCACGGTGGGAAGCAAGCGGAATCGCGGGCGGCTCGCCCGGCGTGCCCTCGTCATGGCGCCGGCCCTCGGTCGGGGGTTGCGAAGTACCCCTGACTATTCGGCGCCGGCAGCCTCTTCCCCTTGCCCGGCGAGCGTGGCGAGGAGCTGTTCGCCGGCGTGGAAGACGTCGCCGGCGCCCAGGGTGAGCACGAGGTCGCCGGGCCGCACGCGCGGCGCCAGACGAGCCACGACGTCGCTCAGCCGCGGCAGGAACGACACCGGACCGCCGGGACGCTCCGCGAGGTACGCGTCGACGATGAGCTTGCCGCTCACGCCCGGCTCGGGCTCTTCCCGGGCCGGGAAGATCTCGGTGACGATGGCCTCGTCGGCGAGCGTGAGCGCACGGCCGAACTCGCGCTGCAGGTAGCGGGTGCGCGAGAAGAGGTGCGGCTGGAAGACGGCGATCACGCGCTCGTGGCCGCCCTTCATGGCGGCCGTCAGCGTCGCGGCGATCTCCGTGGGGTGGTGCGCGTAGTCGTCGACGACGAGGACGCCGTCGTGCTCGCCGATGTACTGGAAGCGGCGGGCGGCGCCGCTGAACGTGAGCAGGTGCGGCGCCGCTTCTTCGGGGGTCACGCCGGCGTGCTGCAGTACCGCCAGGGCGGTGAGCGCGTTGAGGACGTTGTGCTCCCCCGGTACCTTGAGTGCCACGCGAGCCAGAGACTCGCCGGCCGGGTCGCGGACGATGAAGACACTCCCGCGATCGTCGACGTGCTCCACCTCGGCGCGCAGGTCGCCGGCATCGATGCCCACGACGACCACGCGCGCGGGCGTGTACGCGGCCAGCTCTTCCCCGCCGCTGCCGGCCACCAGCACGAGCAGGCCGTCCTCGGGCAGGAGGGCGACGAACCGGCGGAACACGTCGTAGACGTCGTCGAGACAGCCGTAGTTGGCGTGGTGATCGAGCTCGACGTTGGCGACGATCGCGACTTCGGGACGCAGGAACAGCAGGCTGCCGTCGCTCTCGTCGGCCTCGGCGACGAGCCACTCGCCCTGACCCACGCCGGCGTTGGAGCCGATGTCGTTGAGCTCCCCGCCCACGAGGAAGGTGGGATCCATCCCCGCCTTGTGCAGCACGTGGGAGATCATCGAGGAGGTCGTCGTCTTGCCGTGCGTGCCCGCCACGGCGATGCCACGGCGCAGTTCCATGACGCGCGCGAGCATCTCGGCGCGCCGCAACACGGGCAGTCCGGCGGCACGAGCGGCGCGCAGCTCCGGGTTGCTCTCGCCGATCGCCGACGAGGTGACGACGAGCGCGGCGTCGGCGAGGTTGGCGGCGTCGTGGCCGACGGTCACCGGCACGCCGGCCGCGGTCAGCAGGCGCGTGTAGCGCGAGGCCTTGAGGTCCGAGCCGCGCACGTCGACGCCCAGCTCGGCCAGCACGGCGGCGATGCCGCTCATGCCGGCGCCTCCGATACCGATGAAGTGGACCGGCTGCGGAAAGTCCCTCACCGCGTCGTCGCTCATCGCGCCCCTCACCTTCGCCGTCTTCTCGTCAGGATGTCCTCGACCTGGTCGGCCACACGCTGCGCGGCGTCCGGCCTGCCCAGCGCCGCGCTTGCCGCCGCCATGGCGGCGAGGCGCTCACGGTCGCCGAGCAGCTCGCCGGTCAGCCGCCCGAGCAGGGCGCCGTCGAGCTCGGCGTCGTCCACCAGGAGCGCCGCGCCGCCGGCGACCATCTCCTGCGCGTTCTTGCGCTGGTGGTCGGCGGTGGCATACGGGTACGGCACCAGGATCGCTGGCTTGCCGAGGGCGGCGAGCTCGGCGACGGATCCGCCCGAGCGCGCCACGACCAGGTCGGCCGCCGCCATGGCGGCGGCCAGGCGGTCAGTGTAGGGCACCAGGCGGTAGCGCTCAAACCGCTCTCCGCGGTCCTCCAGTTCCTTGCGCACCTGCTCGGCGTTGCGCGGCCCGCACACGTGCACGAGCTGGAACGCCAGGTCCTTGCCGCCGAACGCGTCGATGCAGGCGCGGTTGATGCTCTGCGCGCCCTGGCTGCCGCCGAACGCGAGGACGACCGGCAGGTCGGCGCGCAGCTCGAAGGCCTCGCGGCCCTCCTCCGGCGTCGCATCCAGCTGCCCGGGGCTCAGCGGCCGCCCCGTGACGACGTAGCGGGGCGGCTCCAGTCCCTCGATCGGGAAGCTCAGGCAGAAGCGTTTGACGAACGGCCGCAGGAGCCGGTTGGCGACGCCGAGATGGGCGTCTGCCTCGAGCGCGAGGCCGGGGACGCCGCTCGCGGCGGCCACGGCCACGACCGGCCCGCTGGCGAAGCCTCCGCCGCCGACGGCCACGTCCGGGCGCGTCTCCTTGAGGATGCGCCGGACGTGCGGCACGGCGGCGCCCAGCAGCCTGAAGGTGCGCGCGTAGGCGCGCACGTCGACGCGCCGCTCGAACCCTTTGAGCTCGAGCGCGTAGGTCGTGTACCGGTCGCGGACGCGCTCGACCTGGGACGGCGTCGTCACGAGGACGACGCGCGCGCCCCGAGCCTGCGCCTCAGCCGCGACGGCGAGCGCCGGCTGCAGGTGACCTCCGGTCCCCCCCGCTGCCAGCAGCACGGTCGCGCCGCTGAGCGCTGACGGCAATGTGACTCCTTCGATTGGTGGCGATGTTGAGCATGATCCCGAGGCCGGCCAGCACGACGAGCATGCTGGTGCCGCCCAGCGACACAAGGGGCAGCGGCACTCCGGTGAGCGGCAGCAGGCCGAGGGCGGCGCCTACGTTGATGCAGGCCTGCCCGACGATGATCGCGGTGATGCCGGTCGCCAGCAGCTTGCCGAACAGGTCCTTGCAGTTCAGGGCGATGCGGAA
>CAVUBA010000004.1:0-24608 GCA_963739595.1 uncultured Thermoleophilia bacterium
CCGGATCTCCCCGAACTGGTCGGCACGGAACTCCTTCACCGTGCCGTCGGGCTGGAGCACCTCATAGGTATCGGCCATGACATCCTCCTTGTCGTCGACTGAGCGGCGGGCAGCGTCCGCCGGGATCAGGCGCGTGCGGCCGGGCTGAGCTCGGCCGCGGCGGCTTCGTCCAGGAACCACGTGAGCGCGCCGTGCACGGGCGCGACGCCCTGCGCGGGGACCGCGTTGGGCACGCGCAGGCCCTCGAGCACCTCGACGACCATCCCGGCCTTCTCGGCGCCGCTCACCAGGAACCAGACACGGCGCGCGGCGTTGATCACGGGCGCGGTCACGGTGAGCCTGGGAGAACCGTCGGGCGCCTCAGTCGGGACCGCGAAGCGGTCCTCGACGGCGAGGACGTCGCTGTGCGGGAAGAGCGAGGCCGTGTGGCCGTCGGTGCCGAGGCCGAGGAGGACGAGGTCGAACACGGGCACCTCGACCTGTGGTCGCTCCAGAGCCGCCAGGCCGCGCAGTTCGGCATCATATGCCTGAGCCGCCGCCTCTGGCGGGTCCTCCCCACGCATGCGATGCACGTTGGCGTCCGCGATCGGCACGTGCTTGATGAAGGCCTCCCGCGCCATCCCGTAGTTGCTCTTCTCGTCGTCGGGCGGCACGCAGCGCTCATCGCCCCAGTAGAGCTGGACGCGGCGCCACGGGACCTTCTGGCTGAACTGCTGGCGGGCCAGCAGCCGGTAGAGGGCGCGCGGCGTCTCGCCGCCGCTCAAAGCGACGGCGAAGCGGCCGCGCGCCGCCGCCGCCTCTTGCGCCGCCAGCGCGAACAGGTCGGCGGCGCGCAACGCGAGCTCGTCGCCGTCCTTCAGGATCTCGATGTTCATGTCTCGTCCCCTTTCACAGGCCGGCGCCAGGAATGGCCGTCGCGGGCGATGAGCGCATCGGCCGCCTCCGGTCCCCAGCTGCCGGCCTCGTAGATCGAGATCTCACGCTCGGGTCGCTTCGCCCAGGCCTCGATGACCGGGCCGACGATGCGCCAGGCCTCCTCGGCCTGGTCGCCGCGCGTGAACAGGGTCATGTCGCCCTCCATCGCGTCGACGAGGACCGTCTCGTAGGCGCTGAAGGGAAGCTCATGGAGTGTGGTGCCGTAGGAGAAGTCCATCGCCACCGGCTGCAGCGCGACTGAGTGGCCCGGCTGCTTGGACTCGATGTTCAGCGAGAAGCCCTCGTCCGGCTGCACGCGCAGCACGAGCACGTTGGGCTGCAGACCGCCGCCCGCCTGGGCGTCGCGGAAGAGCGCCACAGGCGGCCGCTTGAAGTGGATGGCGATCTCGGTGACCCGGCGTGACAGGCGCTTGCCGGTGCGCACGTAGAACGGCACGCCCTGCCAGCGCCAGTTGTCGACGAGGAGCTTGAGCGCCGCATACGTCTCCGTGTAGGAATCCGGCGCGATTCCGCTCCTCGGCGCGGTAGGCCGGGACGTCCTCTCCGTCCACCCGGCCCTGCACGTACTGCGCGCGCACCGCCCAGTCGCCTACCGACTGGAGCGGGATGGGGCGCACCGCGCGCAGCACCTTCATCTTCTCGTCGCGCACGCCGTCGGCGTCGAACGACGCCGGCGGCTCCATGGCGACGAGCGTGAACAGCTGGATGAGGTGCGGCGTGATCATGTCGCGCAGCGCGCCGGCCTCCTCGTAGTAGGGGCCGCGGTGCTCGACGCCGAGCGTCTCCGCGGCCGTGATCTCCACGAAGTCCACGTAGCGGCGGTTCCACACCGGCTCGAAGATGCCGTTGGCGAAGCGCAGGACCAGCAGGTTCTGCACCGTCTCCTTGGCGAGGTAGTGGTCGATGCGGTAGACCTGCCGCTCGTCGAAGACCTGGCTGATGACCCGGTCCAGTTCGTGTGCGGTCTCGAGATCGCGGCCGAACGGCTTCTCGATGACGACGCGGGTCCAGCCACGCGTGCCGTCCGGGCTGTGCTCGCCGTCGAAGGCGCCACGCCGCGCCAGGCCGGCCTTGCCGAGCTGCTCGACCAGCACCTCGAACTGACTCGGCGGCGTAGCCAGATAGAACATGCGGTTGCCGCGCGCGCCCTTGCCGTCGAGCTCGTCGAGCACCGCGGCGAGGCGCTTGAAGCCCTCGGGGTCGTCGAACTGGCCCTGGACGTAGCGCGGCGCCTGCAGCAGGCGCTCGCACAGCGCCCCGTCCACGATGTCCTCGCCGTAGTGGTCGTCGATCGCCTCGCGCATCAGGTCGCGGAACTGGTCGTCGGTCATCTCCTGGCGGCCGTAGCCGACGAGAGTCGTGCCGAACGGCAGCACGCCGTGGCAGCCGAGGTCATAGAGCGCCGGGATAAGCTTGCGGTGGGCGAGGTCGCCGGTGACGCCGAACATGACCAGGCTGCAGGGGTCCGGGTGGCGCTCGCCGCCGAACGGCGAGGCCGACCCGGCGGCCTTGGCCTTGCCGGTGACGTGGACGCCGACCTCGTCGCCGTAGTCTGGCTCGTCGTACGTCAGGTGCCCGGCGACGTCGTCGTCCACCTTCACTCCTTCTCCTTGACGGCGTGGCCGCCGAACTCGTTGCGCAGGGCGGCCAGCACCTTACCGCTGAACGTGTCCTGCTGGCGCGAGCGGAAGCGGGTGAAGAGCGCGGCGGAGATCGCCGGCATCGGCACGCTGTGGGCGATAGCCTGCTCGACGGTCCAGCGGCCCTCGCCGGTGTCCTCGACGTAGCCGGTGATGTGCTCCAGCCCCGGATCCTTCTTGAGCGCGTCCGCGGCCAGCTCGAGCAGCCAGCTGCGCACCACGCTGCCCTGGTTCCACAGGTCGGCGATGGAGGCGAGGTCCAGATCCCACTCGGTGGCCTCGAGGAGCTCGAAGCCCTCGGCGTAGGCCTGCATCATGCCGTACTCGATGCCATTGTGGACCATCTTGACGAAGTGGCCGGAGCCGTGGCCGCCGCAGTACTCGTAGCCGTGGCCGGGCGGCGCCAGGGTCTTGAGCAGCGGCTCGATCTGGTCGAACGCCGACTTGTCGCCGCCGACCATGAGGCAGTAGCCGACGTCGAGGCCCCAGACGCCGCCGCTGGTGCCGGCGTCCAGATAGCGGATGCCCTTGGCCTTGAGCTGGGCGCCGCGCTCGATGTCGTGCTGGAACGGCGAGTTGCCGCCGTCGATGAGGATGTCGCCCTCGTCCAGCAGCGGCGTGAGCTCGTCGATCGCCGCCTGGGTCGCGTCCCCGTAAGGGAGCATGATCCAGATCGCCCGCGGCGCCGAGAGCGCCTTGACCACGTCGGTGAGCTGCCTGACCGGCTCGGCGCCCTCGGCGCCGAGCTCCTCGGCCTTGGCGTAGGTACGGTTCCAGACGACCACGCGGTGGCCGCCGCGCAGCAGCCGCCGCGCCATATTGCCGCCCATCCGGCCGAGCCCGACCATCGCTACGTCCATCTCGTCCTCCTCGTCCGCCGGCGGACCGGCGTGAAGTCACTGTGACAGCGCCCCCGCGACCAGCGCGGCGAGCCGCTTGATTCCGGCGGTCGCGTCGTCGCCGAGGCTCACGCGCAGTGCGCGGCAGCCGTGCGCCCGCAGGGCGCCCAGGTCACCGCGCGCCTGCGCCCGCTTGAGCACGCTGAAGCTGTAGGGTTGGCCGGGGATGTCCACGTCCACCGGGTCGTGTCCCACCAGCTGGAGGAACAGACCCTTGTTCGGCCCGCCCTTGTGCAGCTGGCCGGTCGAGTGCAGAAAGCGCGGGCCGTAGCCCAGCGTGGTCGCCAGACGCAGGTCGTCGCGCACGCACAGTCGCAGCGCCTCCAGGTCGTTCCAGACGGCCTCTCCGGGAGCCACGTAGGCCTGCAGCGCCACGTAGTCGCCGGGCTCCGCCTGCGCGAAGAAAGCCGCCAGCGCCGCCGGCAGCTCGGCGTCGCGCAGCGGATAGGCCAGGCGACCGTCGCCCTCCGGCAGGTCCTCGAGCAGCTCCCCGCTGGCGATATAGCCGGCCAGCAGGCGTTTGGTGTTGTCCTTGCTCTCCTGCACGTTGGGCTGGTCGAAGGGGTCGATGCCGAGCACGCGGCCCGCGGTCGCGACGGCGATCTCCCAGCGCAGGAACTCGCCGCCGAGGCCGTACAGGTCCAGCCATCTCGTGGCCGTGCACCGGATGCCCGGCCGCGGCCAGCTCCATCAACTGCTGCACGACGCCGGTCGCGGCGACGCTGTCGACGCCGACCTTGGCGAACAAGCGATCGTCGCCGTAGACGCCGGAGTCGCCGAGCGTCTCGAGGTCCACAGGCAGGATTCCCCTGCCCTCCTTGCCGGTGCTCTCGGCGACCAGCTGCTCGACCCAGGCTCCGAGCGCCCGTAGGCGGGGCTCGGCGACGATGGTGAGCTTGTCACGGCCGGCGAGCGCGGCCTCGCCGAGCACGGCTCCCAGCCTGAGGGCGGGGTTCTCGCCCGCAGGGACGTCCGGGCCGCACTGGACGGCCGTCGCGCGCACGCCGTCGAGCAGGCGCTCGAGGTCGACGCCGATCAGCGCCGCCGGCACCATGCCGAAGAAGCTGAGCGCCGAGTAGCGGCCGCCGATGTCCGACGGGTTCACGAACACGGCGCGGAAGCCCTGGTCGAGCGCCTCCTGCTGCAGCGAGGTGCCCTCGTCGGTGATCGCCACGAAGTGGTGGCCGGCGTGGTGCCCGTCCAGCTCCTGGAGACGCTCGAAGAAGTAGGCGTGGAAGCTCGCCGTCTCGGTGGTGCCGCCGGACTTGCTCGAGACGACGAAGAGCGTCGTCTCGAGGTCCACGGCGGCCTCCACCGCCAGCACCGCCGCCGGGTCCGTCGAGTCGAGCACGTGCAGGTCGAGATACCCTTCCTGGATGCCGAGAACCTCTCGCAGCACTTCCGGCGCCAGGCTCGAGCCGCCCATGCCGAGCAGGACCGCGGAGCGGTAGCCGTCGGCACGCAGTTCGTCGACGAATTCGGTGAGCCCCTCGATCTCCTCGCGTACGCCCTCGAAGACGCTCAGCCAGCCGAGGGCGTTGCCGATGATCGCCTGATGCGCTGCGTCCTCAGGCTTCCACAGCTCGGTGTCGGCCTCCCAGATGCGCTCCGGGTACCTGTCCGCCTGCAGGGCCTCGAGGCGCCTGGCCACGGCTTCGTCCAGCCAGGCCGGCAGCAGCCATTGGTCCATCTCAGCCCCCTTCGCCTTCGAGCAATTGCACGCGCTTCTCCTCCACGATGCCGGTCAGCCGGTCGAACGCCCCGACGAAGAGGTCGACGCCATCGTTCTGCAGCTGGGCGCCGACTCGCTCGAGGTCGACGCCGGCGTGGCCGAGCTCGCGCAGCAGCCTGTGGGCGTCGTCGATGTGCCTGTCGACGGTACGCGCCACCGTGCCGTGCTCCTTGAACGCCTTCCAGGTGGCCTCCGGCAGCGTCGTCACCGTATGCTCGCCGATGAGCTCGTCCACGTACAGGGTGTCTGGGTACGCCGGATCCCTGACGCCGGTGCTCGCCCACAAGATGCGCTGGACCTTGGCGCCGGAGGCGGCAATGAGCTGCCACTCGCGGCTGTTGAGGTAGCTGCGGAAGCGCTCGTAGGCGACCTTGGCGTTGGCCACGCCGGCCCTGCCCTTGAGCGCTTCGAGGCGCCGCCGCTCCGCCACGTCCGCGGCGGCCTCCGCCTGCTCGTCCAGCAGCTTGTCGACCAGCGTGTCCACTCGCGACACGAAGAAGCTGGCCACGGACGACGTCGCCCGGATGGTCAAGTCCTTGCCGAGCCGGTACTCGAGCGCCTCGAGATAGGCGTCGGCGACGGCCTCGTACTGGGTGATCGAGAACAAAAGGGTGATGTTGATGTTCAGGCCGTCCTTGAAGCACTGGAGGATGGCCGGGACCCCCTCTCGGGTGCCCGGGATCTTCACGAACACGTTGGGCCGGTCGACGGCGGTGAACAGGCGATGCGCCTCCGCCGCCGAGGCCGCAGTGTCCCGCGCCAGGTACGGCGAGACCTCGATGCTGACGAAGCCGTCCTCGCCGCCGGTCGCGAGGTACACCGGCGCCAGCACGTCGCAGGCGGCGCGCACATCCTCGATAATGAGCCGGTCGAGGATCGCCACCGCGTCCAGCCCCTGCCGGGCCAGCGTGAGGATCGCCTCGTCGTACTCCCTGCCACCGCCGATGGACTTCTCGAAGATCGCCGGGTTGGTGGTGACGCCGCCCAGGCCGTCGCGGTCGACCATCTTCTTGAGGCCGCCGCGCTGGATGAGCGCCCGGTTGATGTAGTCGAACCAAGGGCTCTGACCCAGACGGTGGAGCTCGGCGAGCCGGCTCTCGGCAGGGGGCACGGCGATCACTCTCCTTTCGTCGGGCGTCGGCCCGGCCACATCTCTTCAGGACGTCACGAGGGCCGCGCGGGCCGCCGGCGCCGTGGCGGCGCCGGCCCTCCGCACGGCCTCAGACTAGTCGATTCCCAGTCTATCGCCTCAGTAGTCGCCGCCCTCCGGCACGATGCAGACGAAGGAGAGCGGCGCGCCGGCGGCGGCGCGGAACTGGTGCTCGTGGTTGGACGGCACGTAGGCATACGAACCGGCCTCCAGCGGGTGCTCCTCGCCGTCGAGGAACAGCACGCCGCTTCCGCTCGCCACGAAGTTGATGTGCGGCCAGTCGTGCGCGTGCTTCGGCGTGTGCCCACCGGGCGCGACGTCGAACAGGCGCATCACCCACCCGTCCCACCCCTGCTCGGGCGAGACCAGCACGCGCTTGACGACGCCCTCGATACCGTCGCCGGCCATCTCCCTGGCCTCGACGTCGGCCTTGTTCCCTACCACCCAGCGATCGCTCATGGGTCACTCCTGTCGGTCGCGGAAGCTCCTGGGGCGGACTCTACCCGCGACCCGCCTTCCGGGTACCCACGCCGTACGCGACACGCTCCGGCCGCGTCCGCGGAACGACCGACTGAGGAGGAGCGATGAGCGAGTTGGACGACGACAAGGCGCTGGTAAGGCGCTACTTCGAGGAGTTCTTCAACGACCGTGCGCTCCACGGAGCAGCCGACGTGTGCGCGACGGAGTACACGGACCACGCCCTCGCGCTGTTCGGCGACGGGGAGCCCGGCGCCGTCGACGGGCCCGAGCACCTGCGCCGGACGGTCGCCTGGCTCGCGGACCAGTATCCGGACCTTCACATGGACGTCGAGGCGATCGTCGCCGAGGGCGATCTGGTGGTCGCGCGGATCCTCTCGGTGGGCACGTACACCGGCGGCACCCATGTCGTGCGACCCACCGGCAAGTCCTTCAACTCGGAGCAGACGCACTGGTTCCGGGTCGCGGACGGCAAGCTTGCCGAGCACTGGGCGACCCGGGACGACCTGCGGACGATGCTGCAGCTCGGCGTGATCCAGCCGCCGGGGCGCGCTGCTGCCTGAGCGTCAAGGCAGAAGCCGGATTGTGCTCGGCCCAGGCACGCTACCCTGAGGTCCTCTTCAGGTTCTCTGCGACCCTGAACTCGACGATCCGCCGGATGAGGTCCGCCGGCAGCGGCCGGCCGAGCGGGAACTGCGCCGAGCCCTTGCCGCTCTTGTACGGGGCGAGCTCCTCGGCGAACGCGGTCATCGCGCTCGGGATCGGATAGAAGCCGACGTGCTTCGCGTACCCGGCGAAGTGGACGAGGTGCCGGCCGTTCAGGTCGAAGGTCGGGATGGCGTAGCTGATCGTCTCGGTGGCACCGGGCGCGCACGCCCTGATGAGCGCCCGCATCTCCTGGAGCGCCGCCTGCGTCTCGGGTGGGAACTCGGCGATGTACTCGTCGATGGTCGCGGCTGTCGATCTGGGCATCGGTATCCCCTGCGCATCGGTCGTCTGGCAAGGACGTAGAGCACCTCGAAGAAGATGTGCCGCTTCTCGACGATGCCAAACGCAGCGCGAGCGGCCGCCTCCGTCAGCGGCGAGCCGTCACAACTGCCAGTGCCCGCCGACCCCGACCTCGTTGTCGACGAGCGTCACGCCGGCCACCCTGCCGGCGACCTCGGCGATCGCGTCGAGCGCCTTGGCGTTGTCCGCGGACCCGGTGATGAACACCTCGCCCCCGTCCGCGGCGACACGGATGTTCGCGGAGTGCGTCCGCGCGTCGCCGGTCAGCGCCGACCAGACCTGGCTGCTCAGCAGCAGGTCGGCGAACGCCTTGTGCGAGGCCCCGGTGGGCCGGAACTCGCCCAGCTCGGTCATCGCCGCGATCGTCTCCGCGGCGCCGTCGACGCTCACCCTGTCGAGGCTCAGCACGACGTCGTACAGCGAGGGGTCCTGCCAGTCCACCCCGTAGAGGAACCGCGTCCACTTCATCAGCTGGCCGTCCAGCGTCTTGACGAACTGGGCGGCCTGCTTGCGGGTCGTGTCCTTGTCGCGCATGGCCGCCTCGATGATGTACGCGAGCAGCGACGACCCGCCGAGGCCGTTGATCACGCAGCCGAGGCCGGCGAGCAGCCCCCCGAGGAGGATGGCGCTGCGCGGGCCGTATCTGTCCTGCAGGCCGCCCTACTTCGCCCCGGCGGCGGCCGACAGCCGGTCGATGCGCCGCACCTCGGCCTCGGTCAGCTGCAGGTCGACGGCTCCGGCCGACTCGGCGGCCTGCCCGGCCCGGGAGGCGCCGGGAATGGCGACGACCGTGTCGCCGTAGTACCTCACGAGCCACGCCAGGGCGACCTGGGCCGGCGTGGCTCCGTGCTCCGCGGCGACGTCGCGGAGCTCGTCGATCAGCGGCGCAGAGCGCTTCAGCCCGTCCTTGGTGAGGTATCTGCTGGACGGGGTCAGGCGCGAGCGGCGCGACCACGAGAGCGACCTCACGCTCGCCGGGTCGTCGTGGAACCGGCCCGTGAGCACGCCCTGAGCGAGTGGCGAGTACGCGATGAGCGTCACGCCGGTCCGCCTGGCGATGTCCAGGACGCCGTTCGACTCGATCGAGCGGTCCAGGAGGTTAATGTGCAGCTGGTTGGAGGCCAACGGCAGCCCTTCCGCCTCCAGCGCCGCTCCGGCCTTGGCCATCCGACTCGCCGAGAAGTTGCTGACGCCGACCGCGCGCACCTTGCCGGCGCGCACCAGCTCCGCCATCTCGTGCATCTGTGCCTTGACCGACGAGACGCTCCACGGGATGTGCACCTGGAACAGGTCGACGGGATACGGCGCCAGCCACGCGAGCCTGGCGCCGATCGTCTTGGCGATGTCGCCGGCCGTCTTGAGGATCGGCAGCCACTTGGTCGCGATCACGACGCTGCCGGGCTCTGTGCCCGCGCGGCGCAGCGCCGACGCCAGGGCTCGCTCCGACGCACCGTTCCCGTAGGCCTGAGCCGTGTCGAACCAGCTGACTCCTCCACGCAGCGCCGCGCCCACGATCTCGTCCATGCTCGCCTGGTCGAGGGGCGACCACATGTTGCCGGTCATGCCCTTGCCCTGCTGGAACTGCCAGCAGCCCAAGCCGATCGGCGTGATACTGACGTCCGTCTTGCCCAGTCTGCGCTCCTTCATGTGAGTCCCTCCGTGGCCTCAGAGCAGTCCCGGCCGGCGCTCCTGCGCCGACGCGACGAGCTCGCGTACTTCCGCCGGGAGCCGCTGGCGCTGCCAGGTTCGTTCACGATCGGCCGCGGCGGCGCCCGCCGGCGCCGCGGCCAGCGCGGCGGCGCGGACGGCGTAGTGGGCCGCGCCCAGTGAGTGATCGGCCATGTGCGCCGTGGCGGCCGCGTGGCCGGCGGCGCGGGCGGCCTTCTGCGCGGCGCCGTCGGAGGCAGCGCGCGCGGCGGCGTGCGCGGCGCCGGCCGCGTCCCGCGCCGCGCCCGCGCCGATCTCGTCGCGCGACCACGCCCGCGCCGCCTCGATGGCGAGCCGCGGACGATCGTCATCGTGATCCCTGGTCTGGAACAGCGGCAGGACGTGCCCGGCGCACTCGGCCGCCCAAGCCGCCAGCTGGCGGTGTCTCGCCTCGTCCAGCGTCCCGCCGCGGTGGACAGCGATGAAGCCACCGTCTCGGGTCACGGCCGGCGCCTCGAGGGGCTTCCCGGAGAGCTCCAGCCGATCATGTCGACCCACGCTCCATCCCCTGCCACTTCGGTCACGGACCACCCCCGCGCGGTGCCCGACTCGCCGCGCATGACTGCGCGGGCTCCGGCCGCAGTCTACCTCAGCGCCTCGACGCGCCGGATCGGTGCGCTTGTTGGGGACGAACTGCGGGATGATCCAGCCAGCGGAAGCGGATACGGGCGGGACGTGATGGCCGAAGAGAAGATAGCGATCCTGGTCG
Organism: uncultured Thermoleophilia bacterium; assembly: GCA_963739595.1. GTDB lineage: Bacteria > Actinomycetota > Thermoleophilia > UBA2241 > UBA2241 > CAIXSE01. The sequence continues at coordinate 10,259 of CAVUBA010000004.1, forward strand.
ACTCCTGCTTCGATGTTCCGGAGGAGTACCGTCGCCGGCACCACATGTACGTGGCGCCGATGACGATCATCTACCCGGACGCGGAGTACCGCGACGGCGTCGACATATGGGCCGAGGACGTGTACGCGAGGTTCCCGCGGGAGATCCCTTCCACATCGCTGCCCAGTCCGTCGGTCGTCGCCGATCTCTTCAGTCAGATCAAGGCCGACGGCTACGAGAAGGTGATCGCCGTCGCCATCTCGAGCGGGCTGAGCGGCACCTACGAGATGATGAGTGGGTTCGGACCCGCGCCCGAGGGACTGGAGACCTGCTACATCGACACGAAGAACATCGGCATCGGCAGCGGCTTCTCGGCGATGCGCGCCGGCGAACTGATCGAACAGGGACTTCCGTTCGCCGAGGTCTGCCGTGAGGTCGAGAGCGCGGCGCGGCGCACGAAACTCTTCTTCTGCGTCTCGACGCTCTCGTATCTCGTGAAGGGCGGCCGCATCGGTCTGGTCGCAGGACTGGTGGGCAGCATCTTCGATCTGAAGCCCGTCATCTCGTGCAACGACGACGGGGTCTATTTCACCGTGGCCAAGACGCGCGGACGCAAGAAGTCGCTGCAACTGGCCCTCCAACAGGCGGTCGGGTTCGCCGCGGGCGCCGAGGAGTACAACATCAGGGTGATGCATGGAGCCGCGGAGCAGGAGGCTGACGAGTTGCTCGCGGCCCTGAAGGCCCAGCTGCCGGACTTCCGGATCGCGATCCAGGGCCAGATCACTCCTGTGCTCATCGTCCATACGGGCCCCGGCCTCGTGGGCATCGGCGTGCAGCGCCTGACGTAGCCGGCGCCGCGGGTGCCTCCAGGCATCACAGCGTCGCGTCCGGCGAGGAGTCCTGGGGCTGCGGTGTGGGATGCGCCGTGGGCGCCAGCCTCATCGGCCCTTCGGGCCTCCGTCCCCAACGAGGAACGCTGGGTGATAGGCCACCTCGCCGGCCGGCATCTCACCGGACAGCAGGAGGCAGAGCACGTTCTCCGGCGGCACGGCGTGCCAGGTGACGCCCGGAGACGGCCCGAACCCGAACCGGCCGTAGAAGGCCGGATCTCCGACGAGGACACACCCGCGAGCTCCCCGGGAGCGCAGCGCGTCGAGGCCGGCCTCGACCAGCGCGCGTCCGATCCCCTCGCCCTGGCAGGCCGGGAGCACCGCCACCGGCCCAAGGAGGGACCAGCCCGACTGCGAGTCGCCGATGGCTGCCGCCGAGAAGGCGATGTGGCCAACCACCTCGCCGTCGGACTCGGCGACGAGCGACACCTCCAGAGCGCCGGCGGCGCGCAGCGCTTCCACGATCAGATGCTCGGTCTGCTGACTGTAGGGGTGCCCCTGGAAGGCGGCGATATTGACCTCGCGGATGGCAGCGACATCCCGATCGGTCTCTGGACGAACGATCACGCGTGCCTCCTCCAGCTTCGCCTATCGGCCGTACCGGCCGTCGTGACCCGGATCCGGATGAGCACCTCGCCGTCTTTTGGGAACGCGCTTCGGCGCCTCCCTGAGCTGGAGGACATCCGGTGGTCCGTACCTCGTGCAGACGATCGCTCTATCTTCCGAGACCCTTCTGCGTGTGATCGCGCATTCGCCCTGGAGGTTACTACAGAAGCCGTTGGGCGCGTCAGGTCGATGCGCTGGTTCGGCCGCGGGCTCACGCGATGCCTCAGATCACGGGACCGGAATCGAAGTGGCGGTGACCGCCGAAGGATCCAGAGCCCGCTCCCACACATCGAAGCGCTTGACCACCCGCATGCCGACCCCCTCGTAGAGGGCAGTGGCTCCAGTCGAGTTGGCCGCGTCCACGACCAGTACGACCGAGCCGATCGTGCGCGCTGCGAATCCTTCGAACGCCCTCTGCAGCAGGGCGCCGCCGATGCCGCGCCCACGCGCTTCTCTCCGCACGCCCAGTTCCGTCACCCACGCCACGCCTCCGCGGGGTGCACCACCCCCCACGAATCGACGTCGTCCCCATCGCGCGCGACCTGCCCGTACCCGACGACCATCCCTGTGGCGTCGACCGCGACCCAGGCGTCAGTCGTCAGTGCGAAGCCGAACCGCTCCCATTGCCCGCGGAGAAGGCCCGTGTCGAGGACGACCTGCCCGGCGTCGTCCAGGTCGTCCGCCGCAAGCACCTCGGCGGCGGGCTAAAGGTCATCTCATGTGGGCGCCCGCAGTTCGTGTCCATCCAGGAGTGCCATCCCACTGGCCGCCCTGGGCGACGGTGATGACCACGTTCCCTCGCTTGTGTCCTGCGTCGACATACCTGTGGGCCTCAGCAAGCTCCTGCAACGGATAGCGTCGGTCGATCACGGGCTTGATCTCGCCCCTTGCCGCCAACTCTCCAAGCAACATCAGGTCTTCGGCGAGGAGCTTGGGCGTTCCATCATCGACCGAGAGACGCTCGCCACCCGGGGCCAGTGCGCGAGCGCAGTGCCGCAGCCCCGCCGCGCTCTTCCTCTTCCCGACCGCGTCGAAGATGAGGTCGTAGCGTTCTCCCCCGTCCGAGAAGTCCTCCCTCGTGTAGTCGACCACCGTCGTCGCCCCCAGAGCCTGCACCAACTCCAGGTTCGCCGTACTGCACACCCCGGTCACCTTGGCGCCGAAGTGCTTGGCAAGCTGCACCGCAGAGGTACCGACCGCTCCCGAGGCGCCGTAGACCAGGACCCGCTGCCCGGCCCGAACGTTGGCTCGCCGCAAGAAGTGAAGCGCGAGAAGGCCGCCGTATGGAATCGATGCGGCCTGCTCGTCGGTCAGGTTGGCCGGTCGGGTCGCAAGCAGCCCGTCTTCCGGCCAGCATACGTAGTCGGCGTACACGCCGAAGAGATGCCGGTTGAACCCGAACACCTGATCGCCCGCTTTGAACGACCTGACGTTCGGCCCGACCGCGTCGACCTGCCCTGAGAGCACCATGCCGAGCACATTGCGTCGCGGCGCGCTCCAGCCGAGTACGAGTCGCGCCATGATCCTGTACGCGAAGGTGAGATTCAGGCCCCGGACGTAGCAGTCGCTCGATGTCACGGCCGTCGCGAAGATGCGAATGCGCAACTCGTTCTTCTGTGGAGCCGGGGTTTCCAGCTCCTCGAGCCGGAGGACTTCCGGCGGACCGTACCTCGTGCACACGACCGCTCTCAAGTCCCGCGTCCCGTCTGCCTGCAGACAAGTGTTCGCTTCTGCGTCGAACGCACCGCGGACAAGCAGTGCGCGCCGCGGCCTCGTCTTGCCGCGACGCGTTGGCGAGCCAGGTTCTTGTGCTTGTTGGGCAGCACGCCCTGCAGCGGCTCCATCACACCAGATTGAGGGCCAGGACGAGAGCGATGCCGGCGACGATCGCGATGAGCACGACCAGGGCCACGATCGACGAGACCGGCACATGGCGACGCCTGCGGTGCGCGGCGTAGAGCTGGCGCTTGGCCTCGTCGTCCTGAGGCTCGGGCGGCTGTTGATAGCTCTCGCCCGGCGGCCTCAAGGCTGGACCACCGATCATGCTTCTCCTCCGCGATGCGTCGGCCCACTGCCGGCCCAACTAGCATTCGGCAGTACGGATATGACCTCTGTTCAAGCTGCCGACTTCTGCACAACACCCTACCATCAGGTTCAGATGAGCAGAACACCCAGATCGCATGAGACCAGTGTGGCGGAACTCGCGACGAGTACGGCACCGAATCTACTGCGCGCCGAGCCGAACAAGAAGCGTTCGGTGTAGCCACGGAGGGCACTCCGCGAGGGCGGTCACGCTGCGCGGCGAATCACCCACTCTGGGTGAGGCGTGGCGGAGGCTCGCCCGCTACGTTCTGCGAGAGGCATGACCGGGCTGGCGCGACGGCGAGAGGAGAGATCCATGGACCGCAGGCTCGTGATCACGACTACGTACCTCTTCCTGGCGCTGGCGGCGCTGACGGTGGCCGGGCTTCTGAGTCCGGCGGGAGCGCCCGCCTCAGGCGACGTGGCTCGCGTGCCGGAGCCGGCGCCGTGCCCGATGACCGAACGGCCGCAGGCCCTCTCGGCGCTCCCCGGCGACGGAGCGGTGGCCGTGGGACCCCTCGCCCCCGCAGGCATGAGCGGCGAGTTCGCGCACAGGATGTTCGCCGACGCCGGCGCCGTCCGGGCGCCGTCCATCTTCGTCCCGTCCGACCACTGGCGGCCGGGAACGCCGCGCACGCACGGCGCCTACCGCCTGGCGCGCCCGCATCTGTTCGTCTGAGCGGCTCTCAGGTCTTCTTGACGCCGGCGATCAGCTTGCCGGCCACGTCCTGCGCGTCGCCGTACACCATGCGCGTGTTGTCCGCGTAGAACAGCTTGTTCTCGATGCCGGCGAACCCGGCGCCGCGGCCGCGCTTGATCACGAACGCCTGGATGGCCTTGTCGACGTCCAGGATCGGCATGCCGTAGATGGGGCTGCCGGGGTCGTCGCGGGCGGCAGGGTTCACGACGTCGTTGGCGCCGATGACGATGGCGGCGTCGGCGGTCGGGAACTCGCCGTTGATCTCGTCGAGGTCGTAGATCATGTCGTAGGGCACGCCAGCCTCGGCGAGCAGGACGTTCATGTGCCCGGGCATGCGGCCGGCGACCGGGTGGATGGCGAACTTCACCTGGATGCCGCGCTCGCCGAGCAGCTTGGCGAGCTCCCAGACCTTGTGCTGCGCCTGGGCGACGGCCATGCCGTAGCCGGGGACGATGATGACCTTCTGCGCGAAGGCGAGAGTCACGGCGGCGTCGTCCGGGCTCGACTCCTTCATCGCGCCCTCAATCGCCTCGAGCTCCTGCCCGCCTTTGGCGCCGAACCCCGCGAAGAGCACGTTGCCGATGGAGCGGTTCATGGCCTTGGCCATCATCTGCGTGAGCAGGGTGCCGGCCGCGCCGACGACGATGCCGGCGATGATCAGGGCGCCGTTGCCGAGCACGTAGCCCTCGAGGCCGACGGCCAGGCCGGTGAGGGCGTTGTAGAGGCTGATGACGACGGGCATGTCGGCGCCGCCGATGGGCAGCGTCATGAGCACGCCGTAGAGCAGCGAGAGGGTGAAGAACGCGATCAACGCGAGGCTTTCGGAGCCGCCCATGTTGCCGGTGTGTTGCAAGGCCACGACGACCGCGAGCGCGACGGCGCCGGCCAGCACCAGCAGGTTGATCACGTTCTGGCCGGGGAACAGGAATGACTTCTTGATGATGCCCTGCAGCTTGGCGAAGGCGATCATGCTGCCGCTGAAGCTGACCGAGCCGATGAGCGCGCCGATGATGCCGAGGATGGCGAAGCTCGTCGGCATGGTCTCCGGCTTCATGAACTCGACGGCGGCGATCAGCGCCGCCGCGCCGCCGCCCATGCCGTTATAGATGGCCACCATCTGCGGCATGTCGGTCATGGCGACGCGCCGCGCCGCCACGTAGGCGATCGCGCCGCCGATGACGAGCGCGATCGTCATCCAGACGAAGTTGCCCATGCCCGGCGTCGCGAAGGTGATGATCGTCGCGACGAGCATGCCGACGCCGGCCCAGATGATGCCCCGCCGCGCGGTGCGCGGCGAGCTCATGCTTTTGAGCCCGAGGATGAAGAGGACGGCGGCGGCGATGTAGGCGATCTGGATCAGGTCACTGCGCATCGCCGCCTCCCTTCGTCCGGGCCGCGGCCGCGGCGCCCTTCTTCTGGTCGCCGGAGCTCTTGAACATCTCGAGCATGCGCTCGGTGACGGCGTAGCCGCCGACGGCGTTGGCCGCGCCCAGCAGCACGGCGAGGAAGCCGACGATGCGCTCGGGGGTCGTGGTCGCCGCCCCGAGCGCGATCATCGCGCCCACGACGACGATGCCGTGCACGAAGTTGGAGCCGCTCATCAGTGGCGTGTGCAGGATCACCGGCACGCGCGAGATGACCTCGTAGCCGACGAAGGCGGCGAGGATGAAGATGTAGACGGCGGCGAAGCCGGTGATCATGGCGCGCCTCCTTCGCCCGCGGCCGCGTCGTGCGGCGGGATGTTCTCGTCCGGCGTCCCCTCGGTATCGGCCTCCTGCGTCGCCTGGTCGGCGGCCGAGGCCGGCTCGGCCGGCGCCTCCGGCGCCGGCGCATCCGGCCCCTCGATCCGCTCACGGACGGCCTTGTTCACGATGGCGCCGTCCCGCGTGAGCACGCTCCCGGCCAGGACCTCGTCGTTCCAATCCAGCTGCAGTTCGCCGTCTTTGATGAACGGCGTCAGGAAGTGCATGAGGTTGCGCGCGTACTGGTCGCTCGCGTGAACCGGCAGCATGCCGGGGATGTTGAGCGGCCCGTAGATGAACACGCCGTTGGGGTGGTTGTACTGCTCGCCAGGCCGGGTGAGCTCGCAGTTGCCGCCGCCCTCGGCGGCCATGTCGATGATCACCGCACCGGACTTCATCTTCTCGACCACGTCGGCCGTGATGAGCTTGGGCGACGGCCGGCCGGGGATGGCGGCCGTGGTGATCACGGCGTCGGCCTCGACGATGTGGCTGTCGACGATCTCCTTCGCCTTCGCTTTCTCCTCGTCCGTGAGCTCGCGCGCGTAGCCGCCCTCGACCTCGGCGTCGATGCCGGTGTCGATGAAGCGGCCGCCCAGCGACTGCACCTGCTCCCGCGTCACCGAGCGCACGTCGTAGGCCTCCACGACGGCGCCGAGGCGCCGCGCGGTGGCGATAGCCTGCAGGCCGGCCACGCCGACTCCGAGCACCAGCACCTTCGCCGGCCGGAGCGTGCCGGCCGGCGTCGTGAGCATGGGGAAGTACCGGCCGGCCATGCAGGCCGACATCAGGACGGCCTTGTAGCCGGCGATCGAGGCCTGGCTGGTGAGTGCATCCATCGACTGCGCCCGCGAGATGCGCGGCAGCAGCTCGAGCGAGAAGCTCGTGATCTTGTGGTCGCGCAGCGACTTGATCGAGTCGTCCGCCTTGTACGGCTGCAGGAGGCCGAGGACCACGGCCCCCTCGCGCATCTGGTCGACCTCCGCCGGCGACGGCGGGTCGACCTTCAGGATGACGTCGGCGGCGAAGACGTCGGCGGCGTCGTCGACCATCTTCGCCGCAGTGAACTCCTCGTCGCGGATGTGACTCAGCTGACCGGCGCTGCGCTGGACCAGGATCTCGGCGCCCAGCGCCGCGTACTTCTCGGCCACGGCCGGGACCAGCGCGACACGTGTCTCGCCCGTCGCCGTCTCCCGGGGCACGCCAATGCGGACTGCCATCGAACCCTCCTCGTGGGTCGGGCCCGGTCGCGGGCCCGTCAAGTCACTTCCCACGCGTCACCGACGAAAAACCTCAGAAGGGTAGTGGAAACGCCGGACGGCCGGCCTGGCCGCTTCAGCGCGGCAGGCGGCGCACGGCCGCGGTGACGCAGCCGAGGCCGACGTGTGTGGTGAGCACGGCCCCTGCGCGCACAACAGGGACGTCGCCGCCCAAGCGCTCGCTGAGGCGGGCGGCCACGAAGTCCGCGCCCGCCTGGTCGCCGCTGTGGACCACCATCGCCCGTGCCGGCGCGCCGTCAGCGTAGCGCACGACGCGCTTCACGATGGCGTTCAGGGCACGGTCGAAGCCCAGCGCCACGCTCGCCCGGGTCGCCTTGCCGGTCTCGTCGAGCATGATGATCGGCGAGAGGTGCAGGCGGTCAATCGACTTCGCGAGGCGCGGGCTCACGCGCCCGCCGCGCACGGCGAAGTCGAGCGACTTGACCGCGCCGAACACCTTGATCTCGCGCTTCACGCGCTCGGCGATGCGCTCCACCTCGTCGAGGTCGGCGCCGGAGCTGATGGCCTCGCCGACGGCCTCGACCAGGAGGCCGGCGCCGATCGACACGGAGCACGAGTCGATCACGCGGATGCGCTGCGCATCGACCTCACGCGCAGCCGCCCTGGCCGCCTGCACGGTGCCCGAGAGAGCGGCGGCGATGTGCACCGAGACGACGCCGTCGCGGCACTCGAGGAGCCGGCGGTACGTCTGGGCCAGGTCGGACACCGCCGGCTGCGACGAGCGTGGCACTCCCTGGCCGGCGAGGATCCGCTGAACGAATCCGTCCAGCGTGATGTCGACGCCGTCGAGGTACTCCTCGTCGCCCAGCGTGAGCGTCAGCGGCACCGCCACCATGCCGAGCTCGATGGACTCGTCCTCGGGCAGGTCGGTGGTGGAGTCGGTGACCAGGCCCAGCGCCGTGGTGCGGCAGGCGAGCTGCTGCAGCACCATGTCGTCGATCTTGGTGCGCTCGATGTGCCCGAGCTCGGCGACCGCCGCGAAGAAGCGCTGGGGCTCGTTGGTGTGGATGTGGACGCGCAGGCGTGCCTCGCCGCCGGCCACGACCAGCGACTCGCCGAGCTCGGCGGAGCGCGCCATGACCTCGTCGCGCGAGAGCGGCGTGCCGCCCCGCGGCGCGAGCAGCGCCTCCGTGCAGAAGCGGAAGCGCTCGTCGATCTCGTCGTGCTCGCCGGAGAAGGGCGGCAGACCGTGCGGGTGGGCCTCGATCGGCACCCACGCCGGCTCGTTGCCGGTGAACGAGTCGATCAGTCCCTCGAGGAAGAACACGAACCCCTGCCCGCCGGCGTCGACCACGTGGCTGCGGGCGAGGACCTCGAGCTGGCGCGGCGTGGCGGCGAGAGCCTCCCGCGCCGCCACCAGGCCGCTGTGCATCAGTTCGGGCAGGTCCTCCTCCTGCGCGCGCCGGCTGAGCTCGCGCGACCAGGCGCGCAGCACCGAGAGGATGGTGCCCTCGCGGGGATCCTGCAGGGCCGAGTAGGCCGACTCCGTGCCGCTCACGGCCGCGGCCGCGAACTGCGGCCCGTCGGCCAGGCGCAGGCGCTCCATGGAGGAGGCGAGCCCGTGGAGGAACTGGGCGAAGATCGCCCCGGAGTTTCCCCGGGCCCCATCCAGGGCGCCGTCGGCGGCGACGCGCGCGGCGTCGCCCACGGAGTCGGGAGCCGCGCTCCCGAGCCTGGACGCCGCCGCCTTGAGCGTCGCCGCCAGGTTGGCGCCCGTGTCGGCGTCGCGCACCGGGAACACGTTGATGCGGTTCAGCGCCTCCTGCTCGCGCACCACAGCGAGCGCGCCCGCGCGCACCACGCGCGAGAACATCTCTCCGCTGAGCCTGGTCGTGTGGTCGATCGTGTCGGTCATCTCGGTGGGCTTTCTACCCGCGCCCGATCACCCCTGCGCGACGGCGGGGGCGACGACGGCCTCACGCGGTGACCGGAAGCGCCCCCATCTGCTTGAGAGCCTTGCGCGCCGCGCCGGACACCGACGGATCCACGTCGCCCAGGGCCTTGCGCAGCGTGTCGACGCCGGCGGGATCGCCGATCTTGCCCAGGGCCTCGACGATGATCATCCGCAGCAGCGGATCGGGGTTATGCATGGCGACGCAGAGCTGCGGGACGGCGACGGGGTCCTTCATCACGCCGAGCACGTAGGCCGCGTCCTGGCGCCGGTGCAGGTGACCCTCTTTGACGACGAAGATGAGCCGGTCGCGCGCCCTCGGCCCGATGAGCACCAGCGCTTCGCGGGTGGTGTCGAGCTGCACAAGATGCTTCGTCTGCAGCCGCTGGATCAGTTTGTCCAGATACCCCTCCAGCGCCAGGCGTGCCGCCTCGGCGACCTCGGGGTCCTTCTTGTACTTGGCCGCCTTGACGAGGCCGGCGATGTCGCCGCGGGCATCCAGCTTGGCGACGTTGGGCGGGCCGAACAGGGCCACGTAGCACTCCTCACGGTCGATCGGGCGCCCTCGCGGCGCCCGAGGAGCCAGTCTACTGCACGGCGGCCACTCCGGCGTCACCGCCGCGGGCCGGGCGCCCGGAGGAGTGGCCCGGGGCACCGATGCCGGCCGTCGCCCTCTCCGGCCTCGCGCGGCCACGATCCGGGGCCACCTGGCCCGGACAAGTCAGTGCGTTGCGCAGCGACTCCGCCGGCGGTACCGCGTCCGGCACCGCAGATCCGCAGCCGGTACCGCGTCGGGCACCGCCATCCGCAGGCGGCACGGCGGACCGGCAACGGCACACACACATCGTCGAGCGCCGCCCGCCCAGACGTGACACCAGACGTGGCACCGGAGGCGGCACCATGGAGCCGTTCACGGCACCGCCAGCGGTGCTTGACATCAACCGACAACAGTGTGCCGATCCCGGGACGACCGACCGGTCGTCCTTGGCCTGGACCTGCCACAGCAGTCCGCCGCCCGTCAGCGCAGGATGCGGTTGGTGACGTCGAGGAGGCGCGCCGGCAGGTCGCTGTAGGCGCGCACCGGGAAGACGTCGCCGTGGCCAGCGTCGGCCAGCTCACGACAGAGCTCCGGGTTCATCTTGTAGTCCTCGGTGAGGAGCACGACGAGATGCGGGAACCGGTGCGCCAGCGGCCGTGGGTCGCCGCCGGCGGTCACCACGCCGTCGGTGATGAGCAGGCCGCTGCGGCGAGGGTTGCGGCCGCGCTCCAGCTCGGCTGCGCCGAGCGCCAGCGCGGCCTCGATGTTGGTGTAGCCGCGCACCGGCTGGTCGAGCATGCGCCGGACCACTTCCGCGGGCGGATCGGGCACATCGAGGTGCGTCACGGCATTCGCCTTGTCCTCGAAGACGACCACGGAGAGGTCCTCGGGGTGCAGCTTGAGCGCGAGGACCGCCGCGGCCACAGCGGCGATGGCCATGTTCTCGCCGCTCATGCTGAGCGAGGTGTCGAGCATGAGCACCACCTGGTGCCGGCGGTCGGCCCGCCGCCGGGCGATCCAGTCGTCCGCCTCCGGGTACGGCTTGCCGAGGACGTTGTCGAGCGTGGTCTCCACGTCGAGCTCGCCGGCCCAGGGCTCGCGTAGCGGCTCGCGCACCATATGGGTGGCCGACTGCAGCGGGCCCACGAGGCGGGCGGCGCGCTGGAGCACGGCCCGCGCCGCCAGCCGCTCGGCGTAGAAGCGCAGCCCGGCGTCGGCGATGCGGCAGTCGCTGCGCGTGAGGTTCACGGCGATCGTCCAGCCGTCCAGGTTCTCCGGGTCGAGGCGGTAGCGGGTCGCGAGGGCCGCCAGCGGCGCGTCGCCGGGCGGTGGCTCCGGGGCGCACGACGGCAGGCCGCGGACCTCCACGCGGCCTTGGTGGCGGAGCGCAGCCCCGCCGATGGGGGTCAGGCTTTTGGGGACTCCGCGGGCGCGAGGGCGATATCGGGGTCTTCGCCGCGCTCGACGACGAGCTCCATGAGCTCGTCGAGCGCCGTCCCGAAGTCGGCGTCGATGTCGTCGCGCAGGTCGACGCGCGTCGTCAACGCGGCTTCGGCCGCGCGGCGCAGCACCTCGCGGCTCACCGCCCCGCAGGCGTCGCGGTCGTCGGCCCACAGCCGTTCGGCGATGGCCACCGTGGCGATGGCGCCGCGCACGGACGCGCCCTTGCGAAAGCGCGGGTGCAGCCGCGTCGCCCGCGTGAGCCGCACGGCCGTGCGCACGAGCTGGGCGTCGTCCGAGCCGGTCTCGGCGACGACGATCGCCGCTTCCTCGTCGGCGCCCTGGTACAGCAGGGCCAGGTGCTCGAACCGGTCGCGCAGCGCCTCCGAGAGGTGGCCGGTGGCGACGTACTCCACGGGGTTCTGCGTCGCCACGACCTGGAACCCGTCGGCGGCGCGCACCTCGCCGATGTGCGGCAGCTGCAGCAGCCGCTCGTCGAGCGCCGGCAGGAGCACGTTCTGCACGCTCTCGGGCATGCGGTTCAGCTCGTTGATGAAGAGCACCTTGCCGTCGCGCATGGCCTCGACCAGCGGTCCGGCGAAGAACGCCTCTTCTCCGTACCCCTGCTTGAGCACGATGGGCGGATCGAACCAGCCGGTGAGCTTGCTCTCCGAGTAGCGGTCGTCGCCGTCCACGCGCACGGTGTCGCGGCCGAGGTGACCGCAGACGGCCAGGGCGACCGTGGTCTTGCCCACGCCCACCGGGCCCTCCAGCAGCAGGTGGCGCCCGGCGCCGAGTACGGCCAGGGCGGTCGCCAGTTCGCGCTCGCGGCCGACGATGCCGTGCTCGCGCTGGATCTTCTCGATGGGGGTCATGGGCCGACCTCCGTCCGCTTGAGTCGACGGCCGTCGACCGTCACTTCACGAGATGCGACGCTCACTCGACGAGGGGGAGCGCGTAGCGATGATACGGCTCGCCCTCGGCCGCTACCACTCGTCAGGGGCCAGCCGGCGTGCGCGCTGGTGGTGAACACGTCGATGCCGCAGCCGGCGAGCCCGGGCCGCAGGCGCTCGCGGCCGGCGCACGTCTCGGGCGACCCGCACGCGGCGTCCTGGTCGCACGAGCGGCCACCGGGCCGTCAGACCTCGAACGCGAACCCGAAGCCGGCGCCCTGGTACTCGAGAGGGACGAGCGGGCTCCCGGGCACGTCCGGGTGCGCGTCGCCGTGATACTCGCGCGGGGCGACGTCGTTGGGACCGTCCGCGTACAGCAGGCTCGCCAGCGCCTGGATCTGGTCGCGCCCGATGCCGAGCTCGAACTGGCCGCCGCCGTAGAGGACCATGCCGGCGGCCTGCGCGCGGCCGACGCAGTCGAGCAGCGCGCTCAGGCTCCCGAACCGTGACGGCTTGATGTTGAGCTGGCGCAGCGCGAAGCCGTCGCACTCGGGGCCGCAGGCCGCGGCCACGCGCGCCGTGACCGCCTCGACGTCCGCCCAGGAGTGGATCGGGGCGTCGAAGCTGAAGCGTCCCTCCTGGCCGCGCAGCGCCTCGCGCGCCGGGCCCTCCAGCGTCGGATCCTCGAGCACGGTGCCGGGGAACGTCTCGCTCACCAGCCGGTACTGCACCGGGTCCGGCGGATTGTCGACCGGCGAGCCCTCGTAGAACGCCTTGAAGTCGAGGGCGCGCACGCGGCCTGTCCTGGCGATGTCCTGCATCAGATGCTCGTCCCACTCGGGCGTTGGATCGAGCTTGAACTCGAGCTGCGGGTCCACCACCAGCCACGGTTTGACGTCGAGCCTCGTGCTGAGCACGAAGCGGACCGGCGAGTAGTGCTGCCCGAGCGCCTCGCCCAGGCTCAGCTTCTGCTGGCGCAGGGCGAGGTCGAGAGCGGCGCTCTCGAAGCCCCAGCGCCGGTAGCTACGGAAGAACTCCTGCTGGGGCGACTTGCCGGGGAACAGGTCCAGGCCGCCCAGTTGGCTGGAGAACCCGTCCAGCGTCCACTCCCCGGCCAGCGGCAGCGCCGCCGGGTAGCCGTCGTGGTCCTCGGCCGCGTAGGTCACGTCTTCCCCGCGGCCCTCCAGCCCGCCGCCGACCAGCACGATCTCCGTGGTGACGCGGCGGAAGCCGCTGGAGACGTCCAGCTCGTGGCGCTCGGTCCTGTAGCCGTCGACCACCAGCGCGAGCCCGGCGAGCCGCCGGTACGCCGCCTCGGGTGCCTCGTGCTGCATGGGGTCGACCTGCCTTCTGCCGGGGCCGGACGCGGCCCGCTCGCCGGATGACGCTGTTCTGCGGCGCTTCTACCCCGGATGCCCCCGGCTACCTCCGAAGGGCGCCCCCTTCGCCCATGTCTGGCATACTTGAGCCCCGTGCAGCGTCCCACCGATATCGGCATCTCGACCAGCGCCTACTCCGAGCTGATGCTCCCGGCCGCGCTCGAGACCATCGCGGGCCTCACCTCCTCGGCCGAGATCCGCTCGTTCGGGCTGCACACGCTGCTCAGCAAGCGCAACCGCGCCGAGGCCCGGCAGGCCGGCCTCACCTACTCGGTGCACGGTCCGTTTGGCTACACCGGCATCTGGGACGTCGACGACGCGGTCCGGCTCGAGGCGCTCGCCGAACACCGCCGGCACCTGGAGGCGAGCGCCGAGATCGGGGCGCTCCTCTACGTGGTCCACCCCGACTGGCGCCCCGAGATCAAGCCGCGCGACCCGGCTGTCGTCGCCGCGCTCGACCGCTCCTTCGAGACGCTGCTCGCCTGGCAGGACGAGCTCGGCGTCGAGATCGTCGTCGAGAACATGCCGGGCGCCGGGATGTCGCATTTCACGCACCCCGGCGACCTGGACCTGCACGGCCTCGGCCTCATCCTCGACGTCGGCCACGCCAGCATCAGCGGCTGCCTCGACGAGTGGCTCGACGACCCGCGCGCGCCCCTGCGCCACCTGCACGTGCACGACAACCACGGCGAGGGCGACGCGGACGATCCCCACCTGGGGCTGGGCGCCGGCGTGGTCGACGCGGCGGCCGTGGTGGCCGCCGCGCGCGCCGCCGGCGCCTCGATGGTGCTCGAGCACGACTCCCGGACGCCGTGCACGTGAGCCTCGCGCGCCTGCGCGAGCTCGGCCTCATCTGACGTGGCTCTGCCTGGTCAGGCCCCCGCAGTCCCCAGCGCGAGCCCCTTGCCCGCCTCGTAGGCGCGGATCCTCAAC
>CAVUBA010000005.1:0-124637 GCA_963739595.1 uncultured Thermoleophilia bacterium
GTTACCCCTGCGTGCGAAGTATTAAGGGGAGGTTAAGACGCCTGTTCAGGCACGGGGTGCCGTGCTACCATGCCCGTGGGCCGGCAACCGAACGCCGGCCGTTGTGCTGTCTAGGAGGCTGATTCGCTTGTCTGAAGAACAGCTTGAATGTCAGGAATGCTCCGCGCAGTGTGAGAAGGTCGTCTACCCGGCCGCGTGTCTCGCCATGAACTGCCGGTTCCTGTACGCGTTCAAGGAAGACGGCAACACGTTCTTCGGGTGTATCGAGAAGGTGTTCCCGCACGAGATCGACCTGAAGATGTTCCAGGAGATCGAGCGCGGCAAGGGTGGCTTCGGCGTCGTCAAGGTCGCGCGCCAGCCGCTGCCGCAGTGCTCCATCGCGGTCCAGAGCTGCTACGCCACCGGCGAGGGCCCGCTCTGCCGCAACATGTACTTCCGGCGCCGCGACCGGCGCGAGGTGCAGACCGTAGAAGACTAGCGCACGGTCGAAGTCCAGGATCAGGATTTGCAGGCGAAACCGCGGCCGCGTCCGCGGTTTCGCCGTCTCAGGGGCTGGTATACTGAGAAGGCAGCAGCCACCAAGGCTGCCCAGTTGGGGGCGAACAGGTCTCGACATGGGCTGTACCTGGGTGGGAGCAGCAGGCCGAGGTCCGGTGGCCTCGTTAAACTGCCGGAACACACTACTTGCCGAGAATAACTCTCTCGCACTCGCCGCCTAAGTAATTAGGTGACGCATCGCACCCGGCTCGCCCACGGCCGGGACTCGCGGTGTCATCAAGTGGGCTGGGGTGCGGTCGCGCTGCTCCGAGCGAGCGCACCCGAGACTGATCGGAGCTGGCAAACGGCACCCGGCCGACGCGGGGGCCGCGAGCGAGACCAAAAGCGACGGCTAAGCCTGTAGAGACTCCGCTTGGGCGTCCGTGGACGCGGGTTCGATTCCCGCCGCCTCCACCAATCTTCTTGCCGCGCCGCGGCGCGGGACCGGCTAGCGCTTCTTCCCGCCGCGCCGCTGGCGCGCTTTGGGCTGCGCGAGCTCGAGTCGGCGGGGTCTGGCGCAGTGGGCAGTCGTCCGGTCCTGCGCGCCCTGCTCCAGACGGGCTTCCTGCACCCTGATGAAGCCGAAGGCAAGGACCCCGACGAAGAGGCGCATCACGATCCCCTGGACCGCCATCCCGAGGGTCAGCATGCCCGTCACGACGCCGGTGGCGGCCATCGTCCACATGACCAGGCGGACGTCGCGTGCGTGCATGGGCGTCATCAGTGGGACGAACGAGGCGTTGAGCGCCATGACGAACATGAGCAACGCCGACCCGGTGGTGAGCGCGAGGACGACGTACATCGGCCCCGCCTTGACCGTCGGGTCGGGGCTGACGACGAAACGGGCGCGACGTGACGACCATCAGCACGGCGACGACGAAGTCGACCAGCACGAGCAGGAACAGGCTGGCGTGCGCATCGACCGCGGGCGGCGCCGCGGCGCAGTGGGGCCGCGGTCGGCGGGCTTCCGTTGTTCGACTCGCTGCTCATCGGCTCTCCAGTCTGAACCTCGGAGCGTACTCGTCGCCAAGCCTATCTCACGCGGCGGCGTGCGGCCTGCGCGAGGCAAGAGGCCGGGCAGGCGTGGACTATACTGCGGGCGTGGAACGGCCAGCAGACATCCTCGCCGCGCCGGCGGGCGCTGCTCCCGCGCCGGCTCGGCGCCCGCGACTCCTCGACCCGCTGGCGGCCAGCATCATCCTCGCGCTCATCTTCACCGCCGGCGGACTCGTCGAGCTGCTCACGCGCGGCGGCGTCCCCGCCGGGTATCACGACGACGGCCCCGCGCTCATCGTCCTCACGGTCCTGAGCGGGCTCACGCTCGCCCTCCTCTGGTGGTCGCCGCTCGTCAGCCTCATCGCCGCCGTCGTGCTGCTCGGCGCCCAGGCTCTCGCCGGGTACGAGTTCACGGTGGCGGCCGTCGGCGTCGTGATCGTCGCCTCCTTCGCGACGGTGGCCTTCGACCACTGGAAGCGCGCCGTGGCCGCCGGGTTCGTGGTGGCCGCCGGCGTGGTCCTGGTGCTGATCGAGCTCCCCGAAGTCCCGTGGCAGGCGGCGCTCGCGACCTGGGCGTCGCTCTCGGTGCTCTGGGTGGTCGCGGTCGTCATCCGCATCTACCGAGGGAGCATCGAGCGGGCCGAGCGCCGTGCCGCGCTCTTCGCCGCCGACCGCGAGGCCCGCGCCCGCGAGGCCGTGGCCGAGGAGCGGGCGCGGATGGCGCGCGAGCTCCACGACAGCGTGGGCCACGCGCTCAACGTGGTGGTGCTCCACGCCGGCGCCGCGCAGCGGGTCATCGACAAGAAGCCGGAGCTCGCGCGCGAGGCGCTCGACTCGATCGAGACGGCGGGGCGCCAGGCGCTCGGCGACATCGAGCGCATGCTCGGCATCCTCCGGGCGCCCGAAGAAGAGGTCTGCTGCGATGTGACCCCGGGCATGGGGCAGCTGGAGACGCTCTGCGGCCAGGTCCGGGAGGCCGGCCTGCCGGTCGAGCTGATCGTCGTCGGCGAGGTCCGGGAGCTCCCGGCCAGCCTCGACCTCACGGCGTATCGCATCGTCCAGGAATCACTGACGAACACGCTCAAGCACGCCGGCAAGACGCGCGCGACGGTCACCGTCAGGTACGAGGAGGCCGCGCTCGCGATCGAGGTGCTCGACGACGGCCGCGGCGTGGCGCCGGCCAGGGCCGGCGGCGGCCGCGGCCTGCTCGGCATGCGCGAACGCGTGGCCACGTTCAGGGGTGAGCTCGAGGCGGGACCGCGCGAAGACGGCGGGTTCGGCGTCCGCGCGCGGCTGCCTCTGGGCGCGGGAGACGGGCCAAGGTGAGGGCGACCCAAGTGCGCTCCACGGCGACAACGGGGGGGACATGACCGTCAAGATCGTGTTGGCCGACGACGAACAGCTGGTGCGCTCCGGCCTCAGGCTCATCCTCGAGTCGGAGGACGACATCGAGGTGGTCGGCGAGGCGAACGACGGCGCCGAGGCGGTGGCGCTCACACGGCGCCTGGACCCCGATGTGGTGCTCATGGACGTGCAGATGCCGGTCATGAACGGCATCGAGGCGACGCGCGAGATCGTCGCGCTGGGGCGCGAGGACAGCTCGCGCGTCGTCATCCTCACCACGTTCGACCTCGACGAGTACGTCTACGAGGCGCTCAAGGCGGGGGCGAGCGGCTTCCTGCTCAAGCGCACCCCCGCCGAGGACCTCGTGACCGGCGTCCGCGTGGTCGCCGAGGGGGAGGCGCTGCTGGCTCCTTCCGTCACCCAGCGCCTCATCGAGAACTTCCGCAGCCGTCCGGACGCGGCGCCGGCGCGCGACGCGAGCGAGCTCGACGACCTCACCGACCGCGAGCGCGAGGTGCTCGTCCTGGTGGCTCGCGGCATGACCAACGGCGACATCGCCGCGCATCTGTTCCTCAGTGAAGGCACGGTCAAGACCCACGTGAAGCGCATCTTCTCCAAGCTCGGCCTGCACGACCGCACGCAGGCCGTGATCATCGCCTACGAGGTGGGGCTCGTGAGAGCGGGGGAGAGCCCGGCCGAGTGACTTGAGCCGGGCTCCTCCGAGCTCGGGCCGGCCGGCGCCGTACCCCTGTGGGGGTACTCCGGCCGGCGCGCGAATCCCACCGTGAGTCCGTCACGGTTCCCGCCCCGGGGTGACGACTCCGCGCGGCCTTGCCGCTAGTCTTCGTGTGCAAGCTGCGGAAGACCACGGGAGGTCACCCTTTGAACGACTCGGCACTGACTCGGTTCTTCGGTGTCGTCCGGCGTCCGGAGACGTGGCTGGGCATCCTGTTCAACTGGCTCGCCTTCCCGCTCGGCCTCTTCTACTTCGTGTTCCTGATCACGGGTCTCTCGCTCGGCGTGGGCCTCGTGGTCGTGTGGGTCGGCATCCCGATCCTGCTCGTGGTGGCCGGCGCCTGGTGGCTGTTCGGCGCGTTCGAGCGGGTGCAGGCCCGCTACCTGCTCGGCGCGGACGTCCCGGGTGCGCCGCGAGAGTGGGAGAAGGTCGATGGCGTCTGGGCCAAGCTCAGGGCGCACTTCGGCAGCGGCGCGACCTGGAAGGACCTGGTCTACCTGCTCGCCAAGCTGCCCTTCGGCATCGTTTCCTTGACGCTGCTCGTGACGGCTGCGGCGATGGTGTTCTGGTTCGTGGCGATGCCGTTCTTCTCCGTGTTCGACGTGCCGGTCATCAACGGCACGTGGGTGCCGCCGCTGTGGTTCGGCCTGATCTGCCTGCCGCTCGGCATCCTCGTGTTCTTCGTGGCGCTGCACGTGCTCAACGCGTGGAGTTGGGTCTGCGCCCGCTGGGCCGAGGTGATGTTCCGCGGGCCGGCGTCTCCGGCGGTCGCTCCGTTGGCGCCCGCGCCGCAGTACGCGCCGCCCGCTCCGCCGCGCCGTCCGCTCCGGTCCCGGCGCAGGCGCCTGTGCCGCCGCCGGCCGCCGCCGCAGCGCCGGTGGCTCCGTCGCCGGCGCCCACTCCGGCCGCCCCCGCGGCGGCGGCGGCGATCCCCGTGACGGCGGCCCCCGATCCGGCGGCGCCGGCGGATGTTCCTTCTGACGACGAGACGACGAGCTGACGCCGATGGCGGCTCGCGGAGGTGACCCCATGAGAGACGACAGAGTGCTGAGAGTGCTCCGGCCATCACTTGCGCTGGCCGCCCTCGCCGGCATCCTCGTGGTGCTGGGTCTGGCGATCGCAGGGCCGGCGCACGCGGCGACCAAGTCGCCCAAGCCGTCGGCGACCAGGACCGCCAAGGCGGCAGCGACCAGTTCGTCCAGGCCGTCGCCGGCGAGCTCCGCCGCGATCACGCTGCAGCGCGGAGATCGAGGTGCGCTTCGGCGAGGACGTGCTCGTGCCCAAGGGCACGACGGTGCCGTCTGTCGTCGCCTTCGGCGGCGACGTCACGGTCAACGGACGCGTGACCGGCTCGGTGATCGCCTTCGGCGGTGACGTGACGATCAACGGCACCGTCGGCGCGACCGTCGCGGCCTTCGGCGGGGACGTCAAGCTCGGGCCGAACGCGGTCGTGGGCAAGACCCTGTCGCCGTCGGAGGCCTCGCTGCTGCTCTTCGGCGGCAACCTCACGCAGGCGCCCGGCGCCCAGGTGACCGGCCAGACCAAGACCTTCACCGGGGTGAACTGGGGCGACTTCGTGAGCTGGGCCGGACGCGGCATGATCTTCAGTCCCATGCTCGGCCTCAGCTTCTTCGGCTGGGTCGTCCAGACGGCGTTCTTCCTGGTCCTGGCCCTGGTGGCCGCGGCGCTCATGCCCAGGCAGCTGCGCGGCCTGCAGCGCCAGCTCGGGCGCAAGCCGTGGGCGTCGCTCGGGTGGGGCGCGCTGACCTTCTTCGTCGTCGTGCCCGCGATCCTGGTCGTGCTCGTGATCAGCGTCATCGGGCTGCTGCTGGTGCTGCCCTACGGGCTGTTCGTCCTGCTCGCCTACTTCTTCGTGACCACCGGCGTCGGCGCGTTCCTCGCCCAGAGGGTCCTGACCGGGTTCGGCGGCAAGGAGAACCTGATGCTGGCCGTCGTCATCGGCGTGGTCGGCACGACGGTCGTGTCGCGGATCCCGGCCGTCGGCCCGGTCCTCCTCATGGTGATGATGGTGTTCGGCGCCGGCGCCGCCGTCCTCGGCGTCGCCGAGTGGCGGCGCGAACGGCGCGAAGCGGCCGCGGCTCAGGCGGCCGCGAATGCCGCGGCGGCCGCCGGGGTCGCCGCAGCCCGATCGCGCCCCAACCGGCGTCGGTGATCACGCCGATCGTGCAGACATCGCCGGCTCCCGGCTCTACGCCCGCTCCCGGTCCGATGCCGGCGCCCGGCTCCCGAGGCCGCCAGGTCACCGGAGTCACCGGGTCGCGGAAGCGCCGACGGTCGTGACGGAGGCGGTCCAGGCGCCGGAGGCGCCGACTGCTCCGGCCGGGCCGGCGCCCGCGCCTCCGGCTGAGCCAGCGCCCGGCGTGCCGGCCACGCCGCGCTGCGGCCCAGCCACCGGCGGTCCCGGACGCCGAGCGCGCCCCACGAGGGCGAGCAGCCCGGGCCGGCGGACACGTGAGCACACATCGGCCGTGGGTTCGTTCCGGCGACCTCGCGTGGCATAACTGACAGCAACGGACGGTGGGCCGCGCCGCAAGGCGCGGCCCACCACACGCCGTCAAGATGGCGGCGCACCAAAGGGGACCACATGAGCGACAACATCGACGCGACGATCGTGGGGAATGCAGGACCGGCGCCGGCCACGTGCGAGGCGGGGACGACCGTCGGCCTGCCCGACGCCGTCGTCCAGGCGCGCGGCATCAAGCGGGACTACGGCCAGGGCGACGCGCTCGTGCGCGCGCTCGCGGGCGTCGACATCGACCTCCAGCGCGGCGCGTACACGGCGATCATGGGCCCGTCCGGCTCCGGCAAGTCCACGCTGATGCACATCCTCGCCGGTCTCGACAGGCCGACGGCCGGCAACGTGTGGATCGACGGCCAGGAGATCACCACGCTCAAGGAGCGCGCGCTCACGCAGCTGCGGCGCGACAAGATCGGCTTCATCTTCCAGACGTTCAACCTGCTGCCGACGCTGAACGCGGCGGAGAACATCATGCTGCCGCTGACCATCGCCGGGCGCAAGGGCGACGCCGAGTGGGTCGACGAGCTCGTCAAGACCGTGGGGCTCGGCGACCGGCTGACGCACAAGCCCTCCGAGCTCAGCGGCGGGCAGCAGCAGCGCGTGGCCGTCGCCCGCGCGCTGGCCTCCCGGCCCGCCGTGCTCTTCGCCGACGAGCCCACCGGCAACCTCGACTCGCGCACCGGGGAGGAGGTACTGCAGCTCCTCCGGCACTCTCGCGACTCCATGGGCCAGACGATCGTCATGGTCACGCACGACGCGCACGCGGCCACGTACGCCGACCGCATCGTCTTCCTCAAGGACGGCGCCATCGCCCACGACTGCGGGCGGCTCGGCCGCGACGACATCTACGACGTCATCAAGTCGCTCGAGGACGCCTGATGCTCCGCATCGCCTGGCGCAGCCTCACGGCGCACAAGCTGCGGACCTTCCTGACCACCCTCGCCATCCTGCTCGGGGTGGCGATGATCAGCGGCACCTACGTGCTCACCGACCAGATCGACAAGGGCTTCCAGCAGATCTTCACCGACGCCTACAAGGGCGTCGACGTGACGGTGACGCGCAAGCCGGCGTTCACCGGCCGCAGATGTCCGGTGCGGTGACGGGCCTGCCGGAGTCGCTGGTCGCCCAGGTGCAGGGCGTCGACGGCGTCGCCACGGCCGTCGGCTACGTCACCGGCACCGGCGCCGTGGCCGTGAACGGCAAGGTGGTCGGCACCGGCGGGTCGCCGACTCTCTTCTTCTCGTACTCGCCGGGCATGGAGCAGCTGCAGCCCAACACGTTCGTGCAGGGCGCGCCGCCGGCGCGCTCGGGCGAGGTCGGCATCATCCAGAAGCTGGCCAAGGACCAGAATCTGCGCGTCGGCTCGAAGCTCCAGGTGATCACCCAGACGGGCTCGCGCACGGTCACGGTCTCGGGCGTGTTCACGTTCGCTGCGCAGTCGTCGCTGGGCGGCTCGCTCATCATCGACACGACCCTGCCGGACGCGCAGCGGTGGTTCGACCTGCCCGGGCAGGTCTCCGAGATCGACGTCAAGGGCGTCGCCGGCGTCTCGCCGGAGACGCTGGCCGGGCGCGTCCGCGCGGTGGTCCCGCCCGGCGTCGAGGTCAAGACCGGCACGCAGGCCGCCGCCGACCAGACCAAGCAGATCAGCGACGCCATCGGCACGTTCCTCAAGCCGGCGCTGCTGTCCTTCGGCGGCATCGCCGTGCTCGTCGGCGCGTTCATCATCTTCAACGCCTTCTCGATGACCGTGGCGCAGCGGCGGCGTGAGTTCGCCATGGTCCGCGCCCTCGGCGCGTCTCGCCGCCAGGTGCTGGTCAGCGTCACCACTGAGGCTCTCGCCATGGGTCTGTTCGCGTCGCTGCTCGGCATGGTCGCCGGCCTCGGCGTCGCCGCCGGCGTCAACCAGCTGTTCAAGGCGATCAAGGTCGACATCCCGCACAGCGGGCTGGTGCTCGCGCCGCGGACGATCGTCATCGCCCTGGCCGTCGGCGTCCTCGTGACGCTGCTCTCCGCGATCATCCCGGCGACGCGCGCGACGCGCGTGCCGCCGATGGCCGCGCTGCAGGAGGGGGCCGCGCTGCCGCCGTCGCGGTTCTCGCGCTACACGCCGTTCGTCGCCGTGGCGGTCGCCATCTTCGGCGGCCTGTTCATCGCCGCCGGCATGTTCGGACCCGGCGGCACGACGCAGCGGCTGGGCACGATCGCGCTCGGCGCGGTGCTCGTCTTCGTCGCCGTGGCGATGGTCAGCCGCTATCTCATCCGTCCCATCGCCGGCGGGCTGGGCTGGCCGCTGCAGAAGCTCTCGCCGGTCAGCGGCCGCCTCGCGCGCGACAACAGCATCCGCAATCCGGGGCGGACGGCCGCGACGGCGTCGGCCCTCATGATCGGGCTCGGCGTGGTCGTCTTCGTGGCCGTGTTCGCGCAGGGGCTCAAGAGCTCGTTCGTCGACGGCATCGACCGCATGGTGAAGGCCGACTACATCGTGCAGGGGCAGAACTTCATGGCGATCCCGTCCGACGTGGTCGGCAAGCTGCAGGCCGTCGGTGGCGTGCAGGGCGTCTCCGGGCTGGACATCCAGCAGGTGCAGGTCGACAAGAAGCTGACCGCGGTGAGCGCCGTCGACCCGTACACCTTCGGACCGCTGTGGCACTTCGACTGGCTCGGCGGGGGCAGCGACGCGCTGCTCCAGGGACTCGGGACCAGCAAGGCGCTGGTCGAGCAGCAGACCGCGGCGACGCTCGGCCTCAAGACCGGCCAGAAGTTCACGATGACGACCGTCGACGGCAAGCGGGCCACGTTCACCGTCGCCGGCGAGTACAAGGACCCGATGCTGCTGAACGGCATCGTGATCACGAACAGCGCGTACAGCCGGGTGTTCCCGCAGCCGGCGCTCTTCATGGTCTTCGTCAAGGGAGACGCCGGGGCCGCCGGCCCGCAGCAGCTGGCGGCCCTCAAGACGGCCCTCAAGGACGTCCCGACGGCCAAGGTGCAGACCGTCGCCGAGTACAAGGACTCGGTGGTCAAGCAGGTCAACCAGCTGCTCAACCTGCTGTACGGCCTGCTGGCGATGAGCGTGCTCATCTCGCTCTTCGGCATCGTCAACACGCTCGTGCTGGCCGTGTTCGAGCGCACGCGCGAGATCGGCCTCACGCGCGCCATCGGGATGTCGCGCCGGCAGGTGCGAGCCACGGTGCGCTACGAGAGCGTCATCACCTCGATCATCGGCGCGATCATGGGCATCGTCATCGGGATCGTCTTCGCCTGGGTCGTCACGACGCGCTTCGCCGGGCAGGGGATCACCTTCTCGATCCCGGGCGCGCAGCTCGTGGTGTTCCTGATCCTCGCGGTGATCGTCGGCGTGATCGCCGCCATCCTGCCGGCGCGCCGGGCGGCCAAGATCGACATCCTCGAGGCGATCCACTACGAGTGAAGGCGGGCGCGCCGGCGCAACGGCGCCCGCCCGCGAGAGCGGAGCCGGCCGGTGCTCGGGTATCATCCGGGCACCGGCCGGCCGCGCTTCGCATCCGGCCGCGCATCCCGTGAGGTTCACATGACGACGCCTTCGTTCGAGCAGGGACCCATCCGCCCGCCCAGCGAGGCGCACAGCCTGCTGGTGCGCGCGATCCGCAACTGCACCTGGAACCGCTGCACCTTCTGCCCCGTGTACAAGGGCGCGAAGTCGTCGCTGCGGCCGGTGGAGGACGTGCTCGCCGACGTCGACGCGATGGCGGCGGCCGCGGAGGTGCTGCGCCGCCGCGGCGTCGGCGCCGTGCACGAGGGCCTCGTGCCGCAGGAGGCGTACCAGGTCTCGCTCTTCCTGGGTGACGGCGCACGCACGGTCTTCCTGCAGGACGCGGACCCGTGCGCGGTCAAGCCGGAGAAGCTCGCGGCGGTGATCCGCCGGGTCCGCGAGCGGTTCCCGACCGTCGAGCGCGTGACGACGTACGGGCGCGCGAGCACGCTGGCGCGGCGCGCGCCCGAGGACCTCGCTCTTCTGGCCGAGGCCGGCCTGACGCGGGTCCATCTCGGCCTCGAGTCGGGCGCGGACGAGGTCCTGATGGCGATCGACAAAGGCTGCAGCAGCGGGGATCTGATCGCCGCGGGGGAGAAGGTGCTGGGCGCCGGCCTCGAGCTCTGCTTCTACCTGATGCCGGGGCTGGGCGGGCGCGCGGCCGCCGCCGCGCACGTCGCGGGCTCCGCCCGCGTGATCCGCGCGGTGGCGCCGGCCGCGCCCGCCGGGAACCCGCTGGTGGTG
Organism: uncultured Thermoleophilia bacterium; assembly: GCA_963739595.1. Classification (GTDB taxonomy): domain Bacteria; phylum Actinomycetota; class Thermoleophilia; order UBA2241; family UBA2241; genus CAIXSE01. The sequence continues at coordinate 10,411 of CAVUBA010000005.1, forward strand.
CGGCTGCGCACGGCCGCGGTCGTGCCGAGCACGCCGCTCGGCGCGCGGGAGGCGGCCGGCGAGTTCGTGCTGCCCGACGACGTCGAGGTCGCGCAGGAGCTGCGCGACCTGCTCGAGCAGCTCGGCGACGCCCGGCTCGAGCTCCGCTCCGACCACATGCTGAACCTGCTGCAACGAGCTCGAGGGGTCGCTGCCGCGCGACCGCGAGCGGCTCATCGCGTTGCTCGACGAGTATCTCGGGTGGCCGCGCGACGACCAGGCGCGCTTCGCCGTCGGCGTGCGGCTCGGCCTCTTCCGCCGCCTCGCCGACTACGACGACCCGGCGCGCCGCCGCGCCCTCGACCGGCAGTTCGCCGGGTACGAGGAGCCGGGCGCGGACGAGCTGCTGCGCGTCGCGTCGGCGCTCCGCTCGCGCTACATCTGAGGCGTCGCCGTCTGCAGGCTCCACGCCGCTCCGCGGCGCGGGGCGCCGCGTCACGGGCCTGCTCCGCCGGAGCCGCATCCGGTCTCGCGGCCGCTGCACCAGGTCGCCGGCCAGGTACCGCTGCACGGTCGGCCCGAGCGCCGCCACCAGCTCGTCCACCGTCGCCGAGGCGAGCGGCTCGATGTGGCCGATGTAGCGCATCACGCGAGAGCCCGATGAACTGCGACCCGACCAGCGTGGCGCGCAGCTGCGCGTCGGGCACGCCGAGCGCCTCGGTGATCGGCCCGAAGACCTCGCGCACGAGCAGGTCGCGGATCATGCCCATGGCCGCCTCGTTGGTGAGCGCCGAGCGGAGCATGGCCATGAGGCGCACGCGGGTCTCCGGCGGCTCCCACGACTCGAGGAAGGTGCGGACGACCGTCGCCCCGATCTGGTCCGGGCCCGCCGCCATCCCTCGCGCGAGGACTTCCCCGGGCTGGACCGGCAGCTGGAGCGCCTCGGTGAACAGCGCCTCCTTGGAGCCGAAGTAGTGGATGACGAGCGCCGGGTCGACCTCCGCGCGCGCCGCGATGTCGCGGATCGTCGCGCGGTCGTAGCCGTGCTCGGCGAACGACTCGCGCGCGGCCTCGAGGATGCCTTCGCGGGTCGAGGACTCGCCCGGGCGGCGGCCGCCTCTGCGGCCGCCGCCGCTGCTGTCCCGCGGCCGCTCCGAGGCTCGCGGCACGGGCGCCGCGTCGCGCAGCTCCGGTCATTCGTCCATCAGCGGCACGCCGGCCTCGGCCGCCTCGGCGCGGCCGGCGGCCTCCAGGCGCTCGGACGCGCGTCATCTCCTCGTGGCCCTCGTGCTCGCCGAGCCGCCTGCCGGTGAAGAGCGCCGGGATGATGGCGATCAGCGCCGCCAGCGCCGCCGCGTAGAACGGCCACGTGAACGAGTCGGCGATGTCGTCGCGGTAGATCGCCGCCACCGCCGCGTTGAGCTTGTGCCAGTGCAGCGGCTGCGGACGCCCCGGGCGGCTGCGGGGCGCCCTGCAGCGGGTCGGTGGTCATCTTGGCCGCGCCGCCGCCGCTGCTCGCCGCCGCCTTGGCGTTCTTGATGAGCGTCGCGGTGTAGGCGCCCTTCTCGGCGGGGGCGAGCTGCGGCTGCGTCGCGATGACGCCCGACCGCCTGTCTTGGTCGCGTGCTGCGCGTTCTGCGCCACCGTGTGCGTGAAGATGGCGACCAGCAGGGCGACGCCGACGGTGAAGCCCACCTGGCGCATGGTGTTGAGCGAGCCCGAGCCGACGCCGCGGACCTGCGGCGGCAGCGAGGCCATGGAGGCGGCCGAGAGGGTCGGCATCGCGAGGCCCATGCCGACGCCCAGGAAGACCGACCCGCCACATCACGTCCCACAGCGTGGTGCCGCCGCCGAGCTGCGCCAGCAGGATGAGGCCGACGGCGAAGCACGCGGCGCCGGCCGCGGCCGGAAGCCGCGGCCCGATGCGGTCGTTGAGGCGCCCGGCGTTGGGCGCGACGATCAGGGCGATCACCGGCATCACGGTCAGCGCCGATGCGCGGCGCGCAGCTCGGAGTAGCCGAGCACCGAGACCAGGAAGAGGACGACCATGAGGAAGGTGCCGCCCATCGCCAGGCCGATGAACATGATCGCGGTGTTGGCGGCGGTGAACGAGCGGATGCGCAGCAGGTTGACCGGGAACATCGGCGACGTGGTGCGTGGTCTCCCACCACATGAACAGCGGGAAGCGTCAGCGACCGCGACGACGAACAGCGCGACGATGGCCGGCCGAGGTCCAGCCCCAGGCGTCGCCCTCGCACGAGCGCCAGCGTGAGGCAGAAGAGGCCGACGCCGGAGATGAGCATGCCGGGGATGTCGATGCCGCCCTCGGCCTTCGCCTTGCGCACCGCGGCGGGATGACGATGCGCGCAGACGACGACGGCGACGATGCCGATCGGGCACGTTGACGAAGAAGATCCAGGACCAGTGGCCGTAGGTGACGAGCACGCCGCCGAGGACGGGGCCGACGGCGGCGGCGGCCGTGCCCAGCGCCCCCCAGATGCCGACGGCCATGCCCTGCTGGCGCCGCGGGAAGGCGCCGAGCACGATCGCCAGCGAGATGGTGAGCAGCGCGGCGCCGCCGAGGCCCTGGCCGGCGCGGAAGGCGATCAGCCAGTCGATGTTGGGCGCGAAGCCGCAGAGCAGCGAGAAGATCGTGAAGGTCACGAGGCCGAAGATGAAGACGCGCTTCTGCCCGTACCGGTCGGCGACGCGGCCCATCGAGAGGAAGAAGACGGCGAGCACGAGGCTGTAGGCGTTGAGCACCCACGAGGCGTGCGTCACCGTGGTGTGCAGGTCGGTGATGATCGCCGGCATGGCGATGTTGACGATGGTCACGTCGAGCAGCGCCATGAACATGCCGATAGCAGACGGCGACGAGGATCCACCACTTGCGCGGGTGGCCCTGGTCGGCGACGGGGGGAGCGCCGGGCGGCGGCGGGGGAGACGGGGTCGGTCACTGTGGCGGTCCTTTCGGGATCGGGTGCTGCGATGGAGTCCTGCCGCGCGAGCGCGAGGCGGACGAAGGTCTCTTCGAAGGTGGCGGGGACGACGCCGAGGACGGCGGACACGCCGCCGGCGTCGAGCGCGGCGCGGACGGCGGCGACGTCGCCGCCGGGCACGCGCAGGTCGCGGCCGACGAGCGCGGCCGGCAGGCCGGCGGCGGCGAGCGCCGCGAAGGCCGCGTCCCAGCGCTCGGCGCGCGACGGCGACGGCGGTGCCGTCGCCGACGATGGCGGCGAGCGTGCCCTGGGCGACGACGCGGCCGCCGGCCATGAGCACGAGGCGGTCGCACTCGCCGGCCTCGTCGAGGTGGTGCGTCGTGACGAGCACGCCGGCGCCGTCGGCGGCCGCGCGGTGGACGGTGTCCCAGAGCGCGGCCCGGGCGCCGAGGCCGACGCCGGACGTCGGCTCGTCGAGGACGAGCAGGTCCGGCGCGTGGGCGAGGGCGGCGGCGAAGGCGAGGCGCCGGCGCAGCCCGAGCGGCAGGTCGCGGACGAGCGTGCCGGAGGCGGCCGCGAGGTCCGGCTCGAGCGCCGGGGCCGCCGAGCCGAACGCCTCCGCCGAGAACGTCGAGGTTCTCGGCGACGGTGAGGTCCTCCCAGAGGCCGAGGCCCTGGGGGACGTAGCCGAGCCGCCTGCGCGTCGCCGCGCGACGGCGGGCGGCCGAAGAGCCGGACCCGGCCGGACGTCGGGCGGAGCAGGCCGAGGAGCAGCCGGATGAGGGTGGTCTTGCCGGCGCCGTTGGCGCCGAGCAGGCCGACGACCTCGCCGGCGCGCACGTCGAGGTCCACGCCGGCGACGGCGGTGAACGCGCCCGAAGCGGCGCACGGCGCCTTCGGCGACGGCGAGCCGCGGGGCGCCGCGGCGCCGGCTCCGCGGCGGCGGGCCGGCCGGTCCGCCGCGGCGCGCGTTGCGTCCGCCGGCGCCGCAGCGACGGCCGCCGCGTCGCGCGACGCGGCCGTCCTCGAGCAGCACGACGCCGGAGGCGCGCTGCGGCCTCGTCGAGGTACGTCGTGGAGACGACGACCGCGGCCCCGCCGGCGGCGGCCGCGGCGATCAGGCGCCAGAGGTCGGCGCGGCTCACGGGGTCGACGCCGGTGGTGGGCTCGTCGAGGACGAGCAGGTCCGGCTCGTGCAGCATCGCCAGCGCGAAGGCGAGCTTCTGGCGCATGCCGCCCGAGAGCCGGCCGGCCAGCCGGCCTCCGGTGCCGGTCGAGGCCCGTGCGCTCCAGGAGGTCGGCCGTGCGCTCGTCGCGCTCGCCTGCCGCGATGCCGTAGGCGTCGGCGACGAAGGCGATGTTCTCGTCGACGCTGAGGTCGTCGTACAGGCCGGAGGCGCCGGCGACGTAGCCGATCCGGCGCCGGTCCGGCCGGCGCACGCTGCCCGGCGGCCGGCCGGACCACGCCGGCGAGGGCGCGCAGCAGCGTCGTCTTGCCGGCGCCGTCGCCGCCGATCGACGGCGGTCACGGCGCCGGCCGGCGCCGTCGAGGCTCACGCCGTCAGCGCCGTGCGGCGCGCCGTAGCGCACCGGTGAGGTCGCGGACGCCCCAGGCAGTGAGGTCGTGACGGCGCTCACGCCGCCGACCCGGCCGCCGGCTGGTCGGCCGTGCCGGACGGCTCCGCGGCCGGCGGTCGAGTCCGTCAGCCTCCGGCCCGCCGGCCGGCGCCAGGTCGCGGCGGAAGCGCAGCGTGGAGGCGGTGAACACGACGACCGCCATGACGGCGAGGATCGACCAGCGGCAGCCACAGCGCGCCGATCGGCGCGCCCGCGCACCATGACGCCGCGCGCGACCTTGATGAAGTAGGTGAGCGGCAGGATGTAGCCGATCCAGCGCACGCCCCACGGCATCGAGTACAGCGGGAAGAACAGGCCGCTGAGCAGGAACTGCGGCACCATGGTCATCATCGCCAGCTGGATGGCCTGTCCCTGGGTCTGCGACACGCTGGAGATGAGCACGCCGGTGCCGAGGGTGACGAACAGGAACAGCAGCGCTCCGAGCGCGAAGGTCGCCACCGAGCCGCGGAACGGGACGTCGAAGAGCAGCATGCCGGCGACGACGACGATCACCATGTCGAGCGGCGGCGATGAGCAGGTAGGGCGCGATCTTGCCGAGGAAGACGTCGCGCGGCCGGAACGGCATCACGGCGAGCTGCTCCATGGTGCCGCTCTGGCGCTCGCGCACCACGCCGAGCGCCGTGGCGACGGTGCCGACGAACACGAGGATGATCCCGCAGAGGCCGGGGATCATGATGACGGCGGTGCGCAGGCCCGGGTTGAAGAGGACCGAGACCTTGACCGAGGAAGCGGCGCCGCCGAGCGGCAGTCGCCCGGCGCGCGCTGGTCGCAGCCGGCCGCCCGCAGCTCGGCGAGGCTGCGCAGCGCGGCCTGCGCGGCGAAGAGCTCGGTGCCGTCGATGAGCACTGTCGCCGCGCCGCCGGCGCGCTGGCGTGACGACCGCGACCACGGCCTCGCCGCGCTGCGCAGTGCGTCCTGCGCCGCCGCCTTGTCGCCGCCGGCGTCGGTCGCCACGACGTCGAAGCGTCGGCGGGAGAGCGGTCGCCACAGCCTGGGCTCCGGGGCCGACGACCATGGTGGGGACGTCCTTGATGTCGAAGCTCGCCGCGTACCCGAACACGACGAGGAAGAGGAACGGCAGCAGGAACAGCATCGCCAGCGTGCGCCGGTCGCGGCGCAGCTCCCGGAACTCCTTGACCGCGATGGCCCACACGGCGATCGCCTCCTCCGTCGCAGTATCCGCTTCGCGCCGTGTTCAACGCCTGTTGAGTTCATCACGCGTTGAATCAGGCGTCAAGCGTGCGCGCGAGGCGCCAGCCCCTGCCGGCAGCGCCAGCGGACCGGCTCTCTCACCTTCGACGTGACGTCGAGGGTCACGGACTTCTGCCGAGTCTGACATAATTGCGGTCTGAGATTGCCGAAGTGGCATTGGACAGCATCTGTGATGTGCTGAATCGGCAACGTCGCGACGGAGCCTGCGATTCCTGCACTTGAGCCGCGCCTTGCCGGGTGCTAGGTTTCGACTCTGCCCTTTCGTGCCGGCCTGACTCGGCGCGACCGGGACCAGAAGCGAGCGGTCGTCCGCTCGCCTCTCGAGGAGGCGTACTGCACGACTGCCACCCGATACGTCGTCTGGCGTTGGCCGCCCTGATCGCGCTGGGCGTGACCGCCAGCGCGCTCGTCCTGTCCGTCGCGCTCCGGCGAGCGCGCGCACGGGAGCGCTGCAGGAGAACAAGACCAAGGCGCGCCAGCTCGCCGCGGAGATCTCCACGCTCGACGCCCAGATCGGCTGCGCCGTCACGCGCTACTCCCGCGCGACGCGTGCTCTCGAGGCGGTCCGCCGGCAGATCAAGGACAACGGCAGACTCCAGCGCCTCGCCTACAAGGAGCTCGGCCTCGCCCGCGCCACCTTGGCGGCGCGTGCCGTGGCGATGTACAAGCATGAGGACCTGAGCCCCATCGACGCCGTGTTCGGCGCCGCCGACCTCAGCGACCTCGTCACCCAGCTCACCATGGTGCGCACCATCGCGCGCTGCGACCGTGACGTCGTCCGCACCGTCGAGACGACCAAACGGGAGCTCGCCGACCGGGCGGCGACCCTGGTGGCCGACGAGCGCACGGCGGAGAAGCTCGTGGGCACCTGCAAGAGCGAGCTGGCCAGCATTCGGGCAAGCCTCGACGAGCGGCGCGCCGCCCTGGCGGGCGTGCGCTCGGATATCCGCCGCCTCGCCTCCGCCGCGGCGCAGGCCGTCCCCGAAGCCTGCGCCCACCGTCGAGCCGCCCAAGCCGGGCGGCGGCGGCAGCAATGCCGGCTCCGGCCCCTGGTGGTCGCTCATCCAGAGCGCGGCCGCGAGCAACGGCGTCGACGCCCGCGGCATGTACCGGCTGATGATGATCGAATCCGGCGGGTCGGCCAGCGTCGTCGGCCCGGGCGGCTACTACGGGCTCTTCCAGTACGCCCCGAGCACCTGGAAGGGCAGCTGGAACCCGTGGCGGTCGTCGAGCATCACCGACGGCGCGGCGCAGATCAAGGCGACCGCGCTCGCCCTGCGGCAGGGGTACGGCCATTCGTGGTGGGACCCCTCCTACTCCTGGGCGTTCCAGGGCGACTGAGCCGGCGTGCACCCGCGGGCGGCCCGCGCGAGCTCCCTCTCTTCCTGATCTGACGCTCGACTTCGCACGGGATCGGTCACGGACTGCGGGTTGACGCACGCCCAGAACGCGTTAGACTTCGTGCGGTTGTGCTCGAAAGTGCGCGGATTCACATGACGACGCGCACTCGAACGGACCTCTCCGCCCTTCAAGGCGGAACGGCCGGGCGCCGTGGGATGCGAACAGTTGGAGCCTCCGGCGCAGGATGCGAACAGTGGGCAGTGAAGCGCCCGGTCGCAAGGTCCTTTCGAGCCGTCCGGAAGCGCACCGGACGGCTGCGCAGCCCCTTCCGGCGTCTGTGCCGCCGCCGCAGTCTCGCCCAGCCTCGATCAGGCTTGCGGCCGTCGGCGTCCCCGAAGTGCCCTTGTGTTCGCTTTCGCATGCTCGTGACGCTTGACACTGAGATTGGCGCGTTTAAGATGTGTTCGACTTTGTTCGGTCTTGCCGGGCCGACAGGGGCTATGTACTGGGGGAACTGCCGTGTCGCCAGAAGTCCCGGAAGTCCACGAGATGATCCCTGCGGAGCGCCGCGCCCGCATCGTCGACCTGGTCAAGGAGCGGCGAGCGGTCAGGGTGTCGTCGCTCAGCGAAGACCTGGGCGTCTCGGGGATGACCATCCGCAGAGACCTCGAGCGTCTCGAGATCGAGGGCGTCCTCGTGCGTACGCACGGCGGGGCAGTGCTCAAGCGGCACATGGCCGAAGAGACGCTCTACGTGGAGCGCGAGGGCGCCAGCGCGGAGGAGAAGCGGCGCATCGCCGAGGCCGCCGCCGCGCTCATCGAGCCCGGGGAGACCGTCTTCCTCAGCTCCGGCACCACCGCCGCCCAGGTCATCCGTCACATCGACCCGTCGCTCGAGGCGCGCATCGTCACGCACAACGTCGGGGCGGTCCAGGAGGCCCGCGGCCTGCGCGTGGAGGTCGTCCTCGTCGGCGGCCTGTACCGGCCGCGCTCCAACGCGGTCAGCGGGCCGCTCGCGCTCGAGCACATCGCCCGCTTCCACGCCGGCAAGATGCTCATCGGCGTCGACGGCTTCGACCTCGAAGAAGGACTCACGACGCCGACCATGGGCATGGCCGGCGTCGAGCGCGCGATGATCGCGCAGACGCGCGGCGAGGTCGATCGCGCTGGCCGACGCCTCCAAGATCGGCGTGGTCGCCGACGTGGTCATCTGCGGGCTCGACCAGGTCGACACGGTGCTGGTCGACGACGGCGCCGACGAACACGTGCGGAGCGAGCTCGTGCGACTGGGACTGCGATGCGTCGTCGTCTGAGTGCGTCGAGGCTCGCGGCAGAGAACAGCGGACGAAGCGAGGTCGAGTGGACGTAGCAAAGGCGAACGAGCTCTTCGAGATGACGGCGCGGCTGGCCGCAGATGCGGCCACTCTCCGCGACGCTCTCCAGGTCGAGTTCCTCAGCGGCCAGCTCGCCGAGGTGGTCGCGACCGACTACGACCTCGGCGAAGTGCTCCGCGTCGAGCAGATCCTGGGCGGCTACACGAACCTCAGCTTCGCCGTCGTCGTCGCGCCGCCGGAGGGCGGCGAGCGCAAGTACTTCGTGCGCAAGTACAACCGCGTCAACACCGAGCGCGAGGTGCAGTTCGAGCACGCGCTCGTCAATCACATCAGCGGCAAGGGCTTCCACATCGCCGCGCAGGTGTTCCCGGCCAGGAGCGGCCGCACCTACGTGACGCGCGAGGAGTCCATCGCCGGCGAGCGCGTCGCCCGGCTGTTCGCCGTCTACGAGATGCTCGAGGGCGAAGACAAGTACACCTGGATCAGCAACCGCCTGACGGACACGGAGTTCGCGAACGGCGCCCGGGTGCTCGCCCGGTTCCACGCGCTCGCGCACGACTTCGACCCCGGCGACCTCGCTCGCGAGCAGCCGCCGATCGTGGACTTCGTGCGCCAGCTTCCGCGGCATCTTCAACGCCTACGCGGCCCAGTCACGGGGCACCGAGTTCGACCAGCTACTACCTCGAGAAGCTGCCGAGCATCCTCGAGGCTCGTGCGCACGCGGCACGCGCCATCGAGGGCGGCCTCGCGGGATGCCGCGGGTCCCCGTCCACTGCGACTACCACCCCGGCAACCTCAAGTGGGTCGACGAGCAGGGCGTCGGCCTGTTCGACTTCGACTGGTCCAAGCTCGACTACCGGCTCTTCGACGTGGCGCAGGGCATCGCCTATTTCTGCAGCTCGTGGGAGGGCCCGGACGACGGCGAGGTCCGGCTCGACAAGGCGGCCATCTTCGTCCGCGCCTACCAGGACGAGGCCGCGCGCTTCGACGATCCCCGGCCCGATGAGCGCCGCGGAGCTCGCGCTGCTGCCGCGCATGGTCGCCAACGCCAATCTCTACATCCTCAACTGGGACCTGATGGCGTACTACGAGGACCCGAGCGTCGACGTCGTCGAGTACCTGATGTATCTGGGCCACCAGGTGCACTTCATGGAGTACATCGAGGCTCACCAGGACGAGCTCGCCCACATCGCAGAGGAGGCATGACCGCATGAGGTTCGTCGAGCTGCTCACAGAAGCTGAGGTCCGCCGCACGCACGAGGCCTCGCTCGAGGTCCTCGAGACGGTGGGCATCCTCGCCCACTTCGCGCCCGCGCGCGAGGTCTTCAAGAAGCACGGCTGCACCGTGGACGACGAGACCGGGCTCGTGCGCTTCCCGGCGCGAGGTCGTCGAGAAGTACCGCAAGATGGCGCCGCCGAGCTTCACGTTCCGCGGCCGCGACCCGCAGTACGACCGCACCATCCCCGACGACGGCCCGATCGTCGTCACCGGCTCGTCGGCGCCCAACGTGGTCGACCCGGTCACCGGCGTCGAGCGCCGCGCCACGTCCACCGACATCGCCAACATCGCGCACCTGATCAACGAGCTGCCCGGGTTCGACGTCTTCAGCATCTCCACGCTGGCCGACGACGCGCCCGAGGGGCAGTTCAGCCTGAGCCGGTTCTATCCGGCGCTCAAGAACTGCCTCAAGCCCGTGCGCAGCAACACGCCCAACATGGACGACCTGCGCCAGGTCGTCGAGCTCGGCGAGCTCATCGCCGGCGGCAAGGAGGCCTACGCCGAGCGGCCGTTCATCAACCACCACTACTGCCCGATGGTCAGCCCGCTCACCATGGACGTGGACTCCACCGAGGCCGTCATGTGGCTCACCGAGCGCGGCCTGCCGGTCTACACGACCGTCGTGCCGAACGCCGGCCTCACGTCGCCGATGACGCTCATGGGCACGCTGGTCGTCGGCAACGCCGAGTTCCTCGCCATCACCGTGTTCCAGCAGATGGTCAAGGAGGGCACGCCGGTCATCTACGCGAGCCTGCCGACCGTCGCCGACATGCGCACCGGCGCCTACGCGCCCGGCGCCATCGAGACCGGCATCCTGCTGGCGGCGCAGGCGCAGCTGGCGCACTTCTACGGCGTGCCGTCGGGCGGCTACATCGGCCTCACCAACTCGCATTCCAACGACGCGCAGTCCGGCTTCGAGACCGGCATGAACACGGTGCTCGGCGTGTCGGCCGGCGCGACGCTGCTCAACATGGGCGGCCTCTTCAGCTCGCTGATGGCCTTCGACTTCGCCAAGGCGGTCGTCGACAACGAGATCGCGCTCATGGACAAGCGCGCCTACCGCGGCCTCGAGTTCAGCGAGGAGAACCTCGCGCTCGACGAGATCGCCGCGGTCGGTCCCGGCGGCAGCTACATGAGCCGCAAGCACACCAAGTCGCGCATGAAGACCACGGCCGTGCTGCCCAAGCTGGCCGCTCGCGACATGCGCCAGCAGTGGGAGGACGCCGGCCGGCCGACGATCGACGACCGCGCGCTCGCCGAGGCGCGCCGCATCCTGGCGCAGCCCAACGAGGCGGTCTGGGACGGCGAGCTGGACGCGAAGATCAGAGAGCACTTCGCCGGCCTCGTCGCCGGCGACGCGACACCGCTGGAGGGCTGAGACGACGTACTGAGACGAAGTGACTACCCGTGACGCGGCCGCCGGAGGGCGGCCGGACTAATGCCCGTAGAGTCACATAGCGCACGGAGCGCTATTGAGCGGCCGCCAACCCGAAGGGTTGTGCGTCAGGCGGCCGGACCAACGTTCAACCGGACCAAGGGGTGCATTCCATGGCGGACGCAGACCATTTCGACAAGCTGAAGCAGTCGATCATCGACCAGGACGAGGACCAGGTCCTCGCCGCCGTCAACGCCGCGCTCGACGACGGCGTCGAGGCGAAGGCCATCATCGACCAGGGCCTGCTGCCGGGCCTCAACGTGATCGGCGAGCAGTTCGAGTGCGAAGACATCTTCCTGCCTGAGCTGATGCAGGCGGCCCTCGCCTTCCAGGCGGCGATGGTGATCCTCGAGCCGAAGATCAAGGAGCAGGGGGCAGCGGGTGAGAAGAAGGGCAAGATCGTCCTCGGCACCGTCAAGGGCGACCTCCACTCGATCGGCAAGAACATCCTCAAGCTCCTCTACGAGACCTCCGGCTTCGAGGTGTGGGACCTGGGCATCGACGTCGACCTGTTCCAGTTCGTCGACAAGGCCAAGGAAGTCGACGCCGACATCATCGCGATGTCCGCGCTGCTCACCACCACGCTGGTGGGGCAGAGGGACGTCATCGAGGCGCTCAAGGACCAGGGCCAGCGCGACAACTTCAAGGTCATCATCGGCGGCGGCGCGACCACCAAGGAGTGGGCCGACACCATCGGCGCCGACGGCTGGGCGGCCTCGGCCTACGAGGCCGTGACGCTGTCCGCCACGCTGGTCTCCTGACCGCGCCCCTGACGACCACGACGACTGCGAGGAGCACCACATGATCGACCTTATCGAGGTCTTCGATCGCGCCGAGATCGGCCCGCTCACCTCAGAGACCGACTACTACATGAAGCGCTACGTCCCCAAGCTCGCCGAGGTGATCGCGCGCCACAAGGTGAAGTGGGACAAAGAGACCATCATCAACACCGACGACACGCTGACCGACGGCGTGTTCGAGGCGGCCGTCGACCTCATCGCCGAGGCGGGCGCCTACTGCCCCGAGACCAACCGCGTCATGCAGTTCACGCGCGAGGAGATCGTCGTCGCCTGCCAGCAGGCCCCCAAGGCCACGACCTTCGGCGAGCGCCGGGAGCGCAAGACCATGTACGGCCGGCGTCCCGACACCGTCGACGACCGCCCGTGGGTGCACGTCGGCGGCGGCATCTACACCACCGACGAGCAGATCTTCATCGATACCGTCGAGAAGATGGCGTCCTACGACATCGTCGACTCGGTGAGCGTCCCCTCCATCCTCCACCTGCGCGGCAGGGACTCCCGCGTGCGCTCGCCGCAGGAGATCCTCGCGGCCGAGAAGACCGTGCGCCTCGCCCGTGAGGGCATCCGCCGCTCCGGCCGGGCCGGCCTGCCGATCATCAACGGCATCTCAGCGGCCTCGCAGCCGGCGTCGATGTTCGCCGCCACGTATCCCGGAGTTCGGGCTGCGCCCGAGCGACGGCTTCCTGATCGACTTCCTCTCCGAGATGGTCGTCGGGTATGAGGCGCTGCAGAAGGTCGCCTTCTACAACAGCATCAGCGCCAACATCGGCTCCACCTCCACGCCGCTCTTCGGCGGCTACGCGGGCGGCGCCGAGGGCGTGGCCGTGACGGCCACCGCGTACATGATCATGGGCAACCTGATCTTCCGCGGCAGCTACCACTACAACGCCCCGCTGCACAGCAAGCTGCACCTCTCGTCCACCAAGCCGCTGATCTGGGCGATCGCCATGTCCAACGCCGCCATCGGCCGCAACATGGGCTACCCCATGGTCAACCTGCCGTACCTCGGCGGCGGCTCGGGCACCAAGCAGTACCATTACGAAATGGCCTGCTATATGCTCGCCGTTGTGACGTCTGGTGGAAACGTCTTCTCGGGTCACCCTGCAATGGCGGTCCAGTCGGACTCGCTGGTCCCGGACGACCACAAGTTCCACGCAGAGATGGGCCTCGCCGCCGCCAAGCTCACGCGGGCACAGGCCGAGCCGCTCGCCCAGAAGCTCTTCCCGCTGTTCGGCGACAAGCTCAAGGATCCGGACAAGGGCCTCACGTTCCAGGAGGTCTACGACATGAAGACCAAGCGGATCGTGAACGCGGACTACCAGAAGGCCATGGACGAGGTCCGCGAGGAGCTCGCCGGCATGGGTCTCGAGGTCCCCGTTTCGTGAGCTCGCGCCTCCCTCGATGTTCTTCTCGCGTCATCCCCGCCCGCCTCACGGCGGCGGGGATGACGCTCGCGGCAGCTCGGCGCGCGAGAGGCGCCTCCCTGGCAACGCCGACACCCGCGCGGCAGCAGCGCCGCCCGTAAGGAAAGGCAGGACGAATGGGAGAGCAGGCCCACCTCACGCCTGAGGACATCATCGCCCGCATCGCCGACTGGAAGGGGCATGAGGTCCGCACCGAGGAGCTCGGCGGCGGCATCACCAACCACAACTACATCGTGTGGGTGGACGGCGGCCCCGAGAAGGGCGGCAAGAAGTACGTCATGCGCGTGCCCGGCATCGGCACCGACATGTTCATCGACAGGGACGTCGAGCGCGACTGCATGATCCAGGCGGCCAAGGCCGGCGTCGGGCCGGCGGTCGCCTACCAGATCGATCCCGAGGGCGCCCTGGTCATCGACTTCGTCGAGGGTGAGATCATGCACCCCGACACCATGGCCGGACATCCCGAGCGCATCAGGCAGGCGGTCGAGACCGTGAAGGTGTTCCATCAGGGCTGCATGTTCAAGAGTGACATCCAGCTCTTCGACATGCTGCGCAAGTACACCAAGATCGCGCGCGACATCGACGCGCCGATGCCGGAGCGGCTTGCAGGCGATGCTGGTGGCGATGGAGGACGTGGAGACGGCGACGCAGCGGAACCCCGTTCCGGCGGTCGCCTGCCACAACGACCTGCTCTCCGAGAACTTCATCATCGACGCCGACGGCAAGATGTGGATCATCGACTGGGAGTACGGCGGGATGACCGACCCGTACTTCGATCTCGGCGACTACGTCATGGAGCACCCGTTCACGCGCGACGAAGAACGCCTCATCATCGAGACGTACTGCGGCGAGATGAACGAGAAGTACTTCGGCAGGCTCATGCTCTACAAGGCGCTCTCGGCCATCTGGTGGGGAGTCTGGGCGATGATCCAGCACACGGTGTCGCAGATCGACTTCGACTACATGGAGTGGGGGATGGAACGCGTCGGCCGCGCAGAAGGCGTCGTGAACGACCCCGACTACCAGCAGTGGCTGGCAGCACAGTGAAACGGCGACCCGCGTACGCGGCGAAAGGGGGAACGGCGTGAAGGTAAGGCTCTTCTTCGCCACGGACGTCCATGGTTCGGAGGTCTGCTGGCGTAAGTTCATCAACTCGGCCGCCCACTATGAGGCCGACGTCCTCATCCTCGGCGGCGACATGACCGGCAAGGCGATCGTGCCGATCACGCAGACGGCGCCCGAGCACTGGCGCTATCACATGCTCGACATCACCCATGAGCTCGAGGGCGCCGACGAGCTCGCCAAGGGCGAGCGCCTCATCAAGGATCACGGCTACTATCCCGTGACGCTGACGCCCGAGGAGCGCGACGAATACACGAGCGACGAGGACAAGCTGGAGGAGCTGTTCCACGAGCAGATGCGCAAGACCGTGGAGAGCTGGGTCGAGTGGGCGGACGCGAAGCTCGAGAGCATGAACATCCAGTGCATCGTGTGCCCGGGCAACGACGACCGCTTCGACATCGACGACATCCTCAAGACTTCCAAGCACATCATGGTCGGCGAGGGCAACGTCCTCGATCTTCCCGAAGGGTATCAGCTCGCCTCGAGCGGCTGGACCAACCTGACGCCCTGGGACACCCCGCGCGAGGAGGACGAGCCCAAGCTCAAGCAGCGCATCCTCGAAATCGTCAAGCAGGCGACCGTGCCGCCCGAGCGCCTCGTGCTCGGCTTGCACGCCCCGCCCTACGACACGCAGCTCGACGTAGCTCCGAAGATCGACTGGGACACGCTCACCGTCCAGGGTCAGGACTCGGCGCACGTCGGCTCCACCGCCGTACGGGAGGTGATCGAAGAGGTCCAGCCCATCCTTTCGCTGCACGGGCACATCCACGAGAGCCGCGCCGCGGTGCGCATCGGCCGCACGCTGGCCATCAACCCCGGCAGCTCCTACACCGAGGGCATGGTCGCGGGCTGTGTCGTCGACCTCGATGGCAAGAGCAAGCTGAAGCGCTACAGGCTGACGTCCGGGTGAGGGTACCCGGAGTGACGGAGGGTCCCGGCGGGCGCGTCACGCGCCGTCCGGGCAGCAACGACAAAAGGGGGACTTAGCTGATGGCGACTGACGCCGGCAAGCCAGCCGAGCAGACTCTGTTCGTCCGCAAGGCGAGCGGTCTGGTCAAGGGCTGGTCGACGGGAGACGGGTTCAGGTACTCGTTCTTCTCGACCAACATCTTCCTGGGGATCTGGGGCTTTCTGTACGCCGTGTTCATCCCCGGCGGCAGCGTGTTCTGGTCCATCATCATCTGTACGCTGTTCGTGCTCCTCGAGGTCGTGGTCTACGCGGGTCTGATCTCCGCGATGCCACGAGCAGGCGGCGACTACATCTGGCAGTCACGCGTGTTCCACAGCTCGGTCGGCTTCATCTTCGGGGCGACGGGCTGGTGGTTCATCCTGTGGCTCTGGATCCCGATCTACGCCGCCCTGTGCGTCAACTCGTTCATCAAGCCGATCCTGCGCATCGTCGGCGCCGGCGGCGCCGCCGACTGGCTCACGACCCAGTGGGGCATCTTCGTCGCCTCGCTGGCGACGATCGCCCTCGCGACCTACCTCGTCGCCGTCGGCATGAAGGCCTACGCCAACTTCCAGAAGTGGGCCCTCTGGATCGGCCTCGCGGGTTGCGCCGTGGCCGCCATCCTGCTCCTCGTCACGACGAAGGCGCACTTCATCACCTCCTTCAACCGTGAGATGTTCGACCTCTACGGCGCCAAGGACGCCTACGCGACCACGATCAAGAACGCCGGCGAGGGCATGCCGTCGTCGATGTTCGCCGGCACCTTCAAGGACACGTTCAAGCTCCTCCCGGTCATGGCCTTCTGGCTTCTGTGGCCGGTGTGGGGCGCCACGCTGTACGGCGAAGTCCGCGGCGCCAAGGACTTCCGCAAGAACATCTACCAGATGGCCGGCGGCCTGCTCGCCGCCGTCGCCATCGTCATCGCGTTCCTGTTCCTCGTCACCAAGACGATGGGCTGGACCTTCTTCGAGGCCAGCGCCAACGGCTACATGGGCGCCCTGTACGCGTACATCGACCCCACGAAGCTCCCGGCCGGCAGCGACTACCTCTCGCCGACCGCCATGACCTCCTGGATCGTCAACAACAGCGTCTTCCAGGTCATCCTCATCGCCGTGATCTCCCTGATCGTGTTCGGCTGGTGGGGCACGGTGTTCCTGAGCTCGACGCGCATGATCTTCGCGTCGGCGTTCGACCGCATCCTGCCCGAGAGCGTCGCCAAGGTGACGTCGGGCGGCGTGCCGGTCAACGCGCTGCTGCTCATGGCCATCCCGTCGGTCATCGTGTCCGCGTTCTACGCGTTCCAGCCGTCGTTCGTGCAGCTCACCTACGACGCCACCCTGGTGATCGCGGTCATGTTCTTCGTCACCGGCTGCGCGTTCGTGGCCATGCCGTTCCGCGCCAAGGCCATCTGGCAGAACTCGGCGCTGCCCAAGGGCCCGATCCTCCCGATCGTCGGGATCATCTACGTGCTCTTCATGGCGGGCATGCTGATCGCCTGGTTCTACGACAAGCTCAACGTCTACGGCGTCGGCTACAAGAACAAGAACTCCATGATCTTCATGGCGATCCTGTACGTGGCCGCCATCGTCATCTGGATCGCCGCGTGGGCGATCCGCAAGCGTCAGGGCATGGAGCTCGAGGCCGTCGCCAAGGAGATCCCGGTCGAGTAACGGGATTCGCCTGGACGGCGTGAAGACCGGCGCCGGCGGCGGCCACAGGGCCGCCGCCGGCGCCCTCACGAAGACGAACACGCAGAGCAGACAAGCACAGCGAAACCCCCGGGACGGCCTGGGACTTCTGACAGCGACACAGTGGAGGGCCGTAGTGATATGACGAAGATCCTGACGAGAATGGGTGACAACTCGAACGTCGAGTTCACCAGGGACGAGCTCCGCCAGGAGTTCATCGACGGGTCGGAGTTCGCGGCCAAGAAGGCCAAGGTTCCGCCTCTGACCGAGAACGAGATCGACTGGCTGGTCGACATGTTCGCTGCCCCGACGCGCATCTGGGGAGTGGAGCGTGGCCACGAGGTCGTCATGACCAAGGACGGGTGCGTCAACGCGCTGAACTCGTCGCAGATGTCCAGCGGCGTGGTCGCGCCGGTCAACCGTGAGGTCGGCGTGCGTCTCTTCGAGTCGATGCTCGGCTTCGACTCCATGGAGATCTCGCACAACGACTACTCGGTGAAGCCGCAGCGCTTCCTCAAGAAGCTCGAGATGCTCCATGTCGAGATCCTGCAGGAGACCACGATCTTCCCGCTGCTCTACGGGTTCATGCCGAACCTCGGGCCTGTACTTCAAGACCGACGGTCCCTTCGACAACCCCTACGACCTCATGCAGCAGGGCAAGATCAAGGAGTCGCAGGAGACGCAGGAGGCGGCCGGCGCCAAGTGCCTCGAAGACTGCATCGAGATGAGCGACTGCATGGTCGAGATGGGCGCCGACGGCATCGACTACGACACCGTGGCGTCCACCGGCGACGGTGAGTTCGCTGCGGTACTCAAGAGCACCGAGCACGTCGCCAAGGAGACCGGCATGCCGGTCGAGATCGGCATGTCGACCGAGATGGTGACCGGCATCCACGGCACCATCGAGTACAACGGCAAGAGACTGGCCGGCATGTGGCCGCATCAGCAGCTGCAGGTGTGCGAGGAGGCCGGCGTCGCGATCTTCGGCCCGGTCAGCACGACCAACACCAAGAAGTCCACGCCGTGGAACCTCGGCAAGGCGCTGGTGTTCGTCAAGTCGTGCACCGACATCGCCAAGGTGCCGATCCACCCGAACGTGGGCATGGGCGTCGGCGGCGTGCCGATGTTCGAGACCCCGGCGGTCGACGTCGTGACCCGCTGCAGCGCGGCCATGATCGAGATCGGCAAGGCCGACGGGTTGTAGGTGGGTACTGGTGACCCCGCCGGCATGCACATGGCGCATCTGTTGGCCTCGTCCATGGGCGGCATCAGGGCAGCGGGAGATCTCGTTGCTCGTATGCAGCTCAGCAAGAAGATGAGGATCGACGAAGCCAAGAAGTACGTCGCCGACAAGCTCCACGTGACCCCGCGGGACCTCAGTGATCCCTACACGATGCGGCTTCTCAGGGAGGAGCTCGACATCGGGACGATCACGGGCGTCCCCGGCGTGGCCAAGGGCATCGCCGCCAAGGCGCGCATCGCCCAGCTGCTCGACATCGAGATCAACTGCGTCGAGCAGTTCAAGAACAAGACCGGACTGCACTACTGAGTCTGTGAGGGGGCCCGGCCGGCCGCGTCAGCGGCCGGCCGGGCCCCCGTCTTCTTCCCGATCGCGAGGATGGCCGTGGACCAGGACCGCCGAGAGCTCGTCATGTTCGACTTCGACGGCGTGATCGTCGACTCGCTCGACGTGTTCAGCACCGCCTTCATCGACGCCTGCACCGCGGCCGGCGTCCCCGGCTTCGCCACGACGGACGACCTGCTGGCGGTCATGGAGGACAACTTCTACGCCGGCATGCGCGCGCGGGGCGTGGACGACGCGCGCGTCGCGGACGTGCTGCACCGGCTCGGCGACGCGCTGATCCGCGCCCGCCACTGGCTCAAGCCGTTCCCGCTCGTGCCGCAGGTGATCGAGGATCTGGCCGACGCGCGCACCGTCGTCATCGTCACGTCGAGCCCGACCGAGGTCGTGGAGGGCTGGCTGCGCACGCACGAGGTCCACGGCGTGGCCGAGGTGGCCGGCGCCGAGACGGCGCGCAGCAAGGTCGACAAGATCGACGCGCTCCTGGCCCGGTTCCCCGGCCAGGAGGTCTACTGGTACGTCGGCGACACGGCCGGCGACATCCGCGAGGCGCGCGAGGCCGGCGTGACGCCGCTCGGCGTCTCCTGGGGCTGGCACGAGCCGGAGATGCTCATGGAGGCCGGCGCGGAGCGCGTCGCCTACTCGCCGGCCGAGCTGCTCACGATCATCGCGCCGGAGCTCGCCGGCGACTTCTTCGGCGCCGGCTGAGGGCGGCGCGGGGCGGTAGTCGCTTCGGTGGACGTGCGCGCTGCTTTCAGGCGCGCCTGCTTCGTGCCGAGCGCCTCATCCCTCACGGCTCTCGAGCGCGGCGGCGGCCGCCGGCCAGGCGTTCCGCCGTCTTCCTCGCTGAACCCGCCCGAGTCCGCGAACGCGACCACTCCGGCGGCGTCGAGCAGCACGACCTGCGTGCGCCAGCCGCCGCCGTCGCCGATGAACGTCCGCGCTCGCGTGCCGTCGTCGTACAGGGTCACGACGCGCGCCCAGAGGCTCGGCGGCACGCCGCCGCGCATGCCGCCGTCGATCCAGCCCTGCAGCGGCCGCCACAGGCGCGAGGAGATGATGGGAAGCTCGTAGACGACGAGGTCCGGCAGCCGTCGCGCGGCGAACGCAGCCCAGCGGTCGACGTCCTCCTGCGTCCCGCGCCGGTAGGCGCAGAGCAGCAGCGCCGGCGCGCCGGCGAGGTCCTCGGGAAGGCGCACGACCTCGCCCGAGAGGGCTCTCCCGGCCACCGACGGGAAGCGGCGCCCGATGATGCTCGTCGATCACGGTCATGGCTCTCTTCGTCTCTCCTCTTCCTCCGGCAGCGGCCGCCCGTCGGGTCCCAGGCCCATCTCGCGCCAGGCCCTGCGCCGCCGCGCCCGCAGCGGTATCGTGGCCGCCCAGAGGAGGAGCAGGAAGGCGGCCATGCCGGCGGCCCAGAAGAGCGCGAGCTTCACGCCGCTCGACCACACCAGCAGGAAGATGAAGAGCGCCGTGAAGGCGATGGCGGCGATGCGCCAGTAGAGCACGGCCTCAGGCCTCCTCAGCGGCGGCGCGGCGAGCGGAAGGCGGCGAGGTCGCCCGGCCGTGGCACCTCGTCGTCGCCGCGGGGCGTCGGGAGAGCCCCGCCGCGCGCCAGGTCGCCGCGGGACCGCCGTCCCCGGCGGCATCGTTCGAACCACGCAGGCCGTAGCGGCCGTGTCCCAGCTCGGTGACGATCGGAGAGTACGCGATGCGGTTGTTGAAGCTGGAGAGCTTCATGCCGGCGGCCAGGCAGGCGCGCTCGAGCTCGTGCCGGTCAGCCTCTCCGCCGGCCTCGGTGAGCGCGCGCAGCAGGGTGAGCTCCGTGGTCTCGAGGACGTCCTCGGCGCGCTGCCGGGTCTCCGCCACGACGAGGTCGCCGGCGACGGTCACTCCGGGGAGCCGCTCGCAGAGCTCCGCCAGGATGTACTCGGGCATCACGAACTCGCGCATGCGCTCGTCGCGGCGGATGCCGGCGTGCAGGTCGTGCAGGCGCACCGCGCCGGTGATGCTGAGCACCTTGGCGACGCGCGACGCCACGGCGTTCTTGGCGACCGACGGCAGGAAGAACCAGCCCGTGCGCCGTTCGAGCCAGACGAAGTCCGCGGGCTCGGAGACGACCGCCGTGACCAGCTCGTCGTCGACCCAGACGGCGAGGTCGGCGGCGACGCGGCCCGTGACTTCTCCGACGCGGGCCGCGCCCGACCGGCGCACGATGGCGCGGGCGGTGTCGGCGACGGCGGCGATGACGGCCACCGTGTCGTTCCCCGGGTCCGGCGGGTCGGGCAGGACCACGGTGACGTCCTTGACCGTCTCGAGGGTGAAGGTGGGGTCGCGGCGGAGGACGGCGGCGGCCGTGAGCAGGCCCGCCGGGTCGAACGGCCGCGCCGAGATGTGCTCGTCGGCGAGGCGGCGGGCCAGGTCGTGCGCCGTCGTCGGCGCCGCGTGCGCGGCGAGGACGAGCGCGCGGTCGAGCGCCGGCGTCGGCTCCTGCTCCGGCGCGGAGCCGCTGCGACAGCCGTTCGCACAGCTGGCGCACTCGCTCGCGGGTGATCTCGCCGAACTCGCGGCCGGTGACCTCCAGCGTGGCGCCGCCGCGTCCGTCCCAGCCCCAGTGACGCACGGCGAGCTGCGCCGTGCGGCCGGGTTCGGCTCGTTCGGCGATATCGGCCAGTTCGGCCTCGAGAGGACGATCGGACAGCTCCACGGGGGTCTCCACTTCCACGCTGCTCGCTTGTCGAGAGGATACACCAGGCAGCCCCGGCGAGCGTGGGTGAAGAACCTCGTCAGTGGGCAGAATCGCCACGTGGGGGCGGCGTACTCCCACGCCTCAGCGGCCTGCACTATGATGTGGCGGACCGCCCAAGCCCGCGTCTGAGGGGAGCTCGATGGCCGACAAGGCGAAGGACAAGAAGAAGGCCGACGCTGTCGAGACGACGTCCGGGCCGCTGCCGGACATGAGCACGCCGCCCGCCGAGAAGGCGCGGGCACCACAAGAAGATCGACCGCGAGACGTACGAGGCCGAGATCGAGAAGCTCCAGGTCGAGCTCGTCAAGCTCCAGGAGTGGATCAAGCACGCCGGGCTGCGCGTCGCGGTGATCTTCGAGGGCCGCGACGCCGCCGGCAAGGGCGGCACGATCAAGCGCGTCACCGAGCACCTCAACCCGCGCGTCGTGCGCATCGCCGCCCTCGCCACGCCGACCGAGCGCGAGCGCACGGAGTGGTACTTCCAGCGCTACGTGGAGCACCTGCCGGCGGCCGGCGAGATGGTCCTCTTCGACCGCTCCTGGTACAACCGGCCCGGCGTCGAGCGCGTGATGGGCTTCTGCACCGAGGACGAGGTGTGGGAGTTCTTCCGCACCTGCCCCGAGTTCGAGCGCATGCTCATCCGCAGCGGGATCATCCTGCTCAAGTACTGGTTCAGCGTCAGCGACGAGGAGCAGGAGAAGCGGTTCCAGGCGCGCCTCAAGGACCCGCTCAAGGTCTGGAAGCTCAGCCCGATGGACCTGGCGAGCCGCATGCGCTGGATCGAGTACTCGCAGGCCAAGGACGAGATGTTCAGCTACACCGACACCAAGGACTCGCCCTGGTGGGTGGTCAACGCCGACGACAAGCGCCGCGCGCGGCTGAACATGATCCACCACCTGCTCAGCCAGATCCCGTACGAGGACGTGACGCACCACGACCTCAAGCTCGATGAGCGGCCGCCGGACAAGGGGTATGTGCGGCCGCCGATCGACAGCCAGACGTTCGTGCCCGAGCTGTACTGAACCTCTCCGGCGGTCGATCGCACGCGCCCGCGTGCGGCCAGGCGCTGGTCCCTAGCGCACGGTGACGATGGTGCGCGCCGTGCCGCCTTCGTGGTTGCCGCCGAGGTCGACGGCGCTGTAGGTCACCGTGAAGACGCCGCGCGACGCCGGTCTCCAGGTGACGCTCAGCGACTGGCCGATGGGCTGCCAGCCGGGATGGCCTGAGGCGACGCGGCGGCCCTTCGCGTCGGTCACGACGTAGCTCACGTCGACTTTGGCGCTGTAGGGATCGACGGCTTTGAAGCTGAGCTTGGTGGCGGCTCCCGCCGCTATGGCTTTGCCGGCCGGGGCGTACAGCCTGGGTCGGTAGAGGTCGACGACCAGGTTCTTGCCGGCGCTGCTCTCGCCGAGGGAGGAGACCGCGGTGACGGTGAACGTCGGCCGGCCGCTGGCGAGGTACTCGCCCGAGCCGGCCCGGCCGTCCCACGTCGCCGTGCGGGCTCCGGCTGCGAGCACGCCCAGGGCGAGCTTGCGCACGACCTTGTCGCCGTCGAAGACGCGCACCGTGACGGTGGCCTTGCGCGTCAGCGTGAATCCCAGCTTGGTGACGTCACGGACGCCGTCGCCGTTGGGGGAGATGGTGACCGGGGTGGCCACTGGGAAGCCGAGCGTCTTGTCGAGCTTGACCTTGACTCCCTGACGGGCGATGTTGCCCGCCTCGTCGCGGCGCTCCACGTCGAAGCGGTAGAGGCCCTCGGGGGCGGCGGCGAGGCCGCCGCCGGAGGTGATGCGGCCGTCCCAGGTGACGGAGTACGACCGCGTGTCCTGCGCCCGCCAGCCCTGGAGCCAGCGCACGACGTCGCCGGACGCGTCCAGCACGCCGACGCGGACGTCGCAGGCCTCGGCGGGACTGTAGGTGACCGCGGCCGTCTCGGCCTGGCCGTCGCCGTTGGGGCTGAAGGACGCCGGCGAGACGGCGGCGCCGGCGAGGCGGGGCGCCGTCGTGTCCACGGTGATCTGTGTCGAGGCGCTGGTCGCGTCGCCGCTCGCGGAGGTGGCGGTGAGCTCGGCCGTGTAGACGCCGTCGGGCACGTCCGAGCCGTTCGACGTCCCGCTTCCAGGTGACGGCGGCCGTGGCGCCCTGGCCGCTCCACGACGCCACGGTGTGCCCGCCGGCGTCCTTGAGCGCGAGGCGCCAGTCGGCGACGGCTGTGATGCCGACGGTCAGGTCGGTGGAGTCGAGCACGCCGTCTCCGTTGGGGCTGATGAGCGGGGCGCTCGCGTTCACCGTCGCTCCCAGGCTGGTGCCGATGCGTCTGGCGACGTCGGCACGGATCGCCGGCAGGAGCGCGTAGAAGGCGTCGCCGGGACACTCCGTGTAGTTGGCCTGTCGGTGACCGGCGACGACCGGCAGCGTCACCGTGGCGCCCTTGGTGTACTTGTCCGTGGCGCCGCAGACGAGCTGAGCCGTTCCGGACGGGTCGAGCCCGCAGATGGCGAGCTTCCAGGCCAGGAGGCGCTCGAGGGCCGCCACAGCCTCGGCGGGCGGCGCCTCGTCGATGAACGTGCCGATGACCGAGATCCCCGTGCTGCCGGTATTGAAGCCGTACACGTGGGCGCCGACGACGCCACGGGTGACGCCACCGTACCGGCCCTCGTAGATGGTCCCGAAACGGTCGACGAGGAAGTTGTAGGCGATGTCGTTCCAGTGCAGGCTCTGCGTATGGTAGGCGTAGATGCCGCGCACCAGTGCGGGCGCGTCCGCGCGGGAGTAGAGGTTGCCGCTCGCGGTGTGGTGGATGATCGCCACCTTGACGGGAGCGTAGGAAGGCTCCGCCGACCGCAGGCTCTCGTCTGCGCCCCATTCCGAACGGGTGACGATGACCGGGGCCGACGAGGCGGCTGACGCCGGCGGCACGACGCTGATGCCGGCCACAGTGGCCGCCAGGCGACGCACGGCCCCGGTGAATCGCGCCGCGACGCTGCCATCTCCCGTGGGGTCGATGGCGACGACGTGGACGCCGGTGAGAGCGGCCGCTCCGCGGGAGCCGCCGCCGGCCGTCACCTGCACGTAGCGGGCGGTGCCGGTCCAGAGCGGGTCGGTGTACGCCGTGGCCGTGCTGCCCTCTCCGGCGATCTCGAGCGGAGCCTCGAGCCACGGGCCCCAGGCGGTGCCGTCGATGCTGGTGCGCAGACTGAGAGTAACGCCGCCGCGGGCGGGCGCGTCGCAGGTGACGCCGGCCATGGTGAAGCTCTCGCCGGCGTCCAGGGTTACGGGGGCCTCGGCGTCGCCGACCGCCGCGCGCGCGACCGCGAGCCGGCCGTCGCCGGGGACGCGCAGCGTCTGCAGGCGCACAGACGGCGCGCGCATCCAGGCGGCGGCTGCGCCGCTCGCGCGCGGCGCGGTCCAGACCGCGAGGAGCAGCGCGGCGAGGGCGACCATGCCCGTCGCGAGGGCGCGCGTGAGGCCGGGGTGCCTTGCCGTGAACGAGCGTGTCATGTGGACGCCTGGTCTCCCGCCGGTCGGGTCGCTGCTCGGGCAACGCCGGCGCTGGAGTGACCTTGCGCCGGAGAAGGAGAGCATGCCTTGCTTCAACGGGGTCGGCCGCCCCCCTCGCTTCCTTGAGCAAGAAGTGGGGTCGGGCAGGCGGCTCGCCCTGCCTGCGGCGCGAAAGCAGCCGTGGCGGGCCAGTCGCGCGTCAGTCCGTGCCCTCCTCGCCGCCGAAGGGCTCACCGACGAAGGGGAGGTCCGGCAGGTCGTCGAGGTAGCCGGCGACTGCCCGGGCGGCCGCGTCGACCAGTTCCGCATCGATGAATGCCGTCTCCAGCGCTCGGCCGTCGGCGACGGCCAACTCCTGCGCGAGCCGGACACAGAGATGGACGAGCGCCGCGGGTGAGGGCGCCCGCACCGCGCCCAGAGGCACCGACGGGACGTCGGTGACCCAGACGAGGTCGTCGTCTACCGCGACGGCGGCGACCGGCCGGCCTCGCGGACCGGGGGAGGGCGCGCAGGCGGAGACCGGGAGGGCAAGGCCGCCTTCGGCCGGGGTGGTGGCGAGAGTCGGCGAGCCGACGACGAGGCCGAACGGTGCGTCTGGGCGGGGCATGGCGGCTCCTCACGGCTCGCTGGCGGGAAAGTGGAACGCCGCCACAGGACCAGACGATGCTGTGTCTGCAGCGACCGCATCGTTGGCCGGCCGCCGGAGCAGCCGGGGCCTGCGGCGGCGTTCGCGATCGAGGCTAGCAGGCGGGGCGGACAGATGTTCGTGCCGGAGGGGTTCCCATTCGGCCGGTTCCGGCTAAGATACGTCACCAGCTCTTGACCACCCCAAGCGAAGGAGTCGCCATGTCGGACAGCGTGTACCGCGTGATGGAAGTGATCGGCTCGAGCTCCGAGTCGTGGGAACAGGCAGCGAAGAACGCCGTGGAGAAGGCAGGGATCCATCGCGAGGACCTGCGCATCGCCGAGGCCGTCGAGTTCGACATGAAGATCGAGGGCAAGGCGATCGTCGCCTACCGCACGAAGGTGAAGATCTCGTACAAATACCACGAGATGGTGTGACGCGGCGGCCGCGCGAAGCGCGGCTGGCGGTGTGAACGACGCCGGGGGCGGCGGCGCGCAGCGCCGCCGCCCCCGGCGTCTCACCGGTCCTCCGGCTCCGGGTCGCGCCGATGGTGGCGCAGCTGGTCCAACCGGCGCCTCGAGGCGAACACGCAGTCGGTCTTGACGGCCTCGGCGGCGGCTACGTCCCTGGCGAGGACCGCGCACGACGGCGCGCCGCAGAGCCCACAGTCGTAGCCGGGCAGCGAAGCCGCGATTCGTTCGGCCTCCTTGTGGCGCCGCACCCGTTCGCGCAGATCGCCGACGACGACGCGTGCTCGCGTGGCAGGAAGGGGCGTTCGATGCCGAAGTCGGCCGCGGGATAGCGGCGGGCCACCTCGGCCTCCGTCAGCGGGTCGGTGTCCGGAAGCTCGGCCATCAGCAGTTGCAGCTTCGCCTGGGACACGTACACGTTGTCCACGGTGAGGTTGCCGTTGCAGCAGCCGCCCCAGCAGGCGTTCGCCTCCAGGAAGTCGATGTCGCGCAGCTTGCCCTTCTCGATGTCGTCGAACACGCGGATCACGTTGGGCAATCCGGTGACGGCCAGGTAGCGGTGATGCTTGAGAAGCTCGGCGAGTGGCCGGCGCGTGGACCAGCGCAGCATGATGGATGAGCGGACCGGGTGCTGAGCCGCGATGGGAATCGCGCCCTCCGCGGCCTCGCGGGCCG
The DNA here is from genome assembly GCA_963739595.1 of uncultured Thermoleophilia bacterium. Classification (GTDB taxonomy): domain Bacteria; phylum Actinomycetota; class Thermoleophilia; order UBA2241; family UBA2241; genus CAIXSE01. The sequence continues at coordinate 37,152 of CAVUBA010000005.1, forward strand.
CGCTCAGCACGCTGTTGTACAGCTGGGGGATGCCGATGGCGCCGTCCAGGCAACTGCTGCCACCCTCGGCCGGCTGGAGGATCGACACGGTCCGCGCCTGGCACGGCGTGACGTAGATCGCGGCGATCTGCTCGGGATCGAGGCCGAGCTCTTCCGCATAGCGGCGCTTGACTTCGCGCCCTGCGACCTCGCGCGGCGGGCGGATGCGGATCGCCTGTTCGAGCATGCGCGGGTAGGAGACCTGCATGAGGCGCACCACGACCGGCGCAGGCGATGGAGATCACCGGCCGCGGTCCGTCCCAGTGGTCCATGTAGTCGACGATGGCCTGCGCCACGAGTCGCGTGTCCACGCCGTAGTCCCACACCGCGTCGAAACCGACGGCCAGCAGACCCTGGGCGATGTCCTCGGGCTTCACGTCCAGTGGGAACTGGCCGTACAGCACGGGAGACGGGATCGCGACCCTGAACGCGTATCCCTCGAAGTCCTCGAGCGTGCGCGTCGTAGGCGCGAACACTCCCCGCGTGCAGGCGGTGAGGCAGGAGCCGCAGTCGATGCACAGCTCCCGCTTGACCACGCGCCTTGCCATTCGTCACGCGGATCGCTTCGGTGGGGCAGACTCGCATGCAGGCGAGGCAGCCGTCGCAGCGCGACGCGTCCATGGTGAACCCGTGCGCGTACTCAACCATCGCTGTCCAACCTGATTCGGCTCACGACGACGGTACCCCCGTTCACGTCGGAGCGGAGTTCGAAGCTGTCCGAGTTGCGCCGGATGTTCGGCAGGCCCATGCCGAAGCCGAACCCCATCTCGCGCATCTCGTCAGTGGCGGTGGACCAGCCCTCTTGCATGGCCAGGCCGATGTCGGGGATGCCCGGGCCGCGGTCGTCCATCTCGATGGTGATGTCCTCGTCGGTGATCGTGAGCGTGAGCTTGCCCTCGTCGGCGTACATCACCACGTTCATCTCGGCCTCGAACACGACGACGACGGCGCGGCGGACGAGCGCCGGGTCGAGCTCGAGGCTCGTGAGCAGCGACTTCACCTCGGTGGACGTCTCGCCGCCCTTGTCGTAGTCGCGACCGTGGACCCGGAAGCAGCAGCCGAGCAGCTCTTCAGCCACGCTACATCGCCCCCTTGAGGCCGGCCTGGTAGAGGATGCCACAGCAGTCGAACATCCCCAGGTCGGTCGCCGAGCACGGGGATCCCGCTGTCGTGGGCGAGCTGGAGGACGCGCTCCTGGGGGCGCTTGCCGCGTACGTAGACGATCGCGTGGACGTCGGCTACGACGGCGGTGCGCACGGACTGGATGTTGGTGAGTCCGGTGAGCATGAGCGCGTGCGGGCAGTGGAACGCGAGGATCTCGCTCATGCCGTCAGAGGCGACGACGGCCTCGACCTCCACCTCCGCGCCGTCGCCGCTGTCGAGCAGCTCGCAGCCGAGGGCGGCGGCCACCTCGTCGAGCCTCATGGCCGCTCACCTCCCGTCGCGCCGCTCAGCGTCTCGTGGATCGACCGGCGCGGCGCGCCGGCCGGCGCCCATCGCACTGATCACCGTGGCCGCGCCGGTGACCACGTCGCCGCCGGCCCAGACGCGATCGCGCGACGTCAAGCCGGTCGCCTCGTCGGCCACGATCGTGCCGCGCTCGCCGACATCGAGTCCGGGGGTGGTCATCGGCACGAGGGGGTTCGGACTGTTGCCGATGGCGCAGACCGAGGCGTCGATGCGCAGGCGGAACTCGGAGCCGGGAACCGGCAGCGGGCGGCGCCGGCCGGAGTCGTCGGGCTCGCCGAGCTCCATGCGCAGGCACTCGATCTCGGCGAGCCATCCGTGCTCGTCGCCGATGAGGCGCACGGGAAGCGTCAGATAGTCGAAGATGACGCCCTCCTCCTCGGCGTTCTCGACCTCTTCCAGGCGCGCCGGCAACTCGTCGCGGCTCCGGCGGTAGACGATGTGCACCTCGTCGGCGCCGAGCCGCAGCGCCGTTCGCGCCGAGTCCATGGCGACGTTGCCGCCGCCGAACACGGCGACCCTGGCCGAGCGCTCTCAGCGGGGTCTCCGCGGCCGGGAACCGGTAGCCTCTCATGAGGTTACAGCGCGTCAGGTACTCGTTGGCGGAGTAGACGCCGTTGAGGTTCTCGCCGGGGATGTCGAGGAACCAGGGCAGCCCGGCGCCCGCCGCGACGAACACGGCGTCGTCCGTCGTCCAGAAGGCGGTCGATGGTACGAGTCTTGCCGATCACGTAGTCGAGGCACAGGTGGACGCCCAGGCTTCGCACGTAGTCCACCTCGCGGCGCGACGATGGCCTTGGGGAGGCGGAACTCCGGGATCCCGTAGGTGAGTACGCCGCCGGCTTCGTGGAGCGCCTCGTAGACCGTGACGGCGTAGCCGAGCATCGGCGAGGTCGGCGGCGACGGTGAGACCGGCCGGACCAGAGCCGACGACCGCGACGCGGCGGCCGTTGGCCGGCGCGACCCTGGGCGCCTCCGCCTGCCCCCAGCTCGGCCTCCCAGTCGGCCAGGAAACGCTCGAGACGGCCGATCGCGACGGGCTCGCCCTTCTTGCCGAGGACGCACGTGCGCTCGCACTGTTCCTCCTGCGGGCACACCCGGCCGCACACGGCGGGCAGAGCGTTGGTCTGCTTGAGCCTCGCGATGCCCGTCGCCGAGGTCGCCGGCCGACGATCGCCTCGATGAACGCGGGGACGTCGATGCCCACCGGGCAGCCGTCGACGCACTTCGGCTTCTTGCAGGCCAGGCAGCGCGCGGCTTCCCTGCCCGCCTCCTCGGCGGAGTAGCCGAGCGCGACCTCGTCGAAGTTGCGCACGCGCTCGGCCGGATCCTGTTTGGGCATCGGCTGCCTGCCGCTCACCGTCGTACTGTCCACCGTCGCCGTCACGTCTATCTCGCCTCGTCCTCCGCTCAGAAGTGGGACGTGGCTCCGCTGCGGCGCAGCGGAGCCACCTCTTCGGCCGCGTAGCTCTCGCGTCGCGCCAGGACCTCGTCCCAGTCGATCTCGCGGCGCGTCGAACTCCGGTCCGTCCACGCAGGCGAACTTCCTGCTCCCGGCGACCGTCAGGCGGCAGACACCGCACATCCCCGTGCCGTCGATCATGATCGGGTTCATGCTCACCCTGACCGGCACGTCAAGCGGCCGAAGCTGCTCGGCCACCGCCATCATCTGGAACGTGCAGCCATGGGCGATGACGCGGTCCGGGAGGATGCCCTCGAGCGTCAGGATCTCGGCAAGGCGGGTCACGTGGCCCTTGTGCCCGCGGCTGCCGTCGCGTGTCACGACGATGAGCCGCTCGACCACGTCTCTCAGTCCGGTCCTCCCAGAAGAGGAGGTAGGCGCTTCGTGCTTCGAGGACAGCGATGACGTGGTTCCCTGCGGCAGTGAGCGCCCGGGCGATCGGATAGATGCTGCCGACGCCGTAGCAGCCGCCGACGAGGAGTACCGTCCCGAAGCTGGCGATCTCGGTCGGGCGTCCCAGCGGGCCGGCGTACGAGGGGATCGTGTCTCCGGCCCGCAGGCGCGCCAGCCGCGCCGTCGAGGCGCCGACCTGCGAGAAGACCGAGGAGACCGAGCCGGCCGTGGCGTCCCAGTCTGCGATGGTCAGCGGGATGCGCTCGCCATCGTCGGCCGGACGCAGGATCACGAACATGCCCGGCTCGGCGGCCTCCGCCACGTCCGGTGCGTGCACCGTGAGCACGTGGAGGTTGGGCGCGATCATGCGGCGCTCAACGATGCCGACCATGGTCCTCCAGTCGGGAGCGTACCGGACCGTCTGCGGCCGTCACACGCACACGCAGCGGCCTGGCCGGCAAGCGCGCGAGCGCGTCGAGGCGCTCACCTGCGGCCAACCCGCCCCAGGCCGCTACGCGGACCGCATAGACCGCTCCTCGGGGGCAGGCTGGATCGGGCCGCACGGGCGCGACCACGAGGTCGCCGCCCAGATGGATGCCCACGTCGCCGTCCGGCCCGATGCCCAGCCGGTCGAGGTCGCGGGGGTGCATGCGCACGCCGCGTTCCAGGTCGAGTTCAGCGAGACCCTCGACGACGGCGCTCAGGTCCGTGCCACGATGGCGGAACGCCGCGCGCTCGGGGACCAGCGTGAAGCGGCCCCTGCCGGGAGCCGCCGTCTCAGCCGGTCGGCGTCGTCGTGGCAGCGGTGTCATGCGCCGTCGCGCCCGGTCCCCCCCGCGCGGAAAGGCGGGCGCCTCGGCGCGGATCGCGCGCCGCACCGCCTCGGCGTCCGCGTAGCTGAGGTCCGCGCGGCCGAGGCGATGCGCGATCCCGGACAGGATCGCCCAGTCCGGCAGCGGACCATCGTGCCCGGCGCTTGCCGCGGAGTGCTCGACCGGGCGCAGTTCCTGCACGCGGCCTTCAAGGTTCGTCAAGGTGCCTCCGTCCTCGGCGAACGAGGCGGCCGGCAGGAACGCGTCGACCGGGAACGGCGGCAGGTACAGGTCCTGGGCGATCAGGTAGTCGCAGGGGGGGCGTTCGGCGAACGGCGCCTCGCCGATGAGGTAGAGCACGGCGGGTCGTCGGCCGGCCCGGAGGCTCGCCAGGTCGAACGGCCTCCGCCGCGCTGCGGGCTCCCAGCGGGGGCCCGGCAGCACGCCGGCCAGCGCCCCGAGCTCGAGCGCGCCGCGCGCGTTGGCGGCGTGCGTCAGCGGCACGATCGTGATGGCTGAGTCCCTTGCCAGGAGCTCGAGCTCGGCCAGGAGTCCATCGGCGCCGGCGCAGTCGAAGGTGCGCGGCCCGAGCACGATCGCCGGAGCCTGCGCCCGCCGGAGTTCGGAGGCCGCCGCGACGACGGCGTCGTCGCGGCCGTCAAGGGGCCGGCGCGAGTCCCGCCGGCGAGCGCGTCCGCAGCAGGCGCGCGAGCGCTGCGGCCTCCTCACCGGGCGGTGGGCGCAAGTCATGGTCGGCCACTCGGGACAGGGTCGTCTCGCGAGCGTCGACGGTCACCAGCCGCGCCCCCCGGCGCAAGGCGCGGCGCACCTGCACGCCTGCGACGGAGAACGCGTAGCGTGGGTCGAGGCCCGCGACGATGGCGAGGTCGCAGGTGGCGACGCCCTCGATCGACACGGGCAGGGCGAAGAGTCGCGACCAGGCTCCCGGCCCGCCCGGCAGGTCGTCGCGTACGGTCGAGTCGACGCCGCGCGCCGAGAGCCCCTCGCGAGCCAGCCGCTGCGCGGCGAAGAGCGCCTCGTTGGGCAGGTCGCCGCCCACGAGCACGAGGACGTCCTCCGGGCGCGCGCTCATCAGCTGCGCGCTCACCGCGGCGAGCGCCTCGTCCCAGTCGACGATGCGGTCGTATCGCCCCTTGCGCAGCATCGGGTCGGCGCGCCCTCGACGGATGCTGCGTCGTCTCGGGCAGGCAGAACCGGCCGCGCAGGCACAGCTGTCCGTCGTTGAGCTCCGGGTCACGGGCGCCGCTGGACGGAGGAGAGCCGGCCCCCTGCATGCGCCAGTTCGACTTGACAGCCGAGGGGGCAGAGAGGGCAGGTCGAGACGGCGACGCCGTCGGGCGCGCCGTCCCACTTGGACACCTTGTCGGCGAGCGCGCCGGTGGGGCAGACGGACACGCAGGCCCCGCAGAACTCGCACCCGGCCGCCTCGTGCGACCTGCCGAAGGCGGGGCCGATGAGGGTCCGCGGCCCCCGGTCGATGAAGGCGAGCACGCCGGCGCCTCGCACCTCAGCGCACATGCGCACGCAGCGGCCGCAGAGGATGCAGAGGTTGTAGTCGCGGTCGTAGAACGGCTCGTCGTGTTCGGGCTCGAGTCCCCGGTAGGCGACCGGGTGACCGGCCCACTCGACGCCGACCGACTCCGCCACCTGCTGCAATTCGCAGGCGCCGTCGCGCGGACAGGTCCGGCAGCCGGTCGCGACGCCGGCCTTGCGGATGGTCTGCTGCGTGCGCCGGCAGTCGTCCTGTTCGCCGCACACGAGGCAACTCGAGGGGTGCTGGGAGAGGAGGAGCCCGAGGATCTGACGGCGTTGCTCGCGCAACCCTGCCGTGTCCGTGATGACGCGCATGCCCTCGGTCACGGCCGTGCTGCAGGCGAGCGGGTACGGCTTCGTCCCTTCGATCTCGACGGCGCAGAGCCGGCAGCCGCCGAACGGTGTCAGCTCCGGGTGCGAGCAGAGCGCCGGCACGCCGACGCCGGCAGCTTCCGCCGCACGCAGCACGGTGGTGCCGGCGGGCACCACCACGGCGTGGCGGTCGATCTCCAGGCGCACGTCAGGCGACATGGTCGGCTCCCGAGGCGATCACGATGGCGTCGCCGGCGATCGCGTCGAACCGGCAGACCTCGTAGCAGGAGCGGCACTTGATGCATTTCTCCGGATCGAGGTTGTGGGCCTCGGCGCGCGGGCCGGTGATGGCGCCCGTCGGGCAGACCTGGACGCAGCGCTGACAACCGGTGCACCTGCCCGGGATGATGCGGTAGGTGACGAGATCGCGGCAGACGGCTGCCCGGCAGCGGCGGTCGACGATGTGCTCGACGAACTCGCTGCGGAAGTACTTGAGCGCGGTCAGCACCGGGTTGGGGGCCGTCTGGCCCAGCCCGCACAGCGAGCTGCGTTTCACCACGCGAGCGAGCGTCTCCAGCTTGTCGAGGTCGGCGAGCTCGGCCTTGCCCCCGCAGATGGCGTCGAGGATCTCGACGAGGTGGCCGGTGCCGATGCGGCAGGGCGCGCACTTGCCGCACGACTCGTCCTGGGTGAAGCGGAGGAAGTAGCGTGCCGTGTCGACGATACAGGTGTCCTGGTCGAGGACGATGAGGCCGCCGGAGCCGAGGATGGAGCCGGCGGCCGCCAGGTTCTCGTAGTCCAGCGGGGTGTCGAGGAACTCCTCGCCGAGGCAGCCGCCGGAGGGCCCCCCCGTCTGCACCGCCTTGAAGCCCTTGGCGACGCCGCCGCCGATGTCCTCGATGACGCGGCGGAGCGTCGTGCCGAACGGCACCTCGATCAGCCCGGTCCTGCGGACCTTGCCGACGAGGCTGAACGTCTTGGTCCCCCGCGAGGTCTCGGTGCCGCGGGTCGCGTACTGCTCCGCGCCGCCGTTCACGATCACCGGGAGGGTCGCGAGGGTCTCGACGTTGTCGATGATCGTCGGCATCCCCCAGAGACCGGACTCGGCGGGGAAGGGCGGCCGCGTACGCGGCATGCCGCGCCGCCCCTCCAGGCTGGCGATCAGCGCCGTCTCCTCGCCGCAGACGAAGGCGCCGGCGCCCTGCTTGACGGCGAGGTCGAAGGAGAAGCCGCTGCCGAGGACTGTCTTCGCCAAGGAGGCCGAGGCGCCTCATCGCGACGATCGCCGTGCGCAGGCGGCGGATCGCCAGCGGGTACTCGGCGCGGATGTAGATGAATCCCTGCTCCGCGCCGATCGCGTAGGCGGCGATCAGCATGCCCTCGAGGACGGCGTGCGGATCGCCCTCGATGAGCGAGCGGTTCATGAAGGCGCCCGGATCGCCCTCATCGGCGTTGCAGATGAGGTACCGCCGGGCGCCCTCCGCCTCGCGGCAGGCCTGCCACTTCCGCCAGGTGGGGAAGCCGCGCCGCCGCGACCGCGAAGCCCGGCGATCTTGACGAGGTCGACTACGTCACCCGGCGACAGCGCGAGGCAGCGCTCAAAGGCGAGGTAGCCGCCGCGCGCCAGGTAGTGGTCCACGACCTCGGGGTCGACGAGGCCGCAGTCGCGAAGCACGAGACGGGTCTGCGGCGCCAGCATCGGGTGGTCGGCGAAGCGGGCGACCGTGGCCGGCGGCTCGGCGCCGTCCTCGCCCGGCTCGTCCCGGCCCCCGAGGGCGTCACGGTCGAGGGAGCCGACAAAGTGACTCGACGGCGTCTCGCCGGCCAGGAGCGCGTCGAGCGTCTTCACGGCCAGCTCGGGAGTCATGTTCGCGTAGCTCAGCCGGGGACGCCCCGGCAGCTGCACGTCCAGCAGCGGCTCGAGGTAGCAGGGGCCGATGCAGCCGACGGTGACCACGCGGGCCTTGACGTCGCGGGCGGCCAGGTGGGCGCGTGCGGCGCTGAGCACCTCGCCGGCGCCGGCCGCCAGACCACAGGAGCCGAGTCCTACGTACACCACCGGCGTCCGCCCCGCGTGCAGGGCTTGCCAGCGCCGTCCGGCGAGGCGGCGGCGGCGCTCAAGAGTGCGCGTCGCGGGCATCCAGGAGCTCCTGCAGCTTGAGGACGCTCATCTGGCCGTAGATGGCCTCGTCCAGCGTGAACACGGGCGCGAGGGCACAGCACCCGAGACAGGCCACTCGCTCCAGGTCGTACTCGCCGTCGGGCGTCGTCTCGCCGGCACCTATGCCGAGCCGCCGTTCGAGCGTCTCCATCATCTGCACGCCGCCCTGGACGTGGCAGGCGGTGCCGAGGCAGAGGCGCAGCCTGTGGCGACCCGGTGGCGTGAAGCGGAACTGCGCGTAGAAGGTCGCCACGCCGAAGACCTCGTTCTCCGTGAGCCGGAGGTCATCGGCGATGCGACCAACCGCCTCCGGCGACAGATAGCCGAGGGTCGCCTGGGCGCGCTGCAGCGCCGGCACGAGATCGGACCGGTCGCGGCGCACGCCTCTCGGGGTGCCCGGCCGGAGATCGGCCGCCACCGGGACCTCCCGTCACCTCATGCCGAGGTCGAAGAGCTTGAGGGCATAGGCCCAGGTGTCGTCGCCGGTGCAGAACAGCGGGATGTTCACCCGTCCGGCCAGGTCGAGCACGTCGTCCGCGGGGCGCTTGCCGTGACCGAACACGATCATCCCCGCGTCGACGACGTTGGCGGCCGCGATGAGGTTCTTGTGTGTCTGCAGCGTGAGCAGCAGGCATCCCGCCGGGGCGCCGGTGATGATGTCCGAGGCCATGTCCGAGACGTACACCCCGGGGATGTCCCCGTCCTCCCAGGCGCCCAGCGCCTTGAGTCCGGTCTTCTCGACGATCTCGGCCATGTTCACGGCTTCTCCCCCCTCGTGAGGTCTCGTGGGCGCCCGTTCACAACTCGATCAGGCCGGCGTCGCTGATCACGATCCCGCGGCAGCAGTCCGCGTCGCTGCGCATGCGGCACGGCACGACGACGATCCGTCCTGCGTCCCGGGCGCCGGCCCTGGTTGAAGTACTCCTCAAGCGCGGCGACCCCGTCGTCGCTGACGCAGCGCCCCGACTCGTGGGTCGAATCGCCGCACAACGCCACGTAGATGGAGGCCTGGTCACCCAGCCGGAGCGCGAGCCCTCCGACCTGGCACTCGGGATCGGCGCAGAGGGACATCATCAGGCCGGTCATGGCACTCAGGTCGGCCGCCCGGCCGCACGTGTCGCAGCGCAGGCCGAACTGGACCGCTTGATCCCCGGACAGGTACTCCCAGATGTGCGGGCCGTCGCGGTACTCGTCGATGGGCGCGACGGGCTCGGTGGAGAAGAATGAGCTGCGGGCACCGCAGTGGTAGCAGCCCTCGACGACGAGGAATCCGCCGTGTACGTCGGTCATCGACCAGTAGTGGTCGCAGGTGCTCTCGGATCGCGGCCTCTGATCCACGTCTCCGGCTCCCCGATGGCCCCGGACCCGCCCCTGCGGGTGAGGGTGCTACTGACAGAGTAGCCCACGGCGGGCGGATTGGAACCTGGAATCGCCGTTGGTCGAAGGGGCGGCGGCGCCCTCTGCGCCGCCGCCCCGGCGTCGTTGCATGAGGCACGGCTCGGTCGGGAGCCGGCGGGCCTCCTCCTTCAGGGTCCTATCTTCTTGAGTTGCCCGTCGGTGCCGCTCCCCCGGCCGGTGGCTACTCGAGGCCGAGGCGCGCGAGCTGCACCGCGAGGGCGCCGGTCTCGAGGTGGAGCATGGCGGCCGCCTCCTCGAGGCTCAGGCGGCCGCCGCGCAGGGCTGCGAGCGCCCAGGCGCGCATGGCGGCCGGCACGCGCAGCACCGCCGGCCCTCCGTACTCTCCCGGCGGGAGGGCCTCGCCCGGCGTCAGGTGGGCCAGCGTGTCGCGCAGGCCGCCGAGATACGCCTGGCGCGGCAGCACCTCCCACTCGTGTCGCTGGAGCTCTCCCCGCAGGAGCTGGAACTGCTTGGCGTGCAGCCGGTCCGCAGCCCGGGAGCGGTAGAGCGCGGACCAGGCGCTGATGCCGAAGGCGTTGCCGAGGGCGAGCAGGTCGTCCACGTCGACGGGCCGCGGCGCCGGACCTCGGCGCTCGTACCAGCGCTGCACGGCGCGCACCGGCGCCAGCAACTCTTCCGCGAAGTCGTTGGCGGCCGCCTCGGGCGGGACGTTGCGGCTCCACTCGACGCGCTCGTCGACCACGTCGCCGTGTCCCAGCACCAGGTGCGCGAACGCGTGTGCGAGCGCGAAGCGCTGCAGGATCACGGGCCGCGCGGCGTTGACGAAGACGAAGGGGATGCCGGCGGCGGTGAATGCAGCGGCGACCGGCCGGTCGGAGACGGGACGTTCGCCGGAGCGCGCGACGCGGGCGACGACGATCTGCGCCCCGTAGCCGTCCTCGAGCAGCGGCACGAGGTCGGGGAGCGGGCCGTCATCGGGGTCGACGTGGAGTTCGCTGCGCCAGAAGCGGGCGACGCGGTCGAACAGGACGTCGCCCGCCGCGGGGCCGGGGCGCAGGGAAGAGGCCGTGTGCGCGACGCGCTCCGGCTTGCCCTCCGCCGAGTGGCCGGTGCTCCAGCGCTGTGCCGGCTCGGTGGCCCGGGCCAGTCCGCGCAGCGCGAACCAGTCACGTGCGACGCCGGCCACGTCATCGGGCAGGCCGGCGATCAGGTGGAGACCGGACGGCGCGGACGCGCTCCTGCTCGCGGCCGGCGCCGCACGGTCTGCTCCCGGGTGCGCGGCGGATGGAGCGGCTGCGCGCAGCCATGGCGGGGGCGAACGCCTCGTCCTGCATGCGGAGCAAGGAGCGCTGGTCGGGAGCATCCTGCGCGATGTAGTCGGCCCGAGGTCGCTCGAGGTCGAGAGTGATGGGCTCGGCGCCGGAGGACGAGTCCTCAGCGAGATCGTCGGACAGGCGGGAGAAGGCCGCGCTGCGCCGCGGGGTGACAGGCTCGTCGAGCGACCGGTGCCTTGCCGGTGACGGCATCCGCGGTCCCGCCGCGCCGACCGGAGCCTCGCCGGCGCCCTTGAGCAGCACGTCTGCCGAGACGTGCAGCGCGTCGGCGAAGCGCTGAAGCTCGTCGGCGGAGAGACGGCGTCGCCCGGCCTCGATGCGGCTGACGGCGGACTGGTCGATGCCCACCCACTTGGCCAGGGCGCGCTGGCTCCAGCCCTGCTCCTCACGCAGCTGCGCGATCAGGCTGCCTATGCTCGCGTGATGCTCTTCGCGCATCGTTTCCGTCTCCTCCGCCGAGTACACTGCTGCATCACTGTACGCCACAGTATGCCCGCCTTCCTGCATCGGCTCACACTTGCAGGGCTTGCAGATGATGTTATAATAGCATCATATGAGTGGGAGAATGGGAACTACGACGATGACTTGGCGTCATCGGGACGGGATCTGCAGGAGGAGTCGCTCGCCGGCCGGGCCGGGCCGGCGAGCGGCCACGGAGACGGAGGTGCGTCATGACGGAACAGAACGAAGCACTGGGAGGCGCGGCGCTCGTGGAGGCGCTGCAGCTGGGAGAACGGCAGGCCCACGGGCCGCTGGCGGTCTTCCCGCTGCGGATGCCGGGCGGCCCCGGTCCGGCCTACATCACGCTGCGTGAGGCCATCGCACAGCAGATCGCGGTCGTCACCGAGGTGAGCGAGGGCGGGTCGGTGCCGGAGCTGCGCGTCGTCAACAAGGGGGACGCGCGGATCCTCGTGCTCGACGGCGAGGAGCTGCGCGGCGCCAAGCAGAACCGCGTGCTCAACACCAGCATCCTGATCGGCAAGCACAGCAGCCTGGTCGTCCCGGTGAGCTGCACCGAGCAGGGCCGCTGGTCCTACGCTTCGCGCGAGTTCGGCGAGAGCGAGATCGTGGCCGACCGGCAGGTGCGCTACGCGATGAAGGACAGCATCAACGCGTCGCTGGCCTCCGGCGCCGGCCACCGCTCAGACCAGGGCCGCGTGTGGCACGAGGTCGGCGCGCTGCACGAGCGCCACGGGACGATGTCGCCGACGTCCGCCATGCGCGACGCGTACCAGACGCGCAAGGGCGACCTCGACGCCGTTCTCGCCGCGTTCCCGCTGCAGGACGGCCAGCAGGGGATGCTGGTGCTGCACGGCGCGCGCGTGGTCGGTCTCGACCTCGTCTCGCGCGCGCCGCAGTACGCCGAGCTGCACGACAAGCTGCTGCGCAGCTACGCCTTCGAGGCGCTGGTGAGGGACGGGGAGCCGGGCGACAGGGCCGTCGCCGACGCCTTTCTCGAGCGGATCGCCGACCTGCCCGGGCGCCGGTACAAGAGCCCGGGCCTCGGCTGGGACGTGCGCTACGAGGGCGGCGGCGTGCTCGGGTCCGCCCTCACCTATCGCGGCAGCGCGGTGCACGCCGCGTTCTTCGACGTCGGCGGCGTGCGCGGCGCGTCCGGTGACGGCACGACGGGCGGCGAGCCGCAGGGCCAGCGCCGCCCGCGCCCGGACTGGCGCATCGCCGACGCGCGCGAGCGCGCCCGCCGGCGGCAGGCGCGCTGAGCCGGCGCCCTGCCCGACAGAGACTGACGAAGGAGCACACCATGGACAAGGACAAGCGCGACAGGGCCTACAAGGCCGCCGCCACCATCACCCGCGAGCAGCTTCGCCGCGACGCGCCCGAGCGTGCGCGCGCCCTCGACGACGTCCAGGCCAGCGACGTGGTCGTGGTCGCGGGCTGCTACGACCACGTCGAGTCCGTGCTCGGCGCCCTCGAGGTGCCGCACGTGCTCGTCCAGCCGGAGCAGGTCGATCGCCTCGATCTCCGGCCCGAGCAGCTGCTCATCGTCAACTGCCCGGGCCAGGTCTCGGCTGCGGCGATCGCCCGCATCCGCCGCTTCGTCGAGGCCGGCGGCAGCCTGTTCACCACCGACTGGGCGCTCAAGCACGTCGTCGAGCCGGCCTTCCCGGGCGTGCTCGCGTTCAGCAAGCGGCCGACGCCCGACGACGTGGTGCGCATCGAGGTCCGGGACCACGACAACCTCTACCTGCAGGGCGTGCTCGACGGCCAGGACGACCCGCAGTGGTGGCTGGAGGGCTCCTCGTACCCCATCACCGTGGTCGACGAGGAGCGCGTGCAGGTGCTCATCACCAGCCGCGAGCTCGAGGAGAAGTACGGCGAGGCGCCGGTGGCGGTGTGGTTCCGCTGGGGCGAAGGCGACGTGTTCCACATGATCAGCCACTACTACCTGCAGCGGACCGAGCTGCGCACGCGAGCGCCATGCCGGCGCCGCGGCGACCTACTTCGCCGAGAAGGGCGTCGAGGTGAGCGCGGCGATGGAGCAGGACCTGGGCGACCTGTCGCTCGCGGACGTCGAGTCGGCCAAGCCGTCGGCCGCGTTCATGGCCAACATCATCATCGACAAGAAGAGCCGGCAGCGGCAGGAGTGAGGCCGGGGCGGCGGCCGGGCGGTCGAGCGCCGACGCCCGGCCGGCCGCTCGCCTTGGGGTAGGCTGAAGGCATGTCCGCCTGGTCGCCACTCCAGTACCGCGTGTACCGGATGCTGTGGATCGCCCTCCTCGCGTCCAACATCGGCACCTGGATGCAGGCCGTGGGCGCCGCCTGGATGATGGTCCAGCTGAACGCCTCGCCGGCGATCGTGGCGCTGGTGCAGACGGCGACCTACCTGCCGGTCGTCTTCGTCGGCGTCCTGGCCGGCGCCGCCGCCGACATGGTCGAACGGCGGCGCCTGCTCCTGATCACCCAGGGGTTCATGTTCGCGGCGGCCGGCGGGCTGGCCGTGTTCGCGGCGCTGGACGCCGTCACCCCGCTGCTGCTGCTCGGCTTCACGTTCGCGCTGGGGCTGGGGGCGACGTTCAACTTCCCGGCGTGGCAGGCGATCCAGCCCGAGCTGGTGCCCGCGCACGAGCTCAAGCAGGCGGTGACGCTGGGCGGCGCCAACATCAACCTGGGCCGGGCGATCGGCCCGGCGATCGGCGGCCTGCTCATCGCCGCCGCCGGCCCCTGGCTCGTGTTCGCGCTGAACGCCGCGTCGTTCGCCTTCGTGCTCGTCGTGCTCTGGCGCTGGAAGCGACCGGTCGAGGAGGTCGTCGGACCGCCCGAACGCTTCGCCGGGGCGGTCCGCGCCGGCGTCCGCTACGCCATGTTCTCGCACATCCTGCGCGGTGTGCTGGTCCGCTCCTTCGCGTTCGGCGTGGCCAGCGCCGGCCTGATGTCGCTGCTGCCCGTCTACGCCAGCCAGGTGCTCGGCTGGGGCTCGGGCGGCCTCGGCCTGCTGTTCGCGGCCATGGGCGCCGGGGCGGTCGCGACCGCCGCGGTGATCCCCCGGGTGCGCGAGCACCTCAGCGCCGACTGGGTGTTCGCGGTCGGCAGCGTGCTCGTGGCGGCGGCGCTGGTCGCGCTGGCGCTCGTGCACGCGCCGGCGCTCGCGGTGCTCGCCACGTTCGTGGCCGGGGTCGGCTGGCTGTTCTGCCTCTCGACGCTCAATGTCGCCTCCCAGGAGGTGCTGCCGGGCTGGGTGCGCGCCCGCGGGCTCGCTCTGTACCTGACGGCGATCTCCGCCGGCATCGCCCTCGGCAGCGCCCTGTGGGGCAAGCTGGCGACGTCGACCAGCGTGCCGGCCGCCTACGCGTGGAGCGCGCTCGTGATCGTCGTCACCGTCGCGCTGGCGTGGCACTGGCGGTTCGACCGCATCGCCGAGGTGGACCTGCGGCCGGCGCCGATGGCGGCGCCGGAGGCGCGGCTGGTGGAGGACGAAGACGCCGACAGCCCGGCGCTGGTCGTCGTCGCCTACCAGATCCGGCCGGAGGTCGAGGACGAGTTCCTGCGCGCCCTTCGCCTGGTGGGCAGGGTGCGCCGGCGCACCGGCGCCACCGACTGGTCGGTGTACCGCGACGCGGACAAGCCCTACCGCTTCGTCGAGACGTTCGTGCTGCCGAGCTGGGACGAGCACCTGCGCCAGCACCAGCGGCGCACGGTCACCGACTTCGAGCTCCAGCAGGAACTGCCACCAGTTCCTTCAGGACGGGACGGAGCCGACGGCGAAGCACTACGTCGCGCCGCCCGAGCCGTCGATGCGGCTCTGGCTGCGCTGAGCTGGAAGCGACTCCGGGTAGAGCACCTCGATCTCGGTGACGCGGTCGGCGATGCGCTCGCGCAGCGCGCCGTCGGCCTCCTCGGCGAGCCAGGCGCTCAGCGTCTCGTGCTCGCCGGGGTCCGGCGGCTCGACCAGCTCGCGCAGGAACGGGTGGACGAAGCCGATCGAGGTGTCCACCGTGAACAGCACGGCGTCGCGGGCGCGGGTCACGCCGACGTAGACGACCCGTCGCTCCTCCTCGATCTCGGCGGCGCTCCAGCGCGAGACGTCGCAGTCGTAGTCCGGGATGACGACCGAGTGGTACTCGCGGCCCTTGGCGGCGTGGATGGTGCCGATCACCACGCGGTCCTCCTCGGACTCCTCCCGCGCGAGCGTGTCGTCGGCGACGTCCTCGTGCGCCTCCTCGTCGGCGCGCAGGCGGTCCCACGTGCGCAGGTAGGTCGCCGGGTCCGGATAGGTCTCGGCGAGGAGGAGGAGCGAGTCGAAGACCTCGAGAGGGCCGGCGCCGTCGGAGCCCGCGCCGGCCGCGGCCGCGTCGGCCTCCGCGGCCCAGTGGTCGTCGAGCCCGAAGGCCTCGACGACCGTCCACACGAAGTCCTCTGACATGAGGGCCGGGTCGGCGAGCTCGGACCTCAGCGTCGACGCGAGCTCGACGAGCGCGGTGAGGGGCCGCGGCCCGGCCGGAGGCTCCTTGGCCGCAGCCGCCCTCAGGTGCGCCCACGGCCGTTTGGCTGCGCCCGCCGCTTCGACCGCTGCGGCGTTCGCCCGCCGGTCGGGCCGGCCAAGCACGGCCGCGAGACCCGCGGCGGGCAGCTCGTCCGGCGCGCGCACCAGACACAGGTAGGCGCGCAGGAGCCTCGCCGCCGGATGCGTGAACAGCTTGCAGCCGAGCGCCGGCGTCCGCGGCACCTCGCCGGCATCCAGCGCGAGCGCGACCAGCAGCTGCTGCGAGCGGTAGCGACAGAGCACGGCGAGGTCGCGCCAGTCGCAGGCGAGCCGCGCCCTCTCCGCGCGCAGGAAGGCGCAGATGGCCCCGGCGCGCTCCGGCCAGGACGGCGCGCCGAAGAACCTCACGGCGCCGTCCTGCGCCCCGGCGCGCGGCCGGATGTCCTTGGCCTCGCGCACGCGGTTGTTGGCGACCAGCCGGGCGCCGGTCTCCACCACCGCCCGCGAGCAGCGGTAGTTGGTGCACAGCGTGTAGGTGGCCGACCACGGCTTGGGGGGCATCCGCCGGTGGAACTCGAGGATGCCGCGCGGGTCGGCCTGCCGCCAGCCGTAGATGAGCTGGTCGTCGTCACCGACGACGAACAGGCGGCGGTGCGGCCGCGAGAGCAGGTCCACGAGGGCCAGCTGCGCTCCGTTGAGGTCCTGGAACTCGTCCACCAGCACGTGGTCGAACCGGCCCTGGATGAAGCCACGATGCGCAGGATCGGCGAGCATGTCGGCCACGGCGAAGTAGATCTGGTCGTCGAAGGACTGCAGCCCGGTGGCGGCCTGAGCGCGAGCGTACTGTGCGTGGGTGGCCGCGAAGGGGATGGTGACGATCGGCGTCTCGGTGACGCACTCGATCCTGGACCTCGACCTCGGCGACGGGCTCGAGGGCGGCGCGCACGCGCGTGAGGCCGTTCATGAAGGCGCCGACCGGGTCGCTGCCGCGGCGCGGCTTGAGGTCGCGGAGCGACACTCCGGCGGTCTCCATGGCCCGGGCCATGAGCGCGCGAAGCGAGCGGCCGTCGTGGTCGAGCGAAAAGCGCGCCCGCAGGACCTCGCGCTGATATCGGTAGCCGAAGGCATTGAAGGTGGCGCAGTGGACGCCGGGCGGACGCTCGTCGCCGGCGCCGGGCGAATGCTCGGGGGATGCCGGACGCGCAGGCCGACGCCGGCGGGCGACGCGGGCGTCCGGCGGCGAGCCGAGGCGCCGGGTGGTGGCGATGCCCAGCGCTGCCAGCCGCTCCTCCAGCTGCTCGGCGGCCTTGCGGTTGAAGGCGAGCATGAGGATGCCGGCCGGGTCGGCGCCGCGGTCGACCAGCTCGACGACGCGGCTCACGAGTGTCTTGGTCTTGCCCGAGCCCGCGGGGGCCAGGACGCGCGCCGGTCCGCGCGCGTGCCGGACGGCTGCGAGCTGGGCGTCGTCCAGTCGCGTCGCGTCGGGGCCGTTCGCGGGCCGGTGCGGGGACCCCGGGCCCGCGGGAGCAGCCGGCGCCGGAACGGCCAGTGGAGGAGCGCAGGGGCGCGGAGCGGGGAACGACGGCGAGAGCGGCGAGGCAGAGGCTGGGCCGCGGGCCGCCGCGCGCAGCAGGCGGCCGATGTCCTCGAGGTCCAGCGCGGCCGCCTCGCCGACGCCGAGGCTGCGCGGCTCCAGCACTTCTGCGCCGAAGGAGAAGCCGAGGCAGAACGGAAGGTCGCGGGCGACCAACGGATGGACGAAGCCCAGCAGGACGTCGGCGGCCTGCGCGGCGAACTCCTCGGCCGCGCCCTTCCAGTGCCAGAGGCCGACCGGCGGGTCGCCGCCGAGCAGAGAACGACCGGGCTCGCCCGGGTCCTCGGTCCACGAGCGGCGGGTGGCGAACCGGACGCCCGGCGCGGCCGCCGCCGCTCGCTGCGCGAGGTCGCGGCGGCCCAGCACGTCGAAGAACAGGAGCCGGGGTCCGGTGGGCGCCGCGATCGGAAGCGCTGCGGCGTGCCCCTGGTCGGATCGCTTGTCGGTGACGGTGCTCATGGGAGTGCCGGCCGGGTCTGCGTGCTTCGCCCGGCCGGCCACCGACGCTAGCAGGCCGGCGCGTGCGCTTCGAGGGTGACGAGAGTGGACGTTCGCGGCGGCGGGTGACGCGAGCGGCCGGCGAGAAACCGCCGCCGGTCAGCCCAGTTCGGCGTACAGCGCGGCGGCGAACGGAATGAGCTCGATGGTCGCCTCGTGGCGCAGCTGCCGCGGGTCGGCGCACTCGCCGAACCCGAGGCGGACGCGGTCCAGAGCATCCGCGTCCTTCAGCAGCCAGAGGACGCAGAGAGCTCGCTCCGGCTCCGCCAGCCGGCGCGCCGGGTCGTCGCCGGCTGCCAGTTCGGCGGCCAGTCCGGGGGCTCCGCCGTCTCGCAGTGAGTGGCGCAGGATGGCGAAGCGCACCACGGCGGCGTCGCCAGGTGCGAGGTCTGCGATGAGGCCGAGCTCGTCCACCCGCTCCACGCTGCTCGCGCCGTGCCCCGGTTCGACGCCGTCGCCGAGGCGCCCGACGTCGTGCAAGAGCGCCGCGCGCAGAACGAGCTCGCGGTCGGCCGCGCTCCAGGCCGACTGCTCGAGCAGCCGCTGCGCGTGGACGTGCACCCGCTGCGTGTGCGTGATGCCGTGCAGGCTCGAGAAGCGCCGGAACCAGTCCTGCTCGACGTCAGGCCGTCGCGCCAGCCAGGCGCGAGCCTCGACTCGCAGGGCCTCAGCCGCATCGTCGCCGCCGGGAACCGCGGCATCAAAAGGAGGAGTCATGCGCTCAGCATAGCGGGCGCGCCGGACGGCCGGCGGCCGGCGTGGATGACCGCGCCGTCGACAGTCGGCCGAGTCCCGGCGCCGTTCTCCTCTGGTACTCTCGGTTCATGGACGAGACCGGCATCGATCCGGCTGTGCGCGCCCGGATGACGGTGGTCGTGGGCGACATCACCGCGCTCGATGTGGACGCCATCGTCAACGCCGCCAACAGCTCGCTGCTCGGCGGGGGTGGCGTGGATGGCGCCATCCATCGCGCCGCCGGCCCGGGGCTGCTCTCCGAGTGCCGCACGCTCGGGGGCTGTCCGACCGGAGAGGCGCGCATCACCGGCGGCTACGACCTCCCGGCGCGGCACGTGATCCACACGGTCGGACCGGTCTACGATCGTCAGCCGCCCGCTGAGGCCGAGCGCCTGTTGCGCTCGTGCTACCTGGAGTCGCTGCGGCTGGCGGCCGAGGCCGGCTTGGAGACGATTGCGTTCCCCGGCATCTCGACCGGTGTCTACGGCTATCCCAAGGCAGACGCGTGCGCGGCCGCCGTGAGCGCCGTCGCCGGCTGGCTCGCGGCGCACGAGCTGCCGCGCGTCGTCACCTTCTGCTGCTTCAGCGCCGTGGACGCGGCGCTGTACCGGGCGCGGCTCGGACGTCGCCGGCTGAGCGGGCGAACTGCCCCGGGCCCAAGGGCGGCCGCACGCGATGAGCATCCTCCGGCATCCGTCGACGTTGCGCCTACTAGGCGAGCCACTGACAGGCGCGTAGACTCAGGAAGAGCCCGCAGGACGCGGGCAAGATCGTGTCGTGCATCGCACGGCCGGTGCGGCGGTCACCACGCCGCGAAAGGGGGAGGTGGACGAACGTGAGCGTTCTCCATTCATTGACCAGACGGCGGGGCGCCGCGAAGGTCCTTTTGGTACTGGCGGGCATCGTTGCGCTCGCAGCGCTGGCCGCTGGGTGCGGGAGCTCCAGCTCCAGCACCAGCTCGAGTGCGAGCCCGACTGTGTCCACCAGCGGATCGCCTGCCGCGACCTGGACGTCAGCCGACCTCGCCAACGTCACGACCGACCCGTCGATCCACGCGATGTTGCCGACCAGTCTTCAGAGCACTATCAAGTGCATAAGCGACATTCCCTATCCGCCGTGGGAGTACTTCGACCCGCCGACGAGCAACAACCCGGCCGGCTTCGACTACGACTTGTCGCAGGCGCTCGCCAAGAAGATGGGCGTCACGATCACGTTCACGAAGAAGCCGTTCGACGCCGCCCTCCTGGCCATCGTCGGCAACACCGTCCCCATGATGATGTCGGGCATGTACGACAGCGCCGAGCGCCAGAAGAGCGGCATCAGCTTCGTCGACTACACCACCGACGGCACCGCCATCCTGACGCTGAAGGGCAATCCCAACGGGATCACCAACCTCGAGAGCCTGGCGGGGAAGGCGGTGACCTGCGAGCGGGGTACGACGCAGCAGGCGTTCCTGACAAGCCTGAACCAGCAGTTCCAGACCCAGGGCAAAGCACAGATGAGTATCATCGTGGTCACGACCCAGCCTGATGCGCTCCTGAAGGTCCAGGGCAACACGGCCGTCGCCGATCTGACCGACTACTCCACCGCCCTGGATGTCGCAAAGAAGACTCCCGCCTTCGAGGTGGTCCCGGACCCGGCGGCTCCCTACGATCCGCAGATGGACGGGATCGGCACGAACCACGTCAACACGCAGCTCCTTTCCGCCATACAGAAGGCGCTGCAGTCACTGATGGATGCCGGCCAGTACCAGCAGCTGTGCGCTGCGTGGGGCTTCAAGACGCTCCCGAAGGCCACGATCAACGCTGGCCCCGCATACGCCGCAAGCCATGCGATCGGCGCGGCCAGTCCCTCGCCCTCGCCGTGACGCCATGACCATTGGGGATTCCTCCAGTCACAGTCAGGGGGAGTTGACGGCCGCCGGGGCGGGTCTTCCCGCCCCGGCGGCCGGGCGCCCCGAGGCGATCAAGGCCATACCGATCCGTCACTGGGGCCGCTGGATCGGCGCGGCGGTCGTCGTCTATCTCGTTGTGGCTCTTGTCTTCTCGTTCATCAAGAACCCCAACGTGGATTGGCCGGTGGTCTGGGACTACCTGTTCAAGCCGCTGACGCTGCACGCCGTATGGGTCACGCTCGAACTGACGTTCCTCTCCATGGTCATCGGCGCAGCCGGTGGGGTCCTTCTGGCCGTCATGCGGCTCTCGGACAACCCGGTCCTTTCCTGGATCGCCTGGGTCTACATCTGGTTCTTCCGCGGCACCCCGGTGTACGTGCAGATCATCATCTGGGCCAGCCTGGGCGTGTTCTATCCCAACGTCTTCGCGGGCCTGCCGTTCACGGGTATCGTCTTCGGCTCGACGCCCGCCGGTCCGCTCGTGGCGCACATCATCATCCCCGCGCTGCTCGCCCTCGGCCTGAACGAGGCTGCCTACGCCGCTGAGCTGGTACGGGCCGGCATCATCTCCGTCGAGGCGGGCCAGACCGAGGCGGCGCTCTCGCTCGGCATGTCGCCCACGCTCACCATGCGCCGGGTCGTGCTGCCGCAGGCGATGCGCGTGATCATCCCGACGTTCGGCAACGAGACGATCAGCATGCTCAAGACCACCTCGCTGATCGCCGCCATCGGCGGCCTCGAGCTGTTCGGCCGGCTGCAGCAGATCTACGCGCAGACGTACCAGATCATCCCGCTGCTCGTCGTGGCGTGCATCTGGTACCTGTTCATCACGTCGCTCCTGACGATCGGGCAGAGCTACCTCGAGGCTTACTTCGGCAAGGGCTTCGGTGAGAAGGAGGCGGAGGCGGCAGAGAAGCGGGCCGCCAAGCGAGCGGCAAAGGCGGCGCCACATGTCTAGTCAGGAACACATCTTCACTGACGCCACGATCACCGCCGCCGCGACGCACGGCGAGCCGATGGTCAAGGCCGAGCAGGTGTGGAAGTCGTTCGGCAAGCTGGACGTGCTCAAGGGCGTGGACTTCGTCGTGCAACCGCAACAGACGTTCGTGCTGCTCGGTCCCTCCGGCGGCGGCAAGTCGACCATGTTGCGCTGCATCAACCATCTCGAGAAGATCGACGCCGGCCGTCTCTACGTCGCCGGTGAACTCATGGGCTACGAGGAACGTGGGAACGTCCTGCACGAGATGAGGGCGCGCAACGTCGCCAGGCAGCGGTCCTCGATCGGCATGGTGTTCCAGCGCTTCAACCTCTTCCCGCACAAGACGGCCATCGAGAACGTGATGGAAGCGCCGGTCATGGTGCAGCACGTGAAGAAGAAGCAGGCCGAGGCCGAGGCCGAGGAGCTGCTCAAGCGCGTGGGCCTCGGCGAGAAGATGGACGTCTATCCCGCCCAGCTCTCGGGCGGCCAGCAGCAGCGCGTGGCCATCGCGCGGGCCCTGGCCATGAAGCCGAAGCTGATGCTCTTCGACGAGCCCACTTCGGCGCTCGATCCGGAGCTGGTCGGCGAGGTGCTCGACGTGATGAAGCAGCTCGCCGTCGACGGCATGACGATGGTCGTGGTCACGCACGAGATGGGCTTCGCCAAGGAGGTCGCCGACGGCGTCGCGCTCATGGACGGCGGCGTGATCGTCGAGCAGGGGCCACCGCGCGAGGTGCTCGAGAACCCGCGGGAGGAGCGCACCAAGCTGTTCCTCTCCAAGGTGCTCGTGTAGTCAGAGCAGACAACGGCGCGAGAACGCGACGGGCGCGGGCGGCGGCATCGCCTCCCGCGCCCGCTTCACGTACGGGCCGGGCCGATCTTCGCCGCCGGGCGGCGAACGCCGGGACAATCGCGTACCCTTGGCTCAGGGATCCCGCGCGCCCCAGCGCGCGGCGGGAAACGAGCGAGAGACGGAGGCGGCCTTGGCCGGTGTCACGTGGAACGACTTCGGCAGTATCTGGAAGACCATCCGTGAGGTCGATGTCACGGCCATTCGCCGTGAGGCGGAACACGACGTCGTCCTCGCTTGCGTCGGCGACCGCGAGGCCCTGACGCAGGCCCACGAGCTGCTGCTCGATGGGCCGGACCTGTACCCGTCGCCTTTCGCCGCCGTGGGGTTCGTGCCGCTCGACCTGGTGCGCGAGCGCGAGCGGCTCGTCAGCGAGGCCGACCTGCTGGTCGTGATGCTCCACGCCGACGCGACGCTGGATCCCGCCGAGGTCACCGGGCTCGAGCGGCTGGAGGCTCTCTCGCCGCGGCGGCGGCTGCTCGTGCTCGTCGGCGAGCCGGCCGCGCCCGGGCGGAGCGTGCTGCGGCGACTCGACGAAGGCCGGACGCTCGTCCTGCGGCCGCGAGCCGCGGATGCGCGGGACCGGCTTGCGGGGGCAGTGCTCGACGCTCTTCCGCCCGACCGCCGCCTCGCCGCGACGCGCCGCATCCCCGGCCTGCGGCCCCACTACGCGCACAGGCTGACCACCGAGGTCTCGCTTTCCAACGGAGCGTTCGCGGTCGCCTCGGGCCTGCCGTCGCTGGTGCCCGTCCTCAACATCCCCATCGCCGTTGGCGACACCGTGGTGCTGACCAAGAACCAGGTGATGATGGTCTACCGGCTCGCGCTCGCCTTTGGTGCGCCGCCGGAGTTCCAGCGGCGGATGATGGAGATCACCCCCGTCATCGGCGCCGCCGTGATGTGGCGACAGGTGGCCGGCGGGCTGGTCGGGCTCATCCCCGGCTATGGCATCGTGCCCAAGACGGCCGTGGCGTTCGCCGGCACCTGGATCACCGGCCGCGCCGCCGAGCTCTACTACTCCACGGGGTTCGTCTCGAAGGACGACCTGCGGCGGTTCTCGGAAGAGGCCATGGCCAGGGCCAAGGCGATGGCCGGCGAGATGGCGCGCCGTGCCCGCGAGGCGCGCGACGGCGCGCGCAAGGCAGCTGCGGGCGCGCGCAGAGTCCGGGACGGCGCGCGCCGGGTGGGCGACGGCGCCCGCAGGGCCGGCCGCAAGACCGCGCAAGTGCGCGAGAGCGCCAGGCGGCTCACGCGCGGGCGCTCGGCCGGGACGGACGCCTCGGAGGCCGGCGGCGCGCAGGCCGAGTTCCCGAGCGCGCCACCGGCTCCGCCCGAGCGGCAGTAGGCGTACCGCGCGGATGCGCAGCGGGAGCGGGGTCAGTCGGGCTTGAGGAGGCCGCGGCGGGCGTAGACCTCCGCGGCCTCACGCACGAGCGCGGCGCACAGTGGCGCGTCCGCTGCCTCGAGGCGGGCGGCGATGGTCTCGAGGCCGGCGGCCGTCGACCTGCCCGGCCGGAGCGCCTCGTAGATCGCCAGTAGCTCGTCGTCGGCCGGCGCGGTCAGCTCCGCCGCGCGCCTCAGATTCTCGCCGAGCTGAGGGTTGCCGTGTGCCTCGGCGACCTCGGCCTGGTAGCGCAGCGTGTCCGGATGGACGCGCAGGTCGGCGGGGGAGAGGTCGCCGCGCACGGCCGCCTCCAGCGTGAGCTCCTCGATCGGCCGGCCGCTCAGGGCACGGGTGGAGAACGCTGCCGCTCATCGCTCCACCTCCAGGTCCACCGGCGGCGCGCCGGGCACGCTTTCGCCGCGCTCGATCGCGATCAGCGCGACGACCTCGGCGTGGTAGCGCGCCTCGATGGCCTGGTCCGTGTACGGGTTGCGCACCGGCGCCGGCCGCCGGCCCTTGGCGTGCCGGCCGGCGTTGACGCCGAGTTCCCGGTACATCTCGGCCGTCAGGAGCGGCGCGATCGAGAGGAGCTCAAGGCAGGCGAGCGGCGCGAGCCCCTTCTGGTGGATGAGCGCCGTGCCCTTCGCCTGCAGGCCGACGGCGACACCGGAGCCGGCGAGTTCCGCAGCGGTGAGTCCGATCACCCCGAGGTCGACCGTGGACGGCACGCGCACGATGCGGGCCACGCACCCCTCGGACTCGATACCCTCGATGATGGCCGCGAGCGCGTGTCCGACCGGCAGTCCGGACATCGTGAACCAGAGCTTGGTGCCGAGGGCTGGCGAGACGCCGATGCAGACCTCGCGCCGGTCGGTACCCGGCCGCGCGGCGCCGCGGGCGACCAGCCTGAGCGCCGCAGGCGGTGGGACGTGTGTGCGGCGGCGAGTGGCATCACGTGTGGCGCCACTGGTGGGGTCATCCGGGTGGCCGCTGGTGGCGCCGTGGGTGTCGCCATGAGCGTCGCCACGGGCGTCGCCAGTCGTGGGAGGTTCAGGTGCCCCGGCGGCGTGACGCGCCAGCAGGTCCGCGCGCGAGCGCTGCTGGCGGATGGCGGCGATCTGCTCCAGCCGCGCCGCCGGGACCTCGTAGCCGGTGCCGGGGCCCTGGTAGTCGTTCGGGTCGGTGACCTTGGAGAGGCAGTTCATCTGCTCGTCGAAGATCGCCGCCGTCTGCAGGTAGTCGCCGGCGATGCGGGCGCGGCCCATGGCGAGCACGCGCCTCGCCTCCTCCTCGTAGCCCGTCGCCCAGAGCGCTCGGACGACGTCGAGGATCCCGAGCTGCCGGTCCATGATGGCGTCCGACGCCGCCGGGATCGCCTGCGGGTCTGGCGGCGTCACGTCCTTGGAGCCCTCGGCGTAGACGACCTCATCGACGTGGTCATCGGTGAAGTCAGCCAGTCCGAGCTCGCGGTAGACGGCCAGGCACGCGCGAGCGGCGCGCTCGCGCACGGCGCGCACCTGGTCTTCGGTGACCGGGCGCAAGGCGCCGTCGACGCCCCAGTCGCGCTGGAGCACCAGGTAGTCGTCCAGGTCTTCGGCGTTGAAGTTGCTGGGGCCGAACATGTTGTCGTAGCGCGGGACCGAGCCGAAGCCGGAGAAGAGGAAGTCCGAGCCGGCGAGGAACAGCGGGACGGTGTGGGCGGTGCGGCGCATGTCCGACTCGGAGACGAGCGCGTCGTTGCCCGAGCACGACTCGAGGTCGCGGAGCATGACCAGCAGGTTCTCGGCGAGGAGCTCGCGCATGCCGTCCGGGACGCAGCCGACGACGCTGGCGCCGTCGATGCCGCCGTTCTGGACGCCCTGGGCGCCCATGGCGCGCGCGAGCGCGACGCAGCGCGACTCGAGGCTGAACATCGAGCGGCCCTCGGCGGCGCCCATGAGGGCCTCCGCGCCGCCGCCGCTGGTCACCCGCATCTTCAGGCCGCGCGAGGCGTAGGCGGAGCAGAGGAACGCCTTGGACCAGGGCGTGTCGTCGCCGTCCATGAAGACCTTCTCGGTGCCGTAGAGGCTCACGGTCTCGGCGTAGGTGGTCAGCCCCCTGAGCCCGAGGTCGAGCTCGAGGGCCTCCTCGACCGAGCACTGCGTGAGCGCGCCGGCGGCGCCGACCTGCGAGCCGATGAGCACGGCGAGGGCGTTGGACGGCGCGTCGGCGTTGACCGGCACGGTGGTCTCGACCTCGCGGAAGCCGTAGGCGACCGCGGTGGCCGCGTCGGCGGCGAGCAGCAGCGGGTCGTCGAGCCGGTTGGTGACGTGCGCCTGGTTGCTGGGCGTGCGCCGCACGCGGAGCTTGCTGATCGCCATCTGGAGCTCGACCGGGCGCAGGAGCGCGACGACGCGGGCGAGCTTCTCGGGCGTGGCGCCCCCGGCGAGGCGGACGACGTCCGCGCGCGGCGCGGCGGGGTCGACGATCAGGCGGGCGAACGCGATGTCGTCGAGGGCGTTCGCCTCCTCGGCCACGTCGGCGTCGAGGCCGCGCGCGGCGATGAAGGCGTCGATGAGGTCGAACTCGGCGGCCGCGCGACCGTCGAGCTCGGTGACGCGGCCGTCCGCGTCGAGCGCGACGGAAGGCTCGGGATCGTTCGCCGAGGCGAACGCGACGAGCCCCGCCTCGTCGTCCCGCTCGGCGAAGCCGTCGAGGTTGACCGGCCGCGCGTCGAGGCCGGTGAAGCGGCCCAGCCGGCGCGGACCAACGTCCGGATGATCCCGTTGGCGCCCTAGGTCCGTCACGGCCTCTCCGGCTGCATCCACGCCCATCGTCGTCTCTCCGGCGTGGTCTGGTTCGGGTGTCACAGGCGTCTCAGTCACCTCAGTGCTCCCCTACCCGGTGCGTCTACGAGAGCGGCGCCGCGAGTCTGTGCACGACCGTGTCGAGGGCTGGGCTTCGTGCGTCACCCTTTGACGCGCCGCCCCAGGTCGACGGTGAAGTAGCGTCTGCCGTCGTTGCTGACGGCGATGCCCACCCCGATGTCGCGCAGCCGCGCGGTGAGCAGGACGGCCCGATGCGTCGGGCTCGACATCCAGAGCATGACGATCGCCTGCGGCGTCGCGGCGACTGAGTCTATCGTCGCCCTGGCCAGGGTCTCGCCCGCCGTCCACCGCGTGCAGCCGCTTGTCGTGTAGCCGAAGTGGCGCACGCGCGAGCCGACAGTCCAGCCGATGGCGCTGACATGGCTGAGGAGCCTGCGCTGCGCCAGCTCGCTCGCGTGCGAGCGGGCCGCGCGTGTCAGGGAGGCATGGAAGGAAACTCCGGCGAGCCCCCTCACGCTGCGTTCATGGTTCACGGCCGCGATGACGAGGCGCTCGCTCTCGGTCGGCGTGGTGGCCGCCTCCGCCACGACCGGCAGCAGCGCGCAAGTCAGCGCCGGCACGCCCAGGGCGAGGGCAAGAAGGATGATGACGAGGGCCTTTCTCATGGGCGCCTCCCGATGGTCGCTTGCCGTGACGCGGCACGCCACGACCGTGCCTTGGGTGTCCTTGAGAGGGGAGAAGTAGCCGGGACCGTCCCCTGACGGCAGCGGTTTCGGGGCACGCTACACGCCGGCCGGCCTGTTGTCTACCCGGGGGACGGAGAATGGACGAGGGGCTGCCGCGACGTACACTCTGGGTGACAGCGACCCAGGAGCAAGGCATGACCCAGGACCAGGACGTGACGCCGGCGGAGCGTCTGCCGGAGGACTTTCACGTGTACGTCGACTCGCGCTTCGGCTTCAGCGTGGCGATGCCCAAGCGCTTCGAGATCCTCCCGGACACCATCGACCCTCTCGCGCGCACCATGCGCAGCCTCCACGATCTGACGACGGAAGAGGAAGTGGAGCAGCAGTCCCAGTGGCCGATCGGCTTCTGGGACCCGGACGTGCTCGGCGAGATGGAGGATGGGAGCCTGCAGCCGCTCCGCCTGTTCGAGTTCGAGGCCATCCGCGGGCGCGACGAGCCGCTCAGCGACGAGCAGGCCGAGCGCATGTGGATCGACATCCAGGGGTTCATGCCGGAGACCCTGGCGAGCGGGGAACTGCCGGGCTACGAGTACCTCGGGGCGAGCGAGGTGCTGCTGGGCGACCTGCCCGCGCTGGCGTTCGACTACCGCTGGGACGGAGTGCGCCCGGGCTCCTTCGGCGGCGACCGCGCGCGCATCGTCTGGTCGCTGGGGCCGATGACCATCTACCACGTGTACCACCACTGCTCGGGTGAGGAGTGGGAGGCGCGCCAGCCGGAACTCGACGCGATCCTCGCGTCGTTCGAGCTGCTGCAGCAGGGTGAGGGCGGGGAAGAGGCGGCGCCGGGCGAAGACGAGGCGCCCGACGGAGACGAGGCGCCGCCGAGCGCAGACTGAGCGGCGGCGGCCGGGACTACGCGGTCGCGCCGCGCAGGAAGGCGTCGACGCCGGCCGCGACGGTGTCGTAGAAGCGGTCCTCGCCGACCAGGCGCATGATGCCGTTGCGCTCGAAGTCGTGGATGAGGGGAGTCGTGGCTCTGGCGAACGCGATCTCGACGCCGGCCTCGTGGAGTTCGGGGATCAGCTCCTTGAGCATCGCCGCCGCGGTGGTGTCCATGCGAGGCACCGCGCCGACGTGCACCAGCAGCTCGCGCACCGGTGGCGACTGGTCGAGCGCCAGCGCGCGGACCGTCTCGCGGAACCAGCGCGCGTTGGCGAAGAAGAGCTCCCCGTCGGTGCGCAGGATCACGAGTCCGGGGAACGTCTCGCAGTCGGGATGGTCTTCGATGCCCCGGTAGCGCAGGCGCTCGTCGTCGACCGCTCCGGGCGCCCGGCCCAGCACGGCGCTGGTGGGCCGGTAGGCGCGATAGACCAAGGCCAGCATCGAGATGATCACCGCTATGGCCAGCCCCATGAGCAGCCCGAACACCAGGACCCCGGCGAAGCAGAGGATGGCGAGCACGAAATCGGTCGGGTCGGACCGGCGCAGACGGCGCAGCGCCCCAACGTCGACCAGATGGGAGACTGCGGCGATGACGATCGCCCCCAGCACGGCCTCCGGCAAGTCGTGGAACAGCGGCATCAGGAACAGCATCGTCACCACGAGGAAGCAGAACAGGACGATATTCGAGAGCTGCGTCTTGACGCCCGACGAGTCGGCCACCGCCGAGCGTGAGAGGCTCGCGTCGACGGTGAACCCCTGCAGCAGCCCGGCCCCGAGGTTGGCGACGCCGAGCGCGATGAGCTCCTGGTCGGCGTCCACCTCGTAGTGGTGCCTGGCGGCGATGGCGCGCGCGCCGGCGACCGACTCCGCGAAGCAGATCAGCGCAAGGGCGAACGCGTCGGGCAGCAGGTCGATCACGTCCGAGAGTCTGAAGCTCGGGAACGTGAGCGACGGCAGGCCGTCGGTCATCGTGCCCACGATCGCCACGCCGTGGTCCTGCAGGTCGAAGATGGCGACCACGGCGATCCCGAGCACGACCACGACCAGCATGGCCGGCACCTTGGGCGCGTACGCGCGCAGCACGAAGATGATCGCCAGCGCCGCGACGCCGATGACCAGCGTCAGCAGGCTGGCGCCGCCGAGCTCGGGGATCAGGGCGCCGAGCTTGCCGAAGAACCCGGTGCCGCCGCCCTCCACGCCCAGCAGCTTGGACAGCTGCCCGACGCCGATGACCAGGGCGAGGCCGGCGACGAAGCCGGTGAGCACCGGGCGCGCGAAGAAGTCGGCGACGAACCCGGCGCGCGCGAGTCCCGCGGCCAGCAGCAGCGCGCCGACCAGCAGGGCGAGCAGCGCGGAGAGGGCGATGAAGCGGGTGGAGTCGCCGAGCGCGACCTGCGCGACCGCGGCCGCCGAGTACGCGGCGACCGCCGAGCTCGGGCCGACCGTGAGCTGCCGGCAGGTGCCGAACACCGCGTACGCGAGCAGCGGCGCCAGGGCGGCGAACAGGCCGGTCGCCGGCGGCAGGCCCGCGAGCGAGGCATAGGCGATGCCCTCGGGCACGAGCACGGCCCAGACGGCGGCCGCCGCGATGACGTCCGGCCGCAGCCAGCGCCGCTCGTAGCGCGGCAGCCAGTGGCGGATGGGCAGCGACGGCGGCTCCAGCCGGTACCAGGTCACGAACCGTCTCGCCACGCTTACGTCCTCCTCGTCGTTCTACGGGTGGGGAGGGCCCCCGGCGGCATTCTACGTCGCGCGGTGCGTCTAGCGGTGCACCATGGTGATCACGGCGTCCGATTCCGCGGAGCTCGGGTTCCATGCGAGGCCGGGGATGGCGAGGCCGCCGCCGCAGGCGGCGAGACTCTTGCCGGAGAGAGAACGACCCACCTGCATCTGCACCTGCTCCCAGCGGAGGCCGCCGGAGCGGCTCACGCGCGCTGCATACAACCCGCCGATGCCGCCGGGGCTGCCGTTGGCGAAGGAGTAGGTGCCCCCTGCCCAGCAGCCGCCGGCTTGATCGGCGACGACACCCTGGAAGCAGGCCCCGTTCGCGTCTGCATCGGCGCGCAGCGCTACGCGCAGACCGGCGCGAAGTTGCACGTGCGGCAGAGTCCGCTCTCGAAGCGCTCGAAGGCCGCCATCTCGAGCGGGATGTTCTGCTCCGGGTCGGCCAGCAGCGCGCGCATCTGGGCGACGCCGACGCGCACGGTCTCGGCGGCCTGCTCGCGGAAGCCGGCGACGGCCTCGACCGGGTGGGACTGGCCCGCGGCCACGTACTCCAGGTGGCCGCGGATCTCGAGGCTGCCGTCCGCGGCCGCCTGCGCCAGCTCGGGATAGGTCTCGAGGGCCCACCACATCTGCAACAGGACCTGCGTCGTCTGAGTATCGTCCGCGCGGCCGGTCTTCCAGTCGATGACGTGCAGGGCGCCCTCGTGGACGTACGCGAGGTCGGGCGCCGCGAACACCTTCACGCCGCCGTGAGGGAAGCTCGCGAAGTCCGGCACCTCGACCTGCCCGGCGTCGCCGCACGCGCGCAGCCGCTCCCAGTGGGAGGTCGCCAGCAGGCCCTGCATGCTCGGGCCTGCCTTCTGGTTCAGACGGTCGGTCTCGGCCAGCGTGTCCTGGTCCATGTAGAGAGAGCGGAGCATGGTGACCCTGTTCGGGCGGGCCTCGAAGGCGGCCCGGCCGGACTTGGAGCGCGTCCACAGCTGCCGCAGGGCATCACGCGTCCGCGTCTCGAGCTCGTCCGCCTCGGGCAGCACCGCGCCGGTGCGGGCGGCCGCCTCGAGCTCCCGCGCCCGCACGTCGACCTGTTGTCCGAGCAGCGCGTCGAGCGAGGTGAGCTTGCCCAGGCGGTACGCCACGCGCGTCTCTGTGGGCGCGGCGTCCAGCCAGCCGTTCCAACCGAGGTAGTACGTGTAGAAGTACGCGCGCGGGCACTGGTCGAGCTTGCGCTGCCGGCTGATCGACCAGGCGAACTCCGGGTAGGGCTTGATCTCGAACGTCATCACGCGCACACCTCCTCGGGCCTCTCAGTCTCCGCCTCTTCGGGGACCGGGGCCAGCGCCTCGATCCACTCCATGTCCGGCCAGATGGTGTCGGCGGCCAGACCGGTCGGCAGGGAGACGACCCGCGTCACCCTGTCTGCAGGGAAGAGCTGTAGAGCCAAAGGCACCTCGGGTGGTTGACTGCGCGGGCGCGAGAGCCGGCTCGCAGGGCGCACCCGGCGCCGCGAGCCAGTCGGTGATGGATACGTGAGTGTAGGGGATGGGTCGGACGGACGAAACGGGCCGACGATGCTCGGCTCGGCTCCGGCCGCGACCTTGACCGCGCGCACCGTTGGGTCGCTGCCGTCCAGGCGCCCGAGAGTGAACCGGGCGGGCGTCTTGCGCAAGATACCGGACTTCTTCGGCGTGTCGCCGACGCCGCCGCCGGAAGCGCAAGCAGCAGGATGCTCGCCGAGAGCGCGAACGCGGTCGTGACCCTGATCCTCATGGCCTCTCCCTGGGCCACCGATTGACCCGAGTGTACGCCCGCGCGCTGCCGATCACAGGTAGGATGCAGTCATGGACACAGACATGGGACTGACACAGTCCGGCGACGAGCCGGCGCAAGACGGCGACGAGACGGCTCTGATCGACGCCGGCGCCCCGCAGCCCGAGGCCCCGCAACCGATCGACGACGCGCCCAAGGGACCGCCGTGGGAAGAGCGCGACGCCTGGATGGCTCTCGACGACCTCGACGCCTCGCCAATGCTCGTGCCGGCGAGCGAGTGGCCGGCCGGCGCAGGAGGCCTGGACGCGACCGGGGCTCTTCGCTCTGTGGGTCGACGAGACCGGGGCCACCGAGCTCTCCCGTGGCCTCGAACTGCCGCTCGAGGCCGGGCGAATCTACGTGGGGCAGGCCGGAGCCACGAAGTGGCCCATCCGGCCGCGCCAACACCGACACGCTCGGCGACCGCATCGCCCGGACCCATCTGACGGGCAAGGTCCGCAGCTCCAACGTCCGCCTCACCCTTGCGGCCATCCTCTTCGCCCAACTCCAACTCGTCGTGCAGGCGTCCGCGCTGCTGCAGGCCTCAGCCGAGCAGGCCCTGAGCGACTGGATGAGCGCGCACCTCTCCGTGGCCGTGCATCCGCACGACGACCGCGACACCCTCGCCGGCCTCGAGCAGGCCGTCGCCCAGCGCCTCGATCCGCCGCTGAACATCGAGGAGCACCTTCCGCTGACACCGGAGCGCGAGCGCGTCGTCGCCTTGCGCAGGAGGATCAGCCGGGAGGGCTGAGACCGTCGCCTGCGGAGCGGGCGGCGCCTTCTACAGCAGAGCGGCCGGCGGCGTGGACCGGGAGCCGTTCTGCGCCAGCTTGAACGACGTCCTCGAGTAGGCGAAGAGGATGATGCAGACGACCACGAACGCCCCAAGGGCCAGCCACTGCCCTGTTGCGCCTCGGGCCACGAGGATGAGCCCCGTTGCGACCTCTCCGATCACGGCCAGCATGACCAGCCAGCCGGCCACCATCAGCCCACGGTAGGTCGGCTTGTCGTCCTTGCACATCGCCTGGTAGACCAAGCCGGCCACCGCGATCACGCTGAGATACAGGAGGCTGAACCCCGTGAACACGCCGGTGGAACGGCCCGGCACCACCTCGGACAGGAATCCCGACGCGTCGAGCACGGTGGCGAGGAACGCGCCCAGGGCGACGATGTTCGTCGCCCAGCTGTCCTGGAAGCTCCATGTCGCGCGCTTCGACAGCTGGTTCTTGCTGATGCGCTCGTCGTGTGTGAACGTCGGGCGAACGCCGAGCATGATGAAGAAGGCGATGATGGCGGCCAGTACGAGAACCCCCGCCAGGGCCTGTGCCGAGATCGCGTCCACGACCCGGAACGGAACCGTGACCGGTGGGCCCGAGGAGGGGCGGAGGACCACCCAGCCCGCGGTGGCATCGGTCTCGTCCCAAGTGAAGGAGAGAGCCTGCTGGCTGGGCTCATTGGCAGGCACGTTGATGGTTTGGCCCGCGGTCGTCGTTGGATCGGTCCCCCAGACGATCGACACCGTGCCGTCGGGGGAGTAGCCGCTGAGGTGGATGTCGTTCGCCGGTTGCTCGCCGGCGTTTGTGAGGAGCACATGGCCTACGGCTGGGCCGCTGGTCGATGGGATGTCCCACACGTTGCGAGTGCGCACCTCCAGGCTGATGGGGTCGGGGGTGGCAGCCAACGCCGGCGTCGAGGACGTCGTCGGTGTGGGGGACGGCGTCGCCGCCGGGGACGACTCCGCCCAGGCCGGTGGCGACAGCGCGCACGCAGACGCAATCGCGAGGACGAGGATCGTGACGAGACCCACTGGATACCGCATGCTCCCCTCCCAAAGACGCTCACGGCCGGCCGACGCGTCCACCATTACGAAGGACGTCGTCCTAGTCAATACCTAGAAAGACTGAAGCGCGCCGGCGCCCTCCTCTCATCACGCGTACTTGGCCTGGACGCCGGCGCGCAGGTCGCCGACCAGCCCCGCGAGCGCCGCGATCTCGTCGCGCCCCGCTTGGTTCGTTCACTACGGGCACGTGCGCGACGGTCGAGCGTTCGGCTGACGGCTGCTCTGTGCATCGGCCTCCGGGCTGCGCGGGCCCTGATGGGCGGGGACATCGGTCGATGGTTTTGCATCCGGGTCCCCGGGCACCCATCTACCACGACAACGACTGACGGCACCAGGGGGACCCCGTGGATACCACGCGCATCGATCTAAGGGCGGAGCAGCAGGCCACCTTGGCCAGACCGCGCTACGACTACTCGTCCGTGACCCGGGCGATGGTCCGCGGCATGGACAGGATCGCCGGCGAAGAGGACACCGTGTTCAAGGCACGGATCGTCGAGACCCTCGCGCCGATCCCGTACCGGGCGTGGGAGAACCGCGAGTACGGCCGGCTCTCCCGGCACTTCGGCGACGACGCGCTGGTGCGCGAGGCCGATGCCGTGCTGCGCTGGGGGAGGGAGGCGCAGGACACCGAGTACCAGCACCTGCGCGTCATCGGCGCCAAGCTCAGAGAGGACGGGGAGCGTGGCCCACGCCGCCTCTCCCGTCCGGTACCCGACCTGATGGCCGGGTCGTGGGCGCTCGCGTCGCGCACGCTGGCGCGAGCGTCGATGCGCCGCTCGTTCCTCCTGAACGCCGAGGCCGAGGACCACGCCGAGCACTACTACGCCGAGCTGGTCCAGGCGCATCCGGAGTGGGAGGACATGCCCGTGACCAGCGACGTGGTGCGCGGCTACGGGGAGTTCCGCTGCTGGGCCGACGTCTTCCGCCGCATCGGCCTCGACGAGCGCGACCACCGCAACGCGAGCTTCGCGTTCGCCGGCATGCCCGAGTTCGTCGCGCCCTACGAGGGCATGCCGGAGACGCCGGGGCTGGACGCAGTTGGCGGCCTGAACGTCACCCCGGCGGTCCCGGCCGTGGCGGCGGGCGAAGGCAGGGCGGCGCGGCGGGCGAACGCTGGCCCCGCCCGCCGCGTCTCGCAGACGAGTAGACTGGACTCCCGACGTCCCGCGCGACGTGTCGCTCGGCGTCTCAGGCCAGACGCCCGCACGGAGGATCGCCCGCGTTGACTCGTAACTTCCGCCGCACCCATCCCCTGGCAGCACTCGTCACGGCCGGCGCGCTCGCCCTCGCGGCGCTCGCCGGCGTCTCAGCGGTCGCGGCGGCGTCGGCGTCCGCCGGCCCGTACGTCAATCCCTCGCCGGCCGACATCCGCGCCAAGTTGAGCGCCGTAGCCGTCGCGCACGGCATCCCGCCCAGGATCCTCTATGCCATCGCCTACCAGGAGAGCACCTGGCGCCAGTACGACGCCAACGGCGACCCGCTCATCAGCAACGACGGCGGCATCGGCATCATGCAAGTGACCACGGCCCCACCTGGCGTCGACGTCGCGCGCCTCGAGACCGACATCGACTACAACATCGGGGTGGGCGCCGACATCCTCGTCGCCAAGTGGGGGTACGCGCCGTCGGTCTTCGCGGTGATCGGCGACGGGAACCAGCGCTGCTACGAGGACTGGTTCTTCGCGGTGTGGGCCTACAACGGCCTGAAGGCGGACAACCCGTATCCGTACCAGGTCTGGGACCACATCAGGGACGGCCGCGGTCTCTGGACCGGTCTCGCCGTGACCCCGCTGCCGGCGGCGTGGCTGGTCGACGGCCTCCCGCCGAACGTCGGGACCCGTCGCGACGCCGCAGCCCGAGCACTGGTGGAGTCCCACGCCGCTGCCCAAGCCCGTGCTGAGCGCGCCGCGCGCACCGAAGAGGGTCGCGGTCGGCGCCCGGTTCACCGTCTCCGGTACGCTCTCGCCGAAGCATCCGGCCGGCGCGCACTCGGTGGAGCTGCGCCTCTCGCGCTGGAACGGGTCCAGCTGGGTGCTGCGCCGCACGGTGCTGACGACGAACCGCGATTCCGGCGACACCACCCGCTGGGCGGCCGCCTTCGCGCTCGGCAAGACCGGCCGCTGGAAGATCGTCGCCGCGGCGCTCGCCGACATCGACCACGCCGCCGTCACGTCGACCCCGGCCTACGTCACCGTCCTCGGCCTGGGTCGCATCTCGTGAGCGCGGAGCACCAGCTACCACGGAAGAAGGCGAAGGGGTCGGAGGACGACTTCGCCTCCTACGCCTGGCGGCTGATCGGGACGCTCCGGACGGCGGCCGGCTGGCTCGACCTGACGGCCGGCCGCCTCCGCTTCTCCACGGTCGCGGAGGTCGTGTTCGACGTCCCGCTCGCCGAGGTCACCGACATCATCTGGCCCTGGTACTACTTCGGTGGCGGCGTGAAGCTGTCGGTCGAAGGCACGCAGTACCGTTTCTCGTTCGTGCTCCCCAACGGGGCCGAGTACCCGACGGCGCGGCAGGCGGCCGAGGTCGGCGATCCGGCCGCACTGGCGATCGTGTGGCAGAAGGCGGACGACATCGGCGCCGGGCGCAACGTGGGCAAGGAGTGGCGGCGGCGGCTCGATGCCGCCGCCACCGCCCGCCGGCCCTGCCGGCGATCTCCGCGCCCGGGCCCGCCTCTGGCTGAGTCAGCGTGCGGCGAGGTCCTCGAGGTCGCCAACCGTCAGGCGCTGCGACCTCACCTGCTGGTGGCCGGTGCGGACCCTGCCCTCGCGCTCGATCGGCAGGAGGAAGAACCCGTCCATGATCTCCTGGAGGCGCTCCACCCACGGCCCCTCGTCGCCGCGCGGGATCACGAGGAGCGACGAGAAGGTCTGCTCGGGCGTGTACAGCATGCCGAGCAGCTGGAGTGGCGCCGCCGGGTCGACGGCGGGCGGCTCCAGCACCGCCAGCTGCAGTACCGGGAACCCACGCCAGTACACGGCGGTGGTCTCGAGCTCCTCGGCGCCGGAGCGCTGCATGAAGGCGCGCGCCTCGCGACGCGTGATCTGGTCCCACTCCCACCTGCCCAGGACCCCGGGCTCCAGCCGCTCGCGGTCTGTGGTCAGCAGGAGGCTGGGGGCGAGGCCGCGGGCGATGCCGTCGATGTCCGTGTCACGGGTCGTGAACAGGACCTCGGCGGCGATCTTCGTCGGGATGAGCGCGCTCCACGCGGCGCGCAGCCGCAGGTCGGCGGCGTCGTCGGTCTGGGTGATCAGTTCGTCGTCGTAGGTGACGCCGAAGCCGAGAGTTCGGATTGGTGTAGGTGACCATGGCCATGGTGCGTTCCAGTCTGCGGCGGGGACTCAGCATACTTGAGACGGCGCTCGGCCGCTCCGCGTTCGCCGGCTGGACGGAGGTACCTCGGCCCGACGCGTACCACGACTTCACGGTCAGGGAGAAGCCTACGCTCGCACCCGTCGCCGCGGCGTTGGGATACGCTTGAGGGCGTGCGGATCGCTCTGTTCATCACGTGTGTCGCCGACACGCTGTTCCCGGAGACGGGCGTCGCCATCGTGCGCGTGCTCGAGCGGCTGGGGCACGAGGTCGTCTTCCCGGCCGGGCAGACGTGCTGCGGGCAGATGCACGTCAACAGCGGCTACCGTGACGATGCGCTGCGCCTGGCGCGGCGGTTCGTCGATGAGATGAGCCGTGACGGCGGCGTGGACGCGGTCGTCTCGCCGTCGTCGTCGTGCGTGGGCTGGGTCCGCGAGCTGCTGCCGGGGGTGGCGCGCGAGGCCGGGGATGAGCGACTCGCGCGCGACGCCGAGGCGCTCGGCGCCAGGCTCTTCGAACTCTCCGAGTTCCTCGTCCGCCGCCTCGGCGTGGAAGACGTCGGCGCCGCGTATGCGCGGCGCGTCACGCTGCACCCCACGTGCCACTCGCAGCGCGTGACGCGCATCGGCGACGCGCCGCTGCGCCTGCTCGCGCAGGTGCGCGGGCTCGAGCTGCTGGAACTGCCGGAGGCCGCCGAGTGTTGCGGCTTCGGCGGCACGTTCTCGATCAAGAACGCGGATGTCTCGCTGGCCATGCTCGCCGACAAGTGCGCGAACATCCTGGCCACGGGCGCCGAGGTCGTGACCGCCGTCGATCCCTCCTGCCTGCTGCACATCGGCGGCGGGCTGAGCCGGCTGGCGCCGCCGGCGCCCGTCGGCGGCCCGTCGGTCCGCGCCGTGCACCTGGCGCAGATCCTGGCGGCGGAGGAGCCGCCGGCGGCGATCCGGCCGCGGCCGACAGGCGCGGAGACGGCTTCGTGAGCCGCGCCCACTCGCACGACTTCCCGGCCGCGGCTCGCGAGGCGCTCGCCGACGCACAGCTGCGCGCCAACTTGCGCGGGGCCACGCAGACGATCCGCGCCCGCCGCGCCGCAGCCATCGCGGAGCTGCCGGACTTCGAGGAGCTCCGCGAGCAGGCGCGGCGCGTCAAGGACGACGCGCTCGACCGGCTCGACGAGCTGCTGGACGAGTTCCAGGCGGCCGCCGAGGCCGCCGGCGCGCGCGTGCACCGCGCGCCGGACGCGGCCGCCGCCAACGACATCGTCGCCGGCATCGCCCGCGACCACGGCGTCACTGAGCTCGTCAAGATGAAGTCGCTGGCCACCGACGAGATCGGCCTCGACGCCGCGCTCGCGGCGGCCGGCGTCGAGGCCGTCGAGACCGACCTGGCCGAGCTCATCGTGCAGCTGGCCGGCGACACTGCATCGCACATCCTGGTGCCGGCCGTCCACTACAGCCGCGGCCAGGTCCGCGACCTCTTCCTGCGCACCATCGCGCGCGGGCAGGAGCTCTCCGACGACCCGCACGTGCTCGCCGAGGTCTCCCGCCTCTATCTGCGCGAGCGCTTCCTGCGTGCCGGGATGGGCGTCACCGGCGCCAACGTCGGCGTCGCCGAGACCGGCACGGTCTGCGTGGTCGAGAACGAGGGCAACGGTCGCATGTGCACCACGCTGCCGCCGCTGCTGGTCACCGTCATGGGCATCGAGAAGGTCGTGCCGACGCTGGACGATCTCGCGTTGCTGCTCCGCCTCCTTCCTCGCTCGGCGACCGGCGAGCGCATGAGCTCCTACGCCTCGCTGCTCACCGGGGTGACGCCGGGCGACGGGCCGCAGGAGTACCACATCGTGCTGCTCGACAACGGCCGGACGAACGCGCTGGCCGACCCCGTCGGGCGCCAGGCGCTCTGCTGCATCCGCTGCAGCGCCTGCCTCAACGTGTGCCCGGTCTACACGCGCGTGGGCGGGCACGCGTATGGATCGATCTATCCCGGGCCGATCGGCGCCATCCTGACGCCGCAGCTGTGGGGGATGGAGCGGTACGCCAAGCTGCCGTTCGCGTCGTCGCTCTGCGGAGCCTGCGCCGAGGTCTGCCCGGTCGGCATCGACATCCCCGAGGTGCTGCTGTCACCTGCGGGCGCGGGCCGTGCGCGAGCAGGCGCCCGCGCCCGAGAAGGCCGCGTTCGGGGTCGCGGGGTGGGTCTTCGGCTCGCCGCGGCGCTTCGCCGCCGCGCAGAAGGCGGGGAGGGCCGCCGAGCTGCCGCTCGAACGCGGCGGCCTCGTGCGCCGCCTGCCCGGCCCGTTCGCGGGCTGGACGCAGGGGCGCGACCTGCGCCCGGTGGCGCGCGAGACGTTCCGCGAGTGGTGGGCGCGGGAGCGCGGCGCCGGCCCGGGCGTGGCCTGCGCGGCGGACGGCGCTTGCGAGAGCGGCCCGGCCGTGGATGACGCTCGCGAGCGTGGGGAGGAGGCGCCGTGACCGCGGTCGTCGACCTGTTCGTGGAGCGGCTCCAGCTTCACCACGTCGAGGTCCGCCGCGTCGCCGCGGCTGACGTCGTGACGCAGGTCGCCGCAGTCTGCGCCGAGCGCGGCGTGCGCAGGCTCGGCGTCCCGCCGGCGCTACCGTCCGAGTGGCGTCCGGCCGGCGTGGACGTGGTCGAGGACCACGAGCTCCCGTCGTCCGAACTTGACGCCCTCGACGCCGCGCTCACCGGCTGCACGCTCGCGATCGCGGACACAGGCTCACTCGTGCTCGCCGCCGGCCCTGCCGACGGGCGGCGAGCCCTCTCGCTCGTCCCGGACATCTACCTCTGCGTCGTCACCGAGGACCAGGTCGAGCCGGACCTGCCGGCGGCGATGCCGCGCATCGCCGGCCTCATCCGTAGAGAGGGCCGGCCGGTGGTCTTCGTCTCCGGCCCGTCCGCCACGTCCGACATCGAGCTCCAGCGCGTCGAGGGCGTCCACGGCCCGCGGCAGCTCGTCGTGCTGCTGGTCTCCCCGGCTGACGAGGGCTGACGCGGGGCCTCCAAGGGCGTGCGACGCTTGCGCTGCCGGTTGCCCGGCCGCGCTGCCGGGTACCAACCCGCCCATGACCAGCAACCGCCTCGAGGCCTTCAGCGACGGCGTCATCGCCATCCTCATCACCATCATGGTGCTGGAGCTCACGATCCCGCACGCCCACCACGACCAGCTCGCCGACCTCTGGCACCTGCGCCACATCTTCCTCAGCTACGTGGTCAGCTTCGTCTACCTCGCGATCTACTGGAACAACCACCACCACGTGCTGTACCTGACCGAGCGCGTCACCGGCGGCGTCCTCTGGGCCAACATGCACCTGCTCTTCTGGCTCTCGCTGGTCCCGTTCGCGACCGGCTGGATGGGGGAGAACAGCTTCGCCTCCACGCCCGACGGCCGTGTACGGCGTCGTCCTGCTGATGGCGGCCGTCGCGTACTTCATCCTCGTGCGCGCGATCATCCGCAGCCAGGGTACGGATTCCCTCCTCGCGCAGGCCATCGGCCGCGACCGCAAGGGTAAGCTCTCGGTGGTCTTCTACGCCGCGGCCATCCCGCTGGCACTGGTCGCGCCGTGGGCGTCGCTGGGCATCTACATGCTGGTCGCCGCCATCTGGCTGGTCCCCGACCGGCGCATCGAGACCGTCGTGCTCGACTGCGAGAACGGGGTCGGCGTGGACTGCCAGGTCGACGACGGGTGAAGGCCCGGGCGGCGCTCAGTCTGCGCCGCGCGCCCTGCCAGCCGGGTCCAGCTCACTCGACACGTCGGCCCGCAGCGGCGCCCCGCAAGAGGTCAGGTGCTCACTCGGCTCGGGACCGTCGTCGAGTGGCAGAAGTGGACCGTTTCACTCCAGGATGACGC
The DNA here is from genome assembly GCA_963739595.1 of uncultured Thermoleophilia bacterium. Taxonomy (GTDB): domain Bacteria; phylum Actinomycetota; class Thermoleophilia; order UBA2241; family UBA2241; genus CAIXSE01. The sequence goes on from CAVUBA010000005.1 coordinate 77,907, forward strand.
GGGTACCGTCACCGCCAGCAGTGAAGACACGGGCCGGCGGCGAAGCGTCTCCGGCCTTTCGCGACAAAGGAGCGTCATGGCAGTCCAGGTAGGTCAGCCCGCACCCGATTTCGCCCTCAAGGGCGTCGTGGACGGCGAGTTCGTCGACGTGAAGCTCAGCGACTACCGCGGCAAGTGGGTGGTGCTGTTCTTCTATCCTCTCGACTTCACCTTCGTGTGCCCCACGGAGATCCAGGGCTTCGCCGGGCGCAACGACGAGTTCGTGCAGCTCGGCGCCCAGGTCCTCGGCGCCAGCGTGGACAGCGAGCACAGCCACAAGGCGTGGATCGAGCGGGACTTCGGCTCCCTGCCGTTCCCGCTGCTCAGCGACATCAAGCGTGAGGCGACGGACGCCTACGGCGTCCTCCTGCCCGACGGCATCGCGCTTCGCGGCACCTTCATCATCGACCCCGAGGGCACGCTCAAGTACGCCGTCGTGCACTCCAACAACATCGGCCGCAACACCGATGAGACGCTGCGCGTCCTCCAGGCGCTGCAGACCGGCGAGCTCTGCCCGGTCGACTGGCGCCCCGGTCAGGCCACCCTGAGCTAGGGTAGAGTCTGAAGACCGTCGCAGGCGAAAGGGAGAGACATGGCGACCATCGATGACTGGTTCAACGAGGCCACTCTTATGGAGCTCGTGCCCATCGACGTCTACGTCCGCGGCGCGTCGGCGGTCGAGGCCGGCGCGGTGCGGGTCGTCAAGCGCGACGGCGCGCAGTTGCTGACCTCGGTCGACGCCGGCGAGGACGTCGTCGGCGCGGAGTGGAGCCTCGACGGCGAGCAGCTCACCTTCTCGTGCACCTGCGGCGACGCGGAGGAGCGCCCGTGCGAGCACCTCATCGCCTCGGCGCTGGCCACGTGGCCCGGCGAGGCGCCCGCCGAAGACGAATGAAGGTAGCACCGACCTGACGGGGTGATCGCGATGCAGTTCCGCAACCTCGGCAGCAGCGGCCTCAAGGTCTCCGAGCTCTGCCTCGGCACGATGACGTTCGGCAGCGGCTTCATGGGTATCGGCGTCGTGGACCAGGCCGGCGCAGACGCCATCGTGCGCCGCGCGCTGGACGCCGGCGTCAACTTCTTCGACACCGCCGACGTGTACTCGCGCGGCCAGTCCGAGCAGATCCTCGGCCGCGCGCTCAAGAGCTCCGGCGTGCCGCGCGCGTCGGTCGTCGTCGCCACCAAGGTGCGCGGCACGATGAGCGATGCCGCCAACGACGGCACCGGCGACGTGAACAACCGCGGCCTCGGCCGCAAGCACGTCCTCGAGAGCATCGACGCCAGCCTGCGCCGGCTCGGCCTGGACTACGTCGACCTCTACCAGATCCACGGGATCGACCCGACGACGCCCATCGAAGAGACGCTGGAGGCCCTCAACGACGTCGTGCGCATGGGCAAGGCGCTGTACATCGGCGTCTCCAACCTGGCCGCCTGGCAGATCGAGAAGGCGCTCGGCATCTCCGAGCGGCGCGCCTGGGCGAAGTTCGTGAGCGTGCAGGCCTACTACTCGCTGGTGGCGCGCGACCTCGAGGTGGAAGTCCTGCCGATGGCGCGCGAGGAGGGCCTCGGCGTGCTCACGTGGTCCCCGCTGTCGGGCGGCTACGTCTCGGGCAAGTACCGCGCCGGCTCACCGGAGGTCGGCCGGCGCAACCACTTCGACTTCCCGCAGGTCTCTCCGCACGGCGGGGAGGCGCTCGCCGCGCTCGGAGAAGTCGCCCGCGAGCGCGGCGCCAGCATGGCGCGCGTGGCGCTCGCGTGGCTGCGGCACCAGCCCGGCGTCTCCTCGGTCATCGTCGGCGTCCGCGACGTCGCGCAGCTGGAGGACGACCTCGGCGCCGCCGACCTGCAGCTCACGTCCGACGAGCTGAGCCGCCTGGGCGCGGCGACCGAACCCGAGTTGCCGTATCCGCAGTGGATGATCGCGCGCCAGACCGGCGGCCCTCAGACGCGCTGACCAAGAGGCGGGGGCCGGGTGACGGTCGAGAGGCGGCATGCCGTACAATCCCGGCATGCCTCTCTATGAATTCCAGTGCGTCGCCTGCGGCGAGCGCTTCGAGTTCCTGTCCAGTCTCGCCGAGCGCGATGACAAGGCCGTCTGCCCGTCGTGCGGCGGCCGTGACGTCTCGCAGGTCCTGGGCGGCTTCACGGTGGGTATCTCGCGCACCAAGCTGAATCCCGGCGTGTTCGAGCGCAAGAAGGGCCAGGCGCCCACGTACAAGCCGCCGGCCGGCGGCTGAGGCTTCGCCTCCGCCGGCTCCGGGTCGTCCCGCTGTATACGACGACGCCGCGGTGAGGGCCGGAGGCACTGGGCCGGCCCTCACCGCGGCGTCGTTCTGACCCGGCGAGATCGCGCGTCGCGGCGCACGCCGGGGGGTCCGAGACGTGCGGCACGTCGGCGCGCGGTCCCGCCGGGTCGTGTTGTTGTTTCCCCCGCTCCGGCACGTCCATGCCGTTGACGCCGTCGCGGCACGCTCCTCCTCGTCGGCCGGTGCTCGTGCCTGCCCCCTGCGCCCGAAAGTCATCTCACGGCAGGCGCCCGCCGAGCTGGCTACCCTGCCGGCCTGGAGGACGGCGACATCGGCGAGTTCGGGCGCATCATCGCGGTGGCCGACGTGGTCGAGGCGATGTCGTCGGACCGGCCGTACCGGCCGGCCATCGGCATCGAGGCGGCCCTCGAAGAGATCGAGCATGGCCGTGGCCTGCGCTTCGACGAGCGCGTGGTCGACGCGTGCCTGCACCTCTTCCGGGACGAGGGGTTCTCCTTCACGGAGTGAGCGGGCGCGCGCACGCGCAGCGCTGCGCGCGCGACACCGGCCCTGACCGGGACGTCCCCGATCGCGTCGCCGTCGACGTCGAGGGGGAAGAGGCCGGCGCGCGGCCGGCGTCCCGCCGGCGGGCTCGCCGGCCGCAGCTCCACCTCACGGCAGGTGAAGTGGTCCACGCCCGCCTCGAGGAGGTGCCTCCCCGAGTAGATCGTCCTGAATCGGCCGACCAGGCGCCAGCGGGTCCTGGTCTGGAACGCGATGACCTCCAGGAGGCCGTCGTCGAGCCGCGCCATCGGGGCGATGTTCATGCCGCCGCCGAAGGTCCTCCCGTTGCAGACGGCGACGGCGTGCGCGTCCAGCGGCAGTTCGCGGCGCAGGCCTTGCGCGTCCACGAAGCTGCAGGCGAGCTTGACCCGCCGGCAGGTGACGATGGCGCGCAAGGTCGCCTGCGCATAGGCGAGGCGGCCGCCGACGAACGCCGGCGCGGCCGCCGTGTACCTGTCCACGAGGCCGCCGAGGCCCGCCGAGAGCACGTTGATCCAGTACCGCTCGACCAGGTGGCCGTCGAGATCGGGGAACCGCGCCCAGCCCACATCCACGACACGCTCCGCGCCGCCGGCGAGGGCGGCGAGGTAGGCGTCGAGCTCGTGGGGGATGCCCAGGGAACGGCCGTAGTCGCCGCCGGTGCCGGTGCCGACGATGCCGAGCGCGGGAAGGGAGGCGGCGTCCCGGCCGGGGCTCCCGGCCTCCGCGCCGCTCGTCCCGGCTCGCGCGCCGAGCGCCGGCGGCGTCGCGAGCAGGCCGTTGACGATCTCGTCGAGCGTGCCGTCGCCGCCCAGACCGATGACCAGCGGGCGGTGGTCGCGGGCGGCCGCGGCCGCCAGTGCGGTCGCGTCGCCGCGGCGACCCGTCTCGGCCACGTCGAGATCCCCGACGGCGTCGCGGACCGCGGCGATGAACCGCGAGAGGCCGCGGCCGGTGCGGCCGCCGCCGGAGGCCGGGTTGGCGATGATGAGCGGCCGGGTCTCGGCGCCTGGGACGTGGACGGGATCGGGCATGCCGAAACCGTACCAGACGCCCCTCCCCGGGCGCGAGGTCGCACGTACCTGGCCGGGAGGCGGTGGCCTCGCGCGAACTTCGCCCAACCTCGGGCGAAACGCCCGCAAGGATTGCCTATCTGGTGACGCGGGCGCTCCGTCTGGTATGAATGGCCGAGAGCGACCGGGAGGCGTGCGTGGCAGCCATGGACAGACCGCCGATCGAGCCTATCGAGCCGGCGTTCACGTGCGCCTATCACTCGGCGGAGCAGCTCGACCGTCTCAAGCAGGCCACACTGGACATCCTCGAGACGGTGGGCGTCCGCTTCCAGAGCGCGAAGGCGCTGGACCTGCTCGAGCAGGCCGGGGCCACCGTGGACAGGGCGACCGAGGTCGCCAGGCTGTCGCCGGCCCTGGTGCTCGAGGCCATGGCGACGGCGCCGCGGCGCTTCGCCCTCGGCGCCCGCGACGCGAGCTGCGACATCGCCGTGGGCGACGGCCGCACCTACTGCACCACGGACGGGTGCGGCGTCGAGATCGTCGACTTCGAGACGCGGGAGCGCCGCCAGTCCACCAAGGCGGACCTGGCCGACGTGACGCGCCTGCAGGATGCGCTCTCCAGCATCTCGTTCTGGTGGCCGACGCTGAGCGCCGGCGACTGCGGCGAGACGGCGCAACTGCATGAGCTCGACGCCGGCTGGAACAACACCGTCAAGCACCTGCAGGGGATGGTGAACGGCGAGCGCGAAGCCCGCTACGCCGTGGAGATGGCCACCGTGATCGCCGGCAGCGCCGAGGAGCTGCGTCGCCGGCCGGTGCTGAGCGACCTCATCGGCACGATCTCGCCGCTCGTCGTCGACAAGGACGCGATCGAGGCGGCGCTCGTCTTCGCCGCCGCCGGCGTGCCGGTCACGTGGGTGACCATGCCGACCCTCGGGACCACGGCGCCGGCGACCAAGGCCGGCGCGTACGCGATCGGCTCGGCCGAGCTCGTGGCCGCCACGGTCGTGCTGCAGCTCGCCAGCCCCGGCGCGCCGGTCCTGCACTCGACCATGCAGAGCTGGGCCGACCCACGCACCGGGAACTTCGTGAGCTTCCCGCTCGACGGCCGCACGCGAGCCCTGGGCACGGAGCTCGCGCACCACTGGGGCGTGCCCGCCGAGTCGGCCGCCTGCGGCACCGACTCGCCGGTCCCGGGCACCTGGCAGGCCGGCGTCGAGGAGGCGCTCGACTTCGTGCAGGCGGCGCAGGAGGGCTCGGAGCTGCTGCCCAGCATCGGCCTCGTCAACGTGTACACGCTCTTCTACCCGGAGCACCTGCTCCTCGGCGACGACATCTACCAGCGCGCCCGGCACGCCGTCATGGACATCGAGCTCGACGACGAGTCGGTGGCGCTCGAGGCGATCGCCGAGGTCGGGCCCGGCGGCCACTTCCTCGGCAACAGGCACACGCGGCGCCACATGCGCGAGGCCGTCAAGCCGGCGATCACGCACCAGACGGGGCCGGACGGCGCCTACCGTGACCCGGTCGCGGTGGCGCGCGAGCGGGCGGAGGGGCTGTGGCGCGACTACCGGCCGGAGCCCCTCGAGGAGGACAAGGCGGCCGAGCTCGCGAGGATCCTCGCGGCGGCCGACGCCGAGCTGCGCCGCTAGGCTGCGCCCTTACGACCGCATGCGTAGTCACCGCCCAGGCGTGGAAAGCTCCTCTGGACGACCAAGGAGGAGCACCATGGACGAGAACGGGAACGCCCCACAGGCCGGTGCGGAAGGCACGGAAGTCCGGCACGGACTGATCGGCTTGGTGCGAGCCGACGACGTGCACATCCAGCAGAGCGCCTCGGTGCTCACCACCGCCAGGGGGGGCGCCGACCTCCACCAGAGCGCTGGCGTCGCACTCGTGTCCGGCGGCGACACCAGCATGAAGATGTCGGCCGCCGTCGCCGTGCCGACGCTCGGCGACCTGCACATCGAGAAGGGCGGCGCCCAGTGGGCGATCGCCGCCGGTGACGTCAGCTTCGAGAAGGGCGGATGCGCCGTAGCCGTCGCGCCGAGCGTGCGCGTGGACCGCGGCGGCGTCGGCGTGGCGCTCGGCTGGCACGTGGACGTCGGCGAGAGCAGCCGCGTCATGTTCGGGCCGCTGGCCGCCGTGGCGCTCGGTCTCGCCTTCGGCGCCGGGATGGGCCTGGCCATGGCCGTCAGCGCCGGGTACGCCGCGAACAAGGCCTTGAAGAACATGCCAAGGCTCCCCTGGCGGTCATGATCTTCGTCCGGCACTCTACGGTGATCGACGAGCCGGTCGCGCGGGCGGGGTTCCTCTGGGCCGACTTCGTGCAACACCGCATCTCGGACCGCAACTTCGTGCCCGACGAGTGGCTCGAGGTGGACGACGCCTGCGGCGTGATGGGCGCCGGCGACGTCCACTTCGAGGCGGTGAGCGTGTCGCGGACACGGGTCACGCTCAGCGTGCAACTCGACCTGCAACCGTCGGATCCCGAGACCGGTCCCGAGGTGGAAGGGACGTTCCACCGGGCCGTCGCCCACCTGGACCGCTTCCACGACTTCGTCGACGCGCGCGCCGGCTAGCGTGGGTGCGCCAGCCGACGGCCGGGACGCGGCCGCACGAGCCGATCAGGTCCTGGCCGAGCTCGCGTCGCTCGGGAGTGAGGAGGCGCGCGCCGGCATGGCGCGCTACGGCATCAACACCGCCGACGCGTTCGGCGTCTCCGTCTACGTGCTGCAGGCCGATGGCCAAGAAGCTGGGCAGCGACCACGACCTCGCCCTCGCTCTGTGGGCGACCGGCAACCACGAGGCGCGCCTCCTGGCGAGCATGGTCGACGACCCGGCGCAGGTGACCGAGCAGCAGATGGACGCCTGGGCGGCGGCGTTCGACTCCTGGGACGTCTGCGATCAGGTGACATCCAACCTCTTCGACAAGACGCCCTACGCGTACGCGAAGGTGCACGAGTGGAGCGCGGCCGACGACGAGTGGATCAAGCGGGCGGCGTTCGCGACGGCGGCCGCCCTGGCCGTGCAGGACAAGAAGGCGACCGACGAACCCTTCTTCGAGATCCTCGAGCTGGTCCGCCGCGAGGCCGGGGACGACCGCAACTTCGTGAAGAAGGCGGTCAACTGGGCCCTGCGCAACATCGGCAAGCGGGACCTGCGGCTGCACGCGGCGGCGATGGCCACGGCTGAGGCCATCCTGGCCGCGGCCGAGGAGCGCGCCGCCGTCGACCGCAAGGACCCTGCCGCGCGCAGCGGACGCTGGATCGCGCGCGACGCGCTGCGCGAGCTGCGCAGCGACAAGGTCATCGAGCGGGTACGCCGCCGCGGATGAGCCGCGGTGGCGGCGCGCGTAGTGCCGCTGGTGAGCTCGGTCTCATGGCGCAGCCGAGCCTGAGGTAGTAACGTACAGGTCTGCGCGGGCGCATCCCAGTCAGCGAGGGCCATGGGGGGTCTGATGCCGGTCACCGAGACCAACGCCTCGTTCGACGCCGTCCGTCGCCGACATCCGCGTCTGCTCGCGGCATCTCCTGGCTGCGTTCTCATCCCGTTCTCTGCGGCATCGCCGGCGCGATCGGCATCGCCGTCGTGTTCTTCTTCGACATGTCGGTCGACGGGCGATCCTGCTCACCGGCTTCTACCTGGTCCCGCTGTTCTTCCTCGCGCTCGCGGTGAACTGGCGTGCGGTCGCGTTCGCCGTCGTCGTCTGCCTCGCGCTCTCCGCCTTCGTGTTCGTGTGGGAGGACTCGATCGACACCGACCGCTGGCTGATCCTCGCCTACGGGGCCATGATCGGAGTCGCGCTCGTCATGCTCTCGTACCTCATCAAGCGGCTGTCGACGATGACGGAGTACGCCGAGCTGCGCGCCCAGCTCTCCGAGGCGGGCGCGGACATCCTCGGCAGCGGGCGCTCGGTGGACGACCTCGACGAGCTGCTCGAGTACGCGCTGGAACGTCTGGGCGAGCAGCTCGACGCGACCAACGGCGTCCTGCTGCTGCTGGAGGACGGCGACTGGCTCGGCAGGGCCGGCTTCGGGCTCGGCGTCGACGCCCGCCAGGTCGCCGCCGGCTACGCCGAGCTGCCGATGGCCGCGCAGGCGTTGCGCGTCGACGCCGCCGTCTCCAGGGACTTCACCGGCGGCGACCCGTCGCCGCTGGCGCCGCTCGCCGCCCACGTGCGGCTCGAGCGTTCGCTCGTCATCCCCATGCGCTCGCTCGAGCGCGAGGTCGGCGTCCTGTTCTTCAACCGGCCCCAGGACGCGGGCGAGTACAGCGGCGAGCAGGTGGCGCTCGCCGAGGGCCTCGCCCGCTACATCGGCGTGACGGTGGACAACGTGCGCCTCCTCTTCGAGCTCAACACGCGGCGGCGCGACCTCGAGCTCGTCCGCGACTCGAGCCTGGACTTCGCCCAGAGCATCGACATGGACGAGGTGCTCGAGGCGGTCGTCACGCGGCTTGTCGGCGCCCTGGACATGCACGCCTGCGACATCTACGAGGTGGACGTCGAGGCCGGCGTCATGCGCAACCTCGTCAGCTACGACGACGGCGGGTTCGACACCAGCGAGTGGCTGGGCAAGGAGTACTCCATCGAGTACTTCGCCACCAGCGCGATGGCCATCCGCAGCCGCCGGCCCGTGGTGGTCACGTCCCTGGAGGACCCCCGGCTCAACTACGCCGAGCGTGACCTCATGAAGCGCTGGGGACACAACACCCAGCTCATCATCCCGCTGCGCATCCGCGAGCAGGTCATCGCCCTGGTCGAGCTGTTCGACGACCGCGAGGGACGGGACTTCTCGGACGAGGAGATCGAGCTGGCGCGCAGCATCTGCCGCTTCGCCGCTCTGGCGATCGACAAGGCGCGCCTGTTCGACCAGCAGCGCGCCACGGTGGAGAAGCGCGACCGGCTGGCGCGCCGCCTGCAGCGCCTGCAGTCGTTCGCGGTCGAGCTCAACCAGCGGCTCGACCGCGCCGACCTGCAGGAGGTGCTCGACCAGGTCACCAGCGCCGCCGTCGACCTGCTGCACGTGCGCTCGGCGGCGGTCGTGGCCGGCAGCGGCGACTACATCGCCGTGCGCTCGCTCGCCGTCGCCGGCGCCGCGCCGCCGAGCGTCCTCGCGGCGGCCGAGGCCGACCTGCTCGAGCGCTGCCTGCCCGGGATGACGCCGGCCGGCGAGGACTTCGCCGGGGCCGACAGCTTCACGGTCACGCCCCGGCGACGACGCAGTCGCTGCTCTTCGCGCCGCTCGAGGGTGAGACGGCGCCGCAGCCGTCCGTCCTCGTCGTCGCCGACAAGCAGCAGGGCGAGTTCGACGACGAGGACAGGATGCTGCTGGCCACGCTCGCGGCGCAGCTCAACGCGAGCATGCACAACGCGATCGCCTACCAGCGCGAGCACGTCATCGCCGAGACGTTCCAGCAGGCGCTGCTCATGGAGCCGCCGGCGATCCCCGGCATCGAAGTCGGCGTCCACTACCGCGCCGCCACCGACTCGGCGCGCGTGGGCGGCGACTTCTACGACCTGGTCTCGCTCGGACCCGGCAAGCTGATGGTCATCGTCGGTGACGTGTGCGGCAAGAGCCTTGCGGCGGCCGCCCAGTCCGCCGTCGTGCGCTACATGCTCCGCGCCTACGCCGCCGAGAGCTCCCCGGGAGAGGCGCTCTCCCGGCTCAACTCGGCGGTGATCACGCAGACGCCCAACCAGCCGTTCGTGACGCTCGTGGTGGCCTACGTGGACGTGGCCCGCCACATGTTCGAGTACGCGGTGGCGGGCCACCCGCGTCCGATCGTGCTCGCCGGCCACGCCGAGTTCCCCATGCCCGGCGAGGGCAACGTGCCCGTCGGCATCTTCCGCGGCGCGACCTACCCGACCAACCGCGCCGTGCTGCCGGACGATTCGTGCATCGTCCTCTACACGGACGGCATCACCGACGCGCGCCGCGACGGCGTCCTCTTCGGCGAGGAGCGGCTGCACCAGGCGGTGCGCGCCAACCTGCCGCTGGACGCCCAGGCGCTCGCGGACACTCTGCTGGAGACGGTCAAGGAGTACTCAGGCGGCGTGCTCGCCGACGACTGCGCGGTGGTCGCGATCAAGCTGCCGTAGGCGGCGTCACGCCGCCGTGCGCGGACGCCGAGACGCCCGGGCGTCGCGTGCGCGCCGCGTTGAAGAAGCGCACGAACGCGTCGGCGTCGATGAAGCCGAGCAGGCGTCCGCCCTCGTCCACGACCACGGCCCGGTCCGTCGCTCCGTCGCGCAGCAGCCGCAGGACGTCGGCCGCCTTGGTCTCCGGGGTGACCGCCGGCAACTTGAGCGCCGGCGTCATGACGTCGCGCACGCGGTCGTTGGCGGAGCGCTCGTTCGCGGTCCGCTGCAGGTCGCGCACGCACATCAGGCCGCCGTACTCGGCCGCCGGGTCCTCGGACGCCACCGGCAGGCAGCGTGTCTCCCAGTCGAGCAACCTGTCCTTGGCGGCCCAGTCCAGGGTCGTGTACGGCGAGAGCCAGCTCTCGCGCCGTCGTCATGAGCCGCGCCACCGTCACCCCGGTGAGCAGGTGATCCATCTCCGTCTGCCGGGAGGTGGCGCGCGCCGCCTGGATCAGCAGCCACCCGACGAAGATCAGGAAGATGCCTCCGAGGCCGCGGGCCAGCACCAGCTGCGCGGCCCCCAGGGCGATGAAGCCCCAGGCGAAGACCTGGCCGACCACCGCGGCCCGCCGCGTGGCGCGCACCACATCGTGCGAGATCCGCCAGAGGAGGGCGCGAAGCACCCGGCCGCCGTCGAGCGGGAAGCCGGGGAGGAGGTTGAACACGACCAGGGCGAGGTTGGTGACGCCGAGGTAGGCGAGCACGGCGACGACCGGCTGCGGCCCCGGCAGGACGTAGGCGGCGCCGAGCGTGACCGCGCCGATGACCACGCTCACCAGCGGCCCGGCGATGGCCATCCACGCTTCACGGCCGGGCGAGTCGGGCTCGCGCTCCAGCTGGGACACTCCGCCCAGGGCGAACAGCGTGATGTTGCGCACGGGGATGCCCTGCGAACGGGCGACCAGCGAGTGGCCGAACTCGTGCGCCAGCACGGAGACGAACAGCAGGAGGGTCGCGATGATGGCGGTGGCCCAGGTGACGGCCGGACTCCAGCCCGGGTAGGCCGTGGGGAAGAACCCGCGTGCCAGCGTGAACGCGAAGAACGCGAGCACGAGGAACCAGCTGGGGTGGATGTCGACCTCGATGCCGAAGAGGCGGCCGAGCCTGATGCCTTTCATCGATCTCTCCTCACGGGTGCTGTATCTGGGTTGTTCCACGCACCAGGCGTGAGGGAACGCGCCGGACGGAACGGCTGGGGCGAGGAGGCGGGTCGGGCCGACGGGAGTGAGGCGGCGGCGCGGTCAGGCGGCGGTGACGACCGTGGCCATGGCGTCGGCGACCGCGAGCACGGAGGCGCGGCGGCCGAGCCGGACGTCCTCGGCGGCGAGGGCCGCGTCGACGGAGTCGAACGCGGCCACCCCGAGGTGCGCGAGCGGCTCGAGGAACGCGGGGTCTGCCGCGCCCACGACGGCGAGGCGGTAGCGCTCGAGCACGCGGGCGACGACGAACGAGCGCTGGCCGCCCGGCCCGAGAGGCTCACGCAGGCCCCGGGCCAGCAGTTCCGCCGGCGATGCGGCGCCGGCGAGGACGTCGAGGAAGTTGCGCTCGCCGGGCCCGTCGCCGGCGCCCAGCGGCAGGTCGGCGCAGAGCACGATGAGCCCGCCGCCGGCGAGCGCCGGGCGGGCGGCGAGCCCGAGATAGGTCGCCGCCCGGCTCGCCTGGTAGAGGCTGTCGCTCTTGGGCGCGTGCACGCCGGCGACGACGACGTCGTGCAGCCGGCCGGCGGTGCGCAGCCACGCCGGCGCCGCCTCGCGCGCCAGCGCCTCCTGCACGGCGGCCGGAGTCGCCGGCGCGGACGGCGGCCGCGCCGCCCTCCGTCATCACCAGGTTGACGCCCCACGCGAGCGGCGTGCGCGCGGCGATCTCGCGGAGGGTCGCCTGGAAGGGGTTCTCCTGCAGACGGGCGACCGTGACGCCCGGCTCCGAGATGAACGCCGGGCGGTGCGTCCAGGCGATGGTCTCGCGGCCCGCGCAGCCGATGGCGACGCCCTTCACGCCGCCCGAGAACCCGGCGTAGAGGTGAGGCTCGACGACGCCGACGGTGATCACGAGGCCGGCCTCGGCCACGCGCCGGGAGATCCGCGCCGGCGCGCCGAGCGACGTCGTGCCCAGGTCGGCGCACTCGGACTCGATGCCCTGCGCGTCGACGATCTCGACGCGCGCGGCGACCGCCGCGCCGGCGAGACGCGCCCGCTCTTCGTCGCCCGTCGTCGCGTGCAGGCCGCAGCCGATCGCGACGGTGACGGCGCCTTCGGATACGCCGGCCGCCGCCAGCTCGTCGAGCAGAGCCTCCAGCACCGGCTCGCTCGGGCAGGGACGCGAGGCGTCCGGGATGGTGATGACCACGGAGCGGGCGCCGCGCGCCAGCTCGCGCAGGCGCGGCGCCTCCAGCGGCGTGGCCACCGCCTCGCGGACGGCGTCGTCGAGGTCTTCGATGCGCGCCAGCTGCGCCGGCGGCTCGAAGGCGTCGGCGCGGGGCACGGCCAGGCGCCGCGCGCCGCACCACACCCAGGCTGGCGCGCTCACGACGGCGAGGGAGCGCCGGCCGCGTCGCGCGAGGCCCGGCGCCAGGTCCACCACATGGCGATCACGCCGATGAACGGCAGCAGCGACCAGAGAAAGCCGAGGGTCAGCCAGTTGAGCAGGTCGCCGTGCGTGCGGCGGCAGGCGGACCAGGCGAAGAGCATGCAGATGATGAGCTGCGGGCCGTAGGCGAAGAACGCCCAGGCGGCAAGGTAGGCGCCGTAGGCGATGGAGTCGGCGGCGAGCGTGACGGTCACTCGTAGGACTCCCGCAGGCGGCGCACCACGTCGCGCACGCCGTCCACCGCCTCCGGCGGCTCGAGCGGGCGCGCCTGGTCGGCGAAGCGCAGCAGGTGAGAGGCGAGCCAGCGCACGTCCACGTAGGGCTGGCTCGCGACGCAGCCGCCGTCGGGCAGCGGTTCCACCGGCTGGCGCTCGGCGATCCAGCGGGCGCACGACCGGGCTGTACCACACGGCGGCGGCCTTGGGCGCGTAGGCGCCGGAGGCCGGGATGCCCTCGCGCCGGTACAGGTCGAGCTCGACGTCGGCGCGCGGCTCGAAGGTCTCGTCCAGGAGCCGCGCGCTCTTCGTCGTCGCCACCCGGAACACGCGCGTCCCGCCGGCCGTGCGGCACCAGCAGACGTAGTACCACTCGCCGCGGCTGTGGACGAGCAGGTACGGCTCGACGACGCGGTCGGTCATCCGGTCGGTGCCCTCCGTCCAGTACTGGATGGCGAGCAGCCGGCGCTCCACGATCGCGCGGTTGACGTCCCTGAGGATCTGGTCGGCGGGGAGCAGGAGGTCGCTCCCGGCGAGGGCCGGAGCGCCGCCGCGGGCGGCGCGGATCTTCGCCGCGGCGCGCTTGAGGGCCGCGCCCGAAGCGGTCGGCAGGTGGTTGCCGACCAGCTCGGTCGCCAGCAGCAGCGTGTCGGCCTGCAGCGGGGAGAGGCGGGCGGGACGCGCCAGCGTCGGGCCCGCCGACTCGCAGGAGACGCTCAGCTTGCCGCGGCCCTCGAACTCGGCCCAGAGCAGCAGGCCGTCGCCGCCGAAGTTCACGAGGTTGAGCAGGCCGACGTCGTCGCGCAGCTCCCTGGCCGAGACGCCGAGGTCGGCGCGCACCTCGGCGACCTCGAGGACCGCCTCGTCGTCGTGGCAGCGCTGCATCAGGTAGCTCGCCAGCGCGGTGAGGCGGGTGAAGCGGTCGACCTCCACGCGCAGGTCGTCGTCGGCCTTGCGCCGGCGCGGCCGCGCCGGCGGGACGCCCACGGTCCGCGCCGTGCGTTCCGGCGCCGGCTCGTCGAGCAGTCCCAGGAGCGCGTCCAGCTGCGCGCGCAGCCGCTCGCGCAAGTCCGGAGGCTCCAGCAACTCCGCCTCGTCGGCGAGTCCGAGCACCCAGCTGAGCAGCGGGCGCGCGTCGGCATACGCGGTCTCGTACACGATGGCGCCGTCGTCCGCGCGCTCCACGGCGCCGCAGTGGGCCCAGTGCGCCTCGACCCACCACGCCATGGCGGGGGAGATGCGCACGCGCGCGGTCGCCCGGGGCTCGGCCAGCTGCCAGGCCGGCCGGTCCTGATAGGCGCCGAGGTCGAAGTCGTCGGGAGGCGCGAAGTCGTGCGGCCGGCGCGTGTGGTACTTGACCCCGGAGCGGACGCGCGAGAGCCGGAACGTGCGCCGGTCCTCGCGCAGGTGGCACCAGCCGATGAGGTACCACTCGCCGGCCACGAGCTGCAGACCGTAGGGGTCGACGACACGCGCGATGGTCTCGTCGCGGGTGATGGCGTAGTACTCGAACTCGACCGTCTTGCGCTCGGCGATCGCCGCCTGCAGCTTCGGCAGGGCGGCGGTCGGCTCCTGCGACTCGGCGACGACGGTGAGCGGCGGCGCCTCCGCCTCGGTGAGGAGCTCCGGGCGGCCCTGCGCCAGGCTGAGCAGCGCCAGCCGGAGCGGCTGGGAGTAGGCGAACCGGTCCTCGAGGACGGCGAGGCAGGCGGCCAGGGCCGCCACCTCGTCGCCGTCCAGCGCGACCGGCTCGAGGTAGTAGGCGTCCGCCGGCAGGCTGTAGAGCTCGGACGAGGTCTCGGAGAGCGGGTCCTCGTCCGTGCGGATCTCGATGCCCAGCCGCCGCAGCTCGTCGCGGTCCTCGTAGAAGCGCCGCTTGAACGCCTCGTCGGTCATCGTGGGGTAGCCCTCGACCCGGCCACGGATCTCGGCGACGCTGACGGGCTGGCCGTTGCGGGACAGCAGCAGCGCGACCAGCGAGAGCCGCCGGATCAGCTTGTCGGTGTCCTTGCTCTGGCCCTTCTCGCGGACCTTGCTTGGGGCTCACGCGCGACTCCGATGCTGGACGGCGAGACGCCGGCGCCACGCACGGGCGCCAGCGTCTCATGCTACCGCAGGACGCGGGTCGCGGGGGAGATGGCGCGGGGCGGCGTCCAGCCGCTCGCGCGCCGGCCTCGTCACGCGGCGAGATCTAGACTGCCGCCGCCTCTCTGGCCGCGGCGGCGATGATCGCGTCGAACTCGGCGCCGAGGTCGGCCGGGAACTCGGCGGCCGGCGCGGCGAGGATCTCCGCGACCTTCTCCTGCGCCTTCTCGGTCGTGCTCTTCGCGCCGGCGTTCTTCCAGCCGTCGTAGTTGCCGGTCTCGCCGA
Source organism: uncultured Thermoleophilia bacterium (assembly GCA_963739595.1). Taxonomy (GTDB): domain Bacteria; phylum Actinomycetota; class Thermoleophilia; order UBA2241; family UBA2241; genus CAIXSE01. Next base: position 93,064 of record CAVUBA010000005.1, read on the forward strand.
GCTTGGCCTGCCACAGCTCGCGCACGTGCGCGCGGGTGTGGTTGTCGAAGAGGTAGTTGCCGTTGAAGCCCATCTTCTTGATGAGGTCCACGGCCAGCGTCTCCTCGCTCACCTCGATGCCGGTGAGGATGCGCTTGACCATGCCGATGATCTCGTCGTCGACGACCATGTTCTCGAGGCAGAGGATGCGCGAGCCGTCGAGGAGGCCGGTGCCGAAGGTCACGTCGGCGCCGTTGGCGTAGGCCATGAACATGGCGAGCGCGTTCTCGTAGGCGCTCTGGATGCCGGGCTCCTTGGCGGTGGTGGCGCCGGCGCCGTACCAGGCCGGCACGCCGTAGAAGTCGGCCATGTGGCCCTGGCAGCTGCGCAGGAGCATGGCCTCAGGGGAGTTGCTCGCGTAGGCGCCGGAGTTCATGTACATCGCCGTCGGGCCGCCGCCGTGCATCACGGGGGCGCCGGGGTGGGCGAGCTGGACGAGCACGGCGCCGCTCAGGAACTCGGCGTTGTTGACGACGGCCGAACCGGCGATGGTGATGGGGCCCGTGGCGCCGAGGATCGGCATGGGGTAGAAGCTCACGGGGATGCCGGCCTCGGCGAGCGTGAGCGCGAGGTCCATGCCGTAGCGCTCCTGGTGGAGCGGGCTCACGGTGCAGATGATGGTCGTGAACATCGGCCGCTTCTTGAGCTCTTCCTTGCCGCCGGCCATCGCCTCGGCCATCTTGATGAGGCTGCGGGCCTCCCAGTCCTCCTTGATGGAGACGACGATGCTGTGCTTCTCGCTGTTGCGCACGCAGGCGTCGAACTCGTGCAGCACGCGCGTCTCGGTCGGGCAGTCCTGGGCGCTGACGACGGCGCTCGTGGCGCTCACGTTGTCGAGCGCCTGCACGACCTTGGCGCAGTTGGCGAGGTCTTCCTTGCGCGAGGAGCGCACGTCGCCGGTGACGGGGTCGCGGTAGAACACGCCGCAGCCGTCGGAGCTGATGTAGACGTGCTCGCCGTCGAGCGGCAGGTCGTACTCGGGGTTGCGGGCGCCGAGGGTGTACTCGTGCGGCGCCGTGCTCATCGCCTTCTCGACGACGTGGGCGGGGATCTTGGCCACGGTGGTCTCACGGTCGACCGTGGCGCCGTGGGCCTCGAGGATGTCGAGGGCGTTCTGCGAGTGGAACTTGACGCCGCAGTTCTCGATCACGTCGAGCGTCGCCTCGTGGATCTGCCGCACGTCGTCCTGCGAGAGCAGGTCGAGCTTGACGCGCTTGCCGACGTAGCACTTGTCTGCGTAGGCCATGGGTGGCTCCTTTCAGAAGCGGCCGGACTCGACCGCGGCGATGATGTCGTCGAACTCGCGCCCGAGCTCCGCGGGGAACTCGGGCGCGGGGGAGGCGAGGATGCCGTCGGCGACGGCCCGCGCCTTGTCTTCCAGACGCGGGCTGCCCGCGCTCTTCCAGCTCTCGATGGTGCCGGTCTCGCCGAGCCTCGCCTGCCACAGCTCGCGCACGTGCGCGCGGGTGTGGTCGTCGAACAGGTAGTTGCCGTCGAAGCCCATCTTCTTGATGAGGTCGACGGCCAGGGTCTCGCGGTCGACGGTGACGCCGCGCAGCAGGCGCGTGACCATGCCGAACACCTCGTCGGCGATCACGAGCTCCTCGAGCGACATCTGCGAGACGCTGTCGAGCAGGCCGGCGCCGAAGCAGAAGTCCGCGCCGGCCATCATCTCCAGCACGAGGCCGAGCGTGTTCTCGTAGGCCGCCTGCGCCTCCGGCTGCTTGGCCTTGGTGCCGCCCCAGCCGAGACCGGCGGGGAGGCCCCAGTGGCGCGCCATCTGGCCCTGCACGGCGCGCAGCAGCAGGGCCTCGGGGACGTTGGCGAAGTACGAGCCGGTGCGCATGAAGAGCGCCGTCGGACCGCCGGCGTGCACCAGCCTGGCGCCCGGGCGACGACAGCTGGATGGCGGTGACGGCGGCGAGGATCTCGGTGGCGCCGACGACCGCCGTGCCGGCCGGCGTGACCGGGCTGGTCGCGCCGAGGATCGGCATCGGGTAGAGCATCATCGGGATGCCGGCGTCGCCGAGCGCGAGCGCGAGCTCCATCCCGAACCGCTCCATGTGCAGCGGGCTCACCGTGCAGAGGATGACCGAGAAGGTGGGGCGGGCCTTGAGCTCTGCGGCCCCGCCCGCCACGGCCTCGGCCATGCGGATCAGCGGCCGGGCCTCGGACGCGTCCTTGATGCTCACGACGACGCTGTGCTTGCGCGAGGCGCGCATGCAGGCGTCGAACTCGTGCAGGACGCGGCTCTCCTCGGGTGTGTCCTGCGCGGACACGAGGGCCGAGGTGGCGGAGATGTTGTCCAGGCCCTCGACGACGCGCGCGGCGTCGTAGACGTCCTGCTTGACGCTCTGGCGCACGGTGCCGTCGGCCTCGCGGACCATGGTGGCGCAGCCGTCGGAGGTGAGGTAGGCGTGTTCGCCGTCGATGGGGAGGTCGAACTCGGGCTCGCGGCCGCCGAGCGTGAAGGCGCCCGGCAGGGTCGCGAGCGCCTCCTCGACGGCGCTGGCGGGGATGCGCGCGACGGTCGTCCGCCTGTCCACGATGGCGCCGTGGGCCTCGAGCACGTCGAGCGCCCGGTCCGAGTGGAACATGACGCCGGTCTCGGCGAGCACGTCGAGGGCGGCCTCGTGGATGCGCTCCACCTCGGCCGGGCTGAGGATCTGCAGCGGCCGCCGCTTCCCGACGTAGCGTCCGTCGGCGTGCGTGGTCATGAAACCCCCTTCGGGATGTCGTTGTCGGTCGTCGTCGCCGGCCGGTCGCCTGGCGTGAACTCGAGGGCGACGAACGGCGACGTCACGGCGCGCACGAGCGCGTCGTAGTCCACGGCGAAGCGGACCTCGTCGCCGGGGCGCAGGCGGCTCCGGCGTGATCAGGATGCAGACGTCGCTCGTGGCGCCGGCGAGGTAGGCGCCGGGGAGGAGCGGGCGGAGACCGCCCGGTTCCATGTCCCGGCGTCCGAGGGCGACCATGGCGTACCACGCGTCCTCGTCGGGCAGGTCGACCTCCGGCACGTGGCCGAAGGCGTCGAGGCCGCCGGGGCCCTCCGGCGCCGGCGGCTTGCGGTGGCACTCGAGCACGGCCGCGGTGAGCACGGGGTCGGTGCGCTCGAGCCCCGTGATGCCGCGGCCGCTGACGAAGTCGTGGCCGTAGATGGGGCCGCCGCCGGAGCGCACCTCGGTCGCGAAGCGCGGCCGGTAGCCGTCCAGGTGCTGGACGACGCAGGTGCCTCCGAGGCTGAGCACCGGCTCACCGGCGCACAGGCCGGCGACGTCCGCGAGCACGTCCTCGGCCTGCAGGAACAGCTCCTGCGACGGCAGCTGGCCGGAGAGGCAGGCGAAGTTGACGGATACGCCGGCCAGCTCGACGCCGGGCAGGCCGGCGAGCTGGGAGGCGACCGCCCGGGCGGCGTCCGGAAGGACGCCTTCGCGGCGGTCGCCGAGGTCGACGGTGAGCAGCAGCTGCACGGGGGCGCCGGGGACGTGCTCTCCGAGCACGCGGGCGGCGCCCGGGTCGCTGAGCAGCACGCGGTCGGCCACCTGGGCCGCCGTCTCGAGTTCGTCCCACTGGGGCGCCCGGATGAGCGTGAGCGGCCCCAGCGCCTGTCCGGCGAGCCGGACCAGCGAGGGCAGGCGGCTGTCGGCGAGGCCGGCGCAGCCGGCCTCGAGCAGCACCCGCCCGACCGCCGGCTCGCCGTCCACGCACTTGGTGACGCCGGCGAGCGTCAGGCCGCGGGCGTGCAGGTCCGCGGCGAGACGCCGCGTGGCGCCGGCGACGGCGCCGAGATCGATGGTGAGCCGGGGGAGCGTCAAACCTTCTCCACTTCGTCTGGTCGTGAACGGTCCTGGCCACTGCGGCTGCGCGCAGCCGGGGGTGCGGGCGTGTGCCGCAGCCACGGAGTGCGAGCCGGAGCGGGCGGAGACCGCCTGCGGGCAGAGGACGCCGGGCCGCCGGCCGGCCGCTCGCGAGGAGCGGGCGCGACGGCGCGCGTCAGAGGAGGAGGGTATTAGAAGTCGTGCACTTTGCCGCCGGTGAAGGCGGTGCGGCGACGATCGTGAGGGCTTGCGTCTACCACTCGGTCCGTGTCTCCCGTAGCCGGTGGGACAAAGCGCGGGCAGTATACTTCGCTGACCGCCCACTCGACAAGCAGGGGGAGCGCATGCCGGCCGCCGATCCACTGTACACAGTCCGCGACGGACACCTGTGCTTCGACGGCGCAGACCTCGTCGAGCTGGCTGAGACGCGCGAGACGCCCTTCTTCGTGTTCAGCGAGCGCCGCCTGCGGGCCAACGTCGAGGCCGTGATGGGCGCGTTCCGCCGCGTGCACCCGCCCACCGAGGTCTTCTACGCCAGCAAGGCCTGCTCCAACCTGTGGTTCCTCGGTGTGGTGCGGGACGCCGGCGCGAACGTCGAGGTCAACGCCGGCGGGGAGCTCGACAAGGCGCTGGCGGCGGGGTTCGAGCCGCGGCAGATCGTCTTCAACGGCGTCGCCAAGACGAAGGCCGAGATGGAGCGCGCACTCGCCTGCGGCGTGCGCGCCTTCATGGTCGACTCCCTGCACGAGCTGGGCCGTATCGGCGAGGTCGCGGCCGCGATGGGCAAGGTGGCGGCCGTGGCCCCGCGCATCGACGTGCACGTGCCCACGCTCACGCACCCCGGCCTCGAGACCGCGCACGGCGGCAAGGCCGGCATCGACCGCGACGACGCCGTCGCCGCGTTCCGGCTGGCGGCCGGGCACCCGAACCTGGAGCCGGCGGGCATGCACCTGCACATCGGCTCGCAGATCACCAGCGTCGAGCCGTACCGGCAGGCGGTCGCCGCCGCGCTCGACATCGTCGCCGAGGTGGAGGCCGCCGCCGGCGTGCGGCTGCAGTTCCTGAACGCCGGCGGCGGCTTCGCCGTGCCGTATCGCGAGGCGCCGGTGACGTGCCATCCGAGCGACTACTTCTGCTCGCTGCTGAGCGCCGCCGACTACGCCGCGGTCGTCGGCGGCGCGCTCGCGGCGCGGCGGCCCGACCTCGAGCTCTTCCTCGAGCCCGGCCGCTCCATCGCCGCCACCACGGCCGTGCTGGTCGCGCGCATCGAGAACGAGAAGACCAAGGGCCGCCGCGACGCCGCCGGCCGGCGGTCCGGCGACGAGCGCTGGCTGACCGTGGACGCCGGCTTCAACACGCTCCTCGAGCACACCAACTATCACTGGTACTACCGCACCATCGTGGCGTCCCGCGCCGGCGAGGAGGCGGACGCCGAGTTCCGCCTCGCCGGCCCGCTGTGCGACGGCGGCGACGTCTACGCCGGCGACGCCGACTCGCCGTACCGCTGGTTCCCGGCGGCGACCGCCGTCGGTGACGTCGTCGCCTTCCTGGACGCCGGCGCCTACGCGCTGGAGATGATGAACCCGTACAACGCCCGGCCGACGGCCGCCGCCTTCGCGGTGACGGCCGCCGGCGAGCTGGTGCAGATCAGGCGCCGCGACACCGCCGAGGACCTCGCGGCCCACGACATCGTCCCGGGAGCGCGCTGAGGGTCACACGACGACCCACTGCGCGCGCACCCTGGCGTAGCGGTACTTCGTCCCGCTGTAGCCCAGCTTCCAGTAGACGTGGTAGTGGTCGGTGGTGTGCGCGTCGATCATCTTCTGCCCGCTGCTGTTCGTGCCGGCGACGACGGCCACGTGGTCCCACACGCCGTCGCCCGGTCCAGTCGTAGTAGATGAAGTCGCCGCGACTGAGCATGCCGGCGGACGTCTCCCAGTCGGTCCGGCGCGTGTTCCAGTAGCCGATCTGCCGGGTGACGTTGATCCAGCTCAGGCTGTACGTGTCGTCGGATGGTGACGAGGAGCCGTCCTTGTCGTACCACCAGCCGCTGGTGGCCGCGCCGGATGCCTGGGGCATGTCGCCGGCGCGGGCGCATTGCGAGGCGAAGTTGGCGCAGTCGGCGCCGGTGAAGCGGACGAAGGTCGGGTTGTAGGCCAGGGCATAGGTGTCGGCGTAGCTCTGGGCGCCGACCCGGTCGTACTCGAGGATGTCGCTGTACCGGCGAGCCGGACCGGCCGGCACGCGGCGCCGAGGCCCGCGGCAGGCGCAGCGGCGCGGCGGCACGTTCGACGGCGCGCGCCTCCGCCCGCACGCGGGCGCGTGACGCGCCTGCCGCTTCGAGGCAGGCCGGCTTGAGGACGTCGGTGTAGACGTCGGCCGTGACCACCCAGGCGTCGCCGTCGCGCAGCAGCGTGATGGTGTGGTCCACGCCGCTGGCCTCGACGTCCGTCTTGCCGTTCGCGGCCTGCCACGTCAGCGTGGTGATGGCGTGCGCGGCGACCACCGCCGTGACCCCGTCGTCGGCGGGCTGGCTGTCGAGGACGGTGACCCGGCACGCCGCCGACTTCACGCTGCGCCCGAAGGCCGCTCCGCGCAGGGCCGTTCCCTCGGCGACCTTGGCCTCGGTGCGCGCCAGGCCGCTGCCGGCGACGACCCAGGGCGCCAGAGTCGCGGCGGGGTCGGCCGCGGTGATGGCCGCCGCCCTCGCCTGCAGGTACGCGGTGGCGGAGGCGGAAGGGCCGGCCGCCGCTGCCTTGCCGGCCTCGCCGGGCACGGTACCGGCAGCTGTGCTTGCGGCCGCCGGCGCCGCCGCCGCGAACGCGGCCGCGGCCACCGCGGCCGCCACGATGTGCGCCCAGTGCCGTCTGTTCATACTGACCCCTTTCGGGAGGGTTACGGGCTGGCGGAGACGGCTGTGATCAGCCATCCCCCCACGGCGTCGCCGACCCTCCCCAGGGTGAAGAACAGGACTGCGAGGCCGTCCGGCAGCGGACGGCCTCGCCGGGCGTGCACGCGCACGCGCGCTTTGAGCACCAGCGTGCGCGCGTCGGGCGCCGCGTAGACGCGGGCGGAGCGGAAGTGGAACCGGGTGAGCGCGCCGAGGGCGCGCCGCGACCAGAGTCGCCGGCGGGCGCACAGCTCGCCGGCGCGCGCGAACTGGCCGGCCTCGATCAGCCGGCAGTACAGCGCCACGGTGCGCGCCGCCTCCAGCCGGTCGGCGTCCGGCGAGACCGCGGCGCCGGGCCAGGCGGCCGCAGCGGCCACGGCCGGCGGCGCCGCGTGTGCCGCCGCCGAGGCAAGGTGCACGTCGGCCGGCACGACCACCGGCGCTTGCGGGTGGTGGTCGCCGCAGCCCGCGCCGCAGAGGGCGGCGGCCAGGACGCCGAGGACGAGCGCGGTTGTGCGGGCATGCGGCATGCCGGCATCGTCCGCCGCCGGCCCCGTGAGCCTCAAGGGTGACACCGCCCTCCTCGCGGTGACGTTGCGCCGGCGAGCCCGCCCGCACGGTCGGGCACGCTCGCACCGGCGTCCGCGGCGACGTTGCCCGTGGCCGCGGAGCCGTGGCCGTGCGAGAATCCCGGCGCATGTCCGGACCCGACGACAACCTGCCCGGCGCTCCGCTGCCGCAGCCGCCGGCGGGCTTCTGGCCGACCGTGCGCCGCGACCTGCGCCTCGGCGTCATCGCCGGGCTCCAGACCTTCTGGGACCTCACCAAGGTCATGATCCCGGCGTACGGCGTCACGCTCGCGCTGCAGCAGCTCGGCGTCATCGGCTGGCTCTCGGACTTCGCGCGGCCGCTGATGACGGCGCTCGGCCTGCCGGGAGACGCCGCCGTCCCGCTCGTCGTCGGCTACGTCCTCAACATCTACGCCGCGGTGGGCTCGATGCAGGCGCTCGACCTCACGCCTCAGCAGGTGACGGTGCTCGCCATCGCCGTCCTCATCGGCCACAACCTGGTGGTGGAGGGAGCGGTGCTCCACAAGGCGGGCATGAACGGGTTCGCGTTCGGGGCCCTGCGCATCGTCGCCGGCCTGGCCGCCGCCATCGTCGCCAACCTGCTCATCGGGCTGCTGCGGATGAGCGAGTTCCTGCACACCTTCGTCACCGGGTCGCTGGACCTCCTGCTGCGCGTGTTCCTCATCGTCATCCCGATCATGGTGGTGCTGGAGGTGTTCGAGGGCACGCGCGCCTTCCGCGCCGTCGTGCGCGCGTGGGCCAAGGTCGTGCGCCACGTCGGCCTCGACGAGCGGTCCGCCGCGCCGACGCTCGTCGGCTTCCTCTTCGGGCTCGCCTACGGCGGCGGGGTGATCGTGCGCGACGTGCGCAGGCACGACCTCGGCCGCCGCCAGGTCTTCATCATGAGCGTCTTCCTGAGCATGGTGCACGCGATCGTCGAGGACTCGCTGATCTTCATCGCCCTCGGCGCGAGCATCTTCTGGGTGGTCGTGTACCGCATCGTCTGGGCGGCGCTGGTCACGCTGGCGCTGACGGCGCTCGCCGGCCTGTGGGTGCGCCGCCAGCGCCGCGGGGCGAACGGACGCCTCGACCCGTGAGGCGGAGAGGCGCGGTCGTCGACGGGTCGCGTTGACGCCGGCCCCTCTGTTCCGTAATCTTGACTGGATTTATCGGGTATTTGACGCGAGGGAGCTCCACGCTGGTGAACATCTCCATGAAGAGCAGGTACGCGGTCCGGGCCCTGACGGAGCTGGCCCGCGTGGAACTGACCCAGTCCGACAAGCCGGTGCGGCTCGGTGAGATCGCCGAACGCCGCGGCATGCCGCTCCAGTTCCTGGAGCAGGTCTTCGCGGCGCTCCGCCGCGGGGGCATCGTGCGCAGCCGCCGCGGCGCGTCCGGCGGCTACTCGCTGGCGCGGCCGGCGGACGACATCACCGTGCTCGACGTCGTGGCCGCCCTCGACGGCGTCCCGTCGCCGGCCGAGTGCACGCAGGGCCGCTGCGACGAGGTCGACCGCTGCGGCGCCTCCTCCGTCTGGATCGAGGCGCAGCGAGCGCTCGAGGACGTCCTGACCGCCACCACCATCGGCGACCTGCTGCGGCGCGAGAACGCGCTGCGCGAGTCGGCGCCGATGTACCACATCTGACGGGAGACAGCATGAAGAGGGCAGGCAGCATCACCGAGCTCATCGGGCGCACGCCGCTGATCAGGCTCAACCGCATCTCCGACGAGACGGGCGCCGAGGTCCTCGGCAAGCTCGAGTCGTTCAACCCCGGCGGCAGCGTCAAGGACCGCATCGGCCTCTCGATGATCCTGGCCGCGGAGCGCGACGGGCTCATCGCCCCCGGGCGCACGACGATCATCGAGCCCACCAGCGGCAACACCGGCGTCGCGCTCGCCATGGTCGCCGCCGCGCGCGGCTACAGCATGGTGCTCACGATGCCCGACACGTTCAGCGTGGAGCGGCGCGCGCTGCTCAAGGCCTACGGCGCGCGCCTCGTCCTCACGCCCGGGTCGGAGGGCATGACCGGGGCGGTCAACCGCGCGGCGGAGCTGGCGACCGAGCTGGACGACGCGTTCGTGCCGCAGCAGTTCGAGAACGCGGCGAACCCCGAAGCGCACCGGCTCACCACCGCCGAGGAGATCTGGGAGGACACCGGCGGTGAGGTCGACGTGTTCGTCGCCGGCGTGGGTACCGGCGGCACGCTGACCGGCGTGGGCGAGGTGCTCAAGGAGCGGCGACCCGGCGTGCGGGTGGTCGCCGTGGAGCCTTCGGACTCGCCGGTCCTCTCCGGCCGCCCGGCCGGTCCGCACCGCATCCAGGGCATCGGGGCCGGGTTCGTCCCCAAGGTGCTGGACGGCGACGTCTACGACGAGATCCTGACGGTGCGCGGTGATGACGCGTTCGCGGTCGCGCGCGCCCTGGCGCGTGAAGAAGGCCTGCTCGTCGGCATCTCCGCCGGCGCCAACGTCTGGGCCGCCGGCGAGCTCGCCCGGCGCGACGGGATGCAGGGCAAGGTCATCGTGACCATCCTGTGCGACACGGGGGAGAGGTACCTCTCCACGCCGCTCTTCGCCGACCTTCCGGAGCCTGACGCTTGAGGATAAGCGGTCACGAGCGCCAGCGGTACGACTGCCAGCTCGTCCTCAAAGAGGTCGGCGAGCGGGGCCAGGACGCGCTGCGCGCCGGCTCGGCGCTGGTCGTCGGCGCCGGCGGGCTCGGCGCGCCGGTGCTCTTCTACCTCGCCGCCGCCGGCGTCGGCCGCATCGGCATCGTCGACGACGACGTGGTCGAGCTCTCCAACCTGCAGCGGCAGATCCTGTTCACGACCGCCGACATCGGCCGGCCCAAGGCCGAGGTGGCCGCCGAGCGGCTGGCCGCGCTCAACCCCGAGGTGATCCTGGAGCCGCACACCTCGCGTCTGCGCGCCGCGTCCGCGCCCGCGCTGATCGACCGCTACGACGTGGTCGTCACCGCGGTGGACAACTTCCCGACCCGCTACCTGCTCAACGACGCCTGCGTGCTGGGCGGCAAGACGCTGGTCGACGGGGCCGTGCTGCGCATGACCGGCCTCGCGATGACCATCAAGGGCGGCGAGACCGCCTGCTACCGCTGCCTCTTCCCGGAGCCTCCGCCGCCGGCGGGCGTGATCAGCTGCTCGGAGGCCGGGGTGCTCGGCCCGATCCCCGGCCTCATCGGGTCCATCCAGGCGCTCGAGGTGATCAAGGTCCTCACCGGCGCCGGGCGCCCGCTCTACGACCGGCTGCTGCAGTACGACGGCGGCCTCATGTCGTTCAACGAGGTCGAGGTCGCGCGCGTCGCCGTCGTGTCCGGTGTGCGGCGAGCATCCGACGGTGACCGAGCTGGTCGATCTCGATGCCTGACGACGCCGTCCTGGAGCGCCTGGAGGCGCAGTTCGCCGGCGTCTCCGACGCCGTGGTCGCGTTCTCCGGCGGCGCCGATTCCAGCCTGGTGCTCGCCGTGGCCGCGCGCGCGCTCGGGCCCGCCCACGTCACGGCGGTGACGGCCACCTCGCCGACGTATCTGGACGAGGAGCTCGCGGCGGCCACGGCGGTGGCCGCGAGCCTCGGCGTCGAGCACGTGGTCGTCGCGACCAGCGAGTTCGACGACTCGCGGTTCGTCGAGAACTCGCGCGAGCGCTGCTACTACTGCAAGGCCGGGCTCCTGGACGCGCTGGCCGAGGTCGCCGCGCTGCACGAAGGCGCGGCGCTCGTGGACGGCGCCAACGCCGACGATGTCGGCGATCACCGGCCCGGCATGCGCGCCGCCGCCGAGCGCGGCGTCCTCCAGCCGCTGCTGGCCGCCGGGATCGGCAAGGCCGAGGTCCGGCGGCTGGCGCGAGCGCTCGGCCTGCCCACCTGGGACGCGCCGCAACAGGCCTGCCTCGCCTCGCGCGTCCCCTACGGCCAGCCGATCACGCCGGACAAGCTCGCCGCGGTGGCCGCAGCCGAGAGGGCGCTGCGCGAGCTCGGCTTTCGCCAGTGTCGCGTCCGTCACCACGGCGACGTGGCGAGGATCGAGGTGGAGCCGGACGAGCTCGAGCGGGCCTTCGCGCTGCGCGCGGAGCTCTCGCGGAGAGTCCACGCCGCCGGGTTCACCTACGTGACCCTCGACGTGGACGGTTTCCGCACGGGAAGCATGAACGAAGCGTGATAGCGTACCGCGGGCTCGGGTCCGCCCTCCGGCAGGACTCACCCGGCACAACGACATGAGGAGGTGACGGCCGTGATCCGCAAGCTGCTCGCCCTCACGGGCATGAGCGTCGCTGCATGCTGGTTCCTGGGACGAGGGGCTCGCGGCTGTCGTCCCGTCAACGGCGTCGTCGGGGCCGTGAGCCAGGACGTGCACACGGCCATCTCGGAGATCACCAGCGACGTGAAGGCGGTGCAGGAGCGCGACCCCGCCGCCACGTCCAAGGTCGAGATCATCACGTCCTACGCGGGGCTGCACGCGCTGTGGATGCACCGCGTGGCGCACAGGCTCAACAGCGCCGGCGTGCCGCTCCTGCCCCGCTGGGTCAGCCAGTTCAACCGCTTCGTCACCGGCATCGAGATCCACCCCGGCGCCAAGATCGGCCACGGCCTGTTCATCGACCACGGCGCGGGCGTCGTCATCGGCGAGACCGCGGAGATCGGCGACAACGTCACCATCTACCAGGGGGTGACGCTCGGCGGCACCGGCAAGGAGAGCGGCAAGCGCCATCCCACCGTGGGCGACAACGTGGTGTTCGGCGCCGGAGCCAAGGTGCTGGGCGGCATCACGGTGGGCGACAACGCCAAGGTCGGGGCCGGCAGCGTCGTCGTGAGCAACGTGCCCAAGAACTCGACCGTCGTCGGCAACCCGGGCCGGCCGGTGCTTCTCCAGGGCCAGAAGGTCGGCATCCCCGACATCGACTACCGGCACCTTCCCGACCCCGTGGCGGAGGCGATCAAGTGCCTGGTCGCGCGGATCGTGGAGATGGAGAAGGAGCTCGACGAGATCCACCCGGAGCGCAGCGGCAAGCGTCAGGAGGCGCTGCGCGAGACCCAGGCCATGCTCGCCGAGCTGCTGCGGTTCGACGAGGGCGCCGGGATCTGACGCCGCCTCAGGCGGCGAGGAACCGGCGCCTCGAAGCGGGTTGCGGCGCGGCGTCGGCCGCGGTCAGCTCCCAGGCCTCGGCGAATCCGAGATCGAGCAGGAACAGCTCCGGGTCCACGAGGCCGCAGCAGCGCCAGCTGCCGCCGTGGTCGCCGGTCGCGAACAGCACGCCGCCGTCGGTCACGATGTAGTCGGTCACGGGGGCGCCGTCGTGCGCCTCCTCCGCCAGTACCAGCGTGTAGCCACCTGCCACGCCGCTCATCGCCTGCCTCCTCGCCGGCCTTCGAGGGTCCACCTCGCCCTCATTCTGGACATCGGCCCGCGGCGGGCGCGCCACATGAGCAGGGTCCCTCAACCTGCCCGGGAATCTCCGGGCTACGTGCAGGAACGTACGTGTGAGGGGCTGGTCGGGTGGCGTGGTCCGGGCCGGGCCGACCGTTGTGGCGCGGGTCTATCGTCATCCCCAGGGGTGACCGGAGCCCGGAGGCGGGTATGCTACGATTGCTGCCCTCTCAGGCGACCCTTGAACGGAGCGTGATCACCACATGAGCGAGGTCCGGCGTCTCGTGCTCGACGTCCTCAAGCCCCACCAGCCCACGATGCTCGTGCTCGCCGACAAGCTCGGCGATCTCGAGGGCATCCACGGGGTCGACATCACGCTGATCGAGATCGACAACAAGGTCGAGAACATCAAGATCACCCTGGAGGGCGACGACGTCGACTTCCAGGACGTCGCCGAGGTCGTGCAGGACGCCGGCGGCAGCATCCACTCCATCGACAAGGTCTCGGCCGGCAAACGGATCATCGACGAGGTCGAGACCCCCCAGGACGCGGGCGCGCCCTGGCTCCGCTGAGCCGACGCGCTGACATCCAGGGTGACGTCCCGGTGACGCGAAGGCCAAAGCCTGCGCTCGGGGTGCGCCTCCGCGCCATCCCCGCCACCGTCCGTCAGTACCACGAGATCGCCGGCGTCGGCGAGATCGCCCGCCGGTACTTCGTCATCAACGCCTTTGACGGCTCGCTCACCACGCTGGGCGTGATCGCCGGCGCGTTCGCAGGCGGCGTCAAGGAGGCGCACACCGTCGTGTCGCTCATCCTCGCCACCGCCGTCAGCATCGGCGTGGCCGGCTTCTACGGCTCCTACCAGGTCGAGCGCGCCGAACGTGACCGGGCCTTGCGCGAGATCGAGGAGACGACGCTGAGCAGCATGAAGGACACGACGCTCTACTCGGCGTCGCGGTACGCCACGGTGCTCGTGGCGGCGGTGGACGGCCTCTCGCCGCTGATCGCCTCGCTGCTCATCATGATCCCGTTCTTCTTCGTGCCGCCGCTCGCCATCCACACGGCGTACTACTCGGCCGCCGTCGATCGCCTTCGTCGAGCTGTTCCTGCTCGGCATGTTCCTCGGCCGCATCGGGAGGGAGCGCCTGTGGCTCGCCGGCGTCAAGCTCTGCCTCGCCGGCGGCGTGGCGCTCGCCATCAGCCTCCTGCTCAACGGCGGGGCGCCGCGATGACGGCGGGCAAGAAGGGCTCGGCCGGCGAGAGCCCGGGCGGCCCGGCGCAGCCGGACCACCCGCTGCTCGCCGGCCTCAACGACGAGCAGCGCAAGGCCGTGACGCACGTGGACGGCCCCCTGCTGATCCTCGCGGGGGCCGGCTCGGGCAAGACGCGCGTGCTCACGCACCGCGTGGCGTGGCTCATCCAGGTGCAGCACGTGCGCCCGGACGAAGTGGTGGCCATCACGTTCACCAACAAGGCCGCCGGCGAGATGAAGGAGCGCATCGGGGACCTCGTGGGGCCCGTCGCGCGCACCATGTGGATCAGCACGTTCCACAGCATGTGCGCGCGCCTCCTGCGCCGCGAGGCCCAGCGTCATGGGCTACAAGAGCACGTTCACCATCCACGACGAGGACGACCGCCGCCGGCTCATCAAGCGCTGCATGGAGGAGCTCAACGTCGACCCCAAGCGGTACCCGCCGGAGTCGATCAGCCGCCAGATCAGCGACGCCAAGAACCAGCTGCTCGGCCCCGCCCAGTTCCGCGAGCAGGGCGGGCGCTTCGCGCAGATCGCCGCCGACGTCTACGAGCTCTACGAGAAGCGCCACGCCGAGATGAACGCGATGGACTTCGACGACCTGCTCATGAAGACGGTCGAGTTGCTCGAGGGCTACCCCGACCGGCTCGAGCACTACCAGCAGGCGTTCCGCTTCGTGCTCGTGGACGAGTACCAGGACACCAACCACGCCCAGTACCGCCTGGCCAACCTGCTCGCGGGCGCGCACGGCAACCTGGCCGTGGTCGGCGACGACGACCAGAGCATCTACTCGTGGCGCGGCGCGGACATCCGCAACATCCTCGAGTTCGAGCGCGACCACCCCGACGCGGAGGTCATCCGGCTGGAGCAGAACTACCGTTCCACGCAGAAGATCCTCGACGCGGCCAATGCGGTGGTCACGAACAACCGCAAGCGCAAGGGCAAGAACCTGTGGACCCCCAGGGGTGAGGGCGCGCTCGTCCAGGTCGTGGAGGTCAACGACGAGCGCGCCGAGGCGCAGTTCGTGGCCAGCGAGGTGCAGAAGCTGCTGGAGGGGGAGGCCAAGGGCGCCGAACGGGCCTACCGGCCCGACGAGGTGGCCGTGCTCTATCGCACCAACGCCCAGAGCCGCGTGCTCGAGGAGCAGTTCGGGCGCTACGCGATCGCCTACCAGGTCATCGGCGGGCCCAAGTTCTACGAGCGCGCCGAGATCCGCGACCTCATCGCGTACCTCACCATCCTCGTGAACCCCGACGACTCGCAGCGGCTGCTGCGCATCGTCAACACGCCCAAGCGCGGCATCGGCGCCACCAGCATGCAGCGGCTGCAGGCGCACGCCGCGAGCGTGGGAGAGAATCTCTGGACGGCGCTCCGCGGCGCCGACGAGGTGCCGGGTCTGTCGCCCGGCGCCACCAACGGCCTGCTGGCCTTCGCCCGGGTCATGGAGGGCCTCCAGGCCACGCAGGCCGGACGGCCCGTCTCCGAGGTCGTGCGCAGCGTCCTCGACGAGTCCGGCTACGAGGCGGCCCTCACCGCGCAGAAGACGCTGGAGTCGGAGGGCCGGCTGGAGAACGTCGAGGAGTTCATCGGCGTGGCGGCCGAGTACGACAAGCGCGCCGAGGAGCCCAGTCTCGACGGGTTCCTCCAGGAGATCTCGCTCTACAGCGACAGCGACGCCCTCGCCGACACCAGCTCGCTGCTCACGCTCATGACGCTGCACAACGCCAAGGGCCTCGAGTTCCCGGTGGTCTTCATCGCCGGGATGGAGGAGGGCGTGTTCCCGCACCAGCGCTCGCTGGACGAGCAGAACGTGGAGGAGGAGCGCCGGCTGGCGTACGTGGGGATCACGCGCGCGATGGACAGGCTCTACCTGGTGCACGCACGCGCGAGGACGCTCTGGGGCGCGTCGCAGTACAACATCCCGTCACGCTTCCTGGACGAGATCCCGGAGGGCCTGAAGGAGCGCCAGACGATCGGCGGCCGGTCCACCAGTTGGGACTCCGGTGGAGGCGGCGGAGGTGGCTGGGGCGGCGACTCGTGGAGCCGAGGCGGCGGGAGCTGGAGCGGCGGGCGCGGCGGCCGGCAGGGCGACGAGGAGGACGGCGACTACCAGACGCTCGGCAGCGGGCGTCGCGTCACCGGCCTCGAGAAGAAGGGGCTCGACGAGGAGGTCGTGGAGCAGTTCTTCGCTCCCGGCGACCGCGTGCTGCACGCCACTCTCGGCGAGGGCACGGTGCTGGGCATGCAGCGCGGCGGCATCGTGCTCATCCGCTTCGAGAACGACGGCTCCGAGCGCCGGCTCATGGCCAGCGTGGCGCCGCTCAAGAAGCTCCGCGGCTAGCGGCGCCCGATGGCCGGCGCGGCCCGGCGTCGCCCGCGGCCGCAGACCCACTCCGTCAGGGGCTGGTGCCCCAGCTGGTCACCAGCCATCCGCCGCCCGGCGCCTCCGCCAGGTTGACGAACAGCGTGTGCGCGCCCGGCGCGCCCCACGGAGTCGCCTGCCCGGCGGGGACGATGCGCACGTCGGCCTCGACCTGCGCGCCCCCGGGCCGACGTCTCACGCGCGCCACGCGCAGCAGCCGGGCGCGCTCGATGTCGTCGGTCGCGGCCGTGAGCGCCGCCGTCGAGCCGGGCGAGCAGGCCGCCTTGAGCCCCTGGTAGTCGCCGGCGTCCACGAGCGCCCAGTACGCCGCCACCGCCTGCCTGGGCGAGCCCACGAGAGGGCGGCTGCCGGGAGCCGTGGTGGCGGGCGAGGCCGACGGTGACGCGGCGCCGCCGGACGAGCCGCCGCAGGCGGCGAGCAGCGCGGCGCCGGCGCGGCCACCGCCAGCGCGAGCGCCGCGGCCAGCACGCTCGGGACGCCGCCGCGAGGCCTGCCGTCGCCGCGCCTCCCGGGCCGGCGTCCGGCGAACGGCACGCACGGGCCGGCGCCTTCGTGTGGCCGTCGCGCGGCGCATCTCCCGCCTCCGTTGAGCGTGCGGCTCTCCGGTGAAGCGCTGGAACGTGAGTGTGACACGGTGGCCCCCGGTGGTCGTGGACATCGCCCGCCGGTAGCTCACCACAGGATCATCTCTCTGTACAGGATGACAATAGTAGGGCGGGCACAAGCGCCTCCCGGGCGTCCGCGGACGAGGAGAGGTCCGGTGGCGGTGCGATAGAGTGAAGGCAGCCAATCCACCCATGGTCGAGGAGGGTCACCATGGCCGTCGAAGTCACTCGCGAGGGCGCTGTCGCCGTCGTCACCGTCAACCGCCCTGAGGCGCTCAATTCACTGAACTCGGAGACCAACGAAGCGCTGCTCGCGGCCGTGCGCGAGTTGTCGCCGGACGAGTCGGTCCGCGCGGTGGTGGTCACCGGCGGCGGCGACAAGTCGTTCGTCGCCGGCGCCGACATCGCCGAGATGAGCGGGCTGACCGCTGAGCAGGCGCGGCGCTTCGGCGCGCTCGGCCAGGCGGTCATGAGCGGCATCGAGGCGGCTCCCCAGCCGTGGGTCGCCGCCGTCAACGGCTTCGCCCTCGGCGGCGGCTGCGAGCTCGCGCTCGCCTGCGACATCCGCCTGGCGAGCGAGAACGCGAAGTTCGGCCAGCCGGAGATCAACCTCGGCATCACCCCCGGGTTCGGCGGCACCCAGCGCCTGCCGCGCAACGTGGGTGAGGGGTGGGCCAAGTACCTGGTGCTGAGCGGCCGCATCATCCGCGCCGACGAGGCGCTGCGGATCGGGCTCGTCCAGGCCGTCTTCCCGAAGGACGAGCTCATGACCCAGGCGATGAAGCTGGCCGAGGAGCTGGCCGGCAAGAGCCCGCTGGCGATGCGCTACTGCAAGGCGGCGGTCAACGCCGCCGCCGACACCGACCTCGCCACCGGCCAGGGGATCGAGCGCGACCTGTTCGCGCTCGCGTTCGCGACCGAGGACCAGACCGAGGGCATGGCTGCCTTCCTGGAGAAACGGGCGCCGGAGTTCGGCGGCCGCTGACGCGGCGGTCGGGGAGCGCCGCCCGTCTGCGGCGCGGCCTCCGGGAGCGTCAGGCCGCGCCGACGGCGGCCGCGAGGCGCGCGAGCACCTCGTGGACGCCGGGCGTGGCGCGCACGAGCACGTCGGCCGCCTCGGTGACCGGCTGCGGCGTCTCCTCCGTGACCGCCGCGACGGTGAGCGCCTTGCGGCGCGCGTCGCGCTCGCCCCAGTCGCGGATGGCGGCGAACGCGGTGATGTCCGTGAGGTCGTCACCACAGCCCATCGCCGCGAAGTAGTCTCCGGCCGTCAGCAGGCGGCGCACGGCGGTCCCCTTGTTGAACGGCAGCGGCGGGCGCACCTCGAAGGCGAAGTGGCCGGTGGCGATGGAAAGGCCACGCTCCCTCGCCGGCTCGATCACCCGCGCGAGGATCTGGTGCCGCGTCGCTGCCGCGTCCTCCGCCAGCCGGTAGTGGATGGCGAGCACGGTCCGCTTGTCCTCGATGACGACGCCGAGCGCCTCGCAGTCCAGGTCTCTGGCGGCCGCCTCGGCGACCTCGTGGATGCCGGCGACGTAGCGTTCCGCCTGCGGTTCCACCCAGCGCGAGCCGTCGGCGGCCATCGTCTCCAGCCCGTGCGTGCCGATGTAGGCCGCGCCGTCGAGCGGGATCATGCGGCGGCCGTCCTCGAGCGCGCGGCCGGTCACGAACGCCACCAGCCCGATCCGCCCAACGAGCGCCGCGAGAAGCTCGCGGAACGCGTCGGGCACGTGCGCATCCGCGGGGGTGGGGGCGATGGGGGAGATGGTCCCGTCGATGTCGCAGAGCAGCGCCGCCGCAGCCGGAGCCCCGGCGGCGGCGCTCAAGAACGCGTCCAGCGCCTCGCGCCCGCTGATGATCGGCGATCCTGCTTCCACAGCTCCCCAAGCCTCGCTCGCCGACAGCGTACCCGCTGCGGTCCGCGGCGAAGCTCATCACCGCCGCCCGTTCCGTCAAGTTCCCTCGCGTGGTGCCGATACCCCCGTTGAGAGAGATGAGCGACGTACCCGACACCACCAGCCGGTCCCTGCCAGGGGGGAAGCCCCGCGACGTTCGCGTGGATCCCTACCTCAAGTCGATGCTGCTCGGCCTGATCGAGGACAGCTACCTGCACACGGGCACGTTCACCCAGTTCGCCGCCGAGGTGCTGCAGGTCATCGCCTACGCGGTCACGGTGCCGGTGGCGTTCACCGAGGGGTTCCTGAAGGCGTACCTTTCGATCGACCGGGTGGAGGAAGACGACGACGGCCGCATCAAGATCATCCCCAAGCCCGGCGCGAGCATCGAGGACATGATCCGCGACGTGGACGAGATCACGGCGCAGGTCGATCCCGGCGCGGTGTTCAACCCCGTGGTGCGCGCCAAGCTGGACGCCGTGCACGAGACCTCCAGCAAAGCGATGAAGTGGGACCTCAACACGCTCTCCCGCATGGATGACGGTGAGCTGATGGGGGTCCTGCGCGAGATGCAGGCGGAGTCGGAGGCCGCGCCCGAACCGGGCGACGAGCGACGACGAGGCCACCGACTACGTGCGCGCCAAGATCGCCACGATCCGGCGCAACGTGCGCCAGTTCCAGACGCGCCACCAGTCCGACGTCGTCGAGGAGTTCGACGGCGACGACGGGCAGCCCGCCGCCGGCGAAGTCCCGGACAGCGCCGGGGAGCAGGACGGCCCGCCGGCGCCTGAGGACCGCATCTGACCCACGGGCGGCCCTGTCGGCGCCGGGCTCCGTGCGATACGATGGGCGCGCACAATCGCAAGGGGCGCCCCGTGCAGCACTTCTCCGACAGACTGGCTGCGGCCATCCGCGCGCGACGCAGCGTCGTGTGCGTCGGCTTGGACCCGGCCCTCGAGCGCATGCCGCGCGACCTCATCGAGAAGTACCGGCCGCAGGCGGCCGAGCTCGGGGAGGAGGCGGCCGTCGCCGCGTGCTTCCAGGAGTTCTGCACCGGCATCATCGACGCCGTCGCCGACGTCGCCGCCTGCGTCAAGCCTCAAGCGGCCTTCTTCGAGCAGTACGGCGCCCCCGGCTGGCGTGCGCTCGGCGCCGTCATCAAGTGCGCCCACGAGTACGACCTGCCGGTGATCCTCGACGTCAAGCGCGGCGACATCGCCTCGACCGGCGCCGCCTACGGGCGCGCCGCGTTCGGCGGCGCAGCCGGCTTCGCCGGCCCGGCCGCCGGCATCGGCGCGGACGCCATCACCGCGAGCCCCTATCTCGGCGACGACTCGCTCGCGCCGCTGGTCGAGCACTGCGCCACCGGCCACGGAGTCTTCATCCTCACGCGCACGAGCAACCCCGGCGCGTCCCTTCTTCAGGAGATCGAGGTGGACGGGCAGCCGCTGTTCCTGCGCGTCGCCCGCCTCGTCGCCGAGCTGGGCGCGGCGCACGTGGGCGAGGCCGGCTACAGCGACGTGGGCGCCGTCGCCGGCGCCACCGCGCCGGCGCAGCTGCGCCAGGTTCGCGAGGCGCTTCCGAACGCGTTCCTGCTGGTGCCGGGGTACGGCGCGCAGGGCGCCGGGGCAGAGGCCCTCGCCGGCATCGCCGCCGGCGACGCGGCCGGCTTCGTCGTCAACGCCTCCCGGTCGATCATCTTCGCCTGGCAAGACGTCGGCGGCGACTATCGAAGGGCTGCGGCCGCGGCCACCGAATCTATGCGCAGCGAACTCCAGGACAGCCTGTGACCGACGAGACACCAAAGAAGAGGACTCGCCGCCCTCGCGCCGTGTCTGCGGCCGGCGTCCCGCCGGTCGATGCCGGAGGCGTCGAGGATCCAGACGACGCCCTGCGGCGGCTTGAGTCGATGGGTTCGGCCAAGGCGCCCGGCGACCCGCTGGACTCGGCTCCGCTGCCACCGGCCCCCGTGGTCGATTCCTTCAGCGCGCCGCCGACCAACCGTCCGCAGCGTCCCGTCGGGTCGTCCCAGCGCACGCCGCGCTCCCGCACGCGTCCGGCGGCGGGCCCCAGTTCCACGCGCATGGTGGCGCGCATCGCCTTCCCGGTGGTGTTCCTCGTCGCGGTGATCGCGCTCGTCAGCATCGTCGTCCAGTCAGGTGTGATGAGCTCCGACCAGCCGACGACGACCCCGACCACCAAGGCCACCAAGGCCGGCGGCTCCACCTCCGTCACCAAGAAGTACGTGGTGAAGACCGGCGATTCGCTCTCGACCATCGCCGCCCACTTCAATACGTCGACCTCCGAACTCCAGGCGCTGAACCCCGACCTGACCGGCGGCAGCACCGTGGTCGTCGGCCAGAGGATCATCGTCCCAAGACAGTAGCCTGAGGGCGCCGGCGTCCGCACGCCGGCCGGCGCTCCGCTCCACCCACTCGTCCCCACCCCAGGTCGTCGCGCGGGCCGCGTCTCCACGCCGGCCTCGGACCTGCTCCGTCTCTGACCCTTCCCGTGGCGCCGTCCGGGCTCGTCGTCGTGCCTGACTGCGCGGCGGCGAACGCGCGGTGGTGTCGTTCCCCACGAAGTGGGGAAGAAGGGGTCGAAAGTATTGCGTGATGGGGAGAAGTGGGGTACAGTGGCGCATATGCAGCGACCGCTCTTGGTGGGGGAGTTCGAATTCACGCTCGATGCGAAGAATCGCATCGCCGTTCCCGCCCGCCTGCGCCCCGCCTTCACGGAAGGCATCTACGTCACTCAGGAGAACGAGCGCTGCCTCGGCGGCTACAGCCCCGAGGAGTTCCAGCGCCGCCTGGAGGAGGACGTGGACGTCACCACGGCGGGGACGGTCGCCCGGCGCGACGTCAAGCGCCGGCTGGCGGCCACTGCGGTGTTCTTCCCGGAGCTCGACGGGCAGGGGCGCGTGACGCTTCCGGCCCGGCACCTCGAGTACGCCGGCATCAGCAAAGAAGTGACGGTCATCGGCGTGGCCGACCACGTGGAGATCTGGGACCGCGCCGCCTGGACCGACTACAGGGCCCACCTTGAGGAGGAGGCCGATGCTTCCGCAGACGAGCATTCAACTTCGTGAGTACGAGATGGCCCTCGCACACACCCCGGTCCTTCTCGACGAACTGCTCGAGCTGCTGCGGCCGGCCAGGGGTGAGACGGCCATCGACTGTACCTTCGGCGCCGGCGGTCACGCCGAGGCCGTAGCCGCCGCGCTCGGCGCCAAGGGCCGCCTGATCGCGGTCGACCGCGACCCCAGCGTCGCCGAGTTCTTCCGCGACGTCGCCCAGGCGGCGCCCTGCGCCTGCGAGCTCTACCACGGCAACTTCTCGGACGTGCTCGCGGAGCGCGAGACGGCGTCGGTCGACATCGTCTACATGGACCTCGGCGTCTCGTCGATGCAGCTCGACCGCCGCGAGCGGGGTTTCAGCTACGCTTACGACGCCCCGCTCGACATGCGCATGGACCCTGAACTCGAGGTCACGGCCGCCGACCTGGTGAACTCGCTGCCTGAGGCCGAGCTCACCGACATCTTCCGCCGGTACGGCGAGGAGCGGTACGCCAAGTCGATCGCCCGCGGCATCGTGATCACACGCAAGAAGACGCCCTTCACGACGACCTGCGAGCTCGTGGAGGTCATCAAGCGCAACATCCCGACGCCGGCCCGCTTCGCCGCCGGCAACCCTGCACGCCGCGTGTTCCAGGCGCTGCGCATCGTCGTCAACGACGAGCTCGGCTCTCTGGCCCGCGGCCTCGAGGAGGCCTATCGCGTGCTTCGCCCAGGCGGCCGGCTCGCGGCGATCAGCTTCCACTCGCTCGAAGACCGGATGGTCAAGGAGTTCTTGAGGGGTCACGCGGCAGGGTGCATCTGCCCGCCCGGCCTGCCGCAGTGCGTCTGCGGACACGAGCCGACCATGCGCGTGCTGACGCGCAAGCCGGTCACGCCGCGCGCGGCCGAGGCCGAGAGCAACCCGCGCAGCAAGTCCGCCAAACTCCGTGTCGCCGTGAGGCTGGAGGAATAGGGAGAATGGCCACCGCCGCCCAGCACGCTCGCCGCGCGCCCGCGCCGACCAGGGAGCAGGACGCGCGGACCCAGGCGCCCGCTTACGCGTACCGCGCGCCGCACACACGGCGCAAGGCGGCGCAGCGCTCGCGGTTGATGCGCGCGTTCGTCATCTTCGTCGTCTGTCTCACGCTGCTGGCCGTCGGCCGCGTCGCGCTCAGTTTCGCCGTCGTGCAGAAGAGCCTGCAGACGGACGCGATCGTCCGCGAGGAGCGCCGCGTCAGCGACCAGAACGCGCAATTGCAGGAGAAGGTCGCGCAGCTGGGGTCGCCGGTGCGCATCCGTCACATCGCCGAGACGCAGCTGGGCCTGGTCGACGCCTCGCATGTCGTCTATCCCGAGGCGCTCTCCGGCAAGTCCATCTCTGAGGTCGCGGCGAACCACTGATGGCGGCTCCCTCGACAGGACGTCGTCGCCCGGCCGGCCGGCGCGGCGGCGGCCTCTTCGGGAGCCCCAAGACCGCACGGCGCGGCGTGGACGGCCGCATCCGGCTCCTCCGCTTCGTCTTCATCGTCTTCCTCGTGCTCGTCGGGGGGAAGGCCGTGGCGCTCGCCTCATCCTCCAGGCACCTCACCCAGATCGCCCAGGCCCAGCAGACCGCCGCCGTCGTCCTGCCGGCGCATCGCGGCTCGATCCTCGACCGCAACGGCATCGAGTTGGCGGTGGGCAAGCCGCAGCAGACCGTCTTCGCGGACCCGCACCTGCTGAAGGACCCGAAGTCGGCGGCGGACGAGCTCTGCGACGCGCTGCAGATCAACCGCCGCCGCGACCGCCGGGACGTGGAGAAGGCGCTGGTGGATGGGAAGGCGCAGAAGAAGTGGTTCGCCTACGTGGCGCGCAAGGTCGATCCGGAGTACGCCAAGGCCGCCCTGGCGCTGGACCTGCCGGGCGTGGGCAGCTACACCGAGGAGAAGCGGATGTATCCGCTCAAGGCCACCGCGGCCCAGGTCCTCGGCTTCGCCGGCACCGAGAACAAGGGCCTGGCGGGGATGGAGACTGTTCTACGACAAGCAACTCTCGGGCAAGTCCGGCAGCGAGACGATCGTGCGCGACCCTGCCGGCCACACGCTCAAGACGATCGCCCAGCAGGAGCCCGTCTCCGGCCAGAACGTGCGTCTCACGCTCGACAGCGACATCCAGTACTACGCCGAGGACGTCCTCAAGAAGACGGTGCGCGACACCGGCGCCAAGTCGGCCATCTCCATCGTGATGGACCCGCGCAGCGGCGAGGTCCTCGCCATGGCCAACGTCATGCGCGACGGCTTTCACGGGTTCGGCAAGGGCGACCAGGCCGCGGAGAAGAACAGTGCGGTCACCGATGTCTACGAGCCGGGATCGATCTTCAAGCTCGTGACGATCTCCGGGGCGCTGGCCGACGGGCGTCGTCACGCCGAACAGCCGGTTCACGCTGCCGCCGAGCATCCACGTCGCCGACCGCGAGATGCACGACGTCGCACCCTCGCGGGACCGTCACCTACTCGGTCCGCGAGATCCTCCAGTGGTCCAGCAACGTGGGCGCGGTGACGATCGGCATCGAGATGGGCGAGGCCGGCCTGTGCCAAGTGGATCAAGGCCTACGGCTTCGGCAAGCCGACGGGCATCCAGTTCCCCGGTGAGTCGGGTGGCATCGTCGCCTCCGCTCGAGCAGTGGTCCGACTCGTCGATCGGCAACATCCCCATGGGGCAGGGCATCGCGGTGACGGCGATCCA
The DNA here is from genome assembly GCA_963739595.1 of uncultured Thermoleophilia bacterium. Taxonomy (GTDB): domain Bacteria; phylum Actinomycetota; class Thermoleophilia; order UBA2241; family UBA2241; genus CAIXSE01. The sequence goes on from CAVUBA010000005.1 coordinate 117,674, forward strand.
GATGGCCTCCGCGTTCTCAGCCGTCGCCAACAACGGCTGGGCGGTCAGGCCGCGACTGGTCGCGCAGGTCGGGACCACCACCTACGACCAGGTCGCTCGACCGTCATCGGGTGATCTCGGGAAAGGTGGCGCGCGAGGTCCGCGACATGCTCGCGCTGGCCGTCGCCGATGGCACCGGCACCGAGGCGCAGATCCCGGGCTACGTGGTCGCCGGCAAGACGGGCACCGCCGAGATGGCCGTGCCCGGCGGCTATGCCAAGGGCGTCTACGTCGCCTCCTTCATCGGCATGGTGCCTGCCGACCACCCGCGGCTGGTGGTCTTGTGCGCCGTGAACGGTACGCCGGAGTTCGGCGGCACGGCCGCGGCTCCGGCGGTCAGGCGAGATCATGCAGTACGCCCTCCAGCGGCTGGAGATCGCGCCGTGAACAGCGACGCAGGACTGGACTGTCGAGCGGGGCGCCGGAGGTGCACCGCTCCACAGTCGGCCCCGCGGGTCTGGTAGAATCCGCCGCGATGAAGCTGAGTGAGCTGGTCGAAGGGGTCTCGGGCGCAACGGTGCGCGGCGACCCCGGCACCGAGATCCGGGGCCTCGCCTACCACACGCGTGACGTCGCCGACGGCACGCTTTTCTTTTGCGTCCCCGGACACTCGTTCGACGGACACGGGTTCGCCGACGCCGCCGTCGAGTCCGGCGCCGCGGCGCTCGTCTGCGAGCACGACACCGGCGTCTCTGCGGCGCAGGTCATCGTCCCTTCCGTGCGCCGCGCCATGGCGCTCATGGCGTCGCGCTGGTACGGCGACCCCTCGCGCGACCTCCGCGTCGTCGGCGTCACCGGCACCAACGGCAAGACCACCACCGCTCACCTCGTCGCCGGCCTCTTCGCCGCGGCAGGGCAGCCGGCGGGGCTTCTCGGCACCGTCGTCAACCGCATCGGTGGGGTGGAGCATCCGGTCAAGCTCACGACGGCGGAGTCGCTCGACCTGCAGTGCATGTTCGCCGAGATGCTCGCCGCCGGGGACGAGGCGTGCGCCTTAGAGGTCAGCTCGCACGCCCTCTCTCAGGAGAGGGCCGCGGGCATCGAGTTCGACGCCGTCGTCTTCAGCAACCTGACTCGCGACCACCTGGACTACCACAAGGACATCGAGGACTACTTCGGCGCCAAGCGGCGGCTGTTCTTGCCCGACGAGGTGCGCAACGGTTCGGCCGTCGCGATCGTGAATGTGGGCGACGAGTTCGGCGCGCGCCTCGCGCGTGAGTGCGCACCCCACTACGGCGACGACCTGTGGACCTGCGCGATCGACGACGACGGGCCGTCGGGCGCCGCCGTCGTCGCGCGCGACCTCGACCTGCGCGCCGATGCCTCGGCTTTCACGCTCGTCTGCCCACGCCTCGGGCTCGACGAGCGCGTGACCCTGCGTCTGGCGGCGCGCTTCAACGTGGAGAACGCCGTCGCCGCCGCGACGGCCGGTCTTGCCCTCGGCCTGTCCGTCGAGGCCGTCCTGCGCGGCCTGGCCGTCACCGAGGGCGTCCCCGGCCGCTTCCAGGCGGTGCGCGCCGGCCAGCCGTTCAGCGTCGTCGTCGACTACTCGCACACGCCCGATTCTCTTGAGAACGCGCTCACGGCCGCTCGCGCCGTCACCGGGGGCCGCGTGCTCGTGGTGTTCGGCTGCGGCGGCGACCGCGACCGCGGCAAACGGCCGCTCATGGGCGGCATCGGCGCACGGCTGGCGGACCGCTCGGTCATCACCTCGGACAACCCGCGCACGGAAGAGCCGCTGGCGATCATCGACGAGATCGCCGCGGGCGTGCCGCAGGAGCTCTCGTCCCGGGTCGTCATCGAGCCGGACCGCCGCGTCGCCATCCACATCGCGCTCAACGAGGCCCGGCCGGGCGATACCGTGGTGATCGCCGGCAAGGGGCACGAGCAGGGGCAGCTCATCGGCGACCAGAAGGTCCCCTTCGACGACCGCAAGGTCGCCGAGGAAGAGCTGGCCCGTCTCGCCGGGGACTGGTGAGCCGATGCTGCCGCTGACGCTCGGTGAGGTCGCGGCTGCCTGTGGCGGCCGCCTGGAAGTCCCCGATCACAACCTCGAGGTGCGGCGGGTGTGCACCGACAGTCGGGCCGCGCGGCCCGGCGACCTGTTCGTCGCGCTCAAGGGCGAGAACTTCGACGGCGACGACTACGCGGCCGCGGCCCTCGCCGCAGGCGCGACGGCGGCCATCGTGCGCGCCGAGACCGCGGCGGCGCTGCCGCCGGACGCGGCGCGCATCGTCGTCGACGACGGCCTGCGGGCGCTGCAGGACCTCGCGACCACCGTGCGCCGCCGCTCCGGCGTCAAGGTGGTCGCCATCACCGGCAGCGCCGGCAAGACGTCGACCAAGGACATCCTCGCCGCGCTGCTGCGGCCGGTCGCGCGCACCGTGGCTACCGCGGCGAACCTCAACAACGAGATCGGCGTGCCGCTCACGCTGCTCGAGATCGAGCCGGGCACCGAGGTCGCCGTCGTGGAGATGGCGATGCGCGGGGCGGGCCAGATCCGCGACCTCGCGCGCGTCGCGCTGCCGGACGTGGGCGTCATCACCAACATCGCGCCGGTGCACCTCGAGCTGGTCGGCACCATCGAGGACGTGGCCTCCGCCAAGGCGGAACTGATCGAGGAACTCACCGACGGCACGGCCGTCGTGCCGGCGGACGAGCCTCTGCTCGGGCGGCACGTGCGCCGTCACAGGGGCCGGGTCGTCACCTTCGGGACCGAGGACGCCGACGTGCACGTGGTCTTCGAGGAGCGTCGCGGCGAGACCACGCACGCACTGCTCGACGCGTTCGGTCACCGCGCCCGCCTGGACTTCAGCTTCACCGGCGGGCACTACCTGCTCGACGCGCTGGCCGCCGTGGCCGCGTTCGTCGAGCTCGGCTACCGCCTCGACGAGGCCGCGGAGGGCGCCGCGCAGGTGGCGTTCAGCGACCTGCGCGGCGCCCTCTCGGCGCTGCCGGGCGGCGGCCTGCTGCTCAACGACGCCTACAACGCCAACCCGGTCGCCATGAAGGCCGCCGTCGACCACCTCGTCGCCATCGCCGACGGGCGCCCCATGGTGGCGGTGCTGGGCGACATGTACGAGCTGGGCGCCGGCGCCGGGACCTATCACCACGCCGTCGGCGAGCACTGCGCCGCCGCGGCGTCCGCCTGGTCGCCGTCGGCGACCTCGCGCGGGACTACCTCACCGGCGCGCCCGGCGAGCGCTGGTTCGCGACCGTCGACGAGTGCCTCGCGGCGCTGCCCGACGTGGCTCCGGCCGGCAGCGCCGTCCTGGTCAAGGCCTCACGCCTCATGCGCCTGGAGCGTGTGGCCGAGGCGCTGGCCGCTGAGGGAGCGCCACGTGCTTAGGGCCATGGGCGCCAGCGTGGTCGCCATGGTGCTGGTCCTCGTCATCGGGCCGGCGTTCATCCGCTGGCTGCGCGTCAACGAGTTCGGCCAGAACATCCGCGAGGAGGGGCCAGCGGGTCACAAGGCCAAAGAGGGCACCCCGACCATGGGCGGCGTGCTCATCTGGTTCGCCGTCCTCATCCCGTATCTGTTGTTCAGCCGCTTCTCGGTCGCCTCGCTGACCGTGTTCATCGCCGCCATCGGGAACGCGATGATCGGGTTCACCGACGACTGGATCAAGATCGTGCGCAAGCGTTCGCTGGGCCTTTCCGCGCGCTACAAGCTCCTGCTGCAGCTGCTGCTGTCGCTGTTCGTCGGGTTCGTGGCGTTGCACTTCGTCGGCATCACGACCGCCGTGGACGTGCCGTTCACCTCGTTCAAGCTCGAGCTCGGCACGATCGGCTTCTACGCGCTCATCTTCCTCACGCTCGCCGGCTTCTCCAACGCCGTGAACCTCACCGACGGTCTGGATGGCCTGGCCGCCGGCACCTCGGCGATCGTGCTCGTCGCCCTCGCCGGCATCGCCTTCATCATCGGGCGCAACACGAGCGACCCGGGCATCACCGACCTCATGGTCATCGCCGGCTGCGTCGGAGGCGCGGCGCTCGGGTTCCTCTGGTACAACACCTTCCCGGCCGACGTCTTCATGGGGGACACGGGCTCACTCGGCCTCGGCGGCGCGATCGCCGGCATGGCCGTCATGACGCGCACCGAGCTCGCGCTGCTCATCATCGGCGGCCTGTTCGTGATCGAGGCCGGCTCGGTGGCCGCCCAGGTCATCTCGTTCAAGTTCTTCCACCGCCGCGTGCTGCTCATGGCGCCGCTGCACCACCACTTCGAGCTCAAGGCCTGGTCCGAGACCAAGATCATCGTGCGCTTCTGGATCATCGCCGCCATCTTCGCCGGCGCCGGATTCGCGGCGTACTACGCGACCTTCTGAGGGAGGGACGACGATGGAGCTCGCCGACGTGCGCTGCCTCGCCGTGCTCGGCCTGCGCCGCAGCGGCAGGCCGGCGGCGCTGCTGGCGCGGCGGGAGCTGCCGGCGGCGCGGGTCGTCGCCCTCGACGAGGGCACGCCGCCGGCAGACGACACGGTCGCCGTGCTTGAGGCCGCCGGCGTCGAGGTCCTCACCGGTCCGGCGGCCCTGCTCCCGGAGGACGCCGGGCTGCTGGTCAAGAGCCCCGGCGTCCCGGACGACGAGCGCCGCGGTCCAGGAGGCCTTGCGCCGCGGCGTCCCCCTGTGGAGCGAGGTCGAGTTCGCCTGCCGCTTCCTGCTCAACCCCTTGGTGGGCATCACCGGGACCAACGGCAAGACGACGACCACCGAGCTGACCGGCGCGATCCTGCGCGATTCGAGACTGCCCGTCGCCGTGGGCGGCAACATCGGCTACGCCCTCGCCGCGATGCCGGGTGAGGTCGACCCCACGGCGACGGTCGTGGCCGAGCTCTCCAGCTTCCAGCTCGAGCACATCGAGCGGTTCCGGCCGGCCGTGGCCGTCCTCCTGAATCTCACCGAGGACCACCTCGACCGGCACGGCACCTACCGCTCCTACGTGCACGCCAAGCTGCGCATCTTCGAGAACCAGGAGCCTGACGACGTCGCGCTGGTGTGCGCCGACGACGACGGGATCCTCGCCGAGCTGGCCGCCGGCCGCCTCGGCGGGCGCGCCTGCCGAGGCTGGTTCTCGGCCAAGCCCGGCCGGACCGAAGGGCCGGACGGGGAGAAGCTCGTCGCCGGCGTGGGCTCCGATGACGTCCTCTGGCTGAGCATCCACGACGAGCTCCGGCGGCTCTGCCGCCGCGACGAGCTCGCGCTGCGCGGCGACCACAACCTCTTGAACTCCCTTGCCGCCGCGGCCGCCGCCTGCGCCGCCGGCGCCCCGATGTGGGCCGCGGCGGCCACCCTGCGCGACTTCGAGGGCGTGCCGCACCGGCTCCAGGTCGCCGGCGTCGTCGATGGTGTCACCTACGTCAACGACTCCAAGGCGACCAACGTCGACGCGACGCTCAAGGCGCTCACCGCCTACTCGGGCGGCGTGTACCTCATCCTCGGCGGCTACGACAAGGGCGCCGAGTACGGAGCGCTCGCCGCCGGAGCCGAGGGCAGGGTGCACCAGGTGCTTCTCATCGGCGCGACCGCGCCGCGGCTCGAGGTGGCCTTCGCCGCCCGGGCCGCGGCAGTGGGGTCGCGCGCCACCCACTGGGTGCGCTGCGGCGACCTCGAGACCGCCGTCGCGGCTGCGTCCGCGGCGGCCTCGGCCGGGGATGTCGTCCTGCTCAGTCCCGCCTGCGCGAGCTGGGACCAGTACAGGGACTACGAGGAGCGCGGCGAAGAGTTTCTGAAGCTGGTTCGCGAGCTGAAAGCAAGGAGCTGAGGCCACGTGAGGTCGTCCGGGCGCGGGGCCGAACACGTCGATCTTGACCACCTCGACTGGGTCGAGGACGCACCGCGACGTGCCCGCTCGAGCGCCGACCGCCGGGCGGCGGAGCGACGGAGCGCCGCCGGCAGCGCCCCGGCTCGTGAGCGGCGGTCGACGGATCGCCGCTCGAGCGAACGGCGCGCCTCCGCCGGCGGCGACGCGGAACGGCGCGTGCTTGCACCCGAAGACCAGCCGCGCCGTCGCACGACGTCTCGGCGCGCGGCCAGACCAGCGGCGACCCTCCTCGGGCCCGGCGTGGCCGAGCGCCGCGCGCTCATGCTCGTCACCTTCCTGCTCGTCGTCTACGGCCTCGTCATGGCGTACAGCGCCTCGTCCGCCCAGGCCTACTTCGAGCACGGCAGCAGCTTCTACCTGTTCGGCCGCCAGGCGATGTGGGTGTGCATCGGCGTGGGCGCCATGTACCTGCTCTCGCGCGTCGACTACGCCTGGTTCCGCAGAGCCGCCGTGCCGCTCGCGGGGCTTGCCCTCGCCGGCCTCCTCCTCGTCCTCGTGCCCGGCGTCGGCAGCGTCATCAACGGCGCCCGCCGCTGGATCTACCTCGGCGGCCAGGGCATCCAGCCCAGCGAGTTCGCCAAGCTCGCCGCCGTCGTGCTCGTGGCGGCGCTCATCGTGAAACGGCCGCGCGAGCTCCTGACGCTCAAGGGCTTTCTGCGGCTCGCCGGCATCGGCATCGTCCCGGCCGCGGCGCTCATCATGCTCGAACCCGACCTGGGGACGACGCTCGTCCTGGTGACCGCCGTCGTGGCCGTGCTCGTGGCCGGCGGAGCGCCGCTACGCTATCTGTTCGGTCTCGCCGCCACCGGCATCTTCGCCGTCCTCGCGCTCATCGCCGTCGAGCCGTACCGGCTCGAGCGCCTGGTCACGTTCTTCGACCCCTGGAAGGACCAGCAGGGCAGTGGCTACCAGGCGACGCAGTCGCTGATCTCCATCGCCTCAGGGCGGCTGTTCGGTGTCGGCCTCGGCAACTCCGTGCAGAAGTTCGGGTTCCTGCCGGAGCAGACCACCGACATGATCACCGGAATCATCGGCGAGGAACTCGGGCTCATCGGCCTGCTCGTCCTGCTGGCGCTCTACGCGGCCCTGGCGTGGGCGTGC
>CAVUBA010000006.1:0-41078 GCA_963739595.1 uncultured Thermoleophilia bacterium
GGCGGCGGGACCGCAGGGCTCCGCCGCCGCCGGGCGCTCGGACCGGGACGGCTGACCGCCGTTTCGTCCGCCGCGGGCTGTTGCGCTCGCGCCGCCGGGCGTGCTACATTGCCGGATCGGCACACCGGCGTGCCGATGCACCGAGCGACGACGCTCTCCAGACGCACCTGTCTGGAGGGCGTTTCTGCGTTCAGGAGCGATGCCGGCAACGCGAAGGGAGGCCCGGCCGGAAGCACCGCGACACCTACGCACGACGAACCCATGGCCCAAAAAGGATGACTACTATGATGAGCTCCAGGCCGGGGTCCGCACGCACTCTGTGGGCCGCACCACGGTCGCGGGGACTATGGACCCGCCCCTCGCCGATCAGACCGATCATCGCCGCGCTCCTGCTGGCGCTGGTCTCGACGTGCCTCTTCGCGGGTCTCGCCTACGCGGGCGACCCGACGGGCGGCGCCACCGGCGGCGCCGCCGATATCGCCGCCAAGGTCGCCGGCAAGCCCACCACGGCCGAGCTCGCCGCCGAGCTCGGCCACGTCAAGGCGTCGCTGAACCTCTTCTTCGTCGTCTTCGGCGGCGCGCTCGTGTTCTTCATGCAGGCCGGCTTCGCCATGGTGGAGACCGGCTTCTGCCGCTCCAAGAACGCCGTCCACGTGATCATGACCAACTTCGTGATCTTCGCCATCGGCGTGATCGCCTACTGGGCGGTCGGCTTCGGTCTCGAGTTCGGCGGCGTCGGCACGCTCGCCACCCTCGGCGCGACGCAGCCGCTCAGCGGCCTGACCCAGATCGCCGACGGCTGGGGCGTCTTCGGCCATCAGGGCTTCTTCCTGAGCGGCCAGTCCTACGACGTCGTCATCCTCGGCTTCTTCTTCTTCCAGCTGGTCTTCATGGACACCGCCGCCACGATCCCGACCGGGGCGATGGCCGAGCGCTGGAAGTTCTCGTCGTTCGTCGTCTACGGCTTCTTCATCGCCGCGATCGTCTACCCCATCTACGGCAACTGGGTGTGGGGCGGCGGCTGGCTCAGCGCCCTCGGCCGCAACCTCGGCCTCGGCCACGGCGCCGTCGACTTCGCCGGGTCGAGCGTCGTCCACGCGCTCGGCGGTTTCGCCGCCCTCGCCGGGGCCCTCGTGCTCGGCCCCCGCGTCGGCAAGTTCGGCAAGGACGGCAGGCCCAGGGTGATCCTCGCGCACAACATCCCGCTCGCTATCCTCGGCGTGATCATCCTCGTGTTCGGCTGGATCGGCTTCAACGGCGCCTCCACGCTGGCGGCCACCGACATGCGCTTCAGCGTCGTCATCGTCAACACGTTCATCGCCTGCGCGGCGGGCTGCCTCGCGGCGATGTTCCTGGTGTGGAAGAAGTACGGCAAGCCCGACCCGTCGATGGCCGCCAACGGCATGCTGGCCGGGCTCGTCGCGATCACGGCGCCGTGCGCGTTCGTCGACACCGTCGGCGCCTTCTTCATCGGCCTCATCGCCGGCTTCGTCGTGGTCGGCGCCATCGTCTTCGTCGAAGGCCGACTGAAGGTCGATGATCCCGTCGGCGCCGTCTCGGTGCACGGCGTCTGCGGCCTCTGGGGCATCATCGCCGTGGGCCTGTTCGCCGACGGCAGCTACGGCAACGGGCTCAACGGCGTCAGCGGCACCGTCACCGGCCTGCTCTACGGCGGCGGCTTCGGCCAGCTCGGCGCACAGATCATCACCGACGTGGTCGTCGTCGCCTGGGCGTTCGGGACCATGTACGCGTTCTTCAAGATCCAGGACAAGCTGCAAGGCATCCGCGTGTCCAGGGACGAAGAGACCATGGGCCTCGACGTACCCGAACTGGGCGTCGCCGCCTACCCCGACTCCCTGCACCTGTGAGGAGCCAGACATGAAATACGTGATCGCAGTGATCCAGCCCGACAAGCTCGAGGACGTGCTCGACCGGCTCGAGGCGGAGAACGTGCACCTGGTGACCGCGTCCGACGTGATGGGACGCGGCCGCCAGAAGGGCATGGCCGAGATCTACCGCAGCCACAAGGAGCCGGGCAACCTCCTCCGCAAGGTCAAGATCGAGATCGCCGTGAACGACGACTTCGTGGAGCGCACCGTGGCCGCGATCATCAAGGGCGCCCGCAGCGGGCGCATCGGTGACGGCAAGATCTTCGTCCTCGACCTGGAGGAGTGCCTGCGCATCCGCACCGGCGAGCACGGAGACGTGGCGATCGGGTGACCCAGGGCGGGCGGCGGCGGGGCCGGAGGCGCTCCGCCGCCGCCGCCCCGCCGACGGCGGCGGGATTGCCGCCGGCGACGGCCGGACAAGACAGCGGTACGACAGGCGAGCCGAGGAGGTCGAGATGGACGAGCTGGCGGCGGGGATCCACCGCTGGACGGCGCCGCACCCGGAGTGGCGGCCGACGACCGAAGAGGTCGAGTCCTACGCCCTCGTAGCGGGTGAGGCGCTGCTGCTGGTGGACCCGCTCGTGCCGGCGGAGGAGGACGAGCGGCGCGCGGCGCTCCTGGCGCAGCTGGAGCTCCTGGCGGCGGCCGCGGCGCGTGTGGAGCTGCTCGTCACTGTCCCGTATCACACGCGCAGCGCGGAGGCGCTGTACGAGCGCTTCGCGCCGCAGCGCCCGACGCGCATCTGGGGTCACGCCCTCGTGCGCAGGCGGCTGCGGCCTGAGACTCCGCTCGAGGTGGTGCCGATGGGCGCCGCCGGCACGGCGGCGCCCATCGCCGGCGGGGCGGCCGAGGCGTACACCATCGGCCGCCCACGGCGCAGCGAGCACCCGGTGTACGTGCCCTCGCTGCGCGCCGCCGTCTTCGGCGACGCCGTCGTCGGCGCGGAGGGCGGCCTCCGCTTCTGGACCCTGAGCAGCGGGACCGGCGCAGACTGGTACCGGGACGTGTTCGCGCCCACCGTCAGGGAACTGGCGGAGCGGCCGCTGGAGCACGTCCTGGTCACCCACGGGCCGCCGGTGCTCGGCGACGGGCAGCGCCAGCTGGCGCTCTGCCTCGCCGCGCCGCCGGTGCAGATGTACTGATCAGTCCGTCGGGTACACCACGGGCAGCATGAGGAACGCGACCATCGTCACGGCGAACCAGGAAGGGCGCGCGCGGAGGGGAGGACCGCGCGCGCCCGGGGGAGATCGGACCTAGACGGCTGCGGCGGCCACCTCGAGGAACCGCCCATGGACCTCCGGTGCGGCGGTCTGCTCTTCGATGCGACCGGCGTCGAGCCAGATGCGCCGGGAGGCGCGGCTGGCCACCCAGGTGTCGTGGGTGACGACGATGAGCGTCTGGCCGCGCTCGCGCCAGAGCTCCTCGAGCAGCCCGATGATGTCGTCGCGGGTCCGCTCGTCGAGGTTGCCGGTGGGCTCGTCGGCGAGGATCACGCGAGGGGCCCTGACGAGCGCCCGCGCGATCGCGACGCGCTGCTGCTCGCCGCCGCTGAGCTCGGAGGGGATGTGCCTCGCGCGGTCGGCGAGACCGACGCCCTCGAGCGCCTCCCCGGCGCGGCGACGGCGCTCGCCGGCAGCCACGTGCCAGGGCACGAGCGCCGTCTCCACGTTCTCCTGGGCGGTGAGCGTGGGGATGAGGTTGAAGGCCTGGAAGATGAAGCCGAACGAGTGGCTCCTGAGCTCCGAGAGGTCGCGCTCCCCCATCTTCGCCAGGTCGCGGCCCTCGAAGTCGAGCTTGCCGCCCGAGGGCCGGTCCATGGCGCCCAGCATCTGCAGCAGGGTCGTCTTGCCCGAGCCGGTGGAACCCTGGATGGCGAGGAACTCGCCCTCGTCGATGGTCAGGTCGATCCCGGCCAGCGCGGCGACCTGCTTGCCGCGCTGCGTGTAGTGCTTGGTCACGTCTGTCAGTTCGTAGAGCATCGTGTCTCCTTGCTCGTTCACTCGGCTACGCCGGTCATTGAGCGGTGCCGCTGCGCCGCACCGCTCCTTGAATGGCCTGCGGCGTTCAATCGACGCGGCGAAGGGCGTCGGCGGGACGGAGCCGCGAGGCCCGCCAGCCGCCGAAGGCTCCAGCGATCAGGGCGCCGGACAGCGCCAGGGCCACGGCGATGCCGATCAGCTGCAGGCTCACTGGGGCGGTCAGGTCCACGGTCACCGCCTGGGCGGCGCCCGCGGCCTGCGGCATGCCGGGAGGCCCGTTCTGGACCGCGCTCGCCATGGTCGCCTTGAGCGCCGGCGAGAAGGACGCGATCAGCCTGGCGCAGAGAACGCCGAGCGCGACGCCGAGGACGGCGCCGATGACGCCCTGCACCATGGACTCGCCGAGCACCTGGCCGACGATGCGCCTGCCCTTCCAGCCGAGCGCCTTGAGCGTGCCGAACTCACGCACGCGGCGGGAGACCGCCGACACGGTGAGCAGGCTGGCGACGGCGAAGGACGCGATCAGGGCGGCGATGGCCAGCCACTTGCCGAGGCGGTCGGCGAGCGTCGAGGCGCTGGCGAGCGAGCCGCTCACCTGGCTGGCCAGGTCCGAGGAGGTCGTCACGGTCGCCTTGGGCATGAGCTGCTTGATCTCGGCCTTGACGGTGGCGATGTCGTTGGCGCTGTCGGCCTTCACGTAGATCTGGTTGACCTTGCCCACGTTGTCGCTCATCTTCTGGGCCCAGCCGAGAGGGATGTAGACGTCCGACGACGTGCTGCCGGCGGGCAGGGCGACGATGCCGACGATGGTGAACTGCTTGCCGTCGATCTTCTTGGTGTCGCCCACGGCCAGCGAGTTCTGCTTGGCGTAGGCCCTGGTGACCAGCGCGACCTTGGCGCTCGCGTCCTCACTGGTGAGCGAGCGTCCCGAACTGATCTGCGCCGAGCTCAGGGGGCCCGAGGGTGAGCTTCGTCGTGTCGACGCCCGAGACCGAGAGCTGCGAGACGTTGATGGGCGACATCTGCGTCTGGGCCTGCTGTGAAGAAGACCCGCTCGAGGAGGACTGGGAGTTCGCCGACGGCGCCGCGGCGACGGAGCCGCCTTGCGCCTGCGCGAACTTGCCGGCCACGCTCATGATGCTCATCGTGATGCTGCCGGTGGCGGAGTCCACGCCGTCCAGCGACGCGATCTGCGCCAGCTTCCTGGCGGAGATCGACTGCTGGCCGGGGCTCGTCATCACGCGCGAGCGGCTGAACTTCTGCCCCTGTTTGGACTGGTCCGGCGGCTGCATGCCGAAGCGTTGTGCGCCGCTCTGGTCCATCTTCTGCTGCTGGGAGACGGTGATGTCGGTGCCGACGCCGTACAGCGACTGCAGCACCTGGTCCTGGGCTTTGCCGACGCCGGCGGCGTAGGCGGTCACCGCGACCACGAGCGCGACGCCGACGGCGAGCCCCATCGCGGTGAGCAGCGCCTGGCGATGCCGCCGGCGCAACTCCCTGAACACGTAGGTGAAGAACATGCTGCCTCCTTGTCCGCGGCGGGCGAGGCCGTCAGGGCTCCGCCGCCCGCCGCCTGGCTTCCTTTCACCGTGGTTGTACGTCGCCGGCATGGGAGGCGGCTGAAGCCGGGCCTGTGAGGTCGCTGAGAATCGGGGACTGCCACGGACGCGGGCGAAGCTACAGGCGCCGTTCAGTGTAGTCTCAGGAAACTCTCAGGAAATGGGGCTACACTCCCGCATGGGAGCCGGGGAACACACACGAGCGGAGGGCCAGATGATCGAGACACCGGCGGGAGCCACCAGGGTGCTCGTCGTGGACGACGAGCCGAGCATCACCGACCTCGTGTCGATGGCGCTGCGCTACGAGCAGTTCGACGTGCGCGTGGCGAGCAACGGGCGCGAGGCGCTCGACACCGTCGAGCAGTTCTCGCCCGACCTGGCCGTGCTCGACATCATGATGCCGGGCATCGACGGGTTCGAGGTGGCGCGCCGCCTGCGCAACCAGGGCGCGCGCCTCCCCATCCTCTTCCTCACCGCGCGCGACGCGACCGAGGACAAGGTCCGCGGGCTCACGCTCGGCGGCGACGACTACATGACCAAGCCGTTCAGCGTCGAGGAGCTCGTGGCGCGCATCCGCGCGATCCTCAGGCGCGTGCAGCCGGCCGCCGCCGCGCCGGGCCGGCTCGCCTTCGCCGACCTCGAACTGGACGAGGACACCCACGAGGTCTGGCGCGCGGGGCGCGAGATCGACCTCACGGCCACCGAGTTCAAGCTCCTCCGCTACCTGCTCCTCAACGCGCGCCGCGTGCTCAGCAAGGACCAGATCCTCGACCACGTGTGGAACTACGACTTCGGCGGCAACGCCAACATCGTCGAGACCTACGTGAGCTACCTGCGGCGCAAGGTCGACGCCGACGATGCGCCGCTCATCCACACCGTGCGCGGCGTCGGCTACAGCCTGCGCCTGCCCAAGGACTGACGCGGCCCCGTGAGCCTCCGCACCCGCCTGCTCGTCGCGCTGCTGGCCCTGGTGGCCGCCGGCCTCGTCGTGGCCGGCGTCGTCACCTACGTCTCGCTGCGCGGGTTCCTGCTGGAGCGCGTCGACGCGCAGCTCCGCGACGCGCGCGTGCCGATGGCCATGGCGCTCACGAACAGCGCCGGGGTCAACGGCCTGCCCGGTGGCCCCGGCGGCAGCCCCGGCGGCGCCAACCTGCCGCCGGGCACCTACGGCCAGCTGCGCGACTCCGCCGGCAACGTCATCAACGCGGTCTCCTTCACCTACGGCCAGACCGCCGTGCCCACACCCGTGCTCCCGACTCCGCTCGCCATACCCAACGGGAGCGGCTCCCGGGTCTTCTCAGTCAAGGCGACGTCGGGTGGGCAGGCGGCCGGCTTCCGCGTGCTCGTGGAGAACGTGCCGGGCGCGGGCCGCGTCCTCATCGTCGCGGTCCCGCTCAACGAGACGCGTCAGACGCTCGGGCGTCTCGTCGCCATCGAGATCGTCGTCTCGCTGGCCGTACTGGCGGCGCTGGCGGCGGCCGCCTGGTGGCTGATCAAGCGCGACCTGCGGCCGCTCGAGACGATGGCCGTCACGGCGGATGCGATCGCCGCCGGCGACCTCACGCGGCGTGTGCAGCCGGCCGAGCCGCGGACGGAGGTCGGCCGGCTCGGCCTCAGCCTGAACACCATGCTCAGCCGCATCGAGGAGGCGTTCGCGGAGCGCGCCGCCACCGAGGAGAAGCTGCGGCGCTTCCTCGCCGACGCCTCCCACGAGCTGCGCACGCCGCTCACCAGCATCCGCGGCTACTCCGAGGTGTTCGACCGCGCCAAGGACGATCCCGAGAACCTCGAGCTGGCCATGCGCCGCATCGAAGAGGAGAGCAAGCGCATGGGCGTCATGGTCGAGGAGCTGCTCGTGCTCGCGCGCCTCGGCGAGGGGCGCGAGCCGGAGAAGCTGCCGGTGGACCTCGCGCGCGTCGTGGACGACGCCGTGAACGACGCGCGCGCCTCCGCCCCGGCGCGCGACATCGCGCTCGAGCGCGTGGAGACGGCGGATGTGCTCGGCGACGACCACCAGCTCCGCCAGGTCGTCGCCAACCTCCTCAACAACGCCCTGCGCCACACGCCGGCCGAGGCGCGGATCCGGGTGACTCTGCAGGCCGGCGACGGCCGCGCCGCGCTGGCCGTCTCCGACGACGGCCCCGGGCTCGAAGCGGACGTGGCGGCCAAGGTGTTCGAGCCCTTCTTCCGCGCCGACAAGTCGCGGGCCCGCGAGACCGGCGGCGCCGGCCTCGGCCTCGCGATCGTCGCCGCCATCGTGGAGGCCCACGACGGCGGCGTGCGGCTCGACACGGCGCCCGGCGCCGGCGCGACCTTCACGGTGACGCTCCCGTTGCTCGGCGCCCAGACCTAGCCCGCACCGCCGGCCCGGGGCCTGATGGCCTGCGCGAGCTCCTCGAACCGCCTCGCCTGGACCTCGTCGACGACGTGCGCCGAATAGCGCGCGAGCTCGTACAGGCCGGCGACGTCCGCCGCCGGCGGGGGAGCCTCCATCGCGGTGGCACACGTCGCGAGGTACTGCCGCACCGTCACCCCCGGCGGCCGGGGCCTTCCCGCGGCCGTCAGCCGCTGTTCGAGCTGCGCGTACCGCAGGCGCACGAGCTCAGCTGGGGAGCGAGCCTCCCGGCGGCCCAGCGAGGCGAGGCGGCGCAGCCGCCGCCCGAGCCTGCCGGCGACCGCCTCGGCGGCCTCCCTGACAGAGCCGAGCGCCTCCCGCTCCTCCTCGACCGCCTCGTCGGCGGCGGACCGGCGGCGCAGCCGGCGCAGCGCGAACACGACGACGGCCAGCGACGCGGCCACGGCCACGAGCGCGCCGGCCACGGTGACGACCAACCGCGTCGCGGACGATGCGGGCGCGGCCGGCTGGTACGGCGGCACGACCACCTTCACTCGCGAGTCCGGCGGGGGCTTCAGGTCCAGGTGCGGCGCCCGCACGTGGACGAGGCTGAGGACCCATCCCAGCGCCCGGAGCAGCCCGGCCCCGGCCCACCCGACGGCGTAGAAGATGGCGTCCAGCGCCGCCGAGAGCACGGCGGCGACGGCGCTCAGCCCCCAGCGCAGCACGTCGACGTCGAGCAGCTGACCGAGGAGAGCAGCGATGGCGACGACGCACAGGATCGCACCGGTGACCGCCAGGAGCCACGGCCACGACGGCAGCCGGTCGGACGCTGCCACGAGGTCGGTGAGCGACCGGTACCTCATCACGGCGATGAGCAGCCCTCCCGCGACCAGAGCGGTGACCACGGCCGCGGCGGCCCATCCGGGCGTGGAACCCGCGATCGCGGCGCAGACGAGCACGGCGCACAGCAGCGCGAATCCGCGGACGGCGCGCCGGACGGCGGTCTCCGGCGTGAGGTCGTCACCGCCGAGCCAGATGCCGAGGAGGACGACGCCGCTCACGAAGATGGCATCACGCGCGATCTGCCAGAGGAGGTAGTCGTGCGTCCACGCCTGCCCCGCGCCGAGACAGCACGGCGATCCCAGCCACGACGAGTACCGCGGCGGCAGCCCGGCCGGCGCGTTCCCTGTCCTGCGCCGCGCCGGTCCATCGCGTGATGGCCGCAGCGGCCGCCACCATCACGACGGCGAAGGCGCCCAGCAGCGCCCAGGGCGATCCGGTCAGCGCCGCCGCGAGGGCGCCGCACCAGACGCCCTCGACCACGGCGCCGAGGGCGACCCCCGCACGCTCAAGCGTGGAGCGTGAGGGCATTCGCCGTCCTCCAGTCGAAGTCGCCCGGGACCACGAAGTCGGCGTCCCGGGCCTCTGACACCTGCGGCTCGCCGACGAACACCACGGTCGTCGGGCGCTCCGCGCGCAGCTGGGCGAGCACGGTGCGCACGGCCGGACGAAGTCTCCCGGTGACGAGCACGCAGTCGGCCTCGCCGCCCTCGTCGGCCAGTTCGGCCGCGAGGACGGACTCGTAGTCGCGGACCGTGAACGGGCGGAGCCGGGCGATCGCCTCCAGAACGTCCGGCAGGACGCCGTGCGCCGGACTCAGGTCCACGGCGTGCAGCTCCTGCGAGAGAGACGCGTTCGAGGCCAGCCCCACCGCGTAGCCCCGCGTCGCGAAGGCCGCCGCCAGAGAGGCGCTCACCACGCACAGCAGCTCCATGAGGTCCGCGTCGATGGCCTCCCACGACTTGTAGAGGGAACCCACGTCGAGGAGCAGGCGCACGGCGGCGACCGAGGTGGGGTCGAACTCGTTGGTGTGGAGCACGCCCGAGCGGGCAGTCGCACGCCAGTTGATCGCCCTCATGGGATCGCCCGGCCGGTACGGCCGTGTGCCTCGCAGCGCCGTCGGGTCGACCGCCAGAGAGCGGGCGACGGACTGGTCGATCAGCGGCCGGCCGAGCAGCAGGTCGAAGCCGGGGACGTCGAGCACCTTCGGCAGGACGGTGAACTCCTGTCGCGCCTCGACCGTGCGGGCGACGCCGGCGATGCCGAAGGGGTCGCCGGCCTCCAGCTCGACCGGACCGAGGCGGTGCACCCCGCGCTCCATGCAGCGCACGCGGTAGTGGCGCCGCAGGCGCTCGTACCAGCGGACGGACACCGTCTGGACCAGCTCCTGCTGGCCGAGCAGCGCGACCTGCCGGAGCCCGAAACCGTGCGGCTCGAGACCCGCCGGCCACACGTCGCGCACGCGCATCCAGACGAGCGGCAGCAGCTTGTCGTTGGTGACGCTCATGGTGATCTCGAGCTCGCCGCCCCACGTGACCACGCGGCGGGAGATCCCGCGGTCGAACGTGACGCCGACGAACAGCCGGCGCCGCGTCACCGTGACGAGCGCGGCGATCACAGCGGCGGCCAGCGTGGCGAACGCGAGCGCCGAAGAGCGCAGGAGCGCGGCGGCCGTCAGCCCGGCGAGACACGCCCACAGGATCGACCTCAGCCGCACGAGCGCCTCCGGTTCACGACGCGGCCGGCGCGTCCCTCCCGGCCTCCGCCGGCACCGGCACATGCGCCACGACCTCGCCCAGGACGTCCTCCGCGGAGCGCCCGTCGATGACGGCGTCGCGGGCGAGCAGCAGCCGGTGCGCCAGGACCGGGGCGATCAGCCCCTGCACGTCGTCCGGGACGACGAAGTCGCGGCCGGCCAGGGCGGCGGCGGCCTGCGCGGCGTGCTGCAGCGCCAGAGACGCTCGAGGGCTGGCGCCCAGCCTCAGCAGCGGGGACTCGCGCGTCGCCCTCGCGAGGGCCACGATGTAGCCGGCGACGTCGCCCGCCACGTGCACCTCGCGGACCGCGACGCGCACGGCGCGCAGATCGTCGGGGTCGACCACGGCGCGCACCTCGGCGAGCGGATCGCCGCTGCGGAACCTGCTCGAGCATGCGCGCCTCGTCGTCCTCCGTCGGATAGCCCATGCGCAGGCAGAGGAGAAAGCGGTCCACCTGCGCCTCCGGCAGGGGGAACGTCCCCTTCAGCTCCACCGGGTTCTGCGTCGCCAGCACCATGAACGGGCGCGGCAGCCCGTGCGTCGTGCCGTCGACCGTGACGCCGCGCTCTTCCATGGCCTCGAGAAAGGCCGACTGGGCGCGCGGGGTCGCGCGGTTGATCTCGTCGGCGAGGACGATGTTGGCGAACAGCGGTCCCGGCCTGAACTCGAACGTCCCCTGCTTCTGGTCGAAGACCAGCGAGCCGGTGACGTCGGCCGGAAGCAGGTCGGGCGTGCACTGGATGCGCGAGAACGCGAGGCCCAGAGCGGCGGAGAGCGTGCGCACGAGCAGCGTCTTCGCGACGCCGGGCACGTCGTCGAGGAGCACGTGCCCGTCGGCCAGCAGGGCGACGGTGAGCAGGCGCGTCTGGTCGGCCTTGCCGACGATGACGCGCCCGACCTGATCCGCGACCGCACGTCCGAGCTCGGCGGCGCTCACTCCCGCGCCAGGTGCATCTTGATCGCGTCCCACGGCCGACCTCCGACGATGATTGTCGGCCTGACTCTACACGGGCGTGCGGCGCCGGGCGAGGCGCGCCGCCCCGCCCGCGTCGCGCGGCGCCGCCCATCCCCACGCCGCCGTAGCAGGAAGCGACGGCGTCCGCGGCGTACCCCACGGGTAAGACACCCACGATGGACGCCGCGCGGCCGCACCTGGGTCCGCGAGAGGCAGAGGCCAGGGAACTCCGAGGAGGCGCGTGATGTCACAGGGTTCACCACAGGGATCGGGCGGCGGCAACGGTGCACTGATCGGCGGCGGCATCCTGCTCGTGCTGCTGCTCGTCTTCATCTTCCAGAACACCGCGGACACGACGTTCAAGTTCCTCTTCTGGTCGTTCACCTTCCCGCTGTGGCTCGGGCTGCTGATCACCGCCCTGGTGGCGTTCGTGGTCGGCCAGCTCGCGCTCATGTGGCGGCGCCACAAGCGCCGCCAGGCGCGGCGCGACGCGAGGTAGATCCGCTGAGAGCGGCGGCCGGTCGTCCTTCGCCGACCGGCCGCCGCTCTCCGCGTTTCGTCAATCCGGGCGGCAGTTCAGCCGCTCGCACCGGCCGGTCACGAACCGGCGGTACCTCTCGAGGTCGCGCTCGAGCGTCGCCTGGGCACGTGACAGCTCTCTTTCGGCTCCGCCCGTGCTCCGCGGCTTGTAGTCCAGCCGCACGTCGACCTTCACGAGCCGGTCGCCCTCGGTGGTGAACCTGACGTCGCCGGCCTTCATGTCGTCCTCGTCGAGCAGCGGTTCCTCGTCGATGAGACCCCGCGCGTAGCCGTTCAGCAGCGACTCCAGCATGAACTCGCTCCATTCCAGCTCGGCGAACTCGAGCGGTGCGTCGACGTCGACGGACGCATGGATGGTGGGCATGCCGCCTCCCTCCCTGGTGATCCGCGCCCGCGCGATGCGCGGAGCGCCTCACCGTGAGTGTCCCCGTCGGAGCGCCGGCTTGAGCAACGTCAAGACTCGGCCGCGTTGGCCGGTGGTACCATCGGCCCAGAGAGAATCCCAACCTTTGGAGTCGGGTATGACCACCGCGCCGCTCACCATCACGCCCAAGACCACCGTCCACTCCCTGCTCAAGGAGTACCCCTTCCTGCTCGACTACCTGGCGGAGTACCACCCGGAGTTCAAGAAGCTGACCAACCCGGTGCTGCGCAAGACTGTCGGGCGCATGGCGACGCTCGACGCGGTGGCGCAACAGGCCGACGTGCCGCTCAACCGGCTCACCGACGACATCGCCACCGAGATCGAGAAGCAGACCGGGACCCGCCCGCCCATCGCCGACGTGGCCGACGCGCAGACCATCGACCCGGCGCGGCTCGAGGCGCTGCACGCGATCGTCAAGGACCTGCACGCCGGCAAGTCCGTGGAGGAGGTCAAGCCGCGGTTCGAGGAGCTCATCGCCGACGTCGAGGCCACCGAGATCGCCGCCATGGAGCAGAAGCTCATCGAGGGCGGCGTCCCCGACAGCGAGGTCAAGCGCCTCTGCGACGTGCACGTCCAGGTGTTCGCCGACGCGCTCGAGGGCCACGAGGCGGTCACGCGCGCCGGCCGGCCACCCCATGGACACGTTCCAGCGCGAGAACCAGGCGCTGCTCCAGGTGACGGCGTCCCTGCGCAAGGTCGCCGAGGCCGATCGGCGAGCCGCCGGACGGCGCCGCGTGGGGGCGTCTCAAGGGAGCCTTGGGCGACACCGTGGAGCGGCTCGCCGAGATCGACAAGCACTACCTGCGCAAGGAGAACCAGCTCTTCCCCTTCCTCGAGGACCACGGCGTGGAAGGACCCAGCAAGGTCATGTGGGCGATCCACGACGACATCCGCGCGCTGATCAAGCAGGCGCGGCAGACGATCGCCGAGGACGACGCCGGGCTCGCGGTGAGCACCTGCCTCGCGCTCGCCAAGATGGCCGACGACATGGTGACCAAAGAGGAGCAGGTGCTGCACCCGATGGCCATGGACACGCTCAGCGACGCGGAGTGGACGCGGATCCGCGCCGGCGAGGGTGACATCGGCTACGCCTTCATCGACGGCGTGCCGGAGTGGCCTGCGGCCGCGGCCGCAGGCGCGGCAAGCGCCGCGGCCGGAGCCGCTGGCTGCCCGCCGGCCTCCTCGACCTCCACACCGGCGGCCTCAGCCTCGACGAGCTCAACCTCGTGCTCGGGGTCCTCCCCATCGACTTCCAGTACGTCGACGAGCACGACCGGGTGCGCTTCTACAGCGAGGGGCACCGGATCTTCCCGCGCAGTCCCGGCGTGATCGGGCGCAAGGTGCAGAACTGCCACCCGCCGGCGAGCGTGCACAAGGTGCAGCAGATCATCGACGCGTTCCGCGCCGGCGAGAAGGACGACGCCGAGTTCTGGATCGAGGTGCAGGGCAAGTTCCTGCACATCCGCTACTTCGCGCTGCGCGACGCGAGCGGCGCGTACCGCGGCGTCGTGGAGACGGTGCAGGACGTCACCGCCGTCCGCGCGCTCGAGGGTCAGCGCCGGCTGCTCGACTGGTGACCGGCGAGGCGCCGGCCCGCCTCCCGGCGGCCGGCCTCGCCGGCGGCCGGCGGCCTCCCCGCCTCTCCCCTCGCCATGCGATAGCATGGCCGGGCAGACAACAACTCCGAGAGGCGGTCCCGACGATGCTGTGGAAGCGTGGCAGTCTTACTCCCGAGCTGGCGGATCTGGTGCTCACGTTCCTCCCGCTCGATCTCAGCGTCGCCGACGAGAACGACGTCCTCGTCTACTGGAAGGGCCCGACCTACAAGACCTGCGACGCGCGCTACATCGGCCGCGACGTCCGCGACTGTCATCCGGAGCAGTCGCTGGAGTGCCTGGAGGAGATCCTGCGCGAGTTCAAGGCCGGCACCAGGGACGTGGCCGAGGGCTGGGAACAGAAGGGCGACAAGATGAAGCGCACGCGGTACTTCGCCCTGCGCGACCACGACGGCGCCTACAAGGGCATCCTCGAGGTGAACGAGGACGTGACGGACGCCCGCGCGCTCGAGGGTGAGCAGGCTCTCCCCGGCTGGTGACGCGGAAGTGAACGAGGAGTGGACGAGATGACCTTCATCGTCGGCGCGACCGGCGCCTCAGCCTGGCTGCTGCTGATCGGCGCGGCCATCGCGGGCATCGCCTTCGGCATGTTGCTCAACACCACGATCAACGGGCGCAAGAAGAAGAAGTAGCCCGGGCGGCGTCAGCGAGGAGTGCACCTGC
Organism: uncultured Thermoleophilia bacterium; assembly: GCA_963739595.1. Taxonomy (GTDB): domain Bacteria; phylum Actinomycetota; class Thermoleophilia; order UBA2241; family UBA2241; genus CAIXSE01. Next base: position 14,561 of record CAVUBA010000006.1, read on the forward strand.
GGCGCCCCCCTCGCTGGCTTGCCTGCGGAGGCTAGTCGGCCCGGGCGAACGCGCCGCTGCGCCCGTCGAACGAGAGCAGGGTGAGCTTCAGGGCGCGGGCGCGGCCGCCGTGCACGTCGAAGACGGCGGCGGTCCCCGAGGCGGTGTCCCGCCAGATGTCGGCGCTCCAGGGCACGTAGCGGAGCGTCACGCCGCGGCCGAGGCGCACGGCCAGGCCGTCTCCCGGCCCGGGGCGGACCGTGACGCGGCCGTAGTACCCGTTCTGGTACACGCCGGCGTAGACGCGCCGCGGATGCGGCGCCGGCGCGGCGGCCGGCGGCTCCACCGGGATCGTGAGGCCGCTGCCGGCGGGGATGTCTCCGGCGCCGGCCGCGGCGGCGGCCTCCGGACTCGCCGGCGCGCTCGCGACGGCCGCCTGCTCGCGTGACAGCCAGTCGTCCCGGGCGGCGCCGAACACGGTGAGGTCGAGCAGCGTCTTCGTCAGCGCCCGGCCCAGCGCGGCTCCCTCCGGATACGCGTTGGCGAGCACGATCACGGCCACGCCGTCGCCGGGCGCCAGGCTGACGACGGCGCTCGAGCCGCTCGCGAGGCCGCCCTCGGCGGCGGCGACCTGCCGGCCGTCGAAGCTCGAGAGCACCCAGCCCAGCCCCGCGGCCCGCGGACCCGTCTGCGCGTCGTCGACGGCGGTCGTCGCCCGGATCGTCTGACCGAGCAGGTCGGCCGGCGCCACGCGCGCGCCTCCCAGCGCGCCGCCGTTCAGCTGCAGGCGCGCGAAGGTCACGAGCTGATCGAGGCTGGAGCTCACCCCGAGGGACGGCGCGAACACCGTCTCGTCCTGCGGGTCCTGCGGGACCATCGAGCCGTCCACCAGCCGGTGCGGCGTCGCCTTGTCGAACGCGGTCACGAAGCCCCGGTAGCCGGTCACCGTGCCGTCGTCGCCGATGGGCGCGAGCACGCGCTCCTGCAGCAGCCGGGCCCAGGAGTCGCCGGTGGCGCGCTCGGCGCCGACGGCCGCCGCCGTGACGAGCGCCTCCTGCGGCGCGAACACGGCGCGGAAGCCGGCGGCCGGGGGCAGGTAGCGCAGCCGCCGGAGGATCTCGGCGCGGCCGTAGCCGAAGGCGCGCAGCTCGCGCCGGCGTACGCCGGCAGACCGCTGCGCGCCGCCGTGAGGTCGCGGAACGTGGCCTCGCGCGAGGCCCAGGGGTCCTTCAGCCGGAAGCCCGGCCACACGCGGCGCAGCGGCTGGTCCCAGTGGAGCTCGCCCTCACCGGCGAGCGCCGCGAGCAGCGTGGTCGTGTAGGCCTGCGAGACGCCGCCGAGCTGGAACAGCGTGCCGGCGTCCACCGGGTCGGGCCGACCGATCTCGCGCAGGCCGAAGCAACGGGTGTACATGGCCGTGTCTCCTGCGACGACGGCCACCGCCGCTCCGGGGACGCCGCTGCGCGCGACCATGCTCGCGGCGAGCTGGTCGAACGCCGGGAGCGCCCGGCGCACGGCCGCGGCGGCCGCGACGCGCTGCGCGGCGGCCGCCAGCGCGGCCGCGCGGCGCGCGGATGCTGCGGGAGCGCCCGGCGCGGCGCCGGCCGCGGGCGCCGCGGGAACGGACGGAGACGCGGAAGGCGCCGGTACGAGCGGCACGACCGGTACGAGCGGCGAAGCGGACGGCGCGGACGACGGCACGTAGGGCAGCACGGACGCGGTGGCCGACGGCGAGGCGGGCCCTGAGGCGACCAGGGTCGCCGTCCGGCCGGGCGAGGGCGACGGCGACGGCCCTTCGGCCACGCTGATGCCGCAGCCGGCGAGCAGCATCGCCGCGCCGGCCGCCGCGAGCACGCTCGCGCGCCACCTGTATCTCACGTCAGCCTCATCGATGCTCGCCGTCCTTCTTCGCCGCGACGGCACGCGCTCCCCCATCCACGCGACCGCTGGCGCGCCAACGTGCGCGCGGCCGGCCGGGTGTAGACTGCCCTCCACAAAGGGTCACGGAGACGGGGGACGACCATGCACGCGCACGGCCAGGGGCCACGCACAGCACACGGCCGCAGGCGATGCGGGGGACGCCGCGCCGTGACACCCCACGTCGAAGACCGCGACCGTCACGACCTCCAGACGTGCCTCACGGAGATCGACGAGACCCTCACCGAGCTCATGGCCGGCAACGTGCGCTACGTGAGCGAGGCGACGTGCTCGCCGGTCGCGCTCCCGCTGGTCCACACGGTCAACCGCATGATCCGGCTCATCGAGGAGATCGTCGCCTTCCTCATCCCGCTCTCCCGCGGCGAGCTGTCCGCGCCGCTTCCATCCGCGGACAACACCATGGCCGTACCGCTGGTGGAGATGCACGCCCGCCTCCGCCACCTCACGCGCCAGACCCAGGAGATCGCGCGCGGCGACTACTCGCAGCGCATCGACTTCATGGGCGAGTTCTCCGAGGCCTTCAACGCGATGGTCGTCCTCCTCGAGGAGCGGGAGCGCGCGCTCACCGACGAGATCGCGCGCCGCCGGCAGGCCGAGGACGACCTGCAGAGCGAGCGCGACCTGCTGGTGGCCGGCCCGGTGGTCACGTTCCGCTGGGACGTGGACGACGCGGGCACCGTGCAGTACGTCTCCCCCAACATCAGCGCCTACGGGTACACGCCGGAGGAGTTCACGAGCGGGCGGCGCGTCTACTCCTCCATCGTCGACCCGGCCGACATCGGCTGGATCAGCGACGACGGCAACGACAAGTCCCGGTCCGGCCTCGAGAGCTGGGTCCAGGAGTACCGCATCATCGACGCGGAGGGCGAGACGCACTGGATCCGCGACTTCACCCACGCGGTGCGCGGCGACGACGACGCGGTGACGGCATACGAGGGCTACATCATCGACATCACCCGGCAGAAGGCGGCCGAGACGGCGCTGCGACAGCGCGAGGAGCAGCTGCGCATGCTCTCGCTGTCCGACGACCTCACCGGGCTTGTACAACCGCCGCGGCCTGTTCGCGCTCGGCGAGCACACGATGCGCATCGCCCGGCGCCGCGCGAGAAGGCTCGGCATCATCTACATCGACGTGGACTCCCTGAAGACGATCAACGACCGCTTCGGGCACGCGCAGGGCGACGAGGCCCTGCGCATGGTGGCAGACGTCGTCCGCGCGAGCATCCGCGAGTCGGACGTCGTGGGCCGCGTCGGCGGCGACGAGTTCGTGGTGCTCGCGGAGGACGACACCGGCGTGACCCAGGACCTCGTCGCCCGGCTGCGCCGGCGCCTGGACCAGGCCAACGCCAAGGCCGGGCGGCCGTTCCGCCTGTCGCTCAGCATCGGATCCGTCGACTGGGAGCACGGCGAACAGGCGACGTTGCAGGAGCTCATCGAACGCGCCGATCAGCGCATGTACGACGACAAGCGGGCCAGGCGGCACTGACGACCGCCGGCCCGGGGCTGGAGGGACCATGACGCAGACAAAGCCGATCCGCGAAGCGGGCGGGGCAGCCGCTTCCGCGCCGCAAGGACAGTGGTCGCCGCGCGTGAGCACGGCGATGCTCGCGCGCCTCGCGGCGCGCGCCGCCGTCGCCGCGCCGGCGGAGCAGACGCCGGTCGAAGCTCCGTTCACCGGCGTCCTCCTGGCGGAGGTGCCCAGGGGCACGCCGGCCGACGTGGAGGCCGCCTGCGCCGCGGCGCGCGAGGCGCAGGCCGAGTGGGCGGCGCGGCCCGTCGAGGAGCGCGCCGCCGTGCTCCTGCGCTACCACGACCTCGTGCATCGCGAACGCACAGGAGATCCTCGACCTCATCCAGCTCGAGTCGGGCAAGGCGCGCATCCACGCCTTCGAAGAAGTGCTGGATGTCGCCATCCAGGCGCGCTACTACGGGCACACGGCGGCCGCAGTTCCTGCGCCCGAGGCGGGCGCAGGGAGCCTTGCCGGTGCTCACGTCCACGCGCGTGCACCATCGCCCGCGCGGGGTGATCGGCATCATCGCGCCGTGGAACTACCCGTTCACGCTGTCCATCGGCGACGCCCTGCCCGCGCTCGTCGCCGGCAACGGCGTGGTCCTCAAGCCCGACGCCCAGACGCCGCTCAGCGGCCTCTGGGCGGCCGGCCTGCTGGAGGAGGCGGGGCTCCCCGCCGGCCTCCTCCAGGTGGTCACCGGCCGCGGCGCCGAGCTCGGCGCACCGCTCATCGAGCACGCCGACTTCATCATGTTCACGGGCTCGACGGCGACGGGCCGCAAGGTCGCGGCGCAGTGCGGCGAGCGCCTGATGGACTGCGCCATGGAGCTCGGCGGCAAGAACGCCCTGCTGGTGCTGCCCGACGCGCCGCTCTGGCGCGCGGTGCCCGGCGCCGTGCAGGGCATCACCTCCAACGGCGGCCAGCTCTGCATCAGCATCGAGCGCGTCTACGTGCACGACGCCATCTACGACGCCTTCGTGCCGCGGCTCGTCGAGCGGTTCGCGGCCCTCAGGCTCGGCTCGAGCCTGACGTTCGCCGACGACATGGGCTCGCTGACCAGCGCCGACCAGCTCGCGAAGGTCGCGGCGCACGTGGACGACGCCGTGGGCAAGGGTGCCGAGGTGCTGGCGGGCGGCAGAGCCCGCCCCGACCTCGGCCCGTACTTCTACGAGCCGACGCTCCTCGCCGGCGTCACCGACGACATGGACCTGTGCCGCGCGGAGACCTTCGGCCCCGTCGCCGCCATCCGCCGCTGCTCGTCGGTCGACGAGATGGTGGAGCTCGCCAACGACAGCGAGTACGGGCTCAACGCCAGCGTCTGGACGCGCGACGTCAAGGCGGGCCGCGAGATCGCCGGCCGCATCCAGGCCGGGACGGTCAACGTCAATGAGGCCTACGCGGCCACCTGGGCGTCGGCCGCGCCCATGGGCGGCTGGAAGCAGAGCGGCCTCGGCCGCCGGCACGGACGCCACGGCCTGGTCAAGTACACGGAGTCGCAGACGGTCGCGGCCGAGCACGTGCTGAGCATCGGCACGCCGCCGTTCCTGAGCAACGGCCAGTACGCCGCCGTCATGACGCAGGCCGTGCGCCTGCTCAAGTACGTCCCCGGGATCAAGTGAGGAGGCCGAGGTGACCGCCGTCCACAACAAGCACGTCCTCGTCACCGGCGGCGCGTCCGGCATCGGCAGGCTGCTGGCGCTCGGCTGCGCCTCGCTGGGCGCGACCGTCACCATCTGGGACCTCGACGCCGAAGGCGGCGAGCGCGTGGCCGCCGAGGCCGCGGAGGCCGGCGCCTCCGGCGCGCACGCGTTCGCCTGCGACGTGAGCGACCGCGAGCAGGTGTACGCGCGCGCCGACGAGGTACGCGCAGCGGCCGGCGACGTCGACGTGCTGGTCAACAACGCCGGCGTCGTCAGCGGCCGGCCGCTGCTCGAACTCTCGGACGAGTCCATCGAGCGCACCTTCGGCGTCAACACGCTGGCGCTCTTCTGGACGACCAGGGCGTTCCTGCCGGCGATGAAGGCCCGCGGCAGCGGCCACGTGGTCACGGTGGCCTCGGCCGCGGGCCTGATCGGCACCGCCCGCGAGACCGATTACGCGGCCAGCAAGTTCGCGGCCGTGGGCTTCAACGAGGCGCTGCGGCAAGAACTCCGGCGCAGCGCCTCCGGCGTACGGACGACCGTCGTCTGTCCCTACTACATCGACACAGGGATGTTCAAAGGCGTGAAGTCGCGGTTCCCCTTCCTGCTGCCCGTCCTGAGGGAGCAGGAAGTCGCCGACCGCGTCCTCAGGGCCATCCAGCGCGACCAGGCGTGCGTGCAGATGCCGTTCATGGTGAACACACTGCCGCTGATGCGCGTGCTGCCCGTCTGGGCGTTCGACCAGCTCACCGACTTCTTCGGGCTGAACAACGCGATGGACGCCTTCACGGGGCGGGCGCCGGCGGACGACGCCTGAGAAGCGGGGCTAGAGCCTGAACTCGTGCCGGCAGTACGAATCGCCGGAGCTCAGAGCGTGCGTCTGGGTGTGCACTGACGACTCGACGCCGAGCATGCCGCACAGCATGCTGCGGTCGAAGGCGCACACGATCTCGGGGAAGTCCTTGGAGAGCTCCCGGTAGACACAGTTGTGGACCTCGATGACCGTCTCGCCGTTGCCGTTGGAGCCGAGCGTGGCGCCGTAGCCGGCGATCTCCATCCAGTCCATGACCGCGCTCGGAGACAGCCTGACCGGCGCCTGGACGCCGTCGCCGGCGAACTCCTCGGCGGTCTGCTGGCCGAAGGCGCGGCCCAGAGCCGTCGCCGTCGCGGCGGCCACGTCGGGCTCGAGCGTCTCCTGGACGAGCTGCAGGAGCAGCCGCGCCAGACGCTCGTAGCGGCGCGGCGGCAGCATGACCTCGAGCCGGGCGTCCGTGACCGCGTAGATCTTGGCCGGCCGGCCGCCGCCGGGACGGCGGCGGGTGGACGTCGAGACGAGGCCGAGATCGCCGAGCTTCTCGAGGTGCGCACGGGCGACCGTGCGATGCAGGCCGAACACCTCGGCCACCTCGGTCGCCGACTGCGGCGTGTCGCAGCCGCGCAGGTGACGGTAGATGCCGCGCCGGGTCGGGTCGCCGAACACATCGGCCAGCCGCCCCAGGTACAGGCCGTCCTTGTCGTAGGAAGTCTCCACGAAAGCGACACTATCGCACTTCGTTTCACAAGCCAAGGCTTCTGATGGTCAAGAGGCACGTAATACACACTTCACCCTAGACGCGATGACGTTACGGTTGGCTCCACCGCGGAAATGCAGCAGACACCGGCCGCTCGGCCGCAGGGCACTGACGAGAGGAGCAGCGATGATCAGGGTGAGGACGTTCGCCACGCCGATCAAGATGTTCGCCACCATGCGCGAACTCAACGATCTGGACGCGCAGGTGGCCGCGTTCCTGAAGGACGAGGGCGCCGACAAGGTGTACTCGATGAGCGACAGCACGACGGTCGGCGAGAACAGCGAGACCATCGGTCTCATCCGCGCCGTCGCGTACCGGGTCCCGGACTGAGCGCAGAACACGACATCGCGCTCGTCCAGGAGGCGCTCCGGCTGGAGCGGGAGGCGGCGGCGAGGTACTCCTCGCACCCCGCCGCCTCGTCCGACCCGCGCCTCGTGACCTACTGGGAGTCGCTGCGGCGCAACGAAGCCGAACACCGCGACCGCCTGGAGGAGTGGCTGCGCGCGCACGGCGTCGATCCTGACGCCGACGCCGCGGCCGGGCCCGGCGGCCCGGTCGTCGACCGACGCCGGCGCGAGCGCCCGCGATCCCGGCGGGGCCGGCCGGCACCCGCTCGCCCCGCGCGAGGACGGCGGCCGCGGCCGCTCCGCCGACCTCGCCGCGCTGCGCGCCGACTACGACTTCGAGGACGAGGCCGTCGCGCTCTACGGCCGCTTCGCCTACCAGGCGGAGGACCACGGAGCTCATGGAGCTGTTCAAGGAGCTCTCGCGGGCCGAGTCCGGCCACCGCAACGGCCTGCGCCGCACCGTCAGATCGGTCGAAGACCCGGCGACGCCCGTGATACTCTTCTGCCCGCTCTGCGGGTGGCAGATCGACTTCGGGCCGGACCCCGCGGAGGGCACCGAGGGCAAGTGCCCCATGTGCCCGGGACGATTCGCGCTGCGCCTCGATGCGAGCGGCGACTGGACCCTGGAGAGGCTGGCACCCTGAGATGAGTCACGACGCGCAGGCGGGCGGCGGCCCCGTCGACCCCATCCCGCCGGAGGCCCGGGCCGCCAACCTCGAGCTCTGGAACCACTGGACCAAGGTCCACGAGAAGAGCGCGTTCTACGACGTGGAGGGCTTCAAGGCCGGGACCACGTCGCTGTGGCCGCTCGAGCTCGAGGAACTGGGGTTCTACGTGCGTGAGGGGACGACGCTGCTGCACCTGCAGTGCCACTTCGGCCTCGACACGCTGAGCTGGGCGCGCCTCGGCGCCGAGGTCGTCGGCCTGGACCTCAGCGACGAGGCGATCGCGCTGGCGCGGCGCCTGGCCGACGAGGTCGGCCTGTCCGGCCGCGCCGAGTTCATCTGCGCCGACCTCTACGATGCCGACGCGCACCTCGGCGACCGCCGCTTCGACGTCGTCTTCGTGAGCTGGGGCGCCATCGAGTGGCTGCCCGACCTCGAGCGCTGGGCCGCGATCATCGCCCGGCACCTCGAGCCCGGCGGCACGTTCTACATGGCCGAGATCCACCCGTTCGGGTACGCGCTCGACGAAGTGCCCGGCGAGCACGACGTCCAGGTCAAGTACCGCCTGCAGCCGGCTCCGGACAAGCCCGAGGTGGAGCCGATCGAAGGCAGCTACGCCGACCGGGACGCCGACACGACCGGGCTCGTCGCCTACGGGTGGCAGCACAGCCTCGCCGAGGTCACCGGCGCCCTCATCGGCGCCGGCCTGCGGATCGAGCACCTGCACGAGTTCCCCACCTCCCCGGCGCCGTTCTGGGACTGGATGGTCCAGGACGAGGACCGCTGGTGGTGGCTGCCGGCGCCGGACGGCGGGCGGCGCAAGGACCTGCCGCTCAGCTACTCGCTGCGCGCCACCCGTCCCAGGACCGAGGCAGGCTGACGATGCTCGACGACTTCCTCAAGGCCAACCTCGCGAGCTGGGACGAGGCCGTCGGACTGCACGTGGACTCGGAGCTGTACGACGTCGCCGGCTTCAAGGCGGGCGGCACCTCGCTCAGCGAGATCGAGCTCGGCGAGCTGGGCCCGCTGGTCGGCGAGGGAACGAGCCTGCTGCACCTGCAGTGCCACTTCGGCCTCGACACGCTGAGCTGGGCGCGCCGGGGCGCCGTCGTGACCGGCGTCGACTTCTCCGGCGAGGGCATCAGGACGGCGCGCGCGCTCGCCGCCGAGGTGGGCCTTTCCGGGCGCGCCACGTTCGTGCAGAGCGACGTCGAGAGCCTGCCGGACAAGCTGTCCGGCTCCTTCGACGTCGTCTTCACCTCCTGGGGCGCGCTCATCTGGCTCGGCGACCTCGAGCGCTGGGCCGCGGTCATCGACCACTTCCTGAAGCCCGGCGGCACCCTCTACATCGCCGAGTTCCACCCCTACGCCTTCCTGCTCGCCGACGACTCCACCCCGGACTCGCTGCGCATCGGCTACCCCTACTTCCAGTACGGCGTCCCGCAGCGGTTCGACGAGGACGGCGACTACGCCGACCCGGACGCGACGACCGAGCACACGGTGACGTTCGAGTGGCTGCACGGCTTCGGCGAGATCATCGACCCGCTGCTGAGCCGCGGCCTGCGCCTCGACTTCCTGCACGAACTGCCGTACACGGTGCCCGGACTCCCGTTCAAGTTCCTCGAGAAGGACGACCGGGGGATGCTGCGCGTGAAGGGGCACCACGAGGACTTCCCGCTCACCTTCACGCTCAAGATGACCAAGGAGGACCGATGACCGCGCCCGCGAGCGACGGCGGATCGACGCGACGACCGGGCGGCCGACGGCGGCAGACCGCTGCCTCTCGGCGACGAGGACCTCCTCGACATCCTGGAGGAGGCGATCGCCGACGAGCGCGCCGCCCAGGACAAGTACCGTCGCGGCCTCGAGCGCTGCGCCGACCCGGCGGCCTGCCGGATGTTCGAGCAGCTGCTGCGCGAGGAGCGCGCCCACGAGAAAGCCCTCGAGGCGCGCTACGTGGAGGTCAAGAAGCGGATCGGGCTCCACGGAGCCGGCCGGAGCTATGGATGAGGGAGACGATCCTCGGCTCCGCCGACGGCCGACACGTGTCCGATCCGGCGTAGCACGTCCAAAGGCACGTCTAACAGCACGTCCGTGTCGTTGGACGTGCTGTCAGACGTGCCGGTGCGAAGGCGACACCGGTCTTCCTACCGGGCGGGCGGCGAGCACGCTCCCGCGGCCTTCCGCGGCCCGCAACATTTCTTCACACAGGCTCGGGCCCGAGCCCTTGACCGCCTCATGGGCGCGGCGTATTCTTTTCGTGCGCTTTCACAGTCAAAACTAGTGAACGCGTGTCCCGTCAGGGGGACAAGGACCGGTGCTATCCCACCAGCACCGAGGCCCCTCGAAGGCGGCGCCACCCCTCCAGGCGCCGCCTTCACTTTTGTGGCGGCGCCTCGGCCAGGTCGGCGAGCAACCGCGGCAGTCCCGCGCGCGGCACGACGAGATCGGCCGCCGCGCGCACCGGCTCGGCAGCCTCCGCCACGGCGACGCCGAGACCCGCCCATGCGAGCATGTCGACGTCGTTCATGCCGTCGCCGAGCGTGACCACCGCCTCCCGTGCGACGCCGAGCCGCTCGCAGAGCCAGGCGAGCGTGCCGCTCTTGCTGACCGAGGCGTCGGCGAACTCGATGTAGTCGGGCTGCGAGCGGACCACGTAGAGGCGGCCGCGCCAGCGCTCCTGCAGCCCCGGCAGGATCTCGTCGACGTCGGCGGCCGACGTGACCAGCACCAGCTTCGTCGGCGGCCGCCGGACGACCTCGGCCGCCATGTCGTCCACCGTGTCGATCTCGACCTCCACGTGCTCGGCGTAGAGCCGCGCCCACCTGGTCACCTGCTCGACGTAGAGCCGGTCGTCGATGTAGGCGTTGAGCTGGCGGCCCATGGCCTGCACGTGGCGGACCACCTCGGCCGCCGCCGCGCCGTCCATGGGGACGTGGCGGAGCCACTTCCCGGTCGCGAGATCGGCGACCAGAGCCCCCTGGTAGCAGATGACCGGTCCATCGCTGAGACCGAGGCGGGCGACCACGCGCTGCGCGCTCTGCAGCATGCGGCCGGTGCAGATGACGACGCGGACGCCGGCGGCGCGCAGCGCCGCGAGCGACTCGGGCAGGCCTGGGGCCCACGTGAGATCGCGCCCGATCAGGGTGCCGTCGAGGTCGGCCGCGACGAGAGCGGGGCGGAACGCCGGCGGCGGAGCCGTCTCCGGCGGTCATCGTGCGCCGTCCAACGGGATTGTCCGCGCGGCGGTCACGGGTACAGTCAATCCGTATCGCTCGCTCGATACAACGGAGAAGAGCCAGACCCCAGCACCCACGGGGCGGCTTCTCACGAAGGCCTGGTGATTCCCAGGCCTTCGTTTCGTCATGAGGCCTTTCGCGCCGCCGCCCGCATGGACGTCACGACGATGTCGAGCCGCACGAGCTCGATGGCCGCCACCCGGCGCATGTCGTCGCGGAACGCCTCGAGCACGGCCGCGTGGACGTCCTGCAGGTCGCAGACCGGCAGGTCGGCCTCGACGCGCACGCTCCACCCCTCGTCACTCTTGCCGACGGCTATCTCGCCGACCCGCGAGCCGGGCAGCATGGCCTGGAAGCGGCGGCCCAGCGCCTTGCGCAGCGCGGGCACGGAGAGCCGGGCGGTGCCGTCCTCGACGGCGAACTCGATGATCTCCGGCGCGCTCGCCGGCGAGACCTGGCGGTAGGCGAAGACGATGAGGATGATCGTGAGCGCGACCGCGATGGCGGCGGCGACGATGGTCCCCGTGGACGACCGGCTCGTCAGGTCGGCCCACCAGGTGGAGCCGCGCCAGGTGACGCCGTTGTCGGTGGCCAGCGCGGCCTGGCGCACGAGCGCGGCGCCGGCGAGCAGCAGCGACGCGATGCCGGCGACCACGGCGACGATGCGCGCGAAGGGCGTCACGGGAGGTGCCTCGCCAGTTGCGTGACCTTGAGGACCTTGACGCGGACGTCGAGCCGCGCGAGGTCCCGGCCGGTGAGCCGCGCGACCTGGCGCCGGGCGGCCGCGTCGGCGGCGTCGCGCACGGCGCCGGCGTCGGCGAGCGGCCGGGCCCACACGTTCACCCGGCCGCGCAGCTCGGCGCCGCGCTTGGAGAACTCCACCTCGGCGCGCACCACGTCGGGATGCGAGCGCACTGCCGCCGACGTGGCCGGGCGCTCGAGATCCCCGGCGGGCACGAGCACGCCGCCGTCGCCGGCCGGCGACGCCAGCCACAGCGCGTCGGCGTCGTGCCGCAGCACCAGCCAGACCAGCCCGGCGAGCACCGCCATGGCCAGCAGCAGCAACCACGCCAGCAGGGCGTGGCCGCCGCCCGGCGTGATGTACGGGAACGGCGAGAAGTCGCGGTCGAAGGCCGCGGCGGTGAGCCGCACGGCGAAGAGGAGCGCGACGAGCCCGCCGGCCAGCAGCAGGAGGAACGTCGCGATCCGGGTCATGGCGCCGGCCGCCGCTCCGGCGGGCCGGCGTCTCTCAGCCTGCAGAGCCAGCCTGGTCCTCCGGGAACACCACGTCGGTGACGAGCACGTTGACGGCGCGCACGGGCAGGCCGGTCGTGGCCTCGACCTGCTCCGACACTGCCTTGCGGCAGGCCTCGGCGACGGCCGGGACGCTGACCCCGAAGACGATGCTCATGGTGATGTCGATGTCGACGCTGCCGTCGCGCAGATCGACGGAGATGCCGGGCGTGCCCTTGTCGCCGCGCAGTCCTGCGAGCGCGCGGGCGCTGGTGCCGCCCAGGGCGTTGATGCCCTCGATGCCGCTGATCGCCTTGAAGGCGACCTTGGCCACCACGCTGTCGGAGATGGTGACGCCGCCCCCACCTGGGGCCGCGTCGGGCTTCGGCGCTTCGGTCATGGCTCTCCTCCCGTCGTCCGGCGTCCGCGCTCACTGCGAGCGGCGGCCGTGGCTCTCCTGCCTACTGTACCCGGCGCAGCGGCCGCGCACGAGCGCAGGTCGCGGGTCGGGCCGTCCGCCTCAGGAGGCCAGGGTGCTGGCAAGAGAGGCGAGCGGCGGCGCAGCCGCCTCAGCTGCACTTGCTGTAGCTGCAGCTCGGGTCGTTGCACACCGCGCAGCCGCCCTCGTGCCGCATGGAGCCGCCGCAGTCGGGGCACGCGCCCTGGGCGACCTCGACGAGCGAGAGCTGCGGCTCCGGCGTGGCGGTGGCCTGCGCGGCCGCGCCGGTGACGTACCGCCGCTCGAGCGCCTTGCCGATGGCGTCGGCGCAGCTGAGCGTCGCGTTGGGGCCCATGCCGTAGGGCACGTGGCAGCGGATGCCCTTGAGCTGCTCGACGACCTCCTGCGCCGACGCGCCCTTCTTGAGGGCGAGCGAGATGAGCCGGCCCAGCGCCTCGGTGTTGCTCGAGGCGCACCCGCCGGCCTTGCCCATGTTGGCGAAGACCTCGCGCGGGCCGTACTCGTCGTCGTTCATGATCACGAAGAGCTTGCCGCAGCCGGTGTCCATGCGCTGCGTCTCGCCGGTGAGGAGCTGCGGGCGCGCCGGCCGCGTGGTGGCGATGCCGCCGAGGGCGGGATCGGGCTCGCGCTTCTTCTTGGTCTGGCCGACGTTGAGCACCTGCTCGTCGCGGCTGCCGTCGCGGTAGATGGTGACGCCCTTGCAGCCGGTGCGGAACGCCATGCGGTAGACGTTCTCGACGTCCTCGATGGTGGCCTCGTTGGGGAAGTTGACCGTCTTGGACACGGCGTTGTCGGTGCTCTTCTGGAACGCCGACTGCAGCTTGATGTGCCACTCGGGCGTGATGTCGTGGGCCGTGGCGAACACCTGCTGCACATCCTGCGGGACGCCGTCGGTGTGCCGCGCGGAGCCCACCTCGGCGATCTTCTTCATGAGCTCTTCGCTGTAGAAGCCGCGGTCCTGGGCCACCTGCTCGAAGTAGGGGTGGCCCTCGACCATGCGGTCGTCGTCGAGGACGTTGGCGCGCACGTAGCTGAGCGCGAAGATGGGCTCGATGCCGCTCGAGCAGCCGGCGATGATGCTGATCGTCCCGGTGGGCGCGATGGTGGTGACGGTGGCGTTGCGCACGCGCGCGCCGGCCGGCGAGTCGAAGATGGAGCCCTCGAAGTTGGGGAACACGCCGCGCTCGCGCGCGAGGTCTTCGCTCTCCGCGCGCGCCTCGTCGTGGATGAAGCTCATGACCTCGCCGGCGATGCGGCAGGCCTCGTCCGAGTCGTAGGGCACCTGCAGGCGCAGCAGCATGTCGGCGAAGCCCATGACGCCCAGGCCGATCTTGCGGTTGCCCTTGGTCATCTGCTCGATCTCGGGCAGCGGGTAGCGGTTGACGTCGATGACGTCGTCGAGGAAGCGCACGGCGGTGCGCACGATGCGGCCCAGGGCGCCGTAGTCGACGTGGCCGTCGGGGACGACCCGCGAGAGGTTGATCGACCCGAGGTTGCAGCTCTCGTAGGGCAGCAGCGGCTGCTCGCCGCACGGGTTGGTGCTCTCGATCTCGCCGAGCTGCGGCGTGGGGTTGTCCTCGTTGATGCGGTCGATGAAGACGATGCCGGGGTCGCCGTTCTTCCAGGCGAGGTTGACCATGTTCTTGAAGACCTTGCGCGCGCTGAGCGTGCGCACCGTCTCGCCGGAGCGCGGGTTGACCAGCTCGTAGTCCTCGTCCGCCTCGACGGCGCGCATGAAGGCGTCGGTGACGGCGACCGAGATGTTGAAGTTGTTGAGGCGGTCGTCGTCCTGCTTGGCCGTGATGAAGTCGAGGATGTCCGGGTGGTCGACGCGCATGATGCCCATGTTGGCGCCGCGGCGCGTGCCGCCCTGCTTGATGGTCTCGGTGGCGGCGTCGAAGACGCTCATGAACGAGAGCGGCCCGCTCGAGACGCCTCTCGTGCTGTTCACCACGTCGTTGTGCGGGCGCACGCGCGAGAAGGAGAAGCCGGTGCCGCCGCCGCTCTTGTGGATGAGGGCGGTGTTCTTGATGGCCTCGAAGATGGACTCCATGGAGTCGCCCACGGGCAGGACGAAGCAGGCGGACAGCTGGCCCAGCTCACGCCCGGCGTTCATGAGGGTCGGGCTGTTGGGGAGGAACTCCAGGCTCGTCATGAGCTCGTAGAAGGTCTTCTCCCACTCCTCGACGGGGGCGGCGGGGTTGTAGAGGCGCTCGGCCTGGGCGATGGCGCGCGCGACACGGCGGAACATCTCCTCGGGGGTCTCGAGCGCTTCGCCGTTCTCGCCCTTCTTGAGATAGCGCCGCTGCAGCACCTTCAGCGCATTGGCCGACAGCTCGATCACTGCTTTCCCCGTATCACTCATGCCCCGTTCTCCCCTGAGTAGCCACCGCGCGCGGTGTGGTGAAGATGGTCTCATCGATGAAGCTCTCGCCGGCGTCGAGGCCCGGAAGGGGCTCCTCGCCGGGCAGCGGCTCGGCGCCGGCGAGCTCGAGCTGCGCCAGCTCCTGCTGGAACTCCTCGATGTCGTCGAACTGCCGGTACACGGAGGCGAACCTGATGTACGCCACCTTGTCGATGTCGCGCAGGTGGCGCAGCGCCCGCTCGCCGACCATCCTGGTCGTCACCGGGCGCCCCGACACGCGGCGCAGGTCGTTCTCGATGTCGTCGACGGCCCGCTCGAGCCGGTCGAGCGGGATGTCACGCTTCTCACACGCGCGCAGCAGGCCGTTGAGCACCTTCTGGCGCGTGAACAACTCTTGTCTGTCGTCGCTCTTGACCACCACGAGCGGTACCTCTTCGATGCGTTCGTAGGTCGTGTAGCGCCGCTCGCACACGAGGCACTCGCGGCGGCGCCGGATCGCGTCGCCCGACTCGGAGTCACGCGAGTCGACGACTTTACTGTCATCGCTGTTGCAGAATGGACAATGCAAAGGAGTTCGACCTCACCACAAGATGTAGTGCCCCCGGTCAGTGCGCACACCACTATAGTGTATTCACGCCGCCCCGCAAGCATCCTTCCTGCTCCCGTGCGACCGTTTCTCCCTGCAAAAGTCTCCACCTCTACTTCAGGGTGAGTGTACGTGCCGTGAAGCACAGCTTCCGGGTCGTGGCGGACGCTACCAGAGCGGGCGGACGGAGCGGGCGGACAGGACGGGGCGACGGGCCGGCGGCGCAGCCTCTCCGGCGACGATATACTCGCACCGTGAACGTCATCGTCCTCCCCACGTACAACGAGCGCGAGAACCTGCGCCACGCCCTCGGCCGCATCCGCGAGGTCGCGGACGGGCACGGGGTGCAGCTGCACACGCTCATCGTCGACGACAACTCGCCCGACGGCACCGGCGACCTCGCCGACGAGCTGGCCCGCGAGGTCCCCGACGTCTCGGTGATGCACCGGGCCGGCAAGGAGGGCCTCGGCAAGGCGTACATCGCCGGGTTCCGCGAGGCTCTCTCCATGGGCGCCGAGCGCATCTTCGAGATGGACGCCGACCTCAGCCACGACGCCAGCTACCTCCCCCACTTCCTGCGCCTCATCGACCAGGGCGCGGACCTGGTCCTCGGCTCGCGCTACGTCAAGGGCGGCGGCGTCGAGAACTGGGGGCTCTCCCGCAAGATCATCAGCCGCGGCGGCTGCCTGTACGCGCAGACCATCCTCGGCCTGCCGCTGCGCGACCTCACCGGCGGCTTCAAGTGCTTCCGCCGCCAGGTGCTCGAGACCATCGACCTCGACACGGTCGACACCAAGGGCTACGGCTTCCAGATCGAGATGACCTACCGCGTCTACAAGCTGGGCTTCAAGGTGGTGGAGCTGCCCATCATCTTCGTCGACCGCAAGGTGGGCGAGAGCAAGATGAGCAACGACATCGTCGTCGAGGCCATGAAGAACGTCTGGAAGCTCCGCTTCAGCCACGTGCCCACGCGGCGCGCGGGCTGACGCCGCCCTCCGCGCCGTGACTCCCGCAGCGAAGCCCGCCGGCGTGAGCCCCGAGGCGCGGCCGGCCGGCGTCCTCGCGATCGACGTCGGCGCCGGCACCAGCGACATCCTCCTCACCCGCCCCGGCCAGCCGCTCGAGAACGCGGTCAAGCTGGTCGTGCCCTCGGCGACGCAGGTCGCCGGCGCGCGGATCGCCGCCGCGACGGCCCGCGGCCAGACGGTCGTCTTCCGCGGGCCGGTCATGGGCGGCGGCGCGGTGACCATGGCGATGAAGGCGCACCTCGCCGCCGGCTGCGCCTTCGTGGCGACCGAGTCGGCCGCCGCCAGCTTCGCCGACGACCTCGACAAGGTGCGCGCGCTCGGCGCGCGCGTGGTCGGCGAGGGCGCCGCGGACGAAGTGCTGCGGCGCCTGCCGGACGGCGCCGCCGCCGAGGTCGCCTCCGGCGACCTGGACGCGGCGGCGCTCACCGGAGCTCTGCGCCTGCTCGGCGTGGAACCGGCCTTCGCCGCCGTGGCCGTCGCCGTGCAGGACCACGGCTTCGCGCCGGGCAGCTCCAACCGCGTCCTGCGCTTCTCGCTCTGGGAGCAGGCGGTGGCCGAGCGCCGGCTCATCGGCGACCTGTTCTACGACACGGCCGCCGTCCCGGCGGCGCTCACGCGCCTGCGCGCCGCCGCGGACGCGGCGGCCGCCCTCGCCGGCGACGCGCCGGCGCTCGTGGCCGACACCGGGCCGGCGGCGCTCTACGGCGCGCTCCCGGACGGGGTCGCCGACGCCGTGCTCGTCAACATCGGGAACGGCCACACCGTGTGCCTCCTCGCGCGCGAGGGACGCGTGGCCGGCGTCTTCGAGCACCACACCTCGTGCCTCGACGGCCCCGGCCTCGAACTGCGGCTGCGCCGCTGGCTGGCCGGCGACCTCGAGAGCGACGAGGTCCGCGCCGACCACGGCCACGGCGCCGTGCTCGCGCCCGGCGCGGCCGGCGACGACCCGTTCCGGCTCCCGCTCATCGTCACCGGACCGCGCCGCGAGCTGCTCGCCGGCAGCGAGCTGCCGGCCGAGTTCGCGGCGCCGCACGGCGACATGATGCTCACCGGCTGCTTCGGCCTGCTGCGCGCCCTGCGCGAACGGCACGCCGGCCTGGATGAAGGGCGCGGCGTGACCCGCCCGGCGCCCGGCAGGTCCGCATGAGCCGGCCGCAGTCGACCGGCCTCGTCGTGCCGGTGGATGCCGCGCGAGAGCTCGTCGCGCCGTGGCAGCACCTGCTGCCCGCCGCCGGCCGCTCCCTGCCGCCGCACGTGACGGCGCTCTGGCCGTTCCTGCCGGTGGCGGAGCTGGACGCGGCCGCGGAGCGCCGCCTCGAGGAGCTTCTGGGCGGCGCCGAGCCGTTCGCGTTCGCGCTCACGCGCGTGGCGACCCTCGCCGACGCCAGCGTGCTCGTCCCCGAGCCGGCGGAGCCGTTCGCCGCGCTCACACGGCTGCTGTGGGACGAGTGGCCGGAGTGCCCGCCGTTCGGCGGGGCGTTCAGCGACATCGCGCCGCACGTCGTGGTGGCGATCGACCCGACGGCCGCCGACCGCGCGGCGATCGAGGCCGGCTCTCGCGCCGCGGCTGCCGCTGCGCGGCCCGCGCCGCCGAGGTCCTCCTCGTCGAGGAGACGCCGAGCGGCGCGCTGCGCGAGCGGCGCCGGTTCGCGCTCGGCGGTCCCAGCGCCTGACAGCGGCGGCGCCGGCGGCCGGAGCGGCGCGGTCCTAGAGCGGCAGCTCCCGGCCGACGCCGAGCTCGAGGGCGCGGCGCAGCGCGAGCTCGGCGGTCACGACGTCTTCGAGCGCCATCCCGAGGTTGAGGCAGAACAGGCGCTCGTCCGGGCCGCCGCGGCCGGCGACGAGGCCGGCGGCCAGCTCGCCCAGGTCCCCGGCGATCTCGCGGGGATGCCGGCGAGGCGCACGCCGGCCGCCCGCGTGGCGCGCACGGTCGCGACGTCGTCGCAGAAGAAGCGGTCGCACGCCGCCATGGCCGCGGCGCTCCAGGCGGCGTCGTAGTCGAGGGCCACCGCCAGGGCGCCGGGCTCGAGCAGTCCCGGCCCGAGCGGCGGCCGGATGTCGGCGGTCATGGTGATCGCCGTGACGACGACGCCGGCGCCGCGGGTCACGTCGGCCGGCGCCGGACACGGCGGAGAACTCCACCGCCGGCAGCTCGGCCGCCGAGCTCCGTCGAGAAGGCCTCGACGGCGGCCTCGACGGCGTCGTGGCAGCGGACGGCGCGCAGCTCCGGCAGTACGGCCGCCAGCGCGCGCACGGCGGCTCGCGCCTGCACGCCGCAGCCGAGCACGCCCACGCAGGCGACGTCCGGGCGGGCGAGGTAGCGGGCGGCCACGCCGACGCTCGCGCCGGTGCGCCAGGCGGTGATCGCGCCGGCGTCCATCACGGCGGCCGGCAGCCCGGTCTCCGGATCGCTCAGCACGACGAGGCCGTTGGTGATCGGCAGGCCCCGGGCGGCGTTGTCGGGGAACAGCGTGACCCACTTGGCGCCGAGCCCGCCGTCGCCCGGCAGGGTCGCCGCCATGACCTGCGAGTAGGCGTCGCCCTCGCCGTGCAGGCTCAGCTTGGGCGGCATGACGACCTCTCCCCTGCCCTTGGCGGCGCAGCCACGGTCGACCGCCTCGACGACCTCGAGCATGCCGATGCCCAGCGACTCGAGGTCGTCGCGGGACAGGTAGAGCAGCGTGCCGCCCGGCGGCCGGTACGGCTCGCGGGGGCCGCCGCCGCAGGCGCAGCCCGGCGCGCGCGCCGGTCACGAGGCTGCCCCGGCGGCGGAGCCGTCGACCGGCCGCGGCGGCACGTCGGCGGCAGCCGGCAGGCCGGCCAGCGACGTGGCCGCCCGCACCGCCGCGAGCACCGCCTGGGCGAGCGCGGTCGCCGCGGCGGCGCCGATCGTGGTGACGTCGGCGCGCGCGCCGGCGAGCCCGGTGGCGAGCGCGAACACGGTGTCGCCGTCGAGCATGGTGTGCACCGGGTCGATGGTGCGCGCCAGGCCGTCGTGCGCCATGCGCGCGACCTTGGCGACCTCGACCTTGGTGAGCTCGGCGTCGGTGGCCACCACGGCGAGCGTGGTGCTGCCGCCGATGCCGATCTCCGGCGGGTGCTCGCGCAGCCACTCGCTGGTGCGCGCGAAGCCGCCGCCGGGGAGCCTCGGGCCGGCGAGGACGGAGCCGCTCGCCGGGTCGACGACGTCGCCGGCGGCGTTCACCGCCACCAGCGCGCCGACGGTCACGCCGTCGGCCAGCCGCAGGCTGGCCGAGCCGAGGCCGCTCTTGGTGGCGCGCTCGAAGCCGAGCATCTTGCCGACGGTGGCGCCGGTGCCGGCGCCGACGCAGCCCTGCGGCACCGGCGCCGTCGAGGCCGCATCGCAGGCGGCCTCGCCGGCGGCCGCGTCGGGCCGCACGTCCGGCCGCCCGACGGGCAGGTCGAAGAGCACGGCCGCGGGGACGAGCGGCACGCGCAGCGGGCCGACCTCCACGCCGCGGCCGCGCGCCTCCAGCCAGCGCATGACGCCGGTCGCGGCGTCGAGGCCGAAGGCGCTGCCGCCGCCGATCAGCACGGCGTGGACGCGCTGCACGGCGTTCACGGGGTCGAGCAGGTCGGTCTCCGCGTCCCCGGCGCCGAGCCGCGCACGTCGACGCCGGCCACGGCGCCGTCCTCGGGGCAGAGCACGACGGTGCAGCCCGTGGCCGCTTCGCAGATCGGTCCAGTGGCCGACCTGGAGGCCGGCCACGTCGGTCAGGGTCCCGCTCATGTGCCCTCCTTCGGCGCCGTGTCCGTAGGATACCGCCTCCCGCAGCGGTCGGCAGGCCTCCCCGGGGTATACTCAGCCCGTTCGCAGGTGAGCCGGGAAGTCTGGTCGGCACCGGCGCTCGCCTGCACCGAGAGCACCGGGCATGACAACCGCCGAGGTGCTCTCTTCTCGTGAGGGCGTCCGCGGCTCGAGCTGAAGGGACCGAGTCGCCCGATGCCGTCGCCCGCGGACTCTCCCGGCGTCCGGCCTCCAGGCGCGCGCGGCCGCGCCTCTCGCGCCGGCCAGTGGCTCGCCCATCACAGGACCATCCTCCTCATCGCCTTCGCGTTCACCGTCATGGCGGACCCGGTCTCGTCGGTGGCCTACGCCGTCGAGGCGGCCCTGCGCGCGCTGGGCGGCAACCTCTCGCTGCTGCTGCCGACCATGGGCGTCGTCGTCGGCATCATCGCCGTCGTGGTCGCCAACTACCACGAGCTCGTCGGCCGCTTCCCGCAGGGCGGCGGCGCCGCCGCGGCCTCCGGAACCGCGTTCGGCGAGGGCTTCGCCTTCTTGCCGCTCGGCGCCCTCGTCGTCGACTTCGTCCTCACGATCGCGGTCAGCGTCGCCGCCGGCACCTCCGCCATCGTGGCGTACTTCCCGGCGGCGCACACCGCGCGCGTGCCGATCGCGCTCGGCCTCCTGCTGCTCGTCGCCGGCGCTCACGTGGTTCGGGCACTGGGGCAGGATCCTGTTCGCGCTCATGACGCTGTCGTTCGTCGGCATCGGCGTCGCGATGCTCGTCTCGGGCTTCTCGAAGCCGCAGGTGATCGACGCGGCGAGCACCGGCCACACGTCCGGCTTCGCGCTCTTCTCGGTGATGCTCGCCTTCCCCGTCGGCATGGCGCTCGCCACCGGCGTCGAGGCGCCGTCGTCGGCCATCGCCCAGCTGGGGCAGCTCGACGACGCCGGCCGCCGGCGGTTCGGCAGGGTCACCCTCTGGCTGACCCTGCTCATCGTCGGCGGCCTCACGATGGGGATCACGGCGCTCGCCGTGCGCCTCGGCATCGGCATCCCGCCGGCCAACAGCACGCAGATCGGCGACGTGGCCCGGGCGGCCGGCAGCCCGGCGCTGTTCGCGCTCTTCCAGGCGGCCAGCGCCGTGCTCCTGCTGGCCGCCGCCAGCTCGTCCTTCCAGGCGGGCCCGGGCCTGCTGAAGGCCCTCGCCCGGGCCGACCGGCTCGGCGGCTCCAGCGTCGGGATCCTGCCGGCGTGGATGGGCAGGACGAACCGCCACCACACGCCCTACTGGGCCGGGCTCGTCTACCTGCTGGTGTCGGCGGCCGTCATCGTCGCCGCCGGCGCCCGCGACCAGGAGCTGGTGCTGTTCTACGCGGTCGCCGTCTTCCTCAGCTTCCTCGCCGGCCTGCTGGCGATGCTGAAGTTCTCCTGGCAGGAGGGCCGGCGCAGGTGGGTGGTCGTCAACGGCCTCGGCACGGCTGCTGGTCGGGTTCACGCTGGTCATCAACCTGCTGCGCGGCTACCCGCTGGTGTCGTTCGCCGCGGCCCTCATCATCGCCGGCACCTTCTACTGGCTGTGGGTGCGGGCGGGACGGCCGCGGGGCGTCTCGCAGATCGAGCAGCTCGTCGAAGAGGAGGTCGGCGCGGAAGAGGAGTAGCCCGCGCTCAGCAGGCGCCCGGGTCGCGCTCGCAGGCGAGCCGCTCGCCCAGCAGCGCGATGCGGCGGTCGACCTCGTCGACCAGGTCGTCCGCGGCGGCCGCCTCGAGGGCGCCCGCGTGGCGCAGCGCCACGATGCGGCGGCGCTGCGCGAGGAGGGCGCCGAGACGCTCCGCGAGGCGCTCCTCGTCCCCCTCGGCCGGCTCGTCGGCGAGCGGAGCCAGCCCCTCCAGCAGCGTGGTCTCCGCCTCGTCGATGGTGTGTTCGAGGTGCTCGCGCTCCGGGCGCGGCAGAGCGCCGGCCTGCTGCAGCTGGTCGAGCTCCTCGTGCGCGCGCACGAAGCCCTCGAGCAGCACCTCCCGCCGGCGCGCGCTCTCCAGCTGCTCCTCGCCGGCGAGGCCCAGGCGCCGCGTGAGCGGCGGCATCGTGAGCCCCTGGACCAGCAGCGAGAGCAGGACGACGCCGAAGGTCAGCACCTCGAGCACCGCCCGGCCGCTCACCGCCGCCGGCACGCTGAGCACGAGCGCCAGGGCGATGGTGCCGCGCAGACCGCCCCAGACCAGGACGTGCTGCCAGCGCAGCGGGAGCCCGCCTCCGAACAGCCGGGAGACGAGCCCGTACCCGTAGACGACGACGGCGCGCGCCAGCACGACGACCACGAACGCGACGACCACGAGCCACGCGTGGTCCGCGATCAGCGAGAGGTGGATGCTCAGGCCGATGAGCAGGAAGATCAGCGAGTTGGCGACGAACGCCGCGTACTCCCACACCGTGTTCATGGTCACCCTCGTGACCGGGTTCATGGTGCGGCGGCGGCCGAGGTTGCCGAGCACGATGGCCGCGGTGACGCAGGCGACGACGCCCGACATGCCGAGCCGCTGCGCGAGCAGGAACGAGCCGTAGGCGACGATGGTCGAGAGCGTGATCTCGATGAGGTGGTCGTCGAGGCGGCGGTGGATCAGAGACGCGCCGTAGCCCACGGCGAGACCGACGGCGACGCCGCCGGCCGACATCCAGAGGAACATGCCGGCGGCCCACCCCGCGGTGAACGCGTGCCCGTCCACGACGACGGCGAGCACGACGGCGAACAGCACCGCGGCCACGCCGTCGTTGAACAGGCTCTCCGCGTCGACGAGCGTGGTGAGACGCTCGGACACGCCGAGCCGGTGGAACAGCGAGACGACGCTCACCGGGTCGGTGGCGGCGATGAGCGCGCCGAACAGCAGCGCCAGCGTCCACGAGAGGCCGCCGAGCCAGTGCACGCCCAGCGCCGTGAGCGCGAAGGCGACGAGCACGCCGGGGATGGCGAACGCGACGATCCGCCGCCACTGGTCGCGCAGGGCGGCGGCCTCGAGGTTGAACGCCGCCTCGAACAGCAGGATCGGCAGGAAGACGTAGAAGACGAGGTCCGAGGAGAGCCGCACGCTCTCCACGTGCGTCGCCAGGCCGAGCGCCAGCCCCACGAGCACGAGGCCGATCGTGTACGGCAGGCCGACCCGCCGCGCCACGACGGCGACGGCGGCGGCGATGATGAGCAGCAGGACGAGGGCCTGCTCGGTCCCGGCGGTCGACCCGACCAGGGCGACGGGGACCATCGGCGGAGCGGGCGCCGCCGGAGCCGCTAGAGGCGGCTGACGCCGGCCATGGCGTTCTTGAACGCCGCCCGGGCCGCGTCGTCGTAGACGGAGAGCATCACGTGGCGGAGCGCCGTGCGCGGATGCTCCTTGAGGTAGGCGACGGTCGCGCCGACCATGAGGCTCGCGCACTGGTAGAGCGGGAACTGGCAGGCGCCGGTGCCGAACGCCGGGATCGCCACGGAGCGTGCGCTCGCGCGGTCGGCGGCGGACAGCGCGGCGCGCGTCGCCCCGGTGACCATCGCGGCGTCCGCCGCGGGCCCGGAGTCGGTGAGCGCCACGTGGATGACCCAGCGCGCCTTGAGGTCGTGGCCGGTGGTGACGATGGCTTCGCCGAGCTTGACGGGCCCCTGCAGCACGGCTTCCTTCTCGACGGCCTCGCCGCCGGCGCGCTTGATGGCCGCGGCGACGCCGTGATCCATCCAGAGCCCGGTGTCGGCCGGCGCCACGATCGCGTCCACCTCGAGCTGCGTGATGTCGCCGCTGGCGATCTCGAGCTTGGTCTTGCCGACTGACGTCTTCATCTGTCCTCCACTCTGCGCTGCCGCGCAGGGATCCGCGTTCGCGGGATTATACCTGCCGTGCGGTAGACTGCGGGTGAGCCTCGGGGGGGTCGCCACGAGCACGTACGCCATCTGGATCGCCGCCGCCTTCGGCATGACCGCGCTGTGGGCGCTGGTGGTCGTGGTCAACAAGAAGATCCTCGAGTCGGTGACCCCCGTCGCGGTCAACTTCTTCGTCCGCCTGGCCGCCATCGCCGGCCTGCTGCTCATCACCGTGCCCTTGACCGTCCTCGACCTGTGGAGCAACGGGTTCGGCATCAACGCCGAGGCCGCCGGCTGGATCGCCCTCTCCGCGGTGGCGACGTGGCTGGTGGCCTTCAACGCCTACTACTACGCGCTGCGCGGCGAGCGGGTGGCCGTGGTCGCGCCGATCTGCAGCACCGACCCGCTGTGGACGGCGCTCTTCTCGTGGCTGATCGTCGGCGCGGCGTTCGGCGGCGCGACGCTCGCCGGCATGGCCGTCGCCATGGCCGGCGTCGTGCTCATCTCGCGCTGGATGGACGGCGGCGGCGAGGCCGAGGCCGGCGCACTCGCCGGCGCGGGAGCGCTGGCCGCGGCGGCGCACGGGGACGTGCTGCCGGGCGCCGCCGTACCGCGGGCCCGCAGCGACGCCGGGGCCGCAGCGCGGCGCAAGCCCGCGGCGGCCCGGAGACGGCGCCGGAGTACGCCGCGACGGCGACCAAGGCGCGGCTCATCGGGCTCGCCCTGCTCACCGCGGCCGGCTGGGGCCTCGGCCCGGTGCTGATCGACCAGGCCGCGACCTCCTTCGGCCGCGCGACGGCCACCATGATGCTGCTCAGCCAGGCGCTCGGCGCGCTCATGCTGGGCGGCGTGCTGCTGCTGCGCCGCACGCCGCTCACGGCGCACCCGCTGACGCCGGCGCAGCGCCGCCAGGCCGTCTGGCTGATCGTGCTGGCGGGGATGCTCGAGGCGTCGGTGAGCGTGCTCTTCTACCTCAGCATCGTCGCCATCGGACCGCTGCTGACGATGCTGATCATGGCGACGACGCCGGTGTTCTCCATCGTGCTCGGCGTCGTCTTCCTGCACGAGCGGCCGGGCCTGCGGCTGACGCTCGCGGCCGCGATCACCGTGGCCGGCGTGCTCATCGCCACGCTCGACGGCCTCACCTGACGAGCCTCCGGACGGAGCGAGGGGCGGGTGGCCCTCCGGCCGCCCGCCCCCTGCGTCTCACCCTTGTGGCTGCGCGTCACTTGGCCCTGCCGAACAACCTCCGGCGCACGGCCGCCATCTTGAGCCACTGGATGCCCTCGGTCGGGCTGAGCTCCTTGGGGCACGCCTCGATGCAGTTGGCGATCGTGTGGCAGCGATAGGCGCCGCGCTCGTTGTCCCAGCGCGGCAGGCGCTCCTTGCGGGCCTCATCGCGCGAGTCGACCTCGAAGCGGTACGCCTTGAGCAGCGCGGCCGGGCCGAGGTAGTTGTCCTCGGTCCAGACCGACGGGCAGCTGCTGTAGCAGGCGCCGCAGAGGATGCAGTCGATCGGCATGTTGAGCTTGTGGCGGTCGGCCGGCGACTGGAGGATCTCCTTCGCCGGCGGCTGCGACGAGCGCATGAGCCACGGCTGCACGTACTCGTACTTGGCGAAGAAGTCGTCCATGTCGCAGACCAGGTCCTTGACCAGCGGCAGGTGCGGCAGCGGCGAGATGTGCACCTCGTCGGTGTGCAGGTGCAGGACGTTGGTCTGACAGGCCAGCCGGTAGCGGCCGTTGATGTACATGGCGCAGGACCCGCAGATGGAGGCCCGGCAGCAGTAGCGGAACGACAGCGAGCCGTCCAGCTTCTCCTGGACGTGGAAGAGGCCCTCGAGCACGGTGAGGCTCGTGTCGTAGGGGATCTCGAAGGCATCGACCCGGGACGTACCCTTCGCGTCGCGGGCCGGGTCGTAGCGCTTGATGTGGAAGGTGACGGTCCGCATCAGTACTTCCGCTCCTGTGGCTCGAAGGTGCCGAGGGTGACCGGCTTGTGCTCGAGCCGCGGGCCCTCGGGGGTGTAGTAGGCGAGCGTGTGCACGAGCCAGCGCTCGTCGTCGCGCGCGGGGTAGTCCGTGCGCGAGTGGGACCCGCGTGACTCGGTGCGCGCCAGCGCGCCCTCGGCGACGCACAGGGCGAGGTCGACCATGCCCTCGAGCTCGAGCGTGCGCATGAGGTCGAGGTTGAAGACGCCGCCGGCGTTGCGCAGGCCGACGACGCCGCAGCGCTCCTTGAGGCGGCGCAGGGTCTCGAGGCCGGTGCGCATGACCGACTCCTCGCGGAACACGCCGAAGTAGTCGCGCGTCGTGGCGATCATCTCGGCGCGGATGGCGTAGGCGTCGGCCCCGCCGGCGCCGCGTGAGGCGA
>CAVUBA010000007.1:0-118690 GCA_963739595.1 uncultured Thermoleophilia bacterium
GGCCGGCGGTCATCGGCTTCCTCCGTCCGTCAGGAGATCAGGCCAGGCAGTAGGCGTCGAGCTGGCGCCGGGCGAGCGGGTCGAGGTCGTCCGGCGGCTCGTGAGGGTCGAGGAGTCCGCGGACGTCGAGGGCGGCGGCGGCGCGGCGTCTTCGCCGCCCGCCGCGACCCAGCGCTCGAAGGGTCTCGCGCCTCCCGGGGGCCGGGCGCGCGCGTCGTCGTGCGTGGCGCCGCGTGTGCGCCTGGCGAAGGTAGTCGCCGCCGGGACCGACGGCGTCGATGACGTCTTCGGCCAGCTCGTCGTCGCCGACCGGTATGTCCTGCAGGGCGGCGCGCAGCGCCGCGACCAGGTCCGCATCGAGGACGTACTTCTCGAACGAGAGCGCATTGAACGAGCTGAGCATGCCGGCGGCCTGGAAGAGGAAGTGGCCGCCGGCGAACGCGGCCGCCGACAGGCCCGCGGCGGACTCCGCCAGCGCCTGCGCGTCCACGGCGTGGGCGTCGGTGACGGCCGCGCCGGCGCGCACCGGCAGGCCGCAGCGATGGGCTAGGCCGGCGGTAGCGCGCGCGAGGCGGGCGAACTCCGGCGCGCCGAACAGCGCGGCCCCCGTGCGCAGCGAGGCCATGGCGGAGACGCCGCCGTACACGAACGGCGAGCCCTCCCGCGCCGCCTGCGAGAGGACGAGTGCGGCCAGCACCTCCGCATGCTGCACTGTGAGGACGCCGGCGAGCGTCGCGGGACCGGTGGTGCCCCCCATGACGCAGGCGGTCACGCAGCTGGGCTGCCCGAGGCGCGCCCAGCGGACCAGGATGCGCGCGGTCTCTCCCGAGATCTGCAGAGGCGAGCTCGTGTTGAGGACGATCAGCGCGCGTGGGTGCGTCGTACCAGGCCGCACCGAAGAGGATCTCGTTGATGCGCTCCGCGTCGTCCACATCCTCGTCGACGCTCGCGACCCACTCGATCGCCTTGTCGCTCGCGGTCAGGCGCGCGTGCGTGCCTCGGCGCGTGCGGATCGCCTCCGGCAGGTCGAGCGGCTCCATGCAGTCGCTGTTGAAGTCGATGGCCGGCAGCTGGTGGCCGAGCTTCGCGGTGGCGTCCAGGTCGGCCAGCGTGCCCGGGCGCATCGTGCGACCCTCGATGACGTAGGCGGCGCCGGAGCCCGAGGCGACGATGCGGCCGTCGGGGCCGCCGAGCGGCAGGCCGAGCTCAGGGCGGCGGCCGGCGAGCACGAACGAGGAGGGCGCGGAGGCTATCGCCGTCTGCACCATGCTCGCGGGCAGAGAGACGCGAGGGCCGTCGCAGCGTGCTCCGCGGGAGCGGAGCAGGGCGACGGCTTCATCGTCCTGGACGAGGACGCCGGTCTTCTCGAGCACGCGGAGCGCGCTCTCGTGCACGGCGGCCACGCAGGCCGCCTCCGGAAGCTCCACGCCACCCATGCTCATCATCAACCGCCCGGCGTGAACCCGTCCACAAGGGCGTCGATGCGCGCCGCCAGCTCCGCCGGCAGCGGCGCGGGCTGGTGCGTCTCGAGCAGCCTCAGGGCCTTGCGGCGGGCTTTCTCGGCGAGGTCGAGCCCGCCCTCCTCGGCCCAGCGCACGTGGCCCTGGCGGTTGATGATCGTCGGGCGCCACTGCGCCGTGCGCACGTTCTTGGCGGTGTGGCGGTGGGCGAGGAAGTCGCCGCCGGGGCCGACGTCGCGGATGACGTCGACCGCCAGGGTCTCCGGGGTCACCTCGACGCCGGCGAAGAGCTTGCGGTTGAGCGACAGGAACTCGTCGGTCAGCACGATCAGCTCCAGGGACCCGCTCATGCCGTAGTCGAGATACCCGATATCGTGGTTCAGGTTGCTCCCGATGGCGAGGCTCAGGAACGTGAGCTCGGCCGTCTCCATGCCCGCTTGGGCATCGATCAGCTGCGCGTCGGTGGTGCCCGCGTAGCCCCAGTTGGGCAGGTCGAGCCAGCGCGCCACCTCGACGGCGCAGATGTAGCCCATCAGGTACTCCGGCGCGTTGTACGCCGACTGCATGGTGCCCATGTCGAGCACCGCCGGGCCGATGCCGAAGAGGAACGGCGCGCCCGGCTTGTACAACTGGTGCACGACCAGCCCGAGCAGCGACTCGGCCGTCCCCTGCGCGACGTGGCCGGCGACGGTGATCGGCGCCGTGCCGCCGGCCAGCGGAGACGTCGAGTACACGCAGGGGATGCCGCGGTCGGCGCACAGGAGCAGCTTGTCGACCGCCTCCACAGGGTGCCGCAGCGCGCTGGTCGGCTCGCCGTAGAGGACGAAGTACGGCTTGGCGGCGAGCGCCTCGACGCCGCCGCGCAGCTCCCCGGCGATGTCGGCCATCACCGAGAGGTCGCCGGCGTTCTCGGCGACGACGACCAGCGGCTTGGTGGTGTTCCTGACCATGGCGCTGAAGCTCGCGAGCAGCGCCCGGTGCGGATCCAGATCGCCCGGATGGGCGTAGGCCATGACGAAGTCGATGTTGGGCAGCGCGTCGCAGAGGCGCGCCGCCATCCCGCCGTCGGCGAGCACCGTCGGCCGGTGCTCGCCGGTCTCCACGTCGTAGACGCTGGTGACCGCCGAGCCGTTGCCGAAGTACGCGTTGTAGCGGCCGAGCGACATGGCGTGCTCGCCGGCGCGGTCGTAGACTTCGATGACCGCCGGCGCCGTCCGCCGCGCCTTCTCCACGAGCTCGCGGGGGATCTTGACGAGGTCCGGCTCGACGATCTCGGCGCCCGCCGCACGCAGCAGCTCGAGCGCCTCAGGGTGATGGACGCGCTGGCCGATGGTGCCCATGATCTCCAGCGCGGCGTCGTAGATGGCGGCCTTGTCGTCGTCGGTGAGGTACGAGAGACGGGCGCCCACGACTCAGCCCTCCGCCGCGGCCGAGGCCGCCGCGCCCGCGCCGCCGGCCGCGCCCGCGCCTGGCGTGAACCCGTCCACAAGGGCGTCGATGCGCGCCGCCAGCTCCGCCGGCAGCGCCGGGGGCTGGTGCGTCTCGAGCAGCCTCAGGGCCTTGCGGCGGGCTTTCTCGGCGAGGTCGAGCCCGCCCTCCTCGGCCCAGCGCACGTGGCCCTGGCGGTTGATGATCGTCGGGCGCCACTGCGCCGTGCGCACGTTCTTGGCGGTGTGGCGGTGGGCGAGGAAGTCGCCGCCGGGGCCGACGTCGCGGATGACGTCGACCGCCAGGGTCTCCGGGGTCACCTCGACGCCGGCGAAGAGCTTGCGGTTGAGCGAGATGTACTCGTCGACGATGACGATGAGCTCGAGCGACGCGGTGAGGCCGAAGTCCAGGTACCCCACGTCGTGGTTGAGGTTGGAGCCGGCGGCGAGGCACAGGAACGCCAGCTCGGCGATCTCCATGCCCGCCTGCGCGTCCACGACCTGCGAGTCCGAGGTGCCGCCGTAGCCCCAGTTGGGCAGGTCGAGCCAGCGCGCCATCTCGATCTGGCAGAGGAACGTCATGAGGTATTCGGGCGCGTTGTACGAGCTCTGCGACGTCGCCATGTCGAGCACCGCCGGGCCGATGCCGAAGAGGAACGGCGCGCCTGGCCTGCGCAGCTGGTGGATGACGAGCCCGAAGAGCGATTCGGCCACCCCCTGGCAGGTGTGGCCGGCGACGGTGATCGGCGCCGTGCCGCCGGCCAGCGGCGCCGGCGAGTAGATCGCCGGGATGCCGTGGTCGGCGCAGAACAGAAGCTTGTCGATGCTCTCGACCGGGTGGCTCAGCGGGCTCACCGGCTCGAGGTACATTGTGAAGTACGGCTTGGCGGTGAGCTCGTCTGGCCCGCCGCGCAACGCCTCGGCGATGGCGCACATCACGGCCAGGTCCCCGGCGTGCTCCGACGTCATGACCATCGGCTTGGTCGTGTTGGTGACCATCGCCTTGAAGCTCTCCAGATACGAACGCTGCGGCTCGATGTCGTTGGGGTGCGCGCACGACATGACGAAGTCGATGTTGGGCAGCGCGTCGCAGAGCCGGGCGGCGCGGGCGACGTCGGCGAGCGCGCTCGGACGATGCACGCCGGTCTCGATGTCGTAGGTACTCATCAGGTCCGAGCCGGTCCCGAAGTAGCTGTTGTGGCGGCCGAGTGACATGGCCGGCTCGCCGGCGCGGTCGTAGACCTCGATCATCGCCGGCGCCGTGCTCCGCGACTTCTCAACGAGCTCGCGCGGGATCCTGACGAGGTCGGGCTCGGTGACCCCGCAGCCGGCCGCGCGCAACAGCTCGAGCGCCTCCGGGTGCAGCACGCGCATGCCGATGGAACCGATGATCTCGAGCGCGGCCTCGTAGATAGCGGTCTTGTCGGCGCCGCTGAGATAGGTCAGACGGCCGGGGCGCGGCCGCTCCCCGCCCGCACTCGGTCGCAGTCGTGTGTCTGAGGTGGGCACCGTCGGCTCCTCCGTGGTCCTGTGAGAGTCTCGCGCGCTCCACCCTGACGCCGCCCTCGACACACTGCAAGGGCCCGCCGTCGATGTCCAGAGTTCTGTACTCGTTTTCGTTTGTCGTGCGCCCGCGAGGCCACTATGCTGGATTACCTTGGAGGTGATCGCATGCCGCGGGAGCGCAAGCCAGACGAGGAAGGCACCACCTGGGGCGCCGCCCGCGTGCTCGACGTGCTCGAGTTCCTGGGCCGCCGCACCAGCCCCGCCCCGGCGAGCATCATCGCCGCGTCGTGCCATATCCCCCGCTCGAGCACCTACGGTCTGCTCAACCTCCTCAAGGACCGGCGCTTCGTCACGTACCGCGCCGACGAGCGCGCCTGGTCGCTCGGCTCGGCGGCGTTCGAGCTCAGCGCCGATGCGCCGCTCTTCGCGCACGGCCTCGCCGTACTGCGCGCGTTCGCCACGTCTTCGCGCGGCCTGACCGTTCAGCGGATCGCCAGCGGCGCCGGCATGTCGCGGGTCGCCGTCACCCGGATCCTGCCCTACCTCGTGGAGAGCGACCTGCTGCACGCGGATCCCGACGGCACCTATTCTCTCGGCCTCGAGCTGGTCAGTCTTGCGTCTCGCGTCGGCTGGGTCGACCGCCTGCGCATCGCGGCGCGCGCGCACCTCGTGCGGCTCCGCGACGCGACCAGCGAGACGGCCAACCTCATCGTCCTCGACGGCGACCACGCCATCTACGTGGACCAGGTCGAGAGCTCGTACGCGCTGCGACACAGCGGCTGGGTCGGTCGCCGCGTGCCGCTGGCGGGCACGGCGACCGGCGCCGCGTTCGACGACCGCACCACGTCGCACGTCGCCAAGGACGCGGTCGAGACCGGCGTCACGGCCATCGCCTGCGCCGTCGACCTCCCCGGTGACGACGCCGCCGTCAGCATCACCGCACCGAGCTGGCGCATCGAGGAGTTCGGCGTCGTACGCGCCCAGCGCATGGTCGAGGCCGTGGCGCGCGAGATCTCCCAGCGGCTCAAGCCGTGACGCCGGAGCACGTCGGCCGGCGGGTCGCCGCAAACGCGCGCTGAGGCAGCCGGCTTGACCGAGATGCGAGGGGGGCCGGCGGACGGACGTCCGCCGGCCCCCCTCGGTGCTTCGTATGCTCGGCCTTCGGCCAGACCTCTAGACGAGATCGCGGACCAGCCTGACGGCGCCGCCAGCGTCCGGCGCGTAGCCGGCGGCGCCGATCTGATCCGCGTACGCCTGCGTCAGCGGCGCACCGCCGACGATCGGCTTCGCCGCCAGTGATGCCGCGTGAAGCGCCTCGATGACGACCTTCATCTTCGGCATCGTCGTCACCATCAGAGACGACATGGCGACGATGTCGGCGTCGTGCTCCTTCGCCGCGTCGACGAAGGCCTCCGGCGCCACGTCGACGCCGAGGTCGAAGACATTGAACCCGGCGCCGTCGAGCATGAGCGCCACGAGGCTCTTGCCGATGTCGTGAACGTCGCCCTCGACGGCGCCGATGACGACCGTCCCGCGACCGCCGGCCGCCTCGACGGCGAGATGCGGCGTGATCACGTCCATGGCCGCCTTCATGGCGTCGGCCGCGACCAGCACCTCGGGAATGAAGAGCTCGCCGGTGGCCATCTTGGCCCCGGCCTCGTCCATCGCGCTGATGAGTGCGGCATCCATGATCTCCTGTGCCGTGGTGCCGGCGTCGAGCTCGGCGCGCGCGAAGCGCGCGGCGCCTTGCTCATCGCCCGCGAGGACGGCCTGCCTGATGTCGTTGATCGACATGGTTCCTCCTACTGAGTGGTCCGCCTGCGGTGGCCCCCTCGCTGGGGAGCCTGCGGCGACGAGCGTCCCAGGGACGCGGACAGTCTCGTTGTCACGGACAAAGGGCCCTGTCGGCGCGAGCGACCACGGCTTCCATGTCGCGCCGCACGTCGTCCGGAAGGTCGACGGGCTTCGCCATCGTCTTCAGCCGCCGGTACTCGTCGACGGCGCGTTCGTAGAGGTCCTTTTCGCCCTCCGCCTCCCAGAGCTGCTGGAGCTGAAAGCGGAAGAGGCCCGGCTCGACGAAGTCCCTGCAGTGGCGCAGCGTGTGCTTGCTGTGCACGAAGCTCCCGCCGATGCCGGCCGCGACGATCTCGTCGATGGCCAGGTAGTCGTCGTCGACCTGCACGCCGCCCACGTACTCCTTGAGGAGGGCGATCAGCTGGTCGTCGATGACGAGCTGGGCCGGGCTGGCCAGGCTGGCGCCGCCGAGCCGGCCGACGCCGTAGGCGATGTCCATGCCGGCCATGATGCTCATGAGGCCGCCGAGGGCCTTCTCCGCGACAGCCCTGCCGTCGGAGGCATAGGTATCGGTCATGATCGGGCACCCGGAGACCGGGATCCCGAAGCCTTCCTTGCAGAGCTGGACGCCGGCGGAACGCTGCACGTTCGCCGCCGGCGTGGCCAGCGTGGAGAACCCGGTGGCCATGTCGCCCGGCACGTTGAACTGGGTCATCATCGCGGGGTGGCCGGGCTTGACCACCTGGCAGAGGGTGATGTGCGCCAGCACCTCGGCGCAGTTCTGCACCACGCTTCCGGCGATCGTCATCGGGCTGGTGAAGCCCGACATGACGTGTCCGTCCGCCGAGATCGGCACGCCGTGATGGCACGCCTGGATGATCTCCTCGGCGTCCATCGCCTTCATGATGAACGGCGAGACCGTCCCCGGATTGATGATCGCGACACTCTGTTCGCGGAGCGCCTCGACGCTGCCCATCCGGGCGACCATGAGCTCGAACATGAACGGGACCGCTTCGAGGCTGAAGGCATGCATCCAGAGCGGCTTGGTCGTGTTCTGCATCTGGATGCTCAGTGCGTGGACCTCGGCGCTCTCCGCCGGGACGTCCATCGGCGTCTGGATGGCGCAGATGTCGGCGTGATCGAGGATCTCGATGATCTGGCACCACTCGGCGTAGCGCGCCGCCGTGTTGTCCTCGAAGCGCTTCGAGTCCACGTCGTGGTGCAGCATGCTCTGGATGTTGGTGCAGGAGTAGAACAGCCCCTCGGGGTGCGGGATGGGGCAGTCGTGGCTCGCGTCGGCGCCCTTGACGGTCAGCTCGCCGGGGACGCCGGCGATCGCCGTCTCGACGAGGTCGACCGGAAAACGCACCACGTGCGTCTCGCGGTCGACGTCCGCGCCGGCGCCGGCGAGGATCTCGAGCGCGCCGTCGTGATCGATCCTCATGCCCATGGTCGAGAGCAGGTACAGGCACTTCTCGCGCATCATGCTCACCTGGTCGGAGGAGAGCAGTCGCAGCTTCAGTGTGTCTCCCATGTGGTGTCTCCTTGGGATGCGTCGCAGAGGCCCGCGTGGAGGCGAGCTCTACCGTGCGTTTGGAGAAGACGTAGCGCCGGCCGCGGGCGGACGCGGCGCGCGGGCGGGCCTAGGGACCCCGGGAGTCGAAGCTGGTGCTGTCGGGCGTGAGGACGTAAGGGGGCACGCCCGGCAGGAGGGCGAGGCGGTACATGCTCAGCGTCAGAGCATGGTCTCTCTCTGTCATCGGACGATCCCCCTCGGCACACCGGCCGCAGGGCCGGGCGCCAGTCGCGAGCGATGACTCCGCAGGTCCGCACATGGTACGGCCGCGGACCCGGCCGGGCAAGCCGCCCGCCGTGGAGTCCACGGCCATGGACGGCTTCGCCTTCGAAGCGCGTTTCCGCCGGACGCGACGCTGGAGGCGGCTCGCGCCCATTTGCGTCCGTAATACCGGACAAACACCTGCGCGACTGGGCATCCTCTCGAGCCTGCCCTACAGTCGCGCGAGAGTCAGTTGCGACGCCGCAGCCCTTCGGGCCGACCTGCGCGGCTCTTGAGTCCCGCGAGAGGAGACACACCCGTGACCATCACCCTGGACGGCTCGTCGCTCACCGTCGAGAAGCTCGTGCGCATCGCCCGGGATGGCGAGCAGGTCGAGCTCGACCCGGCGGCGCTCGAGCGCATCAAGGTCTGTCGCGCGATGCTGGAGGAGAAGATCACCGCGCGCGAGATCATGTACGGCACCAACACCGGCATCGGCGAGTTCAGCGAGATCGTGCTCGACGACGACCAGGTGCAGCAGTTCCAGCGCTTCCTCGTCTACAACCACGCCGCCGGCATCGGCGAACCGGCCCCGATCGAGGTCGTTCGCGCCGCCATGGCGGCGCGGGCCAACGTCCACGCCCACGGCAACTCGGGCAACCGGCCGGAGATCACGCAGACCCTGATCGCGCTGCTCAACGCCGGCGTGTCGCCGGTCATGAGCTCCAAGGGCTCGGTGGGCGCCTGCGGCGACCTCGCCCCGATGGCCCAGATGGCGCTCGTCATGATGGGCGAGGGCGACTCCTTCTTCCAGGGCGAGCGCATGACGAGCCGGGAGGCGCTCGAGCGCGCCGGCATCCCGATCCCCGGGCTGGAGGCGCGCGACGGCTTGGCCACGATCAACGGCTCGAACGTCCTCACCGGCATGAGCGCCCTCCTCTGCTACGACGCCGACCGCTGGCTGCGCCAGGCCGAGATCGCCGCGTCGATGAGCCTCGAGGCGCTGCTCGCCAACCTCAAGCCCTACAACAGCAAGCTGCACGAGCTGCGCGGCTTCTCCGGCGCCGTGCGCAGCGCCGCCGCCATCCGCGCCTGCATCGACCAGAGCGACCTGGCCACCGGCAAGATCAAGACCAAGGTGCAGGACGCCTACTCCATGCGCTCGACGCCGCAGGTCATCGGTGCCGCGCACGACGCGCTCAAGTGGGCGAGGAGTCAGGTGGAGATCGAGCTCAACGGCGTCGGCGACAACCCGATCTTCGTCCCCGAGGACAAGCTCACGCTGACCGGCGCGAACTTCCAGGGCACGCCGGTCAGCCTCCCCATGGAGATGATCGGCCAGGCGATCACCATGGTCAGCGTGCTCAGCGAGCGGCGGCTCAACCGGCTCGAGAACACCGCCACGAGCCAGGGACTGCCCGACTTCCTCACGCCAAACCCCGGCTTCTACAGCGGCCTCATGCTCAGCCAGTACACCGCCGACATGCTCATCACCGAGCAGCGCATCCTTTCGGCGCCGGCGGCGACGATGAGCATCCCCGCCGCTGCTGACCAGGAAGACTTCGTCTCCATGGGCATGAACACCGCCCTCAAGAACCGCCAGATCCTCGAGAACGCGTTCGGCATCCTAGGCATCGAGTTCATGGCGGCGGCGCAGGCGCTCGACTTCCGCGACTTCACGCCGGGCAGGGGCGTGCGCGCCGCCAAGGCCGTGATCCGCAAGCACGTCGAGCACCTCGACATCGACCGTCCGCTGTTCCCGGACCACAACGCGATGGCCGCGCTCGTCGAGTCTGGCGAGATCCTGGACGCGGTCGAGGCGGAGGTCGGCCCGCTGGGCTGAACCCGGGCAAAGGCCGGCCCACCGGCCGAGCCCAGACGCCCTGCCGAGTGAAGGCGGCGGGCCGACCCCCCGGCCCCGCCGCCTTCGCGTTTCCACGCCGGCCAAGTCCGTCCGGAGCCCGCGGCGGACGGGAGTATCGGCCTGCGGTCGGATACACTCCCGCCAGGACACTGGAGGGGCGAGTGGACGAACAGACGGTGCACGCGCAGCTTGAGGAGGCGGGCCTCAGGGTCGGGCCCATCCACCGCAACCTGCCGGCCCCCGAGCTCACGGCTCGCTCCCTCGCCCGCCAGGAGGGCATCCTCGCCGCCAACGGCGCGCTCGTCGTCACCACGGGCGAACGCACGGGCCGCTCCCCCGCCGACCGCTACATCGTCGACGAGCCCGAGGCCGCCGACGTGGAGTGGGGCGGCGCCAACCAGCGGTGCTCGCCGGAGTTCTTCGAGCGGCAGCTCCGGCGCGCCGGCGAGCATCTGCGCCGCCGCGAGGTCTACGTCTTCGACGGCTACGTTGGCGCGGAGCCCGCCTACCGCATGCCCATCCGGGTCGTCGCGCGGGCGACGTGGCACGCGCTCTTCGCGCACACGCTGTTCGTACGCCCGGAGCCGGTCGACCTGGAGGGCTTCGCTCCTGGCTTCACCGTCGTCCACTGCGGCGAGCTGCCGGCGGACGAGGCGCCGGAGGGCGCGGCCGAGGGCCGCGGATCCGGCGCCCGGACCGAGGCGGCCGACGGGCCGCCTTCCCGCGTCTTCGTCGGCATCTGCTTCAAGCGCCGGCTCGTGCTCATCCTCGGCACGATGTACGGCGGCGAGATGAAGAAGGCGCTCTTCAGCGTCATGAACTTCCTGCTGCCCGAGCGCGACGTGCTGCCGATGCACTGCTCGGCCACGGCCGGGCGACTGGGTGATGTCGCCCTCTACTTCGGCCTCTCCGGCACCGGCAAGACGACGCTGAGCGCCGATCCTTCTCGCCGCCTCATCGGCGACGACGAGCACGGCTGGACCGACCACGGCGTGTTCAACTTCGAGGGCGGCTGCTACGCCAAGGTCATCCGCCTCTCCGCCCGCGCCGAGCCGCAGATCTTCCAAGCCATCCGCTTCGGCTCGGTGCTCGAGAACGTTGTGGTCGACCCCATGACCCGCGCCATCCACTGGGACGACGACTCCATCACCGAGAACACCCGCGCCACCTACCCCGTGACCCACATCCCGGGCGCGGTCGAGACGGGGGAGGGCGGCACGCCGCGCAACGTCTTCTTCCTAGCCTGCGACGCCTACGGGGTGTTGCCGCCCATCAGCAGGCTGACGCCGGAGATGGCGAGCTATCACTTCCTCTCCGGCTTCACCGCCAGGGTCGCCGGTACCGAGGCCGGTGTGGACGAGCCCGAACCGACGTTCTCCGCCTGCTTCGGCGCGCCGTTCATGCCGCGCGACCCCGTGGTGTACGCGAAGATGCTTGCCGAGCGGCTGCGCGGCGGGCGGGCGCGCTGCTGGCTCGTCAACACCGGCTGGTCGGGAGGCCCGCACGGGCAGGGCAAGCGCATGCGCATCTCGCTCACACGCAACCTGCTCAAGGCCGCCCTCGAGGGGGCGCTGGACGACGTGCCCGTGACGCCGCACACGGTGTTCGGCGTGCTCGTGCCGGAGCACTGTCCCAAGGTGCCGGCACGCCTGCTCGACCCGCGCTCCACCTGGCCGGACCCGGCCGCGTACGACAGGCGGGCGGCTGCGCTGGCGCAGCAGTTCGCCGCCAACTTCGAGCGCTTCGCCGGCCGCGTCTCGCCGGAGATCGCCGCGGCAGGCCCGCGCCTGCTCGTCTCCGGCTAGGAGCTCCTGCCGGCGTCGCATGCCGCTCGCCGGCGGCGCTCACGGAGGGGCAGGAGTGCGATCCCTCCGCTCCCGCCCCTCCGCGCGCGAGTCACTCGGGCGGCAACTCCCCGTAGGTGACCGACACGTCGACGCCGACGCTCTTGCTGCGGCTCTTCCAGAAGAAGTACCAGGCGACGCCCAGCACCCAGGCGGTCACCAGGAGCACGTTGCCGCTGAAGGTGAACTGCTTCGCCGCGGCGTTGAAGACGAAGTAGTAGAGCAGGATGCCGAGGTAGACGAAGCTGGCCAGCGCTCCCCACACCACGACCGGCAGGCCGAGGAACTTCCACGTCTTGTAGGGCGAGGACTCCCAGACGCCCTTGGCGCGCTTGACGTAGGGGAAGAGCAGGGCGGCGATGGCCGTGGGGATGAACACCGAGGTCACCTGCAGACCGGTGACGATCACGTTCTGCATCGCGTTGCTGAGCAGCGTGTAGTAGAGGACGAGCAGGGCTTCGCCGAGGACGAAGCAGACGACGTAGTTCTTGACCGGGCTCGCCCAGCGGGGATTGATGTCCGTGAACCACTTCGGGCCCATGCGGTCCATGCCCCAGGCGAACAGGATGCGCGGGAACGCGAGGTAGGAGAGCGCGACCCACCAGGCGGTGAAGGCCACGTAGGAGAAGCCCATGTAGCCGGCGGCGAGCCTGGTCAGCCAGGTCTTCGTCCCGAGGGCGTACACGGCCAGGTCGATGAAGTTGCTGCCGAAGGGCATGTTGAAGCCCTTGATCGGGCCGTTCTGGTCGTTCCAGGCGGCGGCGTTGAGGAACTGGTAGCCCACCGTCTTGTTGAGGGCGAGGGCGATCCAGATCATGAACACGAAGGGCACCGCGATGGCGAAGAAGTTGGACCAGATGATGGTCTTGTCGGGGCGCTTGACCTCGCCGCCGATGAAGGCGATCGAGTAGGCGTAGGCGAACAGCCAGGACATGGCGACCATGCAGCCCAGCGTCGCCCCCCACGACCAGGTGTGCGGCATGAGCTGGCCGGCCTCCGCGCCGACCCTGGCGACGAAGCCCTGGTAGCTCGGCGAGCCGCTCGCCGCAGCGTTGGCGTCCCACTTGGCGACGAAGTTGGCGTGGGAGGAGAAGGTCAGCACCAGGCCGATGACGATGCAGCCGCCGATGCCGAAGAACATCACGACCTTCTGCGTGAGCGCGAAGATCCTGATGCCGAAGACCACGAACAGGAAGCCGATGATGTTGAACAGGGTCGCCAGGGCGAAGGTGATCCAGGCGCTGCTCACGACCCACTCGGCGGCGCCCGTCCAGCCCAGGTAGTTGAACGTCATCGTGAGCCCCGGGTCGACGGCCAGCGGCGTCAGCACGTAGATCCACATCAGCCAGATCATGGCGTCGCCGAAGCTCTGGGCGATGCCGAAGATGGGGTGCACGATGCGCGAGTTGTAGATGTACTCGCCGCCGGACCTCGGCATCGAGCCGCCGAGGACGCCCCAGACGACGGGGAAGCCGAAGCCGGCGAGGACGAACGAGATGAGGGCGGCGATGATGAGGTTGCCGCCGAGGAAGACGCCGAGTCCGAACGTGATCGCGAACCAGATGCTCGGCGTGAGCCCCTGGTTCATGAAGCCGACCGCGAAGGCGTCGGTCATCGACAGGCCGCGGACGAGGCCGCTGGCCTTGCGGGCAAAGGCAAGTTCTTCAGCCACAGTTCCCCCTTGCTACAACGTCTCGCCGGCGGGGCCCCATGTGCCGGCGGAAGCCGGAGTCTACGGACGTGGTGGCTCAGAAGTTCGAGGCATGTCCCCTTTCCACCCGGCCTTGATGGAGGCGATACCGCACCGCGTGGCACTCGCCGCCCGAGCCACTGCGCGCGACGTGACCGTACGGTGCTTTTTCACGGTCCCAATAAGCATTGAACCGTCACGAGATGTCAACCTTCGCCGAGGCATCACCATGCCGTGACGCGTACGATTCTCGCCACGGTCGCCGCTGCGCCCGGCCACCTTCCCGCCTCGACACCTGCTCAGTTGAAGGGATGTTCCCATAAAGGAAGGGCGCTGCCGAGCCGAAGTCATTGGAAGAGGAGCGCCGCCCCGCGGCGGCGCTCGCCGTGCGACCGGGGAGTGGACGAAGCATGACCGACCGGCTTGATGGCTTCACTCTCGGCGAAGTGACGGCCCGCGGCTTCGAGGCGCGCTGCATCGCCGACGACCATGTCGAATACCTGTGGCACCTCGGCTGCGGTCTGCGCGCTGACCCGAGGAACGGCTCGACCACGCTGATCACCGACCCCGCCGTACTCCCGGAGGGCCCCTGGCGGGCCACGGAGCTCGGCATCGAGGAACTGCGCGACCCCACGCTGCTCGACCCGCTCTGAGACGACGCCCGGCCGGCCGCTGGACCGTGGACCGGACCGCCACCGCTCCCCTCCTCCCCGGCCCGGTCGTCCGCGCTGGGGGGTCGCGGATGGTCGTCAGCTCCTCGTGCATCGCCGCGAGCTGGGCCTTCAGCTCGTCGATCTGCGCCGCTGCTTCTCCGGCGCGTGGATCAGGACGCCGGCGAACGTGCTCGCCAGCGCGCCGATGATCCCGACGCCGGGGACCATGACAACCGCGCCGCTCACCCTTCCGACGGCGCCGACGGGGTACTGGTCCCCCTTGCCCCCGGTGTGATCGTCAAGAGTGTGGACTTCTGCTTCGTCGTCCATACCCCTTTGGGCAGGGCAAGGCAGGCGGCGAGGCCGCACGGCAGCGGACGCAGAGAGTGGTAAGGAGGATCAAGGAAGAGGTGGCGGGAGCGACGGGGCTCGAACCCGCGGCCTCCGGCGTGACAGGCCGGCGCTCTAACCAGCTGAGCTACGCCCCCGCGAAAGGACGCTGATGGCCGGTCACGGAGCGACCGGCCGCGTTGCAGCGAATGCGGAGTCTAGCATACGGCCTGCAGCGCGGCAAAACGGGTGACGACGTTCGCCGGAGCGGCGCCGGCAGGCTCAGAGCGGGCCGGTGCCGTCGCCTTCGAGGGCGCGCCGGGCCGAGTAGCCGGTCCGGCGCGACCACACGGCGTACTGGAGCATCGCGCGGCCGAACGACGGCCTGCCGGGCAGGCCGTGCAAGCCGCGCACCCGCGGCGCCGCGACAGCATCCTCGTAGGCCTCGACGATGCTGTCGGTGATGCGTCCCCAGGAGAGCTCGGCGGCGGCGGCGCTGCCTGCGGCGGCGAGCCGCCGCCGCTCCTCCTCGTCCTGCAGCAGGTCGTAGAGCGCGTCCGCGAGCGCGACGGGGTCGCCGGGCGGCGTGAGCCGCCCGGCCTGGCCGTCGCGCAGGACCGCCCGATAGCCCGGCAGGTCCGAGGCGACCACCGGCACGCCGGCCGCCATCGCCTCGGCAAGCACGATGCCGAAGCTCTCGGCCGCCAGCGACGGCGCGCACACGATCTCGGCGTCTGCGAGGTGGGCGATCTTCTCCTCATCGGCGACCCAGCCGAGAGCCTCGACGCCGGCGAAGTCGACAGGCAGACCGGTGCCGTTGCGGTCGGTCTCGAGCACCTGCCGACGCGTGGCGCCGGCGATGACCAGCGTCGCGTGGGGGGCGCGCTCGCGCAGGAGCGTGAAGGCCTGAAGCAGCACGCCGAGTCCCTTTCGCTTCTCGGCGCGCCCCACGAACAGGATCCGACCCCGCACCTTTGGCGCCCCGATGGCCGGCGCGTACTTCTCGACCGGCACGCCGTTGGGGATGATCCGGTAGGGCCCGGGGAACCGGCTCTGCGGGAACGCCCTCGCGGCCTCACTCACGGCGACGCGCACATCGAGGCGCTTCATCACCGCGGACACGACCCATTTCAAGTGATCGTAGTAGCCGGAGGCGTCGAGCGCCGCGTGGAACGTGCCGACCACGGGCGACGTCGCCAGGATCACCGCCATGGCGGAGACCGCCGGCGTGCAGGGCTCGTGCACGTGGAGGACGTCGAAGCGCCCGTAGCGCACCGCGCGGTCCATGCGCGTCACGATCTGCGGCGAGAAGTTGACGTAGGCCATGGAGCCGTTGCTGGGCACCGGCACGGCCGAGCCCACCGGGATGAACCGCTCGGCCATCGCGTGCTGGCGGCTGTCCATGTGACGCCGCGCCGGCGTCAGCGCGCCGACCGGCGCGATGACCCAGGTCTCGTGGCCGCGCTGCTCGAGCTCCTCCGCGAGATGTTCGATGTGGTGGTTCACGCCTCCTGGGACGGTCCAGGAATACGGGGATACGAGGCCTACGCGCACCCAGACCCCCTGTTCAGCGCTCGTCCCGGTCGAGCACGAACCGGTTCCACAGGACCTTGGGGGAGTCCGGCAGCGGCGCGCCGGGCGACCCGCGGAGGCGCGCCGCGAAGAGCACGGTGATGAGCAGCAGCGGGCCGAACGCGCGGCGCGGGCTGCGATGCAGCGCGAGGCTGATGAGCGGCAGCGACAGCGCCGTCACCGTGACGGCTTCGGCGTGGCGATGGAGAACGCTGCCGCCGACCAGCGGCACGCAGCCGATGGTCATCATCGCGGGGTCCATGGCGAAGGCGGCGCCAAGCGCCGCCGCGGCGCCGCGCCCCTTGACGACGGCGATGTGGCCACACATCGCCGACACGCCGATGGCGGCCACCTCGTTGTTCCCGGCGCCGACTGCACGCGCGGCCGTCGCCGGCGCGTACGCCTTGAGCGCGTCGAGCATCATCACGAAGGCGCCGGCCTTCCAGCCGACGCTGCGCGCCACGTTGGAGGAGCCGGCCTTGCCGTCGCCCAGGTCGCTGAGCCGATTGCCGGTGAGCGTGCGGGTGACGAGCTCGCCGGTCGGGATGGTGCCGGCGGCGAAGCCGCCGGCCAACCCCGCAAGAATGTGGAGTGCGCCATGACGTCGCTCGCTGCGGTCGCTCATCTTGCTGCCGCCCTGCGCAACAGCTCGCGGTAGCGCTCTCCGACGACCGTCGGCGTGTGCCGCGCCAGCGCGAGCTCGCGTCCCTTGGCGCCCATCGCCCTGCGCTGCTCCGGCGTCCGGCGCAGGATCGAGGCCAGCCCTGCGGCGACCT
Organism: uncultured Thermoleophilia bacterium; assembly: GCA_963739595.1. Classification (GTDB taxonomy): domain Bacteria; phylum Actinomycetota; class Thermoleophilia; order UBA2241; family UBA2241; genus CAIXSE01. The sequence goes on from CAVUBA010000007.1 coordinate 16,694, forward strand.
GCTGGACCGAGTGGCCGTCGACGACGAGGCCGGTGTCGCCTTGGACGACGGCCTCGGGCGCGCCACCGGAGGCGCCGGCGATCACGGGCAGGCCGGCGAGCGCCGCCTCGGCGAACACGATGCCGAAGCCTTCCACCTCGAGGCCGGCCCAGCGGCTGCGGCAGGGCGAGGCGAAGACGTCGGCGGCGCGCAGCCACTCCCTCATCGCCTTGTCGGCGAGCGCGCCGGTGAGATGCACGCGCTCGCCCACGCCACGCTTCTGGGCGCGGTCGTACAGGCCGGTCGCCAGCCGGCCCTCGCCGATCAGCACGAGGTGCAGGCGGGGGAACTCGCTGCGGAGCAGGGCCAGCGCGTCGATGAGCTTGTCCTGGCCCTTGCGGGGGATCAGGCGGCCGACGCAGACGACGATCTGCCCGTCGATGCCGAGCCGCTCGCGAAGGCGAGCGGCCTCGTCGCGAGCGGCCGGCACGAAGTCGCCCACAAGGAGCGGCGGCCGCAAGACTTCCGCAGGTACCTTCCCGTTGGTCTGTTTGCGCGCGGCCTCGGCCGTGTACTCGCTCACGGTGAGCAGCATGGACGCCTTGCCGAGCACGTGGCGCAACATGTTGTTGACGCCCGGCACCACGCCGGGCAGCGTGACCTCCGCGCCGCCGAGGAAGACGACATAGGGCAGGCCGCGCCGCTGGCGCAGCCGCGGGCCCAGGAGGCCGGCAGGCAGCGGATGGCCGAGCTGGATGAGCTCCGCTCCTTCGCGCTCGGCCATCTGCTCCACCGTGTGCAGCATCGCATTCGTCGGCCAGAGGACCGACGTGGATGCGCGGACCACGGTGTAGGGATGCGTCGCGTCGAACGCGGCGGCGTCGATGTGCGCCGGCGCGAGGATCGCGACCTCAGAAGGATCCAGCGTACGGATGACGCCCCAGTAGTAGGACTGGGCTCCGCCGATGCGCGGCGGGAAGTCGTTGGTGACGAAGAGCGTGCGCGGCGCTCGCTCGGCTGACGTGCTGGCTGCCAGGTCTCCCTCCACTGTCGGCACGGGCCCCCGCCGGGGACGAGTGCGCTTCACTCTACCATGACAGCCCCTCAGGCCCGGCCCGTGCCGCAGGCCATGGGGAAGGGGTATCGCGGGCGGCCGTCACCCTGACGTCGCCTCGCGGCGGTCTTCCTCACACTCCTGGCCGGCGCGCCGGCGCGCGCCTCCTCCGAGGCGACTCAGGACGCGGCGGCGTCCCCGCCCAGCGCCTCGACGACGGCGGCGGAGAGCGCCTCGGGCGAGATCGGCTTGGCGAGGTAGTCGGCGGCGCCGGCGGCGAGCGCCTCGTCCCGGTGCTTCTCCGGGTCGCGCCCGCTGAGCATGATCACAGGCACGCCGGCCAGCTGCGGCAGAGAGTGCAGCCGCTGCATCACCATCATGCCATCGCCGCCGGGCAGCCCGATGTCCATGATCACCACGTCCGGTGGCTGCTTGACCGCCGTGGAGACCGCGGTGACGGCGTCCGTCGCCACGACGACGTCGAACCCCTGCCGGCGCAGCGGCGCGGCAAGCGCGACGAGCAGGTCTTCGTCGTCGTCGACCAGCAGGACGATCTTGCCGGCGAGCGCCGAGGGAACCGAGATGGCCTCGCCCTGCCGGGCGAGGGCCGACGCGATCTGCTCCTCGGTCACGAGGCCCATGTCCTTGAGGATGTCGCCCAGGCGGTCGCCGGCAGCCCCGCCCTGCGCCACGGCCGCGTCCAGACCGACATCCTCGCCCAGGGCGACCCGGATGGCGATGACAAGGCCGTCGATCTCGAGCGGCTTGGTGAGATACGCCGACGCGCCGGCGGCCAGCGCCTCGTCGCGGTATCGCTCGGGGTCGCGTCCGCTCATCATGATCACCGGCACTCCGGCGAGCTGCGGCAGGGCGTGCATGCGCTTCATGACCACGGACCCGTCGCCGCCGGGAAGGCCGACGTCGAGGACGACCACGCTGGGCTTGAGCCGCACGGCCGCGCTCATGGCGGCGACCGCGTCGAGCGCCACGGCGACCTCGTACCCACGCTGGCGAAGGCCGCCGGAGAGAGCGGTGAGGAGGTCCTGGTCGTCGTCCACGAGCAGAATGAGCCGAGAAGCGATCACTGTGCACCGCCCGCTGCAGGGAGGGTGAGCGTCGCACGCACGCCCGCGCCGGGCTCGCTCGCCAGCGAGATCCCGCCGCCGTTGCGCGCGGCGAGCTCGCGGCAGACCCAGAGGCCGGCGCCGAGGCCCGGAGCCCGCAGACGCCGCGACTGCTCACCGCGGAAGCCGAACTCGAAGGCCCGGGCCAGCTCCTCCGGAGGCATACCCGGGCCCGTGTCGGCCACCTCGAGCATGACCGTGCCGGGGTCCACGCCCGCGGCGATGCGGACGGTCACGCTTCCTTCGCTCGGGGTGTACGTCACGGCGTTGCGCACGAGGTCGGCGACGATCTGGCGCACGTCGTCGCGGTCCGCGCGCGCGCACGGGGTGGGCGATGGTCCGGCGTCCACGACGACCAGCGGTCCGCCGTGGTCGTCCTGGCTGCGGAGCGTGACGACTTCCTCGGCGACGTCGCCGAGCGCGACGTCGCCGGCGACCGCCGGCGCCGAAGAGCAATCGGCCCAGCCGCTGTCCGCGACGCCTATGATGAGCGCCTCGAGCCGCACGACGTTGCGCTCCAGCACCTCGAGGAACTCACGCTGTTGGGGACTGAGCGCACCGTCCCCTTCGTCCAGCAACAGCGAGAGCAGCGGGTAGATCACGGCGAGCGGCCCACGCAGCTCGTGCCGAACGTGCGACTGCCGTTCGCGCGCCGCCCGGAGCGCTGCCGTGTGCGCGACGGCGTCCGGGGTCTGCGGAGCGCTTGTTCCCGTCGTCGGTCCGGTCATGCGAGTACCTTACCTCACTGAGGTCCCGCCCGGAGGGTCGGCGGCGGCCTCAGTAGCCCGGCGAGGCAACAGTCGTGGCGGTGTAGATCAGCGACTCGTTCCCGTTGGCATCGGAGAGCGTGAGCGTCTTGCCGTCAAGGTTGAACTTCTTCGCGCCAGCCAGCAGCTTGAGGTAGGTCTGTTCCGCGCGCATGGCCGGCTCGGGGCCGGCCATCATGGTGCTGACGAGCTCGCCGACGGAGAACGACCCGTCATCGCCGGCCGTGTAGGGGCCGCCGTACTGGTTGACCGCGGACGTGCCGCCGATACGGCCGTCCTTGAACTCCGCGGTGATGGTGAACTCGTTGGGATCCTGGCTGCTGACGGACCAAGCGGTGAGCTTCCAGGAGGTACCCGCAAGCGAGGCGCCCGAGGCGGAGCCTCCGCCGGCGCCCCCCGAGCCGTCGCCGGGGCTGCTCCCGCAGCCGGCGACCGTCGCCGCCGCAAGCGCGACGACGAGCAGTGTCGCCGTCGCCAGCAACGCCGGGCCCGGGCGCGCCAGACGGACCGGGGCGGTGGCTGGGGCGGTGCGGTTCTTGCGGATCGCTCTCATCGCCCGACTCCTCTCGTCGACGCCGTCTCCCGGATGACGGCGAAGCGGCCACAGAGGTTCGCGACCTCATATAGTGCGGATGGTGGGCGATGCTGGATTTGAACCAGCGACTCCCTGCTTGTAAGGCAGGTGCTCTACCCCTGAGCTAATCGCCCGCGCGGCCAAGTATACGATGCCCGCGGAGACGTCCGGGCACGAAGTGGGGGCGGGGTGCCCTTCGGCGCCCCGCCCCCACTGTGTCTCGGTCGAGCCGCCGCCGCGCCGGCCGGCGCTCGTCTCAGTTCGCGGGCAGTTGCTGCCACGATCCCGGCACGATCTGGGTGACGGTCGTGGTCGTCTTGATCGACGTGCTGATGATGGCGTCGAGGATGGACTGGCTGTAGGCCACCGTCGACGCCCCGCTGAGGGTGATGTCGTTCACGGAGGGGGAGGTCCCGCTCGTGTAGGGAGTGCCGTTGAACACCGCGCCGAGCACGCACGGCGTCACCCCGTTGCCGCCGGTGATCTGGAGACAGGCCTCCATGACGACCATGAGGCCGTAGAACGTGCCGCTGCCGCCCCACTCGCAGGTGTTCGAGTACAGGGTGTCGTTGTCGCACACCATGTAGTAGACCATGGGGGCGGTCGGCGAACCGAAGTCGACCTTGCCCGCGGTCACGGTCTTCTCCGTCGTGGCCAAGAGCGGGCACATGATGGTGCACGCGGTGCCGGATGACGGGCCGGTGACCTCCCACGCCACGTTGGCGGTGCCGGCGTTGCCCGTCAGCCACACATAGCCGTAAACGTCGTTGAACGTCCCGCTGCGATCGAGGATGGTGATCCACATCGGGCCGGCGGGCGCGAGCGCGTTCGTGTAGTTGGTCGTGCGTACCGAAGCGGTACCGCTCCAGGTGGCGCTGGCGCTCGGGCCGCCCACCCAGACAGGTCCGAAGTAGTCCGTGACGGGCGAGGTGGCCCCGCTGATCGTGAAGTTCCCGAGCGGTACGACGAGCGCCGTCGACTTGACCGTCGCGTTGCCCGTGATGCTGAACGCCGGCGTCGTGCTGGAATAGGCGGCGGCGGCGTAGAGCAGCCCGGTGGTGGTGAGGGTGTTGCTCAGCGCCAGGGGCCCGGCCGCGTAGAGGGACGAGGTAGCGTTGAGCGTCACGGTGCCCGATACCGCGCTGTTGCCGGTGCCCGCCACGTAGAGCGACCCGAACTGGTCGGTGATCGCCGAGGTGGCGCCGTTGACGGTGAGGGTCCCGCCGGTGTACACGGACGAGGTGGCGGTGACCGGCGCGTTGCCCGTCAGGGCGAGGTTGCCGTTCGCGTACAGCTGCCCGACCGACGTCAGGGTGTTGCTGAGCGTGAGCGGGCCAGCCGTGTAGAACGACGGCGCGCCGCTGAAGGTCACCTTGCCCGCCACGCTGCTGGCGCTGGCGCTACCCACGTAGACGGGTCCGGAGAAGGTGTCGGTGACGGCGGTGGCGGTGGTGTTGTTGATCGCCAAGGTCCCGTCCACGCGGAGGAACCCCGTGACGACCAGCGTCACGGGACCCGTGACGGAGAGGTTGCCCCTGACGTACAGGTCCTTGAAGTAGAGCGTGCGAGCGGTCGTGCGCGAGATGGTGATGTTCGTACTCGCGGCCGTCTTGACGCTCGTGTTCTGGTACGTGGTGTAGGCCGTGGTCGTGGTGGTGTTCTGGATGTTGTTGGTGATCTCCGTGGCGGACAGCGTGGTGCTGGGCGTCGGCGCCGGCGCCGGCAGCGTGGCAGGAGCCGACGGGGCCGCCGCATGTGACTCTCCGGCCTGGGCTTCGTCACACAGGTCCGCCTGGGCGGCCTGGTCGAAGTAGTCGCTCAGAAGGCCGATCCCTCCGGAGATGGTGCCGTTGAACTTGCCCGACGGCGAGACGGCGCCGTTGGCCTGGATATTGACGGACTGCACGGTGGAGGTGGGCGCCGCGAGGTTGGCAACGCTGTTGGCCGTGAAGTCTCTCGCTCCGTTGGCGGTGCTCATGCCGCCGCCTACCATGATGGTCGTCGCCCAGGGCGGCGCCGGCGCCCAGGGCGTGATGTTGTCCGCCTTGACGGCGTACACGTCGCTCGTGCCGTCGAGCCTGATGCCCGTGTCGCTGTAGACCACGGCTTTGGGGAAGGCGCTGATGACCGACTCCTCCCTCTGGCGGATGAGGACGCGTGCGCGCGTGGTCTTGCCCTGATAGGTGAGGACGACTTCGACCCACATCATGCCGTCGTGATTCGCATCGTAGGCGGCGGCTCCGGAGCTGTTGTCGTACACGAAGAACTGCACCGTCATCCCCTCGGGCAGGACGCCGCCCTCGAAGCCTTCGGCGAACGCGTCGAGGAGTTCCTGCGTCGTCAGCCACGACCCGTCCGTCTGCGAGATCTTCTTCGCCTTGGCGAAGGTGACGGCCGTGTCGAGGGCACCGTCGGCGTACTGCTGCGACGTCTTGCGTGTGCGCTCCAGAGCCGTAGCGCGCTGCTGGTTGGCGAGCACCATGACCAGTGTCGATGCGAGGATCGCCAGCGTGGCGGTGATTCCGATGAGCATGATCAGAGCGACCCCTCGTTCTCCCCGTTGCCTGTGCATGACTAGTCCTCCTGCTGGTAGGGCACCGCGTTGCGCGGAAGCACCGTGGTGACCACGTCGATGGGCGCCGGCACATGATTCAGGTTGGCGTCGATGATCAGCCGCACGCGCACGACCGCGATCTTGGTGAGATCCAGGCTGGAATCGGCGTTGTCCGTCCACAGGAGGGGGCTGGCGGAATTCGGACGGTACCCGTAGGTGAACACGGCCGTGTACGTGGTGGTGGGCGTCACATCATGGTTGGGGATGCTGGTGTTGACGACGTCTTGCGCCAAGACGATGGTGCGGTCGCTGGCGTCTCCGAAGACGCCGTTGTTGCTGGCGTCGCGCTCCCAGATCAGCGTCTTCTGAGGCGAGGACCCACTGGTGTCGAGCCGGATCCTGGTGAGCCGCCTCGCCGCGGAGCCGGTGAGGTCGTCACCGGCGTTGGAGAGGTTGTACACCGAGTAGAAGGTCGCCGACAGGGGCCGCGCGGCGGTGAACACCGCCCCTGCCGTCGCGGCCGGCGGAGTCGCCGTCGGCAGAGCCACCGGCTGGGCGTCGCGAACCTCTACGGCGGCGCGGCTGAGCGCGTCACGGGCCGTCGCGCGTGCGTTGTTGGTCTGGACCGCGAACGCGGACGCTCGCTGCAGATTGACCCATCCCATGATCAGCATGGTGGTGATGATCCCGAGAATGACCATCGCGGTGAGGAGCTCGATCAGCGTGATGCCTGCTTGCGATGTGCGCGGTACTCTGATTTCAGGGGTCGTCGCCGGTCGCATCACGAGCCACCCGGGTTGGTGTCGAACTTGAGCCGCGCGCTCTTGAGCAGGTGGAAGGGGGGCGAGGTGAACGGAGTGTTGCCGCTCTGCCACACGCTGCTGTAGCACGAGACCGTGTACGTGTAGTCCTTGCCGCCCGTCAGCCCGATCCACTTGACCGTCGGGCTGCTGGCGCTGGTCGGCCACAGGTGCGTCGAGGTGATGGTCTGATGGGTGGTGTCGTTCGTGCGCGTCCAGTAGACGCCCTTGGCGCTGTTTTGGACGACGTGCGACCAGTTCTTGAACGAGGCGGTGATCGACAGGTTGGTGGTAGGCAAGACGCTCGGAGTCGGGCCGGCAGTGGCGACGGCGATATTGGGCGCGGGGTTCTTCACGACCGTGCTCATGGTGGTCGCGTAGCCGGAGCCCGACCCCGCCACGTGCACAGTGACCTTCTTCGCATTGTCTTGCAGTGCGACCTCGTAGAGGATGTCGAACGTCTTGCCACCCGCGACGGCGTAGACGGGGCCGAAGCGGCCGTCGCCGAACTCGCTCGCGGGACTCGGGGGCGTGTTCAGGTTGGCGCCTGAGATGTCGTCGTAGTTGAGCAGGCGCACCTGGTCGATGCGGTCGACGGTGATGTTCTGGGAGTCGTTGCGCAGCGCGTCGCGCGACGTCGCATGGAGCGCGTTGGCGAAGAACGGGATCATGGCGGCGAAGATGACGCCGGCCAAGACGATGGTCACCAGCAACTCGACCATGCTGAAGGCGCTGCGATCGCGTCCAGCGCGTCGCGCTCTACTCATTGCTCCACACTCCTCCCCGGCCCGGGCACACCAGTGCGCCCGCTATCGGACCCGTGGCTGCCTCCGCACTCCACGTTTCGACGCGCGAGCGGCGGACTTGAGCCGTCTGGCGCAAAAAGTGTAGTCAGCGCGGACGACATTCCGCCTCCCCCCGAGACCGCCTTCACGTGAGTCGCCCCTCGCATCGGGCGAACGCGGTGACTTGACCCCGAGACCGCGTTCAACCGGGACGACGCTTGCGGTGCCTGTGCACGACAGACCTTCGTCCCCTGGGGCACGGTTGTCCACGGAACGTTCGTCTACCCGATGGCGCGGGCGGCGTGCGGGAGCGGGTACCGCGGTCTGCGGTGGCGGAGGGCCGGCCGCGATCGAGCCGGAGCTACTTCTGCTGGAGGCGCTGCAGGTCGCTGAGCGTCTGCTTCAGCGCGTCGATCTGGCGGCCGTACTCGGCGAAGTCGCCGGCCTTGAGGGCCGTCTGCGCGGCGTTGAACTCGGTGTTGGCGCGCGCGATGAGGGCGGCCGCCTGGGCGCTGACCGTGCCCGTCGCCCCGCCGGTGGTCCCGCCCGTGCCGGTGCCGCCGGCGCCGGTACCGCCGGCGACGCCAGCCTGACCCGGAAGGAGGCTCTGCCCGAACGCGGCGGCGAGCGCCTGCGCCAGCGTCGGCTCCATCGCCACGTACTGGTTGGCATTGTTGCCGTTAGCGGCGGTGGCCGGCCCGCGGTAGAAGACGATCACGCGCTGGAGCTGTGGGATCTGGGTCTGCGTGGACTCCAGGTAGAGCGGCTGCACGTAGAGCAGCGAGTCTTCGATGGGAACCACGAGCAGGTTGCCCATGATCACCTGCGACCCCTGCTGGCCCCACAGGGTCCGCTGGGCGCTGATGTCCGGATTCTGGTTGATGGCCGCCTCGACCTGGCTGGGACCGTACACCAGCGAACTCTTGGAGAAGAGGTAGTTGAGGGACTTGCCGTACTGCGGCTCGTCGGAGCGGGCGCCCAGCCAGCTGATCATGTTCTGCCGCGTGTTGGGCACGAACGGCAGGATCAGGATGAACTCCTCCTTGGCGGAGCCGGGCAGCTTCATCATCACGTAGTAGGGCGACATGGGCCCGGCGCCGGAGAGGGAGACGTTGGTCGGGATCGACCACTGGTCGCCCTTGTTGTAGAGCACGTCGGCATTGTCGACGTGGTAGGTGGCGTAGACCTGGGACTGCGTCGTGAAGAGGTCCTCCGGGTAGCGCACGTGCTGGAGCAGCGTCTGGGGGATCTGGTCCTTGGGCGTGAAGAGCGACGGGTACGCCGCCTCGTAGGTCTTGAGCATCGGGTCGTTGGGGTCGAAGACGTAGAACTTCATCGTGCCGTTGTAGGCGTCGACCACGACCTTGACCGAGTTGCGGATGTAGTTGACGCCGTTCTGCGGGGTCGAGTACGGGTACCGGTCCGTGGTCGTGTAGGCGTCCTGCACCCACCACAGGCGGCCGTCCGCGACGACCATGTACGGGTCGTGGTCGAGCGCCAGGAACGGCGCCGCGGCGCGGATCCGCGGCTGGATCGAGTTCCTGATGATGATCCGGCTCTGGCTCTCGATCGCCGAGGTGAAGAAGAACTTGAGCGTGCCGTACTTCACGGAGAAGGCGAGGCGGTTGAGCACCGGCGAGATGGGGATGCCGCCGCTGCCGGTGTACGTGCGTGTAGACGTCGGTGTTGTTGGGGCCCGGGTAGTCGAACTCCTTGTTGTTCGTCTTGACGAGGCTGTAGCCGGTGCCGCGCTCGCCGTAGTAGATGCGCGGCTGCTTGATCTCCAGGCCCGGTGCGGTCACCGGCGGGATGTCCTGGATGAGGAAGTCCGGGGAGCCGTCCTTGGTCACCTGGTTCACCGCCGACATCGCCACGCCGAAGCCGTGCGTGTAGGTGATGTGCTGGTTGACCCAGCTCTGCGACGACGTCGGAAGCCCGGCGATGTTGAGCTCGCGAGCCGAGAGCATCGTCTGCGTGTAGACGCCGTTGACGGTGTAGCGGTCGACGTCGGCGTCGAGGAACGAGTAGTAGGGCTGGAGCTCCTGCTGCTGCCTGTAGTTGGCGACCAGCGTCTGGGGGTCCCAGAGGCGGATGTTGTTCAGGGTCGCCTGGTTCGCGAGGAGCTTCTGCGGGGTGAGGGGCGTCTTGGGATTCAGCGGCGTCTGCGTGATCTGCTCCAGGTTGTAGGCCAGTCTCGTCGCCGCCAGGTTGTTGGTGATGTACGTGCGTTCCTTGGTCAGCTGGTTCGGGTTGACGATCAGCGACTGGTAGACGGCCGGGACGATGCCGCGGAGCACGATGATGGCGACGATCCAGACGGCGATGGCGACCGGCCACCACTGGTGCCGCTTACGGATGTTCCAGACCAGCACCGCGGCGAGCAGGAAGGCGATGGCCATGGTGACGTACATGAGCGGCAGCCGGATGTGCACGTCCGTGTAGCCGGCGCCGTAGATGGCGCCGGCGGTGGAGTACAGGAGGCTCCAGCCGCGGAACAGCTGGCCGACGCCGACGACGACGAAGATCGCCGCGAGGATGCCCGAGAGATGGGCGACGGCGCGGCCGCCGAGCTTGATGTCGAACTGCGGCAGCTGCGGCGCGGCGGCGCGCTGGGCGCGGGCGAAGGGCGAGGCCGGCCCGGCCTCTTCTTCTCCCGCGCCGCCGGCGCCCTGCGCGCCGCGCGTGCCGGCGGTCTGCGTGAAGTCGATGCCGCCCATCACGACGTGCATGATCGCGGCCAGCACCAGCGAGGCGATGAGCGCGCCGAAGACGAAGCTCTGCAGCGCCTGCCACATCGGCAGCGAGAACACGTAGAAGGCGATGTCGTGCCCGAAGATGGCGTCCTTCTGGCCGAACGGGGCCTGCTTCACGTAGAGGAGGAACGTCTGCCACTGCGACGAGGCCGAGACGCCGGCGATGAAGGCGGCCAGGAGGCTCACGCCCAGGCCGCCCCACCCGACCCAGCGCCGCACGCGGTCGCTGCGTGGCTCGAGCAGGTCGCCGGCGGCGGTGACGCGGTAGCTCGGCGCCAGCCGGCGGGCGAGCTCGACGTTGAACTCGACGATGACGAAGAAGAGCGCGAAGGCGACCACGCCGACGAGGACCTGCCACCAGATGCGCGTCCAGAAGACGCTGCGGAAGCCGACCTCGCCGAACCACAGCCAGTCGACGTAGAAGCCGAGGATGCGGCTCCCGAAGACGAGCACGAGGACGACGATCGCGACGACGATCGACCAGATGATGCGGCGCCGCGAGTGCCGGCTGCGCCGCGGCTTGGCCGGCGGCTTCTTGGGACGGAGCGGGCGTACGTTGTCCATGGTGTGAGTATGGCAGATTCGCGGCGCCTGTGACGGGCCGGCGATGACGGATGAGCCGCGCCGGCGGGCGGGCCGCGGCCGTGCCTAGTTGTGCACGGCCTTCTCGGCGCGGAGCATCGCCGTGAACCGCTGGACCATCTTCGGGTCCAGCTCGTGGGAGGAGCGGCCGCGCAGGTCGGCGACGCTGTCGCCGTTGTGCGCGGCCGGGTCGAACCGGCGGCACACGGCGAAGGCGCGGGCCACGAGCGGGATCTCGACCCCGCGGCGTCCCTCCGGGTAGCCGCCGCCGTCCCAGCGCTCGTTGCCGTACACGAGCGCGTCCACGGCCTTCTGACGCACCTCGTTGGGCTCGGCCGAGCCGTTCTGGCCGGTGCCGAGGATGGTCTGCACCTCGTCCTGCACGGCGGCGCCGGTCTCGTGCACGGCCAGCGCCGTGACGAGCCCGGCCGTCTCCGCCTCGTTCAGCCCGATGAAGTCGGCGAAGCGGCGGCCGACGGCGGCGAGGTCGCCCTCGAACTCCGCCGTCGCGCCGGCGACGGCGTCGGTGTAGAGGCAGACCCGGTCGCGGCCGCCGGTCTTGGCGCGCAGCAGCGCGGCGTCGGCGGCCCCCAGCACCCCGTCGCTGTCCTTGGCCGACTCGGGGTAGGCCGAGACGCCGATGGACACGGTCACGTGCAGGTCGGGGTGCCCGGGGTCGAGCATCGACACCGAGACCCGGATGCGCTCGGCGAGCGTCTTGGCCTCGTCCAGCGTGGTGAGCGGCAGGATCATCGCGAACTCCTCGCCGCCGTAGCGGGCGAGGTAGTCGGACTCGCGGGAGCAGCTGCGCAGCACGCCTGCGACCGCGCGCAGCACGTCGTCACCCCGCTGGTGGCCGATGGTGTCGTTGACCGCCTTGAAGTGGTCGAGGTCCATCATCAGCAGGCAGAAGTGCTCGTCGTAGCGCCCGGCGCGGCTGACCTCCGCCTTGAGCGACTCGTGGAAGTGGCGGAAGTTGTGGATGCCGGTGAGGCCGTCGCTGATGGCCTGGCGTTCCATCTCCTCGTACGTGCGGGCGTTCTGGATGGCGATCCCCGCCAGGTTGGCGAACAGCTTGACCGGCTCGAGGTCGCTGCTGTCGAACGTGCGGCCTTCGAACCGGTCCAGCGTGAGGACGCCGGTGACCTTGCCGCGCACGCGCAGCGGGACCACGATGCTGGCCTGCGGCACGTCCTCCCCGGTGCCGGGGATGTGCACGCCGCGCGGGTCGTGGGCCATGTCGTTCACGAGCTGCGCCTCGTCGTGACGCACGACCCAGCCGGCCAGCCCCTGGTCGATGGAGAGGCGGAACTGCTCGTTGAGCTCGGCGTTGATGTCGCGCGAGTAGATGCACACCAGCTCGCGCGTCTCCTCGTCGAGCATGCGGATGTCCATGGCGTCGTAGACGACGATGTCCTTGAGCATGGTGGTGATGCGCGAGAACACCTCGCGCTGGTCGAGCGAGCTGAGCAGCAGGGTGCTCAGGTCCATGAGCTCGTGCTGCAGGGCCAGCTGGCTCTGGAGCCGCGCCGACGTCGTCTCGAGCTCGTCGTACTGCCGGGCGTTGCGGATGGCGATCGCGGCGAGGTTGGCGAACAGGCGCGCGGGCTCGAGCTCGCGCTCCGCGAACGTGCGCCCGCCGAGCCGGTCCATGGTCATGACGCCGAAGACCTCGTCGCCCACGGAGAGCGGCACGAGGATGCAGGCCTGCACCTCGTCCTCTTCGGTGCCGGGGATGTAGACGGCGCGCGGGTCCTTCGCCATGTCGTTGATCAGCTGGGCCTCGTTGTGGTTCACGACCCAGCCGCTGATGCCCTCGTCCAGGGGGATGGCGAAGTCGAAGATCTCCTGCTCGTCGTCCTCGTCGCGCGCGTAGATGGCGACGAGCTGGCGGCGCGCCGCGTCGACGAGACGGATGTCCATGGTGTCGTAGTCGACGATCTGCTTGAGCGTGTCGGCGATGTGCTCGAGCACCTCGGTCTGCTCGAGCGAGGAGAGCACGGCGCCGCTGGCGCTGAGCAGCTCGTGGCTGAGCGCCAGCTGTTCCTCGAGCTGCCTCGACGCCTTCTCGGCCTCGCCGTACTGGCGCGCGTTGTGGATGGCGATCGCGGCGAGGTTGCCGAACAGCGTCACCGGCTCGAGCTCGCTCTCGTCGAAGGTGCGCTCGCCCAGGCGGTCGAGCGCGAGGACGCCGATCACCTTGTCGCCCAGCGTGAGCGGCGCGATGATGCTCGCCTGGGGCTCCCACTCGGTACCCGGCACGAGCGCGCCGCGCGGATCGTTCAGCATGTCGTTGACGAGCTGCGCCTTGTTGTGCTGCAGGACCCACCCGCTGACTCCGACGTCGACGGGGCTGCGCCAGGAGCGGATCTCCTCGCTGTCGAGGTCGTCCGAGTAGTAGCCGCTGTAGAGCTCGTTCGTCTCCTCGTCGACCAGGCGGATCTCCAGCGAGTCGTAGTCGACGATCTCCTTGAGGAGCGTGGCGACGCGCGCGAACGCCTCGCCGGGCTCGAGCGTCGCGAGGAGCGCGCCGCTGAGCTCGAGGATCGCGTGGCGCAGCGCCAGCTGCGCCTGCAGCGCCGCGGTGGCCTCCTCGAGCGCCTCGTACTGGCGCGCGTTCTCGATCGCGACCGCCGCGTGCGTCGCGAACACCTCGAGCGACTTGACGAGCTCGAGCGTCGGGAGCTGGCGGTCGGAGGGGTCGAAGAGGTCGAGCACGCCCATCAGCTCGTGGTCCTTGTCGTACAGCGGGACGAACAGGTCGTCGCTTGCTGTGCCACTCGTCGGAGCGTCGGGGCCCGAGATCGAGCTCGGGAAGGTAGTGGAGCTGCTCCTCCGTCCACTCGTGCCGGCGGTGATCGATGAAGTAGGAGGAGCCGATCTGGTGCTTCTCGAGGAACAGCTGCTCCCAGATGTGCACCGGCACCGGACGCTCGAAGAGCATCTGGTCGAACTCGGGGAACTCGCCGACGGTGGCGTGGACGGAGAAGTCGCCGCCGGCCTCGCGCAGATACACGCTGGCCTCGCGGAAGCCGAACGTCTCGCTGAGCGCCGTGGCGATGACGTGGACGATCGCGTCGAGCGTGAGGCTCGACTGCAACTGGTTCGCGAGCTTGATGAGACCGCGCAGCAGCTCTACTTCGCCACGCTCGGTCTTACGATTCCTGGTCCGGAACGCCATCGGCTCCCCCGCTGGCCGCAGCCGTCTCGAAGGGTACCCACTAGTGTACGCCCGTGGGGATGCCCGCGACACGGCGGCGCTCGCCTTGCCTACGAGAATCCGTGTCGGCAAAGTCGCGGGATTGCTTGAGGGGAACAAACGCCCATCGGGCGCCGGGGCGGGCGGGCCGCCGAAGGCCCGCCCGCCCCGTCACGCGTCAGCCGGCGTAGTCGCCGAGCTTGAGGATCTGCCGCGCCTCGTCCGGCGTCGCGCAGGGGCGGTCCCACTCCTGCGCGACGCGCGCGACGCGGCCGACGAGCTCGGCGTTCTCCTTCGCGAGCACGCCCTTGTGCAGGAAGATGTTGTCCTCGAAGCCGAGGCGCACGTTGCCGCCGAGGGCGAGGGCGGTCATCGTCACCGGCATGTGCCAGCGGCCGATGCCGGTGCAGGTCCAGGTCGACCCCTCGGGGATGCGGTCGACCAGGAACATGAGGTTGCGCGGCTCGCCGCTCATGCTGCCCGGCACGCCCAGCACGAAGTCCCAGTGCAGCAGCGGGCCGGCCGGGCCGTACTTCTTGACCAGCTTGACCGCGTTGTCGATCTGGCCGGCCTCGAAGATCTCGAACTCCGGCCGCACGCCCTTCTTCTGCATGCGCTGGTAGAACTCGCTCATCAGCGCCGCGTCGTTGAAGAAGACGTCGTCGCCGAAGTTGGCCGTGCCCGTCGTCAGCGACGCCATCTCCGGGTCCGAGCTCCAGCGGCTGCAGCCGCTCGTCGGCGGTCATGCCCATGGCGCCGCCGGTGCTCGTCTGGATGATGATGTCGGTGCGCTCGCGGATCGCCGCGATCGCCGCGGCGAACACCTCCTTGGCCTGCGTCGGGTTGGCCGCGGCGTCGCGCACGTGCAGGTGGTACATCGCGGCGCCGGCCTCGCGGCAGCGCGCCGCGTCGGCGCCGATCTCGGCCGCCGTCACCGGCAGGCCGGGCTGCGCGTCCTTGGTGGTCTCCGCGCCCACGCCGGCCACGGTGATGATGAGCTTGTCCATCGCCTCCCCCTCCTCGCGACGCCGGTCCTACGCCTGGTACGGGAACTGCTGGTGCACGAACGCCAGGCTCTCCTCGATCACCTCGAGCGCCCTGTCCAGGTCACGCTCGGTGTGGCGGTAGCAGATGTACCAGTGGTGATACGGCTGCACGAAGAGCCCGCGGCGGATGCACTGCGTGTAGAACTCCGTCCGCCGCTCCTTGTACTGGCCGTCGACGTGGTCGAAGGTGAGGAACGGCATCGGCGGGATGCCGCTCTTGGTCACCGGCACGCCGCTCTTGTCGACGATCTCGCCGAGCGACGCGAGGAACTTCGTCCCGCGCTCCCAGATCGCGTCCTGCACCTTCTCGCGCTCGAGGATCTCGAGGCACTTCATGCTGGCCGCCATCTCGAGGCTGTTGGGGAAGTAGGTGGAGCTGAGGAAGGCGTCCTTGACGTAGACGCCCATGACCTCGCGCTTGCCGACCAGAGCGGCGATCGAGTAGCCGTTGGCCATCGCCTTGCCGACCGTCGTCAGGTCGGGGGTCACGCCGTAGCGCTCGCTGGCGCCGCCCATGGCTGACGCGGAAGCCGGTGCGGATCTCGTCGAAGGTCACGACGGCGCCGTGCTTGTGCGCCAGGTCGACGACCGCCTGCAGGTAGCCGTCCGGCGGCGCGATGATCGGCTTGGCCATCGGGTGGCCGACCGGGGTGATGATGACGCCGGCGATCTCGCCGGGGTTCTCGGCGAACACGCGCTCGAGCTCGGCGATGTCGCCGTACTCGAACTCCACGGTCAGGTCGGTGACGGCCGCGGGCACGCCGCCGTGGTGCTCGACGCACCAGTCGCCCCAGCCGTGGTAGCCGCAGCGGGCGATCTTGTCGCGGCCGGTGTAGGCGCGCATCGCGCGCACGGCCGCGTTGGTCGCGTCCGAGCCGGTCTTGACGAGGATGGTCTGCTCGCCGCACGGCATGATGTCGGCGAGCCGCTGCTCGAGCTCGTTCTGCAGCGGCTGCACGAGGCTGAAGCAGAAGCCCTTGTCCATCTGCGCCTTGGCGGCGTCGTTGATCTCGTCCTCGACGTAGCCGAGGATGATCGGCCCGTAGGCGCAGAGGAAGTCGATGTACTCGTTGCCGTCCACGTCGACGATGTGGCCGCCGTGGCCGTGCGTGATGAAGACGGGGTATTCGCCGACGACGAAGTTGTACGGCCGGCGGATGCCGCCGACGCCTCCGGGCGTGAGGCGCTGGGCATCCTCGAGCATCGACATGGACTTGGTGAGGTTCAGCTTGGGGGCGCTTTCGACGGTCTTCGTCATGCGGGCTCCTTTCGAGCGGCAAGTGCGAGGGGGACGGGCGTGCCGGCCGCGCGACGGCGGTCCGGATCGTCCACCCGAAGGTTCACGGTAGGCGGATGGGGCCGCCCGGTCTCACCCCGGGTCCGGCCAGAGACGGCTGTAGATGAGGAGGATGGTCACGCCGGGCTCCCTCCCGAGCCTGAACGGCCCGGGGCGACGACCGCCTCGAACCAGCGGTCTGAGCGTATCGGATACGCCGCGCATTGGCATCCTGCGCGCGTGCGCGGCGACGGGAGACGCCGCGGCAGAGCGGCCGCCGCGGGGTAGTCCGATCGCCGGGGACACCATCGGCGGTACCACCGGTGGTCCCTCGGAGTCGCATGCGGCACCGCGCGTGGTGCCGGCGGCCGGGCGACATGGGCCTCCCGCCCGACCTGCGCCTGGCCTCGCCTCGCCCGCGGCCCGGCCTCCTCTCGACCGGGGCCGCTCCGCGACGCCGCCGGTCTCCGGAGGCCGGCGTCGGCGGCCCCTCACGGCGAAGCTCCCGCCTCGCCGATCGCCTCTTCCGGCGAACCGGCGAGCCCCTCCTCGGTGGCGCCGAGCAGCACCACGAGCACGGCGCCGACAGAGGATGAGGGCGCCGCCGAGCAGCGTCCAGAGCGATGGCCGCTCCGCCAGGAAGACGAGGGCGAAGACCGGCGCGCTGGCCGGCTCGAGGAGCCCGACGATCGAGGTGTGCTGCACGGGGATGTAGCGCATGCCGTGCAGGAAGATGGTGCCGCCGAGGGCGGTGCTGAAGACGGCCAGCCCCAGCACCGCCCAGAAGTCCGTGAGCACGAACGCGAACCCGGCTCCGGCCCACTGGACCAGGCCGAAAGGCAGCATGACCACCGTCACGATCACGCCGTTCGAGATGAGCATGGTGCTGCCGTCGACGTCCTTGCTGAGCGTCTTGGCCACCAGGAAGAAGACGGCGAGCAGCAGCCCGGAGACCAGGCCCAGCGCCACCCCGAAGGCCGACACGCGCAGCGCGGGGTCCATGAGGCCGGGAGCCAGCATGACGACGATCCCGGACACGGCGAGCACCAGGGCCGCGATGACGACCGGCTCGGTGCGCTGCCTGAGCAGGCGCGGCGCGACCAGCGCGATGTAGATGGGCGACATGTACGAGAGGAAGACGGCCAGCGCCACGTCGAGGTGGCGCAGGGCGAGCATGAACGTGTAGAGCTGCAGGGCGTCGACCAGACCGAGCGCGAGCAGGCGCGCCAGACGCCCGGCCGGCGCGACTGTCGCAGCCCAGCGCGCCGCGCCGCCGAGCAGCGCGACCATGACGGCGGCCAGCGCCATGCGCATGCAGAGCACGGTGCTCGCCGGGAGGTCGGTCATGCCGACCCACACCCCCGTGGCGCCGAACATGACGGCCGTGCCGCCGACCATCGCGTAGCCTCTGAGGCGGTGCGAGCCGGTGCTCACGGCGCCGGCTCCAGCGAGGTCGCGCCCTCCTCTTCGTGCTCGCCCAGCAGCACCACGAGCAGGCCGGCGACCACGATGAGCGCGCCGCCGGCGACGGTCCACACGGAGATCCCCTGCCCGAGCAGCAGCAGCGCGTAGATGGGCGCCGACACCGGCTCGAGGTAGCCGAGGATCGAGCTGTGCTGCACCTTGATCATCCCCATGCCGTAGGTCCACATGAGGTAGGCGAGAGCGGTGCAGACCACGCCGAGGACGAGGCCGGCGACCAGGTCCCTCGGTGGTCAGGTGGTAGCCGGCGCCGACCGTCTGCCACAACGCGAGCGGCAGCAGGATGAGGGCGTCGAGCCAGGCCTCGGTGAAGACGATCGTCACCGCCGAGACGCGCTTGGTGAGGTCCTTGACGACGAGCTGGAACGCGGCGTAGCCGAGCCCGGCCAGCAGGCCGGCCGTCACCCCCCAGGGCGAGAGCTTGATGCCCTCGCCCAGCAGCGCCGGCGTCAGGATCACGGCGAGCCCGACCAGGGCGATCGCGAGCGCAGGGTAGACGATCGCCTCGGTCCGGGCCCGGAAGACCCGCGGCGCGATGAGCGCCACCCAGACGGGCGCCAGGAACTGGAGGAACATGCCGATGGCGACGCTCGTGCCGCGGATGGCGACGAAGAAGAGCAGGAGCGTGAAGGCGTCGATGACGGCCATCAGGAGAAGGCGCGGCCAGACGGAGCGGCTGGCCGCGCCGGCGAGCGGACGGCGGCGGGCGAAGACCACGCCGAGCACGAGCCCCGCCGTCGCGAAGCGCAGCACGAGCAGGGCGCTCTCCGGCGCCGTCGCCCAGTCCACGAGCGCGCCGATCATGCCCATGATCAGGAACGAGCCGGCGACGAGGAGGTAGCCGCGCGCGGCGCGGCTCATCAGAGCGGCTCCGGCTCGGACGGCCGCGGCGACCGAGGCTGCGCCCTCGCCGCGGCCGAACACGACCACCAGGAGTCCGGCGCCCAGGATCATCGCGCCGCCGATCCACGTCGAGACGCCCGGCAGCTGGCCGACGAGGAACACGGCGTAGATCGGCCCCGCGACCGGCTCGATGTAGCCGAGGATCGTCACGTGCTCGACGCGCACGCGGCGCGTGCCCTCGATCCACAGGGTGTAGGGGATCGCCGTGCACAGGACGCCCATGACGATGGCGGCGATCCAGGCACGCTGGTCGAGGTGGTAGCCGGTGCTCGAGAACTGCCAGATCGCCAGCGGAAGCACGAACAGGGTGTCGCCGGCGGCCTCGGCCATCGAGATGGTGGACGGCGCGACGATCTTGGTCAGCCCCTTCACCGACACCGTGTACGTCGCATAGCCGAAGCCGGTGAACAGCGCCGCCAGAAGGCCGGCGACCGAGATCTTGACGCCCTCGCCGAGGAGGTCGGGGAGGAGGATGACCGCCAGGCCGGCGAGGGCGAGGCCGAGCGCCGGCCACACGATCGGCTCGCGCGGCGACTTGAAGATCCGCGGCGCCGCGAGCGCCACCCAGACCGGCATGAGGAACAGGAGGAACATGGCGATCGCGACGCTGGTGTGGCGCACCGCGTAGAAGAACAGCAGCAGGGTGAGCGACGACATCGCCGCCATGAGGACCAGACGCCAGGCCGCGCCCGGACGGCGCCAGTCGGCGAGCATCGGGCGCCGCAGGAAGACGACGCCCAGGGCCAGCGCCGCGAAGGCCATGCGCAGGCAGAGGATGATCGCCTCCGGCGCGTCGGCCCACGCCACCAGCGGCGCGCTGCCGGCCATGCCGAGGTACGAGATGAGGACGATGACGTAGCCGGTCAGATCGCGGCGGTCGGGGTCGACGGCGCGGCCGGGCCGCCGGCCACGACGGCCGGAGGGCCGGCGGCTCCGCCGCCGCTCTGCCGGCCGGCGCTCACAGCGGCGGCTCGGGGCCGGGATCGCCGGCGCCGAACACGACGACGAGGGCGCCGGCGAAGAGGATCAGCGCCCCGCCGGCGAGGGTCCAGCCGGCGATGCCCTGCCCGAGGAAGACGCAGCGCGTAGATCGGCGCGGCGACCGGCGTGAGCAGCCCGAGGATCGAGCTGTGCTGCACGCGGATCCGCGCCACGCCGTCCATCCACATCGTGTAGGCGAGCGCCGTCGCCACCAGCCCCATGATCACGCCGGCGATCCAGTCCCGGCCGGTGAGCGCCTTGTCCCGCCCCGGCGAACTGCCAGAGCGCCAGCGGAAGGATGAACAGCGCGTCGAGCAGGCACTCCACGGTGACCAGCGTGACGCTCGAGACCTCGCGCGTCAGCCCCTTGACGATGCAGCTGGAAGAAGGTGTAGGCCCACCCCGCCGCCAGCGCGGCCAGGAGGCCGAACACGGAGAGGTCCATGGCGCCGCCGGTGAACGAAGGCCACAGGATGACGGCCATGCCGCCGACGGCGACGGCCAGCGCGAAGTACACGATGCGCTCGGTCGCGACGTGCAGGACGTGCGGCGCGACGAACGCCACCCAGACCGGCTGCAGGAAGAGGAAGAACGTGGCGACCGCCACGCCGATGGAGCGCACGGCGAAGAAGTAGGCGAGCATCGTGAACGCGTCGAGGGCGCCCATGAGGAGCAGCCGCTGCCACCGGCCGCGCTGCAGTACCCCGCGAAGCGGCCGCCGGCGGGCGAACACGAGCAGCAGCACGGCCGACGCGAGCGCGAAGCGGATGACGAGGAGGACGCTCTCGGGGGCGTCGGCCCAGGTGACCAGCGTCGCGCTGATGCCGAAGAGCAGGTAGGAGCCGACCACCAGGCCGTAGCCGAGCGGGTCGCGACGCTGGGACGCGGCGGCGCTGGGGCTCCGCACGCCGCCGCTCATCCCAGCGGCTCCAGTTCCGGTTCGCCGCGGGCGTAGAGGACCACCAGGATGCCCGCGGCGACGATCAGCGCCCCACCGGCGATCGTCCAGGAGCTCGGCACCTGGCCGAGGAAGAGAAGCGCGTAGAACGGGGCGCTCACCGGTTCGACGTAGGCGATGATGCTCGCGTGCTGCACGCGGATGTAGTGCAGGCCGTCCATGAAGACGCTGAAGCTGAACGCGGTCGTCACAAGGCCGAGCAGCGCCGCCATCAGCAGGTCGACCCCCGTGTAGTGGTAGTGAGCGGCGCTCACGGTGAGCAAGCCGGGGACCAGCATCACCGCGGCAGTGAACGCGCTCTGCGCGAACACGACCGGCGTGCTGCGCACGTGCAGACCGCGCAGACTCTTCGCGAACAGCAGGTAGACGGCGTACATGACGCCGGCCGCCCACCCGAAGAAGAGGCCGGCGGCCGAGAGCTTCACGCCCTCGAGCAGCAGGCCCGGCACGAGGATGAGCGCCATGCCGGCCAGTCCCACCGCGAGGGCGACGTACACGACCGGCTCCGTCTTCTCCTTGAGGATCCGCGGCGCGACGAAGGCGAGGTACACCGGCGCGAGGTAGCTGAGGAAGATGGCGACGGCGACGCCGGTGTAGCGGATGGCGAGGAAGTACAGGATCAGGTTGAGCGAGAGCGCGATGCTGATCCCGAGCACGCGGAGCGGCGCGCCGGGCTTGCGCAGGTCGCGCCAGCTGCCCGTGGCGAGCACGACGATGCCGAGCGCCGCCGCCGCGAACACCATGCGCAGGCAGAGGAGCATCGTCGCGGGCATGTCGGCATAGGTGACCATGACGCCGATCGAGCCGTTGGCGAGGCTCGCGAGGCCGACCTCGAAGTAGCCGCGCATGCGCTGCGGCGGCTGCGCGGCCTCCGGGGTCGCGGGCGAGGCGGTCACGTCAGCGGCTCCACGAGAGGCTCGGCCTCCTTGCCGAAGACGATGACGAGGATGCCGGCGGCCACGATGAGGCCGCCGCCGGCGTACGTCGTCCACGGCGGCGCCTCGCCGATCAGCAGGAACGCCCACAGCGGCGCGGTCACCGGCTCGAGGTAGCCGAGGATGCCGGCGTGCTCGACGCGCACGTAGCGCAGGCCGTCGCTGAACAGGCTGAAGCACAGGGCCGTGTAGACCAGGCCGCTGACCAGCACGATCCAGGTGTCGGTCCACGTCAGCTGGTAGCCGCTGCCCACGGTCTGCCACACCGCCAGCGGCGTCAGCAGGATCACCGTGCCGGCGCAGTAGAAGAGGGCGAAGGTCGAGCCACGGACGCCGGTGTCCTTCATGCTGCTGATGAGCATCATCGCCGTGGCGAACATCAGGCCGGCGAGCAGTCCGAAGACGACGCCGGGCACGCTCGCGCTGCCGTCGCCGGCGGTCGCGGCCGGGAGCACGAGCAGGGCCATCCCGGCCACAGCCACCCCGACGGCCACCAGGTCGATGCCCTGGCGCCGCGTGCGCAGCACCCACGGCGCGAGCAGGGCGACGAACACCGGCGCCATGTACTCGAGCGAGACCCCGACGATGACGTTCGACGTCCGGATGGAGACGAAGTAGAAGATCATCTCCAGCGCGACGACGAACCCGAGGACGACCATCCGGCCGACGTGGCCGGAGCGGCGCACCTCCTCGACCCCGCCGCTCAGGAAGAAGACGACGGCAAGGACGATGCCGGCCAGCGCCATGCGAGTGACGAGCAGGAGGCTGGCCGGCATCGTCGATATCTGGATGAGCGTCGCCGACGTGCCGAGGATCAGCGACGACGCCGCTATCTCCGCGTAGCCGCGGAGACGCAGTCTGCTGGTGAGGGGTGCACCGACGGCGCCCCCCTCGTTGACGGCGCTACGGCGTTCTCCGAGGGGCGTGCTCACGCACCCCCCTCGTTGATGGCGATACGCCGGTCAATCGTCGCTGGCGAAGCCGAGGCGACTGGAGAAGACATCCAGGAAGCGCTTGTCCGTGGCGAGGTCGAGGAACTCGATCCGGTCGCGCAGGCGCGCCATCCGGTGCCTCGCTCTCACGTCGATGAGGGCCATCTGGGCGCCGACTCCGGCGGCGTTGCCGACGAACGCGACGCGCCTGGTCGCGACCGGCGGGAACAGGCCGAGGTACTGCGCCGCCGACAGGTCCAGGTAGTTGCCGAACGCTCCGGCGATGTAGACGGTGTCGAGCTCCTCGAGCGGGACGTCGAGGCTCGCCATGAGCAGCTCCCAGCCGGCGTGGATGGCGCCCTTGGCGAGCTGCAGGCTGCGCACGTCGTGCTGGGTGAAGACGATGTCGCCGTGCGGACCGGTGGTGAGCAGGTATTCGTTGCCCTCCTCGCCCCTGCGCACGCGCGGGTGCTCCGTCTGCATACGACCGCTCTTGTCGACGACGCCGGCGTGCACGAGCCCGGCGAGCAGGTCGACGACGCCCGAGCCGCAGATGCCGATGGGCTCGGCGCCGGTGATGGTCACGATCTCGGTGGCCTCACCGTCGGGAGCGATCTTGACGCGCTCGATGGCGCCGGCCACGGCCTTCATGCCGTTGCGGATCTGGTAGCCCTCGAACGCCGGGCCGGAGGCGCAGCTCGTCACGGTGACGCGGCCGTCGTGCGCGAGGGCGATCTCGGTGTTGGTGCCGATGTCGATCGCCATGCTCGGCCGCTTCTTGGTGGCGAGCTTCGTGGCGGCGACCACGGCGAGGGCGTCCGAGCCGACGAACCCGGCGATGGGCGGCGGGAAGTGCACGCCGCCGTCCGGGTTCATGTCGATGCCGAGCTCACTCGCCTTGTAGGTGAGCGGCTCGGCCGCGGCCGGGGCGAACGGAGCCTGGCCGAGGCCGACGGGCGACAGGCCGAGGGCGAGGTGATGCATCGCCGTGTTGCCCACCACCGTCATGTCGCAGACGTGCTTGGGGTGGACGTCCTGGCGCTCGTAGAGCACTTTGAGGTTCGCGTTGATGCCGCCCCGGACGGCCTCCGCGAGCGTCGCCGTCGCGTTGTGCTGTGAGGCGTGGGCGATGCGGCTGATGACGTCCTCGCCGTAGCGCATCTGGGGGTTCTCGACCGCCTCCTGGTCGATCAGCGCGCCGCGCCGGAGGTCGAACAGGTAGGCGATGACCTTGGACGTGCCGATGTCGACGGCGACGCCGTAGCACTCGCGGTCACGCTCGCCCGGGTGGACGTCGATGACGCGCTTGCCGTAGCACGTGGCCGTGACCTTCCACTTGCCGTCACGCAGCGTGGCGGGAAGCTCCTCGAGGACGTGCAGCGGTACCTCGACCCCGCCGAGACCCTCGTCGAAGCGCTCCAGGTCGGAGCGCTTGTCGGCCAGCGTCGGCGGCTCGAGCTGGATCGACCGCGTGCTCACCGCGGGATGCGCGGCGCCGTGCGTGAGCTTGGACGTGGTCAGGATGCGGCGCTGCCCGGCGGTGCCGCGCACCTCGATGCTGACGCGCGCCGAGCGAGGGTACGCCTGGCAGGCCAGGCGCCAGCCCTCGGCGCGCAGCTTCTCCGGGATGCGCTTGAGCTCACGCTCCGTCGGCGCCGTGAGCTCTCCCGAGCCCAGGCGGACGAGGCACTTGCCGCAGGTACCGCGGCCGGCACAGTCGGTGGGGATGTCGATCTGGGCGCGCACGAGCCCGTCGAGCAGGTTCTCCTGCTCATCGACGGTCAGCGTGAGGCCGATGGGCTCGACGAAGACTTTCGGCACGTTCTCTCCTGCCTCGGTCCTTCCCCTCAGGCCTCCGCGCTCAGACTCGGGTCCCCTCAGACCCTCGCCTCGCCGAACACGTCGGCCATGCGGTTCTTGCGGTCGACGACCTTCTGCATGCGCGCGTCCCACACCTCGTTGAGCGTCGGGCCGTGGTTGGGCTCGAACATGCCGGCCACGCCCAGCCGCTCGCGGTCGGCGTCGCAGTTCTCGCAGTGGCACTGGCCCTCGACGTAGTCCTGGGGCTCCGTGTACGCGCTGATCACGCCCTCGTAGTTGCGCAGGATGACCTTGCCCGGCGCCTGGCTGATGACGTAGTTGGGGAAGACCGGTGTCTTCCCGCCGCCGCCGATGGCGTCGATGATGTAGGTCGGCACGCCGAAGCCGGTGGTGTGGCCGCGCAGGCTCTCGTAGATCTCGATGCCCTTGGAGACGCTGGTGCGGAAGTGGGCGGTGCCCTGCGCCAGGTCGCACTGGTAGTAGTAGTAGGGCTTGACGCGGTACTGCAGCAGCCGGTGGGAGAGCTTCTTCATCACGGCGGCGCAGTCGTTGATGCCGCGCATGAGCACCGTCTGGTTGCCCATCGGGATGCCGGCGTCGTTGAGCCGGTCGCAGGCCAGCTTGCTCTCGGCGGTGAACTCCTGCGGGTGGTTGAAGTGCGTGTTGAAGTAGATCGGCTGGTACTTGCTCAGCATCTCGACCAGCTCGGGCGTGATGCGCTGCGGGCACACGACCGGCACGCGCGAGCCGATGCGGATGATCTCGACGTGGTCGATGGCGCGCACGCGCTTGAGGATGCTCTCGAGCTGCTCGTCGCTGAGGACCAGCGGGTCACCGCCGCTGATGAGCACGTCGCGGACCTCGGGGGAGCGCTCGATGTACTTGATCGCGTTGTCGATCTCGGTCTGGGCGACGATGTCCTCGGTGCCGCCGACCAGGCGGCGACGGGTGCAGTGGCGGCAGTACATGCTGCACATCTCGGTGACGACGAAGAGCACGCGGTCCGGGTAGCGGTGCGTGATGCGCGGCGTCGGCGAGTCGAAGTCCTCGGAGACGGCGTCCTCGATGTCCTCGGCGTGGATGACGAGCTCGGCCGGCGTCGGCACGGCCTGCATGCGCACTGGGTCCGTGCGAGTCGTCGGGATCCATGAGCGACGCGTAGTAGGGCGTGACGCTGACGCGGAACTTGCCCATGCACGCGTCGAGGTCCTTGCGCTGCGCGTCCGTGAGGTTCAGGACGCCGGCGAAGTCGTCGGTGGTGGTGAGGCGATTGCGCAGCTGCCAGCGGTAGTCGTTCCACTCGGCGTCGCTGACGTCTTTGAATCGCGGTATGTCCTTGCGGTCTCTGATCATGTGAGCGTCTCCTTCTCCGCGAGGCCCCTGACCCCCGCGGCTCCCTGCTTCACCGCTACGTCCGGCGATCAAGTCGCCGGGACGATGATGCACCCTTGCATACAGAGTTTACAGCGTCGGCCCGTGGGCCGTCGCCGGACTTGTGCGGCGCGGGCCGTCGCAGGCCCGCCCGCGTCAGCTACAGCCCGGGTCCCGCGATGATGCGTTCGATCACGCCGCGAGCCTCGGCGCCGAGCGGCACGGCAGTGTGCTCGGCGAGCAGCTGACGCCGCGAGGGCGGTCGCCTTCTCGTAGGCGCCTTCCCTGCCGGAGGCGATCCAGGCGTCCCACATGGTGCGGTCGAGCAGCCGGGGACGCCACACGTCCTTCATGTGCCGGCGCGTGTGGCGCTGGCCGAGGTAGTTGCCGCCGATGCCGACCTGCTTGATCGCGTCCAGCGCGATGGTCTCGTCGTCGACGTCGATGCCGGCGGCGATCGCCGCGTTCCAGCTGAAGATCTCGCTGTCCATGACCAGCTGCTGCGGGCTGAATGCGGTGGCGGCGCCGAGGGTGCCGGCTCCGCCGGTCACGTCGGCGCCCGACGCCGTGGTCGTCATGGAGACGAACGCGTCCTGCTGACAGGCCTGCCAGTCGGGCTCGTGGCTGGTGGTGCGCAGGCCGCCGGCGACGAGCGGCAGGCCCACGTGGGCCGCGAGCTGGGCGGCGGCGAGCTGGAACAGCGACGCCGACGGTCCGCGCCGGCAGGCCGGCGGCCGCGGGATCGGCGACGTAGAAGAACGGCGCGCCGGGGGCCGCGGCCTGGACGGCCGCGCAGCCGGCGAGCACGCCGGCGTGGTGGCGGATGAGGGCGGGGCCCAGGTCGGCCGCCTCGGCCGCGCCGGCCTCGCCGGTCATCGCGGACGGAGATGACGGCGGCGCAGGCACGCCGGAGGCCGCGTCGGCCGGCGCCAGGACCACGCCGACGGGCAGGCCGGCGCGGGCGAAGACCAGCGCCGCCTCCAGCGCGTCGGCGCCGCCGCAGAGCGAGAGCGGCGGGCGGCGGCGCGCCTCGTCGGCGGAGCCGGCGACGGACGCCGCCATCGACACGGCCGCCTCGGCCTCGGCGGCGGTCGTCAGCAGTCCCGCGATCACGTGCTTGCTGGAGCCCGCGAAGCAGCGCGCCAGCGCGCCCAGCCCGGGGACGCCGGCCGCGCGCAGCGGCGGGCCGGCGAGCACGCCCACCTGGGGCAGCGCGTCGGCGAGCCGGACGGCGTCGTCCAGGTCGGCGGCGGTCGCCGGGACGGAGTCGCCGCCGGCGAGGCGGCGGACCCGCTCGGGGACGCCGGCCGGCCCGGCGGTCGCGGCGCCGGCGGCCAGCCACACGAGGCCGGCGCCAAGCTGCACGTCGTGCTCCGGCACGCGGCCGGCGAGGACGAAGCTCGACGGCGCCGACTGGGCCGCGGCCTCAGCCGCGGCGCCGTCGGCGCCAAGCAGCTCCAGCGCCGCCGCGTGCACGCGCGCGACGTCGTCGTCGCTCAGCACGCGCAGGGCGAGGCGCGCCTGGACGGTCATGATGGGGCGCGCCTCCACGGGCTGCGTCGCGCTCGTCGGCTCGGTCATCGGCTGCTCCCTTCTGCCTCGGCGAGCACGGCCTGCAGCCGGTCGCGGATCGTCTGCTCCAGCGCGAACGCGCGCGGCTCGTCGCGCAGCTCCTGCGTGCGCACGGCCACGCGCTCCTTGAGCGTCGTCGCGCCGGCGGCGGCCCAGCGATCGTGGGTCGCGCGGTCGAACAGCGCGCGGCGCCCACGTCTCGCGGTGGTGCTGGCGCGTGTAGCCCCGGCCCAGGTGACTGCCGCCGGGGCCGACGGCGTCGATCTCGTTGAGCGCCAGCGACTCATCGTCGACGCCGACCTCGACGAGCAGCGCGCGGGCGTAGCCCACCAGCTCGTCGCCGAGGACGATCGTGTCGTAGCTGCTCTGCAGGCCGCTCTCCAGGTAGCCGACGTCGTGCAGCAGCGTGGCGCGGCTGAGCGCGCCGAGCACCGCGGTGATGCCGGCCTCGGCGGCCCACTGCTCGTCGAACGTCTTGGCGTCGGCGACCGCCGCGTAGGCGAAGCTCGGCAGGCCGTAGAAGCGCGCCAGGTCGGTCGCGGCGGCGTTGCCGAGGAAGTGCTCGGGCGCGCCGTACACGTCGACGGCGGTGCGCATGTCGAAGGCGCCGCAGCCGACGCCGTAGACGAACGGCGCGCCGCTGCGCGTCAGCTGATGGACGACGAGCCCGCTCAGCGTCTCGGCGTTGCCGATGACGATGGTCGCGGTCATGGACGCCGGCGCCGTGGTGCCCGCGGCGGGCGCCGGCGCGTAGACGAGCGGGATGTCGAGCTCGGCGCAGGCCCGGACCTTGTCCAGCGCCTCGCCGCTGTGGATGAGCGGCGGGTTGGGCATGGCGTAGCAGCCGAAGCTCCTGGCCTCGCCGCACATGGCGGCCATGTCCTTCATGCGGCGCAGGGAGACTGCGTCGTGCGCCGTGGTCAGCAGCGGCTTGCGCGTGCCGGCGAGCATGGCGGCGAACTGGGCGAGGTCGCCGATCTCCGCCGCCACGTCGTTCGGCAGGCCCATGCTCATGACGAAGTCGAGGTTGGGCAGCTTCTCCGCGAGCGCGGCCATGCCCTCGACGTCGGCGGTCGTGCTCTGGCGGCGTTCGCCGGTGTCGGGGTCGGTGACGTAGACACAGTCCGACCCCGTGCCGAAGTAGCTCTTGCCGTCCTCGAGCTCGAGGCCGCCGAGCTCGCCGCGGCGCGCGTGGCCCTCGCCGCCGGACGCGCCGCGCTCCTTGAGCTTGAAGTGGCGCGGCGCGCTCTGCAGGGCGGCGTCCACCAGGGCGGCCGGGATGCGGGCGCGCGTCCCTTCGACGCGCGCGCCCGCCTCCGCCAGCTGCTCGCGCGCGCCGGCGTGGCGGACCTCCACGCCGGTCTCCTCGAGCAGCGCGAGCGTCGCCTCGTGGACGCGCCAGCAGGCGGCGTCGTCCCAGACGGTGAGGCGGGCGGCGGGCATCAGCGGGTCAGGCGGCAGGCCATCAGGCCCCCGCCAGCTCCTTGTCGGCGCGCGCGACGATCGCGCGCAGCTCGTTCACCACGTCCTCCGGCAGCGGCTCGGGCTGGTAGTTCGCCAGGATGTCGTCGGCGATCTCCGTCGCCTTCTCCAGGGCGCCCTTCTTGCCCTCGCGCAGCCAGTTGTCGTAGGGGGTGCGGTCCCAGACCGTGGGGCGCCAGATCTCCTTCATGTGCTGGCGCGTGTGCTTCTCGGCGAGGTACGTGCCGTTGTGCCCGACCTTCTTGATCACGTCGAGCGCCAGCGTCTCGTCGTCGACGACGATGCCGTCCGCGACCTTCTGGACGATGCCGTAGATCTCGGTCTCCATGACCATGTGCGGGTAGCTGAGGATCTTGGAGCCGTTCAGCAGCCCGGCGCCGTTCATCATGTCGGCGTTGGTCATCACGCTGGCGAAGGTGCTGAGCGAGTCGTCGATGGCGGCCTGCCAGTCGGGCTCCTTGGCGCCGGTGGCCATGGTGCCCATCGCCATCGGCACGCCGTAGAAGTGCGCGAGCTGGGTGGAGGCGCCGGCGAGGAGGTAGTCCTCGGGCGAGCCGCCGGTGTAGCCGCCGGTCTTGAGGTCGATGACGCTCGGGGCGCCGGCGAAGAACGCCGGCACGCCGGGATAGGCGAGCTCGAGGAGCACGACGCCGCTGAGCGCCTCGGCGTTCTGGACCACGAGGTTGCCGGCCAGCGTCGCCGGGCCGGTGCCGGCCGCGAGCGGCATGGGCATGAAGCCGCTGGCCAGCCCGTGCTCGGCGGCCACGAGGTTGGCCTCGAGGTTGGGGCCGTCGTGCGCCGAGCGGGTCGACGGCGCACTGCATGAAGCTGAGGATCGGGCGCTCGCGCAGCTTGTCCGTGCCGCCGGTGATGGCGGCCGCCATCTCGACGAGGTAGCGGGCGGGCTTCTCGCCGACGGTGGTCACCGTCTGGAAGTGCTTGCTGGTGTTGGTGAACACGGCCTCGGCGTCGTGCAGCGCCTTGGTCGCCGGCGGCACGTCCTGGCTGGTGACCACGGGGCCCCAGTAGTAGCTGATGCTGGGCAGCGCGTCGACGAAGCGGGCGCTGGTCGCCGCGTCGGCCTTGGTGCTCGGCCGCTTCTCGCCCGTCTTGTGGTCGAACACGAAGACGCCGGAGCCGTCGTTGCTCAGGTAGCAGTGCTTGCCGTCGATGAGCATGTCGCAGGCGGGGTCGCGGCCGGCGAGCACGTAGCTGTCGGGCACCTGCGAGACGGCCTCCATGACGACCGCGCGAGGGAGCTTGGCGACCTGCGTCGCGCGGTCGACCTCACAGCCGTTCTTCTCGAGGACGTCGAGGGCGCGCTCGCTCGGGAACCGGATGCCCACCGTCTCGAGCACGTCGAGCGTGGCCTCGTGGATGCGCTCGAGCTCGCTGGGGTTCAGCACGTCCCACCAGAGACGGGGGGCGATGGGGTTGATTCGGGAAGTCATTGCGGCAACCTCGCAGGGGTCCGACGACGGCAGGTCAGGGTGGAGTCGGCAGCGGGCGGGCAGTCGCGGTGTTGCTCAGAAGGAGCCCGTCCGCGGAGGCGGAGGGCTTACAGACCGCAGGAGCGGTTGATCGTGCTGATGCTGATGTTGGCTGCGTCGGGCACGGGCCGGAGTCTATCACCGGGCCCACGCGCGGCAAACCGCTGCGAGACGCCGCAGAGTGCCGCACGTGCAGCGGTTTTTGCCGCACTCACGTCCCGGGCCGGCAGGCCTCGACGTCCGCGAGGATCCGGTCGAGGCCCGCCTTCACGTCGTCCGGCAGCTCGAAGGCGCGCGGCTCGGAGCGCAGCTCCGCGACCCGCGCCCGCAGGCGGTCGAGCAGCGTCTTCGACCCGTCCGCCTCCCAGGCGTCGTGGCGGGTCGTGTCGAAGAGGTCGCTCTGCCAGATCTGCCGGAAGTGCTTGCGCGTGTACGGCCGGGCCAGGTGGTTGCCGCCCGGCCCCACCGCCTTGATCTCGTCCAGCGCCAGCGCCTCGTCGTCCACGGCCAGCGGCGCCATGAACGCCTTGGCCCAGCCGAGCAGGTGGTCGCCGAAGACGATCGACTCGTAGCTGCTCTGCAGCCCGCACTCGAGGTAGCCGACGTCGTGGAGCAGCGTCCCGCGCGAGAGCTTGCCGAGGATCGCCGGTCAGCGCCGCCTCGGCGCTCCACTGCTCGTCGAGCACCTTGCTGTCGGTGTGCGCCGCGTAGGCGAAGCTCGGCAGGTCGTACCAGCGCGCGAGGTCCGTCTGCGCCTGGTGGCCGCGGAACACGTCGGCGGACGAGTACACCTCGTTCATCGTCCGCATGTTCATCGCTCCCACCCCGACGCCCCAGACGAACGGCGCGCCCGGCCTGACGGCCTGGCTCAGCACGAGGCCGGCGAGCACCTCGGCGTTGGCCACGACGATCACGGCCGCGACGCTCGCCGGCGCCGTGCGTGCCGGCGTTGGGCGCCGGCGCC
Source organism: uncultured Thermoleophilia bacterium (assembly GCA_963739595.1). Lineage (GTDB taxonomy): Bacteria > Actinomycetota > Thermoleophilia > UBA2241 > UBA2241 > CAIXSE01. Next base: position 48,078 of record CAVUBA010000007.1, read on the forward strand.
CAGATCACCGGGATGCCGAGCTCGGCGCAGGCGATCACCTTGCTGGCGCCGTCCTCGTCGAAGAGCAGCGGCGGCACCGGCATCGCGTAGATGCCGAAGCTGTCGGCCTCGCCGGCCAGCGCCGCCATCTCCTTCATCTTGGCGAGGATGTGGCCGTCGCGCGGCGCGACCAGCAGCGGCTTGCGCGTGCCGCGCATCATGGCGTCGACCTGGACCAGGTCGTCGATGGCCTGCGGCGCGTCTTCCGGCAGGCCCATGCTCATCACGAAGTCGATGTTGGGCAGCTTCTCGCAAAGCGCGGCCATGCCCTCGACGTCGGCGCGGCGGACGCGGCGACGCTCGCGCGTGTCGGGGTCGCACACGTAGAGGACGTCGGAGCCGGTGCCGCAGTAGGTGTGCGCGGCGTCGAGGACGAGCGGCTCGGTGTCGCCGCCGCGCGGCTTGATCGTCCAGTCGCGCGGCGCACTCCTGATGGCGGCCTCCACGAGCTCGGCCGGGATGCGCACCCGCGTGCCGTCGACCTGTGCTCCGGCCTTCGCGAAGATCTCGGCGGCCGGCGCGTACCGCACCTCGATGCCGGTCTCGGCGAGCACGTCGAGCGTCGCTTCGTGGACGCGCCGGCAGGCGTCGTCGTCCCAGATCGTCAGGCGAGCTGCGTTCATGTCGCCCCCTCCTCGCTCTCGTGATGGCCGGGCCGCGCCGCGCGGGACCGGATGGCGCGATGATGGCGCCGGGCTCTGGTTGGACGCCCGAGCGAGGGCAAACCGTCGGCTCGGGCGGGGCGCGACTCTACCACCGGAGCACAGATGCGCCGTCGCGCCGTCGCGGTCTGATAGAGCGACGGCCCGCACCCGATCACGGGGTGCGGGCCGTCGAAGGAGGCGCCGCGCAAGGGGGATGACGGCGCCCATCGGGCGTCCGAGCCTACTCGTCGACCTCGCGCCCGCCCCGCCGCCGCACTACCAGGAACGCGACCAGCGAGATGACGGCAACGACGATCATCGCCACGACGATCCATGCGCTCGAACTGCCCGCGCCGGCCGTCTCGCTGGCGGTCGCCGGCTTCAGATTGACGTAGGTGTCGACGTTACCGGCCGTGAAGAACGCGGGGCCGTTGCCGTCCATGACCCGCGTCCAGCCGGTCCACCTTGAGGTGTTGTAGGCCTGGAAGAAGTCGGGGTAGGCGACGACGATCCACGGCGTCTGCTCGTACATGATCTGCTGCATGCGCCAGATCGTCTGCTGGCGCTGAAGGGGGTCGAGCTGGCTCGCCTGCTGTTCCCCGAGCTTGTCGTACTCGGCGTTCGACCAGCAGGGTTCGTTGGTGGCCCCGATCTGCTGTGTGGTGTTCGCAAGCAGCGTCTGGCCCGGGTCCATGTAGCCGAGCCAGCTGTTGATGTACAGGTCGAAGTCGGGCTTGTACGTGGCGCCCTCGAAGTTCCAGATGCGGGCGTTCAGCGCCCCGGCGTCGAGCACGGTGAACTCGACCTTGATGCCGAGCTGCTTGAGCCAGCCGGTGATCAGCTTGCCCTCGGTCTGGGACGACACGTTGTCCGTGCTCGCGTAGAGGCGGAGCTCGATCGGCTTGCCGCTCTTGTCGACGCGGCTTCCACCCTTGAGCGGGTAGCCCGCCGCGTCCAGCAGCTGCGCGGCCTTCGCCAGGTCGAAGCCCATCTCCTCGCTCGCCGACGGCTGCCAGTGGAAGTCCGGGTCCTGCCAGGTCTTGGGCGGCAGGATGGTCGTGCCCGGAGCGGCGAACCCCTGGAACGCGATCGCGCACAGCTTCGCCCGGTCGACCGCGTAGTTCAGCGCGTTGCGGAACGTGGAGTCCCTGAGCACGGGGTTGCCCAGCGAATCCGGGCTCTCGTAGCAGTTGAAGTTGAGGTACTCCCAGTTGTAGTAGTGGTAGGCGATCGCCTGGGTCCCGGGCTCCGACTGCAGCGTGCGGAACTGCGCGACCGGGATGCCCCAGGCCGCGTCAAGGCTCCCCGACTTGTAGTCCATGGTCATCGTGTCCGGGTTCTCGTAGCTGGCGAAGATGAGCTCGTCCAGGGTCGGCCGCGTACCGTAGTAGTAGGGGTTGCGCGTCATGCGCAGGTACTTGCCCTTCACCCACTCGGTCACCTGGAACGGGCCGCTCCCGACGATCGGCACCGGATTCGTGAAGCTGGTGGTCGCCGCCTTCGGCGACACCTTGCTCCACACGTGCTCGGGGACGATGGGGATGAACACGCGCTCCATGTCGGCCTTGGGCCGCGAGCAGGTGATCTGCACCGTCGTCGGGTCCAGTGCCTTGGCGCCGATGATCCCTTGCGTCGCGAGCGCCAGGTTGAACATGTGGTTCTTGACGATGTAGTTGTAGGTGAAGGCGACGTCGGAGGCGGTCAGCGCCTGACCGTCGCTCCACTTCAGGCCCGGCTTGAGGTGGATGGTCCACACCTTGCCGTCCGCCGACAGGCCGCCGTTCTCCTTGGTCGGGAACTCGCTCGCCAGGTCGAGGGTCGGCTTGCTCGTCGTGCCGAACCCGAACAGGAAGCTGTAGTTGATCGACCAGATCTCGTAGTCCTGGTTCTGCCAGCCGACGAACGGGTTCAGGTTGTCCGGCTCGACCGTCCAGCCGATCTTGAGCTGGAGAGGAGCGGCGGAACCTGACGGTTCAGGGCTCGACGCCTGCGCCGTCGCCGCGCCCAGCAGACCCAGCGCGAGCGCGACGAGCGCGAGCAGTGCGAAGCGGCGCACGCTGCCGTGGCGCGCGCTCCCGCGGCGTGCCTTCTTCATGGTCTCCCCCTTCTCGTTCATGACAGCAGCGCGCGGCCGATGGCCTCGAGCTCGGGATCCTTGGGCAGGCGGTCGATGCCGACCAGCGCCAGCACGACCGCCTTCTGCAGGTGCTTGCGGTTCTCGGCCATGTCCCAGACCATCGAGGCGGGGCCGTCGATGATCGCGTCCGTGACCTCGTCGCCGCGCACCGCCGGCAGGCAGTGCATGAAGCGGGCGCCGGGCTTGGTCTTGGCCCACAGCGCCTCGTTCACCTGATACGGCTGCATCTTGCGGCGGACGTCGGCGACGTACTCCGCCGAGTCCTCCCACCACCAGAGCGAGGTGTAGACGTAGTCGGCGTCGGCGACGACCTCCTCGGGCGACTCGGCGATCAGGAGTCGCGTCCCGTGCTCGCCGCAGTTGTCCTCGACCAGCCGGCGCACCTCGTCCGAGAGCGGGAAGTGCGCCGGCGTGACCACGTTCACGTTCATCCCGAGGCGCGAGGCCGTGAGCAGCACGGAGTTGCACATGCAGTCGCCGTGACCGAGCCACGCCATGGTCTCGCCCTCGAGCCGGCCGCCGTACTCGAGGATCGTGAGGGCGTCGCTGAGCGACTGGATCGGGTGGTCCCAGTCGCCGGCCTCGCCGTTGATGACCGGGACGGTCGCGGCGTCCGCCAGCTCGCGCAGCACGGCGACCGTCTGCGTGCGCGCCATGATCGCGTGCAGGAAGCGACTGAGCACGCGCCCGGTGTCGGCTACGCTCTCGCGGCCGGGCAGGTGCATCTCGCCCGGCCGCAGATAGACCGCGTGGCCGCCCAGCTCAGTCATGCCGGTCTCGAAGCTCACCCGGGTCCGCGTCGAGGGGTCGTCGAAGATCATGCCGAGGTGCCGCCCGGGCAGGAACGGCGTCACGTGCATCTCGCGGTGCAGGTCCTTGAGCGCCAGCGCGAGCTGGATCGAGCTCGAGCAGCTCCTCGCGCGAGTAGGCCTGGTCGGTCACGAAGTCGCGCCCGCGGAACTTGGCCGAGCGGCGGCAAGCTCACGGCTCATGCAGCTCCTGCGCTACGATTCATCGTCTCTCAGGACCTCCCCCTAGCGGAGGCGCGTTCCGGTAGCATCCGGACAGCCGCGGACCAGACAGGAGGGGCTCATGATCGCACGTTCGGTAGCGGAGACCTGGAGCGCGCGCCGTCCTCCTCGACGAGCCCCTGCTTGCTCCCGAAGTAGTAGGCGACGAGGGCCCGGTACTCGCCGGATTCCTCTTCGACCGCCTGCAGCGTGAGCTTCGAGTAGCCCCTCTCCGAGAGGATCCGCTTGGCCGCCGCGAGGATGCGCATGGCGGTCGCCGACTCGGTGATGTCCCTGCCTTGCGCCGGCTTTGCCCGCACCGCCATCTCAAGCCTCCTCGTAGACGACGACAGGTCTTGCGTCCGTGGTTTGTTTGGTCGTACAGTAAACTCACAGTCCGCCAAATGCAAGGGCCGTCCGATGTCTTCGGCCGTGGCCCGTCCGCAAAGGAGCAGCGATGCCGTCAGCCACCGAGCCCTCACTGGTCGAGGGGGAGCAAGAGTCGACTCCCGCAGCCGGGCTTCCACATGCCCGCCGAGTGGGAGCCCCATGAGCGCTGCATCATGGGCTGGCCCACGCGAGATCCGCATCGGCTCCGTCTGGAACGAGCACTACCTGCTGGCCATGGCGAGCTACGCGGCCGTCGCCCACGCGATCGCGCGCTTCGAACCCGTCCTCATGCTCGCCCGCCCGGGCGAGGGCGCCGTCGCGCGCAGCTACCTGGGTCGCGACGTCGAGGTCGTGGAGATGCCGATCGACGACTCGTGGCTGCGCGACAGCGGGCCGATCTTCGTCACCCACCCGGACGGCACGCTTGCGATGAGCGACTTCGTCTTCAACTCCTGGGGCGAGAAGTACCTGCCCTACGACAACGACGCCGCCATCGGCAGCCGCCTGGCCGAGCACTTCGGCGTGGAGCGGTTCGCCGCCCCGATGGTCCTCGAGGGGGGCGGCATCACCGTCGACGGCGAGGGCACGCTGATCACCACGGAGAGCTGCCTGCTGCATCCGTCCCGCAATCCCGGACTCACCAAGGACGAGATGACCCAGGTGCTCAAGGACTACCTCGGCGTCGAGAAGGTCATCTGGCTCATCTCCGGCCTGGGGCTCGACGAGGACCCCGACACCGACGGGCACGTGGACGGCGTCGGGGCGTTCGTCGGGCCGGGCAGGGTGCTGCTGCACATGGTGCGCGACCCGCAGCACCCCGACTACGACAACCTGCATGGAGAACCGCCGGCGCCTGGAGACCACCGACGCGCGCGGCCGCGAGCTCGAGGTGCTCGAGTTCGACGCGCGGAGCCGGCCGGTCCTCATCGGCGACACGCCGATCGTGGAGACCTACATCAACTCCTACTTCGCCAACGGCGCGCTCATCGTGCCCACCGGCGGCACCGCCGACGACGAAGCCGCGCTCGAGCAGCTGCAGGAGATCGTGCCCGGGCACGAGGTCGTCGGCGTCCCGTGCCCGGTCATCGGCTACGGCGGCGGCGGCATCCACTGCATCACGCAGCAGGTGCCGCTGACCTAGCGGCCACCCCGGGACCGGGAGCCAGGCGCCGTCAGATCCAGAAGCCTGGCGGCTCCGCGAGGTCCGGATGCTCACGCTCGAACGCGAGCGCGTCGTCGAGCGTGCGCACCCAGTCGTAGTAGACGCCCTTGCAGTGGACGAGGTCGACGCCGAGGTCACGCAGGCGGGCGAGGCCGCAGGCCTGCGCGCCCGCCGGCGAGTAGACGGCGTCGACGGCCACGACGACGCGGTAGCCGGCCTCCATGAGACCGACGGCCGAGTGCGTCACGCACACGTCGGTCTCGAACCCGCAGAGGACGGCCGTCCGGCGGCCGGTCGCCTCGATCGCCGCCATGATCTCCGGGCAGGCGGCGAGGTCGAAGACCGGCTTCTTGAACACCGGCGCGCGCCGGCCGACGGCCAGCAGCACCCCCACGGCCGTCGGCCCGTTCCGCTCCGGGCTCTCCTCGGTGAGCACGGCGGGCACGTCCAGGGCCATCGCCGTGCCGGCCAGCCAGGCGGCGCGCGCGGCCGCCCTGCTCACTTCTTCCGCGTCGCTCTTGTCGAGCCTGTCGCTCCAGAACTTGGGCTGCAGATCGATGACGATGAGGATGGAGTCGTCGCGTTCGAGCAGCGGCATGGTCGCCTCCACGGCGTTGACGGATCCAGGTGCGCCCGGCCATTCCGGACCGCATCTCACGGCACGATACCATGGTCAACTTGCACGAACTTCGCACGCCGACGCGCACCGCGCGTGACGGATTGCTCGGCGAAGTTGCGCGCGCCCGGCCGCGACGCTTTACTCGCGCGCGCCCCGCCCATACGCTCGGGCTCTGCGAGCGGCGGGGCGCTCCTGCGACCACGCCCGTGGGGCCGGGCGACCTGACACCGTTCCGCCCCACCCGTCGTCTCGCCGGCCGACACACATCGCCAGCCAGCGGAGGTGCTCCAGTGAAGCGAAACCTGCACGCCGGGCGGCCCAGCTCGGGCGGGCTCAGCCTGAACGTGTTCACGGAGGCCGAGCTCAACGACATCCATCTCGGCTCGCTCGAGGTCCTCGAGCGGACCGGGATGTGGGTCGAGGCCGACGATGCGCTGGACATCTTCAGCGACGGCGGCTGCGTCGTGGACCGCGAGACGCGCATGGTGCGCATCCCGCCGTACCTGGTCGAGGATGCGATCCGCTCGGCGCCGCCCAAGAGCTTCCTCTGCGGCCGCGACCCGGAGCAGGACATCGTCCTCGAGTCCGGCCGCGTCTACGTCTCCAACTTCGACGAGGGCATCATGATCGTCGATCCGCGCACCGGCGAGTACCGGCACCCCGTGCTGCAGGACGTGCACGAGGCGGCGCGCCTGGTCGACGCCCTCAGCGACATCGACACCTACGAGTCGGCGGTGCACCCGGGCGACGTCCCGGAGGCGACCGCCAGTCTCCACAAGTGGGAAGCGGCCATCCACAACACCGGCAAGCCCGTCGGCACCGAGGCCACCAGCGCCTACGACTGCCGGAAGCTCATCGAGATGGCCACGGTCGTCGCGGGCGGCGAGGACGAGTTCCGCCGCCGCCCGCTCATCGGCTTCGGGGTCTGCCCGGTGAGCCCGCTCAAGCTGCCGCGCGACGCCACCGAGGTCATCATCGAGTCGGCGCGCGCCTGGTGTCCCGACACGATCCTCAGCATGGCCATGTCCGGCGGATCGTCGCCGGTGACGCTCGCCGGCACGCTGGTGCTGCACAACGCCGAGGTGCTCTCCGGCATCGTGCTCGCCCAGCTGGTCGAGCGCGGCTGCCCGGTCACCTACGGCTCGTCGACGACGGCGATGGACCTGAAGCTGGCGGCGGCGTGCGTGGGCTCGCCGGAGCTCGCCCTCTTCTCCGCCGCCTGCGCCCAGATCGCCCGCCACTACCTGCTGCCGAGCTTCGTGGCGGGGTTGTAGGCAGACTCCAAGCTCGGTGACGCGCAGACCGGTCACGAGAAGACCCTCACCGGACTCCTTCCTGCGTTGGCAGGCGCCAACCAGATCTACGGGGCGGGGATGATCGAATCGGGCGTCACCTTCGACCTTGGCCAGCTGGTCATGGACAACGAGATCGCGCGCATGATCAAGTTCGCCGTCGGCGGCATCGCCGTCACCGACGAGACGATGGCGTCGACGACATCGCCAAGGTCGGCGCGTTCGGCGACTTCCTCTCGCTGGACGCCACGCTCAAGCACATGCGCGAGCTGAGCCAGCCGGAGGTCCTCGACCGCCGCGTGCGCGAGGACTGGGAGAGCAGGGGCGCGACCGACCTCGCCACGCGGACGCGCGCCCGGGCGCTGGAGCTAGTAGAGTCCCACCAGCCCCTGCCCATCGACCCGGACGTGGCCGAGCAGGTGCGCCGCATCATCGAAGCTGCCGACCGTGAGAAGGGCGTGGCATGAACGAACCGCTCAAGCAAGCCATCATCGACGGCAACGCCGACACGGCGCTGGCCCTGACGCAGGCCCTGCTGGCCAGCGGCGCCTCCGCCCGCGAGATCCTCGACGAGGCCCTGCTCCCCGGCATGGAGGTGGTCGGCGTGCGCATGCGCGAGGGCGACTGCTTCATCCCCGAGGTGCTGCTCAGCGCGCGTCATGCAGAGCTGCCTCGACCTGCTGCGCCGCACATGGCCGCCGGCGACGAGGCCGGCGGCGGCACCGTCGTCATCGGCACCGTCGAGGGCGACCTGCACGACATCGGCAAGAACCTGGTCGGCATGCTGCTCCAGGGCGCCGGCTTCAGCGTGGTCAACCTCGGCACCGGGGTCTCGGCCGCCGACTTCGTCGCCGCGGTCAGGGAGCACGCGCCGGCGATCATCGGCATGAGCGCCCTGCTCACGACCACCCTGCCGCACATGAGCGAGACCATCGCCGCGCTCAAGGACGCGGGCCTGCGCGACTCGGTCAAGGTGATGGTCGGCGGCGCCCCGGTCACGGCCGCCTACGCCGACGAGATCGGCGCCGACGGCTACGGCGCCAACGCCGGCATGGCGGTGGAGCGGGCGAAGGAGCTGACGGAACTAGTCTGGGCCTGCGGGTCCTGAAGGGGGAGGGCCTCATGACCGCGACCATCGACCGCGAGCGGCTCGCGGCGCTCAAGGCGCGCGAGGACGACGACTTCGTCGCGCGCCATCCCCGCTCCCGCGCGCTCTTCGAGCGGGCGCAGGCGCACCTGCTCGACGGCGTCCCCATGAACTGGATGACGCGCTGGTCGAGCCCGTTCCCGCCCTACGTCGCCGAAGCGCACGGCGCCCGGTTCACCTGCGTCGACGGGCACGAGTACGTCGACTTCTGCCTGGGTGACACCGGCGCGATGACCGGCCACTCTCCCGAGGGGCCGGCCTCCGCCATCGCCGCCCAGGCCGCCCGGGGCATCACCACGATGCTGCCGACCGAAGACTCGCTCTGGGTGGCCGACGAGCTCTCCCGCCGCTTCGGCCTGCAGTACTGGCAGCTGGCGCTCACGGCGACCGACGCCAACCGCTTCGCCATCCGGCTGGCCCGCCACGTCACCCGCCGGCCCAAGATCCTCGTCTACAACTACTGCTACCACGGCTCGGTGGACGAGACGATCATCACCATCAACGACGGCGTGCCGGGCCCCAAGCCGGGCAACGCCGGCCCGCCGGTCGACCCCACCGTCACGACCAAGGTGATCGAGTGGAACGACCTCGAGGCGCTGGAGCGGGCGCTCGAGCCCGGCGACGTGGCCTGCGTCCTCGCCGAGCCCGCCCTCACCAACATCGGCATCATCCTGCCGGACGACGGCTACCACGACGCGCTCCGCCGCCTGACGCGCGAGACCGGCACGCTGCTCATCATCGACGAGACGCACACGATCTGCGCGGGTGTGGGGGGCTGCACCCGCGCCTGGGGACTCGAGCCCGACATGGTGACCCTCGGCAAGCCGATCGGCAGCGGAGTGCCCGCGGCCGTGTACGGCTTCGGCCAGGCGCTCGCCGACCGCATCCACCGCGACTGGGACTACCACGCCGCGGACGAGTGCGGCATCGGCGGCACCCTGGCGGGCAACGCTCTCAGCGTCGCGGCAGTCCGAGCGACGCTGGGCGAAGTCCTCACGGACGAGGCCTACGAGCGGATGATCCCGCTCGCCGGCCGCTGGGCCGACGGCGTGCAGGGCGTCATCGACGAGTTCGCCCTGCCGTGGGTGGTCAAGCGCCTCGGCTGCCGGGCGGAGTACTGGCCGCGGCCCGTGCCGCCGCACAACGGCGGCGAGGCGGCCGCGGCCGAGGACGAGCAGCTCGACCGCTTCCTGCACCTCTTCATGCTGAACCGCGGCATCCTGATGACGCCGTTCCACAACATGGCGCTCATGGCGCCGCAGACGACCGCGGCGGACGTCGACCGGCACACCGCGGTGCTGCGCGAGGCTGCGCAGGCGCTCGTCACACAGGCCTAGTCGGCGCGCAGCGGCTGCCAGCCGCTCGGGTCCGCCCCCGAGTCGGTGTGGGAGCGAGCGCGGCCCTCGAGCCCGGCGCCGGGCCCCGCCCGCGAGACGTCGACGGCGATCGTCCCATGCAGCGAGCCGTTGAAATGGTAGGGCGGCAGGGCGTAGTTGCGGCCGGTCGCGTCGTCGACGAGGTCGAGCCTGCTCTCGCGGAACTTGTCGTCGGCCGTGAGCTGGACCGTCACCGTCGCGCCGGCGGCCACCCTGGGAACGACGGCGTGCCCCGCCCCGTCGACCTGGTCGAGGCTCAGGCTGTCGAGCGGCGTCGATCCGCCGTTGTGGATGGTCACCGTCACCTGCAATGGCGGCGTGAAGCAGCCCTGAGCGCGGAGCACGAGGTAGGTCGCGAGCGCCGCCACAACGATCAGGACGGCGACGAGGACCCAGAGGCGCCGCCTCCGGCGGCGCCGGCTCAGCCTTTCGGTCACCGGTGCGCTCCCGTCCTCATGCGCCGTCGCTCGACTCGAAGCGGATGCGCCAGCTCGCCATCGACGCTCGATCTCGGCTCGCACGCTCACGGTCGCTCAGGCCCCGCGAGCTCGGCGTCGGCGGCCGCGACGAGCCGCCGGAGCTCGGCGCTGCACGTCTGCGGCAGCGGGTCGGGCGCGTGGGACGCGAGGATCTCTCGCGCCCGTTCCTCCGCGTTCTCCAGCGCACCGCTTCTTGCCGCGCCGCCAGCCAGGCGTCGTAGGACGTCCGGTCCCAGACACCCGGGCGCCAGATCTCGCCCATGTGCGCCCGCGTGTGCTTCTCGGCCAGGTACGTGCCGTTCGGCCCGACCTTGCGGATGACGTCGAGCGCCAGCGTCTCGTCGTTCACTTCGATGCCGCCGGCCGTCTTCTGCACGATGCCGTAGACCTCGGCCTCCATCAGCAGATGCGCGTAGCTCAGGGTCTTCGAGCCGTCGAGCAGGCCGCAGCCGCTCATCATCTCGGCGCCGGCCGAGACGCTGGCCAGCGTCGAGAGCGCGTCGTCCACGGCTGCCTGCCAGCCCGGCTCCTTGGCCCCGCTCGCCATGGTGCCCATGTTCATGGCGAAGCCGAAGTGGTGGGCGAGCTGCGTGGCGGCCGCGGCCAGGACGTAGTCCTCGGGGCTGCCGCCGGTGTAGCCGCCGGTCTTGAGGTCCATCACGGAGGGCGCGCCGGCCAGAAACACCGGCGCGCCCGGATGCGCCAGCTGCAGCAGGACGATCCCCGCGAGCACGGCCGCCATGTTGACCACGAGGTTGCCGGCCATGGTCGCCGGCGCGGACGCACAGGCGAGCGTGAGCGAGAGGAAGCCGACCGGAACGCCGGCCTCCGCGCAGACGAGCGCCGCCTCGAGGCTCACGGCCTCGTTGCTCAGCGGATCGATCGGGCAGGCGATGAGGCTCATGATGGGCCGGCGCCGGAGCTCGTCGGCCCCGCCGGCCACCACCCGCGCCATCTCGACCGCGCGTCGCGCCATCGCCTCGCCCACCACGTCGACCGCCTGGAAGTGCTTGCTCGTGTTCGCGAAGATCGCCTCGAGCTCGTGCAGCGGCCGGGTGGCCAGGGGTACGTCCTCCGCGGTCACCACGGGACCCCAGTAGAAGCTGACCTGCGGGACGGCGTCGACGAAGCGGGCGGAGTCGGCGACGTCCGCCTTGGTGCTGGGGCGCAGCTCGCCGGTGTCCGGATCGAGAACGCGCACGCCGCACCCGTCGTTGCTGAGGTGGCAGGCAGCTCCGTCGAGGACGATGTCGCAGCGGGGGTCGCGGGCGGCGAGGAGCGGCGCCTTCGGCGCCGCCTGCAGCGCCGCCCGCACGACGGACTCGGGCAGGCGCGCGACCTGCGACGCGCGATCGACGCGGCAGCCGCCGCGTTCCAGCGCGTCGAGCGCGCGCTCCAGCGGGAAGCGCACGCCGACCTCGGCGAGCGTCTGGAGGATGCCCGCCTCCAGCCGCTCCAGGTCGGTCGCGCTCAGCACGTCCCAGCGCAGGCGCGGCCTGATCGGATCGATACGCAGGGCTGCGTCCGCCATCGCTCCTCCTCGTCGCCGCGCCTGATGCTACCCGGCGGCCGCGGCCCGCGTCATCCGGCCTCCGCAGGAGATGCGCAGCCGGGCAGATCCGGGGTCCACGTCAACATCCAGCCCTGCAGCCTTCGCGAGCCCGGGCGACCTTCCCCGTACGCGAACGGGGCGGCGAGGCGCTCAGCGCCTCGCCGCCCCGGCTCTTGTCCATGGCCTTCCGGCCGGTCCCTTACAGGTTCTCGTCGCCCGGAGGCAGGGGCGTCTCGCCCTGGGGCCGCTCCGAGAGAGGGATCTCGGGTAGGGCCGTGTCCTGGAAGTTGCCCTCGTCGAGCGCCGCGCCGACCGCGCCCTGCGGCGGACCGTCGGCGGCGTCCGGGTCCGGCAGTTCCTGGTCGACCTCGACGATGCCGAGCTCCTTGGCGTGCTCGGGCTCCTTCTCCGGCAGGATGTGCCGCAGGAAGCGCTTGGTGCGGTCGTCCTTGGGATGGAAGAAGACCTCGCTCGGCGGGCCCTGCTCGATGAAGTAGCCGTCGTCCATGTACACGACGCGGTCGGCCACGTCACGGCTGAAGCCCATCTCGTGGCTGACGACGATCATGGTCATGCCGCCCTCGGCGAGCTCCTTCATGACCTTGAGCACCTCGCCGATGAGCTCGGGGTCGAGGGCGCTGGTCGGCTCGTCGAAGAGCATCAGCACCGGGTCCATCGCCATGGCGCGGGCGATGGCGACGCGCTGCTTCTGGCCGCCGGAGAGCTGGCTGGGGAAGAAGTCCATGCGCTCGGCCAGGCCGACCTTGGTGAGCAGCTCGTGCGCCTTGCGGATGGCTTCTTCCTTCTTCACGCCCTTCACCAGGATCGGACCCTCGGTCACGTTCTCGGTCGCGTCCTTGTGCGGGAAGAGGTTGAACTCCTGGAAGACCATGCCGCACTTCATGCGGATCTCGTGCACGTCCTTCTTGAAGCCGCCGCCGTGGCTGCCGCAGGTGACGTGCACGTCCCCCACTCTGATCTCCCCGACGGTGGGATCCTCGAGGAAGTTCAAGCAGCGCAGGAACGTGCTCTTGCCTGAGCCGGACGGCCCGATGAGCACCAGCACCTCACCCTTGTAGACTTCGAGGTCGATGCCCTTGAGCACGTGGTTCTTGCCGAAGTACTTCTGCAGGCCCTCGACCTTGACGACGAGCTCGCGGCCCTTCTCGTCGGTGACCGTCTCGTGTGCGTACGTCTGTGTGCCCATCCTACTTCGCCCTCCCCTTCTCCTTCTCGCGGGCCTTGTCGCGCGCCATGCGCGTCTCGAGCTTGGCCTGCCAGAAGCTGAAGAAGATCGTCAGGGCCCAGTAGAACGCGGCCGCGACGATCAGTGTGGACATGAAGCTGAAGGTCGCGGCGCCGGCGAGCTGGGAGCGGCGCAGCAACTCCTCGACGGTGATGACCGACACCAGCGAGGTGTCCTTGATCAGGGCGATGAAGTCGTTGCCCACCGCGGGGATGACGATCTTGAGCGCCTGCGGCAAGATGATGCGCCGCTGCGTCTGCCAGCCGCTGAGGCCGATGGCCCAGGCCGCTTCGTTCTGGCCCTTGGGCACCGCCTGGATGCCGGCGCGGAACACTTCGGTGAGGTAGGCGCCGTAGTTGAGCGACAGCGCCGCGACGCCGGACCAGAACGCCGGCGGGTTGAGCGTGTTCGGCAGGCCGAAGGCCCTGATGATCTCCGGGGTCACCTGGTAGATGAAGATGATCTGCAGCAGAAGCGGCGTCCCTCGGAAGAGAGACGTGTAGAACGTCGCGACCCAGTACGGGATGCGACCGATGACCATGCGCCACATGTAGCCCCAGCTCTGGTACCGGTCCCACGCCTGCTTGAAGGTCATCTTCTTGGAGAGCCGGCCCAGCGAGCCGAACAGGGCAAGGATGCTGGCGAAGAGGATCGAGATGACGGTGAGCTCGACGGTGACGATGGCGCCCCTGGCGATGTACTTCCACCAGTTCTTGATCACGCTCCACTTGACCAACTGGCCGCCGGCCTGACCCTGGGAGTCGTACTTCCAGGTCTTCTCGACGGAGACGCCCTTGGTCGTGACCATCACGACCTTGAAGTCGTACTTGCCCGCGGCGTAGGTGTTCGACAGCGAGAAGTGCAGCGTCGGCGTCGCCGGCGAGAGGTACTGGACGACGGCTGGGCCGGCCAGCTTCTGGAGAGCGCCGTTGATGAACACCTGGCACTTGGCGACGTCGATCCCGGCGTTCGGCAAGGGCTTGCCGTTGGGACCGATGTCCGAGCCGTTCGGCGCGAAGTTGACCTCGACGACGTCGCCGTTCCACAGCTTGCCGTTACCGGAGGTGATCACAGCGTTCGGATCGGGGATCACGCCGACGGGGATGGGCGTGCCCTCGGGCGCCGTCGCGGCGGCGGCCGACGGCGACGCCGCAGGCGAGGCCGCCGACGCGACAGGCGTCAGCGCGGTCACCACCAGGACGAGCAGCGCCGCCATCAGCGCGATGCCCATAAGCCTTGACCGTGTTCGCATGAGGGAGAACCTTCCTGTCATAAAGGCCGCGGCGAGAGGCCTGCCCTGCAAGCCCCTCGCCGCGGTCCGCTCATGAGACGCGAGTGATCGCGTCATCCTGACGACGCGTGGAGCAGATCGCTACTGCTTCACCGTCAGGTCCATGCCGTTGTACCACTGCTTGCTCATCGCGGTGAGCGAGCCGTCAGAATGCATCGTCTGGACGGTGTAGTTGAGCATGGCCAGCCAGTCGGCCTCGCCCAGCTTGAGGGCCATGGCGAGGTCCTCGTAGTAGAGCGGCTTGCCCGAGAACTCGAACGGCTGACCCGAGAGGATCGCCTGCTGGCCCGTCGGGCCGGCGGTCATCACGAAGTCGAGGTTGCCGTTGGCGAGATCCGGGAAGGCGTCGGCGTCGGTGGTGTAGGTCTTGACGATCGCCTTGGTGTTCTTCTTGAGGTAGTCGTAGTAGGTCGTCGCGGCGCCCACGCCGACCTTCTTGCCGGCGAGATCGGCGAGGCCGGTGATCTGCGGGCCGCCCTTCTTCACGAAGATCTGGCCCGAGGTGTAGTAGTACGGATCGGTGAAGGCGAGGACCTTCTGGCGCTCAGGCGTGATGGTCATCGAACCGATCGAGACGTCGTACTTGCCCTGCTGCAGGCCGGCCGGGATGGTCTCCCACGCGGGGTTCTTGAAGTCGACTGTGAGGCCGAGGAGCTGGCCCATCTTGTTGGCGACGTCGACGTCGAAGCCGACGAGCTTGCCGGTGGCCTGGTCGACCGAGCTCTGCGGCGGGTAGTTGGCGTCGTTGGCGACGATGACCGAGCCGCGGTTGACGATCGTCTGCGGCGAGGCCCGTCGGCGCGTGGCCGAGGATCTTCGTCGCGATGTCCATCGGCGCTGGTGGCCGCGGCACTCGCGCTCGCAGCTGGAGCTCGAGCCGCTACTGCTGCTCCCGCACGCGGCGACGATGCCCGCGAGCGCGATGATCGCGATCAGGAGCACAGCTGCCAGAATGTAGGTCTTGCCCTTTCTCATGCCTCCGTCCTTTCCGGCTGACTTTTCCCGACGGCCGCGATACCCACGGGCGTGGACTTCTACGGATGGCGGCCCCCACCGCCTGTCAGGACGATCAGCGTCGCACTCCCCCGGCGCGACGTGTTGAGTTGGATTTATACAGCACCGCCCCCAAAAGACAACCCTCCCGGAGGCTGGCGACGTAGGGTCTCGACCCGAGTCTGTGAGTATCTGCGCGCGCTCGCGTCGCAGGAGCGGCGGCTCAGTCGATCTGGGCCAGCCGCCTCAGCTCGGCGTCCACGCGCCGGATCGAGGGCGGGCGGGCGGTGCGAGGCGACCGCGGCGGCGATGCGCTCGTGGGCACGGTCGATCGCCGTCTCGCGCCCTCCGGCAGTCCAGTGACGGTGCGCCTTGTCGACGGCCAGGGAGGGGCCGGCGGCGGGCGAAGCCTGCCCGCCGGCCGAACCGCCGGCAGAAGTCAGGTCCACGCCTGCAGCGATACTGCGCGCATGTGAGAGCGCCTCGACCCCGAGCGCCATCTCCTCGTAGCTGAAGATCCGGCCGCCGGAGACCATGCCCACCCCGGTGAGCATGTCGACGCCGGCGGCGAGCGACAGGTACGTGGTGGTCGTGTCGTCCAGCGCCGACTGCCAGCTCGGCTCCTTGGCGCCGCTCGAGTTGACGCCGCACTGCGTCGGGAGGCCGTAGAAGTGGCCGACGTCGCCGACGGCCGCGGCCATGATCGTGTCCTCGGGAGCCCCGCCGGTGAAGTCGCCGCTCTTGAGGTCCATGACGCTCGGGATGAAGCAGATGAAGACCGGCGCGCCCGGGAAGGCGGCCTGGATGGCGCACACCGAGCTCAGCGCCTCGGCGATGCCGATGACGAGCGAGCCGGCCATCGTGATCGGCGTGGTGGAGCCGCCCATCGGCATGGTCACGAAGCCGATCGGGATGCCCGGCCTCGGCGAAGACCAGGCCGGCCTCCAGCGTCCCCTCGTCGTTGCCCAGAGGCGTGACCGTGCCGAGCAGCGCGCTGATCGGCGGCTCGGCACGGAGCTTCTCCTCCGAGCCGCTCACCGCGAGCGCCATCTGCACGGCGACCTCGGCGAGGTCCGGCTCGACGACGGTCACCGTCTGCACGTGCTTGCCGGTGTTGGCGATCGCCAGGTAGAGCTCGTGCAGTCCCCGCACCGAGACCGGCCGGTCCTGCGCGCTCACGGCCGGCCAGCAGAAGTCGACCTCGGGCAGCGCGTCGACGACGCGGCTGATGGTCGCGACGTCGTCGGCCGTGGTGCCGCGCTTCTCGCCCGTCTCGAGGTCGTAGATCTCGACGCAGCAGCCATCGGTCGTGACCAGCGAGCGCTCGCCGGTGACGATCGGCGCGCCGGCACGGGCGCCCAGCGTCAGGTGCGCCGGCGCGAGGCCGACGAGCCGGCGGACGAGCTCCGCCGGCATGGTGACGCGCACGCCGTCTGCCGTCGCGCCCTGCGCGACGAGCGCCGCGCGTGCGCGCTCGGATGGAATCGCCACGCCGACCTCGGCGAGCACCTCGAGCGCCGCGGCGTCCAGTCGCTCCAGGTCCTCCCGCGAGAGGATGGCCAGGCGCCCGGCCGAGCCGATGGTGTGGGTGAGGGTCTCCGTCATCGTCGCGCTCTCCACTTCGTCCGCTGGTGTCCACTTCTGACGCACGGCGCGCGGCCGTCCGTCGGCCCGGATCGCCGCGGCGCGCCAGTCTAGCACGGTGTGGCACCCCTCCTCTGCCGCGAGTACCATCCGTAAATGGACCAGACTGACCCCACGGTCGAGAAGCCGACGACCGGTCGCAAGCACGGCGGGAGGTCTCGCTGGCTGCGGCTCGCCGGCGACCTGCTCCTCATCGCCGGCGGGCTCGTGCTCGCCTACCCCTTCTGGTCGGCGGCGTACGCCCAGGTCCAGCAGTCGCGCCTCGACTCGGCGTACCGCCAGCAGAGCGCGGCGTTCGCGGCCGCCGTGGTCAGCGGCAACCTCGACACGCACAAACGCACCATCTCCGATGCGGAGATGGTGCGCCGCATGGCCGTGGTGTACGCCCGCGGCCTCAAGACCGGAGACCCCATCGGCCGGCTGCGCATCCCGCGCATCAAGCTCGACCGGCTGGTCCAGCAGGGCGTGGGAGGCCGCAAGGGACTCGATCCCAATGGAGACAGCTCGCTGCTTCGCAACGGGCCGGTCCACTACGCGCTGACGCCTCTGCCGGGGGCCGGCGAGCCGTTCGCCGTCGCCGGCCACCGCACCACCTACGGCGCCCCGTTCTACGAGCTGGACAAGCTGCGCGAGGGCGACCCCATCTACGTCGACACGCCGTATGCGAAGTTCCGGTACGCGGTGGCCAAAGAGACCACCGTCGACCCGACGGACATCAGCGTGCTGAACGACCGTGGCTACGGCCTGGTGCTCACGACCTGTACGCCGCCGTACAGCGCCGCGCACCGCCTGGTCGTGTGGGCGACGCTCGAGAAAGCGAAGCCGCTGCCGCGGGCCCGCGGCCACTGACGGTCGACCGGGCGAGGCCGACTGCCGCGGCCGCGCGGCATCCGCGCTCAGCCCGCCGTCGCGCCCCCGGGAACGGCGGGCGCTCGGACGACGTGCCCCCGAGCAGCATGACCAGCAGTTCCGTCCCGATCTCGCCGCCGGGGTACTCGGGCGGGACGAAGAACAGCCCCTCGGCGCCGGCCATCGAGCTCAGGATCCCTGAACCCTGCGGGCCGGTGGTGGTGAAGCGGATCGCGCCGCCATCGTGGGTGAGGCGGCAGCGGCGCGCCTCGGTGCGCCCCTTCGTGCGCCGCACCGGCTCCGCCGAATCGGCGTAGAACCAGGGGCGGTACACATCGGGCCGGCCCTGCATGGCCAGGAGGGCCGGCCGCACGTACATCTCGAAGCTGACCATCGCCGCCACGGGGTTGCCGGGGACGCCGAAGACGAGCGTGTCGCCGCGCGTGCCGAAGGCCATCGGCTTGCCCGGCTTGGTGGCGATGCCCCAGAAGCGGCGCTCGACGCCAAGCTCGTCCTGCACCTGCTTGACGAAGTCGTAGTCGCCGACGGAGACGCCGCCCGAGGTGATGACGACGTCGTTCTCGAGCGCTGCGGCGAGCAGCCGCCGGGTCTCGTCGGGGTCGTCGCGCGCGATCCCGAGCAGGATGGGGTCGCCGCCGGCCGCGAGCACCTGGCCGTAGGCGGTGTACGAGTTGGAGTTGCGGATCTGCCCCGGCGCGAGCGGCTGCCCGGCGGCCACCAGTTCGCTGCCGGTGGCGAGGACGGCGACGCGCGGCCGGCGGGCGACGCGGACGCGCTCGACGCCGACGGCCGCGAGCAGGCCCACCTCAGCGGCGCCGAGGTGGGCGCCGCGCTCGAAGAGGACGTCGCCGACGGTGACGTCCTCGCCGGCGCGGCGCACGTTCGCACCGGTCTCGGGGACCGTCTCGACGGTCATCGAGTCGCCATCAGCCGTCGTGTGCTCGACCTGCACCACGGTGTCTGTGCCGGCCGGCACCGGGGCGCCCGTCATGATGCGCGCCGCGTCTCCCGGCCCCACGGTCTCGGACACGAAGCGGCCGGCGGGGATGTCGAACGTGATGCGGAACTCGCGGCGGCCGGCCTCGAGCTCCGCGCCGGAGACGGCAAAGCCGTCCATGGCGGAGTTGGCGAACGTCGGCACCTGCTCGGGCGAGATGATGCGCTCTGCCGCGGCGCGCCCGAGCGCCTGCAGCAGCGGGACCTCTTCTGCGGGCAGCGGGCGGACCGCCGCAAGCACCGAGTCGAGGGCTTCGTGGATGCTGATCACGTGTGTCTCCCAGGTGGAGTCATATCTGCTTACGCATCTTAGTAAACTCCGCGGCCTCCCGGCCCGATTCACTTCCTCGAGAGAGGACCGAGGAGGCTGAGGTGGCAAGAGATCAGCAGCAGAGCCGTGTTGATCGTGATCCCACCGGGTCGCGGGAACGCCGCGTCGACATCCTGAGGGACCTTGTCGCGGAGCGCGGCTACGACGTGCCGGCGGAGGACGTCGCCGCGAGCATCATCCGCGACGCGATCGTGATCGCGTCGCCCGTGCCGCAGCACTGAAGACCGCGAGTCCGGCCGCGGCGCCGGCGACGTCGACGAGGAAGTCGGCGAGTTGCATGTCGCGGTAGGGCAGCGGTCCCTGTATGAGTTCGATCGCCCCCCCGAGCACAGCCGCGAGCGCCAGGCCCAGGGCCAACTGCCGCAGATCGACCCTCCACCCGCCGAGCGCGACGCCGAGCAAGAACCCCAGCAGCGCGTACGCGACGAAGTGCCCGACCGTGGTCGTGACCGTGTCGTGCCCCGCCGGAGACGGCCTTCACCGCGCCCGCGGTCGGGAGCATCCCGCTGATGAAGATGATGACGGCCCACCCTGCGGCGGCCCAGCGCCAGAACGCCGAGGTGGCCCTCACTCCTCATGCCCCGCGGCGAGCGGCGCGAACGACTCGTCGCCGCGGTCGACCAGCAGGACGACCGTCCCCTCGTGAAGGACGATGCGGGCGTCGCCCGCGGCCGCGACATGGTTGCCGAGTCCCAGGCAGGCGTCGGCCGGGAGCGTCCCGCGTTCGAGCGGGTACTCAAGGCCGGTGAGCGTCACCGTCGCGGCCTCGCCGACGGCTGAGAGCGAGACGCGCGCGCCGGCCGGCGCGCCGAGCGCCACGGCGGCCGGCGCGATGAGCACCGTGACGGCGAGGTCGGGCGCCACGAGGCGCGCGGCGATGCCGCGGGACGCCAGGCGCCGGAGGATCGCCAGATGCCCGAGCGTGTGGTCGAGCGCGCCGGTCGCGCCGGCGAGCAGGACTTCGCCGGCCCCCCGGCGCAGCGCCTCGTCGACGGCGAGCTCGCCGTCGGTGACGTCCTTGCGCACCGGGTGGCGCACGAACTCGACGCCGGCGGCTCGCAGGACCTCGGCGGTCGCCTCATCCAGTGAGTCGAAGTCGCCGATCACCGCCGCCGGCGTCAGTCCGAGACCGGCGAGAAACCGGGCTCCGCCGTCGGCGGCCAGCAGGATGTCGGCCCGGGCGGCGAGGTCGCGGTGCCAGCCGGGGTCGCGGTACTCGCCGTCAAGAAAGACGACCGCCAGCGGATGAGCCCTCGTCTCGGGGCCCGGACTCCGTCATCCGGCCACCCGGCGGTCGCCGGGGAACGCCACGTCGTAGGCGCGCAGCAGCGGCCAGAGACAGATGGCGGTGACGATGGCCGACGGCAGCAGGTAGAGCAGGTTGTAGGTGATCGAGTAGAGCCAGGGCGCCTCCCACCCGGGCGCGTACGCGGCGAAGAAGATCAGGCCGGACAGGAAGTGGAAGACGAGCCGCGCGCCGGCCCCGACGGTGACGGCGGCGATGAGCCGCGGGAGGTTGTCGACATCCTCCATGCTCCCGACGGGGACGAGGCCCGCCAGACCGAGCGCGGCGAACGCGAGCGGGTAGTCGAGCAGCGCCTGCAGCGGGTGGTAGATGTACGGCGTGCCGGCGATGCCGGTCAGCTGCAGCAAGCCGAAGAGGCCGCCGGCGACGATGCCGGGGACCACACCGCGACGGATGGCGATGAACAGGATCGGCAGCATCTCGAGGCCGAAGGACCCGCCCTGCGGCATGCGCAGCGGGAAGGCCTGGGCGAGCCAGCTGAGGACGGCCGCCAGGGCGATCGCGACACCGATCTCGGCGATCGCCCGCACTCCCCAGTGCGCCGGATTGAGATTCAGGCGGTCGCGCACGTCGGGCGTCGCGCCCTCTGGGTGGACGAGTGGTGTGCTCACGATGACATCTCTCCCTTCGCTGGCATTACCCAGCAGCGCCTCAACGGCGCCGCCGCCCCGCAGGGCGGTCAGGTTCGACGCGTCGGCGCCAGGAAGCGCCATCTCAGCTCCTCACACGGGAGCTCCGCAGGGACAGACACCAGTGTAGCGCAGCCCGACAGGAGGAACGGAGGGCCGACGGCGTTTCAATCCTCGGCCCGTCCGTTCACAGGCGCCTGTGGAGAATGTGGATAAGTAGCTTTTCTCATGCTCTCAGGCTCACAATCGCCGTGGAAAAGGCGTTCACGAAGAAATGCTCCCTTGACACCGCCTTCACAAGATACTAACCCGCGGAAATGAGGTTTTTGCAGGTAAGTCGGTCCTCCACAGGTGTCTGCACTTTGGGGTTGACAGCGGCGACGCGAAGAGGTTCGGCGGGGTGCCGGGGGTGCCGGGCGGTCTAGGGGTCCTGAAACCGCGGTTTCCACAACGGCCGCAAATTGGGCATCTTTCGGCGTCCTGCCCGGAGAACTTTCCACAATTCGTGAACAGGCTGTGGACAACTCCCGGCTTTCACCTGCAAAACCACGTTTCGCGAGGCCCCATGGAGGGTTCCGGCATGCCCTGCTATACTCGGCGCCCCTATGGACTCGTTCCTCGACAGGCTGCTCGCCGACGAGGGGGCCGCCGTCCGGCAGTCCGCATCGCGGACTGAGCCAGCGGCCGCCCCGCGATCACGAGGAGCGACAGACAGCCGCGCGCGAGCCTGACGGCGGCGCCCCGGACGCCACGGTGACTCCTGCCGCGGGCCCGGCTCCCGACGGCCCGCTCCCCGATGTCCCCCTGGGTCTCGAGGCCCCGCGCATCGCCATCTACGACACCCTCACCAGCCCGCCGCGGGTGATCGCGGTCGAAGAGGGGGACCTGCCGGCCCTCATCGCCTCGCTCGCCGAGAAGACCTACCACTACTGTCGCGAGCAAGGCGGCCAGGTGCCCTATTCGGTCATCCAGGAGTTGATCGAGAACCTCCTGCACGCCTACTTCCGCGACGTGGTCATCACCATCCTCGACAACGGCCAGACCATCCGGATCTCCGACCACGGCCCGGGCGTCGACGACAAGGACCGCGCGTTCCAGCCGGGCTTCACCACCGCGACGGCGTACCAGCGACAGATCATCCGCGGCGTCGGCTCCGGCCTGCCTCTCGCGCGCGAGTCGCTCCAGTTCCTGCGCGGCATCCTGACGGTGGAGGACAACCTCGGCGGCGGCGCCGTGTTCACCATCAAGATGCCGTCCGCGGCGGAGGCTCCGGCAGCCGCGGCCGGCGCGCCGGAGATCAAGCTCACCACCCGCCAGACCAAGGTCCTGGTGCTGCTGATGGAACTCGGTTCGGCCGGTCCGACGGCCATCGCCAAGGAGCTCGGATTCTCGCCGGCGACGGTGTTCCGGGAACTCGTTGTACTGCAAGACATGGGGTTGATACACTCGCTGGGGGACGGCAAGCGAGCCTTGCGCGAGGAAGGCCTCCGCCTCCTCGAGAGCATCCTCTGACCGACGATCACCAAGCACCCCGACGGGCCGCTGCATCCCCGGGGTCGAGCTGGCGGGGCACCCACGGACGACGAACTCACACGCATCTGGGAAGAGGCGAAGAAGCACCTTCGCGGGCGCATCGCCGACTCCGCGTTCCAGTTCTGGTTCGACAGGACCGTGCCCCTGGGCCTCGATGACGGCGCCTTCGTCATCGGCGTGCCCAACGACTTCGCCCGCGAGTGGATCGAGCGGCGGCTGGCGACACAGGTCGCCGAGGCGCTCGAGGAAGTCCTCGGCGACACCGTGGAGGTCCGCGTCGTGGTCGACGCGCGCGCGGCGGAGTCTGCCGATGAGAGCCGGCCGCTGAGCCGGCCGGCGGCGTCGAGCCTGCGGAGCAGGCCCCGCCGCCGCCCAAGCGCCGCGCCGGCCGCGGGAACTCCAACCGGCCGCCGCTCGACCGGCGACCTGAACCCGCGCTACGTCTTCGACCGCTTCGTCACGGGTCCCAACAACGAGTACGCCACCGCCGTCGCGCGCAGCGTCGCCGAGACCCCGGCCGGCGCCTACAACCCGGTGTTCATCTACGCCGACACCGGCCTCGGCAAGACGCACCTCACGCAGGCGATCGCGCACGCGGCGCTCGACCAGCACCCGGACCTCCAGGTCCGCTACGTCACCTGCGAGCGCTTCACGGACGACTTCATCAACGCGGTCACGGACAAGGGACGCATCGAGGGCTTCAAGCAGACCTACCGCGACAACGACGTGCTCATCGTCGACGACGTCCAGTTCCTCGCCGAGAAGCAGCAGACGCAGGTGGAGTTCTTCCACACGTTCAACGCGCTCTACGAGGCCGGCAAGCAGATCGTGATCACCAGCGACCGGCCGCCGCGCGAGCTGGAGGAGCTCGAGGAGCGCCTGCGCTCGCGCTTCGGCCAGGGCGTCGTCGTCGACATCGGCCGGCCTGACCTCGAGACCCGCATCGCCATCTTGCGCAAGCAGGTCAAGTGGGAGGGCTACGACATCGCCGAGCCCGAGGCGCTCGAGTGGATCGCCCAGAAGGTGACGACCAACATCCGCGAACTGTACGGCGCCCTCACGCGCGTCGTCGGCTTCGCCTCGATCCGCGGCACCGATGTCACGCTCGAGATCACCAAGGAGGCGCTCAAGGACATCGTCCCCAAGGCCTACCAGCACCCGGTGACCATCGAGATGGTCCAGGGCGAGGTCGCCCGCCAGTTCGGCATGCACGTCAACGACCTGCGCGGCAACCGGCGCACCCAGGACGTGGCCTACGCCCGCCACATCGCCATGTACCTCTCGCGCGAGCTCACCGAGGCTTCCCTGCCGCAGATCGGCACCCGCTTCGGCGGCCGCCACCACACGACCGTCATGCACGGCATCGAGAAGATCGACCGGCAACTCAAGGACGGTCACGACACCCAGTTGCAGGACCTCGTGGCGCTCATCGGCGCCCGCCTCAAGACCCCGCGCTGACCCCTCCACGACCCCTGTGGACGGCACTGTCGTCACCTGTGGACGATCCCCAAAAGAGCGTTGAAATCGGCTATGCTTCGCTGAACATCGGAGCCGTCGCGGGGAGGAGCGCCACGTTCTGCACACACCGTCCACAGCACTGTGCAGAAGCTCTCTCCCTCGCTGTGCAGCGACAAGACCGTTTCTCCACATCGTCAACAGGGGCTGTGATGACGGCGAGGAGTATCTACTTCTCTTTTAATTCATAAGGAGCCGGGATGAAGTTCACGTGTGATCGCTCTGCGCTGGTCGACAAGCTTGGCGTCCTTGCGCGGGGCGTCTCCACGCGCAGCGCCCTCCCCGTGCTGTCGGGCATCCTCCTGCAGGCGGGAGAGGGTCGTCTCGACCTCTTCTCCACCGACATGGAACTCTCGATCAAGGCGAACCTGGCGACGCCGGTGGAGCGCGAGGGCGAGATCGTGGTGCCGGCGCGCCTCTTCAGCGACGTCGTCCGCAACCTTCCCGACGAGGAGGTGGTCATCGAGGCCGGCGAGGCGGCGGTCAAGGTGAGCGCCGGGCGCGCCGCGTTCTCGCTCAACGCCTGGGCGGCGGCGGACTTCCCGCAGACGTCGACCTTCGACATGACCGGCGCCTTCACCGTCGGCCGGGAGCCGTTCGTCGAGACGCTCAACAAGGCGGGCCGCGCGGCTTCTCGCGACGAGACGCGGCCGATCCTCACCGGCGTCCTCATGACCATCATGGGCGACACCCTCAAGATGGTCGCCACCGACAGCTACCGGCTGGCCGTCAAGGAGACGAAGCTCGACCATTCGCTCGAGACCGAGGTCCAGGCCATCGTCCCGGTCAAGGCGCTCGGCGAGGTGACGCGCCTGGCCGCAGCTCTCGGCCACGGCGACATCGAGGTCGCCATCGGCGAGAACCAGGCCGTCTTCAAGCTCAGCGATCCGGCGGGTGACGTCTGGATCGCCTCGCGCCTCATCGAGGGACAGTTCCCGAACTACAAGCAACTGCTGCCCGACACGTTCGAGCACGAGGTCACCATCGACCGCGGGCAACTCATGGCCACCGCGCGGCGCGTCAGCCTGCTCGCGCAGAAGAACGCGCCGCTGCGCCTGTCGTTCGCCGAGAACCACCTCACGATGAAGGCGCTGACGCAGGACGTCGGCCAGGCGGAGGAGACGCTGGACGTGGAGTTCTCCGGCGAGCCGTTCGAGATCGGCTTCAACCCCGGGTATCTCATCGAGGGCGTGGACGCCATCGACGACGCCGCGACGGTGCTGCGCTTCACCAGCCCGCTGCGTCCCGGCCTCATCTGCGGCCCGGGCGACGACTTCACGTATCTCATCATGCCGATCCGCCTGAGCAGCTGACCGCTGCTCCCTGACCGGGACCGTCGCGACATGGATGACGTCGCCGTCAACGGCCCATTGCCTCTCGGGGCGTTCCTGAAGCTCGCCGGGGTGGCCTCGACCGGTGGCCACGCCAAGATCATCGTGCAGTCAGGCGACGTCACCGTGAACGGCGAGGTCGAGACCAGACGTGGACGGACGCTCCAGGCCGGCGATGTCGTGGGCGTGGCCGGCCGGGAGTACCGCGTGTGGTCGTCTCCGGCCTGAGACTCGTCAACTTCCGTTCGTACTGCGACGCCGAGGTCGTCTTCGGACCGGGGCTCAACGTCGTGGTGGGCGAGAACGCCACCGGCAAGACGAACCTCCTGGAGGCGGCCTGGTTCGCGCTCCGTGGGAGCTCGCCGCGCACACGGCGCGACGAGAAGCTGATCACCTGGGGCGAGCGCTTCGCCCGGGTGGAGCTGCAGCTGGACACACCGGATGCCGGCACGCAGCAGGTCGACGTGGGCTTCGCGCCGAGCCAGGGCAAGCGCGTCCGCTGGGGCGGCCTCGAGATGACGTCTCTGGACGACCTGCGCGGACGCAGCCAGGTGTTCATCTTCGTGCCCGAGAGCCTGCTGCTGGTCAAGGGGAGTCCGGCGCGGCGGCGCGCGCATCTCGACGCCTTCGCCGCCGCGCTCGACCCGCAGTACGCCGCCGCCGCACGCGAGCTGCAGGGCGTCCTGCGCCAGCGCAACGCCCAGCTCGGGGCCGTCAAGCACGGCGCCGATCCGGCCGCGCTCGACCCGTGG
Source organism: uncultured Thermoleophilia bacterium (assembly GCA_963739595.1). Lineage (GTDB taxonomy): Bacteria > Actinomycetota > Thermoleophilia > UBA2241 > UBA2241 > CAIXSE01. Next base: position 74,362 of record CAVUBA010000007.1, read on the forward strand.
GACGCGCAGTTCGCCCGGGTCGCGGCCGAACTGGGGCGCCGCCGCCGCGACCTCGTCGCCGAGCTCGCGACCGGCTATGCGGAGACCGCCGCGGCCCTGGCGCCCTCCTCCGCGCGCTTCGCGCTCAAGCTGGTCGCGCAACTCGAGGGTGTGGGCTACGACGAGGCGGCCCTCCTGGACGAGTTGCGCGCGCGCCGGCCCGGAGAGGTCGGGCGCGGCCTGTCGCTCTTCGGACCGCACCGCGACGACCTCAAGTTCCTGGAGGTCGGGCCGGAGAAGGTGAAGACGCCGGCCCGGGATGGCGACGGCGACGGCGGAGCCGGGGAAGCTCCCGCGACCGTCGTGACGCCCCTCATCCCGACGGTCTCCGGCGGCCCGGTGTGCGGCCCGGTGGAGTTGCCGCGCGGCGGCCGCGATCTGCGGCTCTTCGGCTCGCAGGGCGAACAGCGCGCCGCAGTGCTGGCGCTGCTCCTTGCGGAGCAGCGCCTCGCCGCGGCGCGCACAGGCCAGCAGGGACCACTCTTCCTCGATGACGTCATGAGCGAACTGGACGACGCCCGGCGGCGCCTGCTGGTGCGCATGCTCGGGACGGCCGGGCAGGCGATCATCACGACGACCAACCGGCACTACTTCACCGACGAGGAACTCTCGCGGGCGACGGTGGTGGAGCTTGCCGCTGGACGGCTCGCTCGCCGCGGGGGAGGCCGCGCCGCCGCCGGATGACGAGGCCCCGCCGGCCCCGCCGGAGCTCGACGCGCTGTGAGCGGCCCCGCCGACCAGAAGAGCGGCGGCGCGGACGGCGGCGGCAAGAAGCGCCGCCGACGCTCCAGCGCCGGCGGGAGCAGGGACGACCTCCCGCGCCGTCTCGGCGACATCATCACGCCGTCTCTCGACAAGCTCGCCGGGGGCGACGAGGCGCGCGCCTACGCCGCGTGGGCGCGCGCCGTGGGCGACCCGGTGAGCGGGGGCACGCGGCCCAAGGCCTTCCGCCGCGGGCAGCTCACCGTGGAGTGCGCCTCTTCCGTGTGGGCCAACGAGCTCACCTATCTCGGCCCACAGATCCTGAGGCGCATGGACGAGGTGGCGCCGGGGCACCCGGTCATGAAGTTCCGCTTCATCGTCGGCCGCTTGCCGGCGCCTCAGGACGCCGGCTTTGGAGGTCTCGGGCCGGGCGGCGGCGGTGGCCGGCAGGGAGGCGCCGAGGGGCCGCACGGGCAGGAATCGGAGCCCTCCGCGGCGAAGGAGAATCGTCGGCACGAACGGCCCGCACCGGACGCGCACGATGAGGCGCGGGCCCAGGCGGAGGGAGTCCAGGACGGACGACTCCGGGCGGCCATCGAAGCCGCTCTGCGGCGGTCATCCGAGGAGCCTCCCGAGGCTCCCGGCGGCGGCACCCCAGCTGGTTGACGAAAACAGGCCGTTTGCTGGGGTTTTCGCAGTGGTCTCAGGGTCGCCCTGAGCCTCACGTTTTGATATACTCAGGCAGGCAGGTCCTGCCTGCCTCCTGCTACCCTGCCCAGCCCCTCGGCCACTGTGAGGTCGTGTGAAGAAGTCGCACTACGACGCCCAAGATATCCAGGTCCTCGAGGGCCTCGAGCCGGTCCGCGAGCGGCCCGGCATGTACATCGGCTCCACGGGGCCGCGAGGCCTCCATCACCTCGTCTACGAGGTCGTTGACAACTCGGTGGACGAGGCCCTTGCCGGCTACTGCTCCGCCATCGTCGTCACCATCAACCCCGACAACTCGATCACCGTGGCCGACGACGGCCGCGGCATCCCCGTCGGGATCATGGAGAAGTACAACCTGCCGGCGGCGACCATCGTGCTCACGATGCTGCACGCCGGCGGCAAGTTCGGCGGCGCCGGCTACAAGGTGTCAGGCGGCCTGCATGGCGTCGGCGTTTCAGTCGTCAACGCCCTCAGTGAGTGGCTCGAGCTCGACATCTACGTCGAGGGCTTCCACTGGAACCAGCGCTTCGAGCGCGGCAATCCGGTCACTGAGTTGGTCAAGAGGGAGAAACTCGACAAGGACGGGCCCACCGGCACGACCGTCTCCTTCCTCGCCGACCCGGACATCTTCGAGTTGGTCGACTACGACTACCGCGTGCTCGCCCAGCGCCTGCGCGAGACGGCGTTCCTCACCAAGGGCCTCAAGATCTCCCTGAACGACGAGCGCGCCGACGGCGAGAGCGTCACCTTCCAGTACGAGGGCGGCATCCGCGACTTCGTGGCCTACATCAACCGCGAGAAGGACGCGATCCACCGCAGCATCATCTACCTCGAGAACGAGACCCACGACGGCTCGGTGGAGATCGCGATGCAGTGGAACTCGTCGTACAACGAGTCCGTCTTCACCTTCGCCAACAACATCAACACCACGGAGGGCGGCTCGCACCTCACCGGCTTCCGTTCCGCGCTCACGCGCACGCTCAACGACTACGCCCGGCAGAAGAACCTCCTCAAGGAGAAAGAGGACAACCTCACCGGCGAGGACATGCGCGAGGGCCTCACGGCGCTCGTCTCGGTCAAGCTCAAGAACCCGCAGTTCGAGGGTCAGACCAAGACCAAGCTGGGCAACACCGAGATCGCCACTCTGGTCGCAACGTCGGTCAACGAGAAGCTGGCCGAGTTCCTCGAGGAGAACCCGAGCGAGGGGCGGCAGATCGTCGAGAAGGCGATCAACGCGGCGCGGGCACGGAGCGCCGCGCGCAAGGCGCGCGACCTCACGCGCCGCAAGGGCCTGCTCGAGGGCAGCACGCTGCCCGGCAAGCTGGCCGACTGCTCCATCAAGGACGCCGCGCTCAGCGAGATCTACCTCGTGGAGGGCGACTCGGCCGGCGGCTCCGCCAAGCAGGCGCGCGACCGCTCGTTCCAGGCGATCCTTCCGCTGCGCGGCAAGATCATCAACGTCGAGAAGGCGCGCATCGACAAGATGCTCGCCAACCAGGAGATCCTGACGATGATCAGCGCCATCGGCGCCGGCATCGGCGAGGAGTTCGACGTCGAGCAGGCGCGCTACCACAAGATCATCATCATGACCGACGCCGACGTCGACGGCTCGCACATCCGCACGCTCATCCTCACCTTCCTCTTCCGGCACATGAGGCCGCTGGTCGACGCGGGCTACATCTACATCGCCCAGCCGCCGCTCTACCGGCTCAAGCAGGGCAACCAGGAGACGTACATCCACAAGGAGGCGCAGCTCGAGGAGATCCTGCTGCGCGGCCGCCTGGAGCAGATCCGCGTCGACAACACCGACACGGGGTTCACCTTCAGCGAGACCAAGTACCAGCGCTTCCTCAAGCTCTTCGGTGAGTACGAGGGCTGGGTCAAGAAGCTCAAGAGCCAGTGGGGCGGCGAGCTCATCGACTGGCTCAAGAACGGGCCGGTCATCGAGGCCGACATCGCCACCTTCGACGCGCTCCTCGCGGCGCTGCGCGAGGACATCGACAAGCGCTACGTCATCGATGTCCTCGGCGTCGACGACGAGGAGCAGGTCGCCGACACGCGCCTGGTCGAGCGGCGCACCGGCCTGGCCGCGAACCTGAGGATCCCGTTCGCGGCCCTCGCCGGGCGCGAGTTCCAGTCGCTCAGGCGCGTCCACGCGCGCATCGCGGAGCTCGTCGGACGCCCGCCGTTCACCCTGCACCTCGGCAACCGCAAGTCCGAGGCGGCGAGCTACGAGGAATTGCGCGTGCAGATCGTCGAGCTCACCAAGGAGGGCATGCAACTGCAGCGCTTCAAGGGCCTCGGCGAGATGAACCCGGACCAGCTCTGGGAGACCACCATGAACCCCATGACGCGCACGCTCATGCTGGTGTCCATGGAAGACGCCCAGGCGGCCGACGAAGTCTTCACGATGCTGATGGGCGACAAGGTCGAGCCGCGCCGCGAGTTCATCGAGAAGAACGCGAAGGAGGTGAGGTTCCTCGATGTCTGATTCTCTGCAGACGCTGGAGGGCAAGATCGAGCCCATCGAGCTCGAAGACGAGATGCGCTCGTCGTTCATCGACTATGCGATGAGCGTCCTCACCGACCGCGCGCTTCCGGACGTGCGCGACGGTCTCAAGCCCAGCCAGCGCCGCATCCTGGTCGCGATGAACGACCTGGGCCTCGCCCCCAACAAGCAGCACCGCAAGTGCGCCAAGATCGCCGGCGACACCAGCGGTAACTACCACCCCCACGGCGAGGCCGTCATCTACCCGACCCTCGTGCGCATGGCGCAGGACTTCAACATGCGCTACACGCTGGTCGACGGCCAGGGCAACTTCGGCTCCGTCGAGGGCGACTCTCCGGCGGCCATGCGCTACACCGAGGCGCGCTTCAGCAAGATCGCCGTCGAGATGCTGCGCGACATCGACGCCAACACCGTCGACTGGATGCCCAACTACGACGAGACGCGGCGCGAGCCCAAGGTCCTGCCGAGCCGCATGCCGAACCTGCTGGTCAACGGCGCGGCCGGCATCGCCGTCGGCATGGCGACCAACATCCCGCCGCACAACCTCGGCGAGGTCGTCGACGCCATCATGCACCTGGTCGACAACCCCGAGGCCACGGCCGACGACCTCATGCAGTTCATCCAGGGGCCGGACTTCCCGACGGGCGGGGTCATCCTCGGCACCGGCGGGTTCAAAGAGGCCTACCGCACGGGGCGCGGACGCGTCCGCGTCCGCGCCAAGGCGCACACCGAGCAGATCAAGGGCAACAGGAGCGCCATCGTCGTCACCGAGCTCCCGTACCAGGTCAACCGCGCCTCGCTGATCGAGAACATCGTCGATCTCGTGAAGACCAAGAAGATCACCGAGATCAGCGACCTGCGCAACGAGTCGGACCGCTCGGGCATGCGCCTCGTCATCGAGCTCAAGCGCGAGGCCATCCCGATGGTCGTGCTCAACAAGCTCTACAAGCACACCCAGATGCAGACGACCTTCGGGATCATCAACATCGCCCTGGTCGGCGGCGTCCCGCGCACGCTCACCCTGCCGGAGATGCTCCAGGCGTACATCGCCTTCCAGAAAGAGATCGTCATCCGGCGGACCAAGTTCGAGCTCGACAAGGCCGAGACGAGGGCCCACATCCTCGAAGGCCTGCTCGTCGCCCTCGACAATCTCGACCAGATCATCAGCATCATCCGCCACGCCGCCGACGGCGAGTCGGCGCGCGACGCGCTCATCGACACCTTCGAGCTCACGCGGCCGCAGGCCCAGGCCATCCTCGACCTGCGGCTCCAGAAGCTCACCGGCCTCGAGCGCGACAAGGTCAAGGAAGAGCACAGCGGCCTCCTCGCCCGCATCAAGGACCTTCGCGCGCTGCTCGGCGACGAGAACGCCGTCCTCGGCGTCATCAAGACCGAGCTCGCCGAGATCCGGCGCCTCTACAACGACGACCGCCGCACCGACATCGTGCCGGACGAGGGCGAGATCGACCTCGAGGATCTCATCGCCGAGGAGCAGATGGCGATCACGATCACCAAGACCGGCTACGTGAAGCGGCTGCCCGTCGCCACCTACCGCCAGCAGAAGCGCGGCGGCATCGGTGTCGCCGGCATGGACCTCAAAGAGGAAGACGAGGTCGAGCACCTCTTCATCACCAGCACGCACAACTTCCTGCTGTTCTTCACGAGCGTCGGCAAGGTGTACCGGCTCAAGGTGCACGAGCTGCCTCTCGCCGGCCGCAACGCCAAGGGCAAGCACATCGTCAACCTGCTGCCGCTGCGCCAGGACGAGAAGATCTGCGCCGTCATCAACACGCGCAACTTCGAAGAGAGCGATGGCAAGTACCTCATCCTCGGCACGCGCAAGGGCATCGTGAAGAAGACCTTGTTCGCCTCCTACAACACGAAGCTCAAGGCCGACGGCATCATCGCCATCAAGATCCGCGAGGACGACGAGTTGCTTGCGGTGCGCAACACCTCGGGCGACGACGACCTCATGATGGTCAGCCGGCTGGGCCAGGCCATCCGCTTCCACGAGAGCGATGTGCGCCCGACGGGTCGCAGCGCCTCGGGCGTGCACGGCAGTGCGGCTGCGCAAGGGCGACGAGGTCATCAGCATGGACATCGCCCGCGACGACAGCGACCTCTTCGTCATCACCGAGAACGGCTTCGGCAAGCGCACGCCGATCAGCGAGTACCGGATCACGGCTCGCGGCGGGCTCGGCGTGCGCACGGTCGCGCTGACCGACCGCAAGGGCTACCTGGTCGGCGTCAAGGTCGTGCGCGACAACCACGAGATCATGCTGCAGAGCCGCGACGGCGTCATGATCCGCGTGCGCGCCGACGGCATCAGCCGGCATGGGCGCGCCACGCAGGGCGTCAAGGTCATGAACATGCGTGAGGGCGACGTCGTCAGCGCCATCGCCCGCATGGTCGTCAGCGAGAGCGGCGCGACCGACGAAGAGATCGACGCCGATTGACCATCGCCAGGCGGGTCAGCGTCGGGGCGGCGTGAGCTGCACCGACAGTGACCGCCGCAGCGGGCCAGCGTGCGGGGCGCCGTGAGGCGACCGCATACTGACCGTGCGCCCCGGCGCTCTTCTCTCTGGTCGGTGACGCGCGCTTCCGAGGATCCACGCGACGACACAGGGTCGCGCCAAGAGCCCGTCAGCTCGGGGATCGAAGGGTCCGGAGGGTCTCGAGCACCGCGTTCCTGTCGATTGTCGCGCTCGTCCCCGCCTCCGTGTTCGCGCCGAACAGCGGCGCGAGCGACGGCTCGTCGGTCAGAGCGCTGGCCGGCTCTCCGAGGTGCATCTCGCAGCACAGCACGAGGGCGGCGAGCTGGCTGACCGGCAACCGCGAGGCCGCCTGGTCACCTGCCGGGGTCGGCCAGCAGCTGCGACACGCTGCGCGACGAGGGCGGGCGTCAAGTCGAGCCCCGCGCCCTTGCGCGCGTACGTTTCGCAGGGAGGCCAGGGCGAGGGTGCCGACGAGCAGGTCCTCGCGCCGCCGCCTCTCGGCCTCCGGGTACTCGGCAGGAGAGATCCGCGCCGCGTACGACTCCGTCTGGAGGCGCGTGAGCACGCCCTTCTCGCCGGCGAGGTGGCGGCGGAGCACCGTCACTGGAGGCAACTCGGGCAGGCCCTTCTCGCCGAGCACGACGGTGCTGTCGACGGCGTCGAGGACGGCCGCCTCCAGGACGCCGATGACGTCGTCGTGAAGGATCGCATCCGTTTCCGCCAGGTCGAGGAAGCAGGTGACGGCCCACTCCCGGGCGGTCGCCCGCAGCACCTCCTCGGTCTGTTCGACCGAGATGGTCTGCTCGCCCAGGGAGATCGGCATGAGGATGTGTCCACTGGGGACAGGCTGGCGGTTCACCCGCGCGTCGCGCGTGTCGCGGACCTCCAGGCAGGCCTCCGCGCGCCGGCGCCAGGGCCCCTCGCCGGCGACCAGGGAAGCGACGTCGTCCTGGGACGCGGGTCCGATGGCGGCGACGGCCACGCTCCCAGTACCGCAGCGTGCCGGGGACGTCGTCCGCGAGCAGCGTGTCCGGAGACATGACCGCCGCGGTGACCCACTCGGAGGCGGGCGCGCCCATGGCCTTGAACGACGGCCCACGCGCCGCGGCGAGCGTCGTCGCTCGTCGGAGCGAGGCAGCGTCGCCGCGACGACGGCAGAGATCGTCTCTGGCCCAAAGGAAGCCAGCGCCGCCGCCGCGGCGGAGCGTCGCCGAGCGTCACCGTTGTGCAGTTCGTCGGCGAGGCCGTGCGAAGTCGCGCGCGGCCGTCAGCCGGGCGATCTCGTCCGCGATCCTCTCGTCGCTCCATTTGAACAGGCCCATGGGTCCCTCCAGCGATGATTCTAGGAGACGCGGCGTCTCGGTGGCGAGGGGCCGGGCGCGGGAGCGTCAGGCGCGGCGGGCGCGGACGAGCACGCCGCCGAGCACGCCGGCCCGGACCATCTCGAGGATGCCGGCGTATTCCCTCGCGACGAAGTCGTACCAGTCGCGGCCGAACTCGCGCGTGATCTCGTGCCGCTTGTCGGCGATGCGCGCGCAGAGCCGCGCGTACCAGTGCACGAACTCCGGCTGGAGGTCGCGGATGGAGACGGCCGCCCAGCCGGCGGCCGTCAGGCGCTCCGGCAGCTCGCGCGGGCGGAGCGGATGCCACCAGCCCCAGCTGGGATCGCCCGCGGTGGCGCCTGCGAAGCGGCCGTGCGGGTCCGCGTACTCGAGCAGGCGGAGCTCGGCGCCGGGCGCAGCCAGCGCGCCGAGCTCACGGAAGACGGCCGTCTGGTCGGGCGCGGCGTAGATGGCCGTCATCGAGTAGATGAGGTCGAACGGGCCGGCCAGCGCCCGGCCGGCCTCCTGGAGGTCGCCCTCGACGACGGTCACCTCGGGGTGGCGCTCGCGGGCGAGCCGGGCGGTCGCGGCGTCGATCTCGACGCCGGTCACCGCCCCGAGCCCCCGAGCCTGCACCCAGGCGGCCGTGCCCGCGCCGCCGCAGCCCGCGTCGAGGACGCGGCGGCGCGGGTCGGGCCGCACCCCGGCGAAGAGCAGCTCGTTGGCCTCCTCTTCGCCGGGGTGCGCGTAGTCGGCGTCGCGGACCAGGGCGAGCACCCGCTTGCCCGTGGCGTTGTTCATCGCCGTCGGGCGGTCCGGCGGGTCCACGACGCTCGTCATCCGCCGCTCCCTCTCAGATCAGGTCGTGCAGGCGCTGCAGCAAGGGGTCGAACTCAGGACCCTTGAAGCAGTAGCCCATCTCGGTGAACGGGCCGCGCAGCGACCGCACTTCGGCGGCGACGCCGCGGCCCTCGAGGATCACCGCGGCCATGAGCTGGGCGACCTGGGCGAACTGCTCCGGCCCCATGCCGAAGCGGGTCATCTCGGCGACGCCGAGGCGAAGCGCGCCGGCCGCGGTGAAGCCCTCCTCGTCGGGCGCCGCCTGGTAGTTGACGATGATGCCGCTGTCCTCGAGCCGGCCGGCGACCTCCGGACCTTGCCCGTAGCCCACGCGCACCACGACCTGGTGCGTCTCGGTGTACTGGACGTCCGGGTCTCCGGCGACGTCGAGCCCGGCGTCGTGCAGCGCAACGGCGAACGACTTGGCGTTGGCGATCACGGCCTGCTGCCAGGCGTCCTTGAAGTGGTTCATCTCGAACGCCGCCATGAGCAGGCCGAGCAGCGTCCCCAGGTGGTGGTTGCTGACCGAGCCCGGGAACGTGCGACGCTCGATCGCCTCCCAGAGGTCGTACTTCTCGTCGTTCTTGGCCCAGCGCGCGGCGACGACGCCGCGCTGGGTGCCGAAGAACGTCTTGTGCGTGGAGCCCGTGACGATGTCCGCGCCTTCCACGAACGGCTCCTGGAAGTGCGGACCGGCCAGGCCGAGCACGTGCGCCATGTCGTACATGAGCACGGCGGGGATGTCCGCCGCGTCGAGGAACTGGCGCACCTCGTACACGGGCTCGGGGTGCAGCACCATGCTCTTGCCGAGGATGACGAGCTCCGGGCGCTCCTGCTCGAGTACGTCGAGGAGCGCCGCCAGGTCCGCCTTGTAGGGGTTCTCGCGCAGCACCGGGATGTCGACCACCGCCGGCAGTTCGGTGCGCGGGTCGCGGGCGACGTAGTCGCGCAGCGCGCCCATGGGCTGGGCGCTCAGATGCCCGCCCTTGCCGATGTGGTTGTTCACCACCTTGCCGATGCGTCGCGGCTCCGCCTTGCGGTCGGCCCGGTTGAGGTAGTCGACCAGCGCGCTGAAGACGGCGGTGTTGGCCATCTGCCCGCTGACGGTGCGCGTCTCGACCTCGGGGCAGCCGAGGTAGGCGCGGAACTCGCTCACCAGCAGCCGCTCGACTTCGTGGATGAAGGTCGTTCCCTGGTAGTAGAAGACGTCGGCGTCGTAGAAGGCCTCGGTCTTCTTGTGCTCGGCGTAGCGGCCCGAGGGGTCGGTGATGCTGAGCAGCCGCGCCGCCGGCGATGCGGTCATCTCGCTGGGGATCAGGTCGATGCACTCCTGCTGGCGCCACTCGTGGTTGGCGATGGCCTTGCCGAGCAGGCGCAGCGCCTTCTCGCCGGCCTCGCCGCCCTGGAGCTCCGTGAGGTGGGGCACGTAGTCCCAGATGATGGCGCGGGCGCAGGGCGGCGCGTCGCTTCTCAGGTGGTGAGGCACGATGAGCCCGGGGATGCGGCGGCCGCGCACGTCGATCTCGACCTCGTCGTCTTCGAGCACGCGGCTGTCGAGGTAGGCGAGCGCGATCGAGCGCAGCTGGTGCTCCTCGGTCTGCAGTGAGCAGAGGCCGGCCCCGTCGACGCCCCAGTAGGGGACGGCGGTGCCGCTGGTGACCCAGCCGAGAAGGGTCTCGCCGCCGAACCGGTCGGCGCCCGGCTCGGCGTGGACGGGCGCGCCCTCCCGGGCGATGCCGCGGCCGGTCACGGCCACCGGCCGTGTGAGCCGCGGCAGATCGTCCAGCAGCGAGTAGTCGCGCTGCAGGATGCGGGCATAGGCCTTCTGCTGCCGCTCCAGCGGATGGCGGCCGATGAAGTCGCCCTTGCGCGGCGAGAAGCTGACCGCGAACGTGGCCAGCGGGCAGCTGAAGATCGGGATCTCGTTGCCGTCGGGGTCGACGCCGAGCTCGTGGCCGTAGAGCGGCAGGCCCGCCTCCAGACGCAGGGTGTCGCGGGCGCCGAGGCCGACGGGCACGGCGCCGGCGCCGACCAGCGCGTCCCACAGGGCCGGCCCGTCGTGCGTCGCGACGAAGAGCTCGAACGCGACGGGCTCGCCCGTGTAGCCGGTGCGGGCGATGCGCGCCTCCACGAGGCGTCCGTCGCCCGGCAGCCGCAGCGTGGCGACGCTCAGCTCGTTGCGCAGCGGCTCCGGCAGGCCGCCGTCCTCGATGAGCCCGCCGAGGATGTCCCGGGACGCCTTTCCTTGCAGGGCCACCATGGCGATCTCGCCGGTCTCGTCGCTCATCTCCACGTCGGGGAAGTGCGCGAGGTGGTCGCGGAAGTGGTCCCAGTCCTTGTGCCGGTTGGAGGCGTTGACCACGAGGAGGTACTCGCCGTCGACGAAGCGGTAGAGGTAGGCGTCGTCGACTGCCCCGCCGGTCTCGGTGGGCACCATCGTGTACTGCGCCTGGAGCAGGTCGAGAGCCTCGGCGTTGTTGGTGAGGACGTGCTGCAGGAAGGCCGCCGAGCCGGGACCGCGCAGCACGAAGCGGCCCATGTGCGAGACGTCGAAGAGGCCGGCGCCGCTGCGGGTGGCGAGGTGCTCGGCGATGATGCCGCTCGGGTACTGGACCGGCATGTCCCAGCCGCCGAAGTCGACCATCCTGGCGCCGGCGGCGACGTGCTGCGCGTGGAAGGGCGTGCGGAGGAGCGGCGAGGTCGTGCCCGCGTCGCCGCTCACTGGGCCCACTCCTTGAGCCGGCCGAGCCCCTCCCGGATCTGCTCGACGCTGATGCCGGAGTAGGCGAAGCGCACGTACCGTCGCTCTTCGCCGGGGAGCGCGCGGCCGAAGTGCAGGCGGGTGCAGAAGCTGATGCCCGTCTGCTCCAGCGCCGCGCGCCGCAGTCTCGTCGTAGGTCGCGAGGCCCTTGCGCTCCATCAGCCCGGTGACGTCCGGGTACAGGTAGAAGGTCGCCTCCGGGCGGTAGCAGCTGACGCCCGGGATCTCGTTCAGCAGGTCGACCGCCACGTCCCGGCGCTCCTTCAGCACGCGGAGGATCTCCTCCGCGCCGGACTGGTCACCGGTGAGCGCCTCGACGCCCGCCCACTGGATGAAGTGCGTCGTGCACGACTCCTGGTTGACGTTCAGGGTGGCGATGTGCGCGATGAGGTCCTTGGGTCCGAGCGCGGCGCCCAGCCGCCAGCCCGTCATCGCGTACTTCTTGCTGAACGTGTACAGGATGACGGTGCGCTCGGCCATCCCGGGGAGGGACGCGATCGATCGGCTCCGCCCCGAGTAGCGCACGTCCCAGTAGGCCTCGTCCGAGAGCACGTACAGATCGTGCTTGAGGGCCAGTTCGGCCAGCGCGGCGATCTCCTCGTCGGGACTCTCGGCACCGGTGGGGTTGTGGAGGTTGTTGAAGATGAGCAGCTTCGTCCGAGGGGTGATCGCCGCTTCGATGGCGTCGAAGTCGAGCAGGAAGTTCTTCTCGCCCGGCACGAAGCCGTACGGCTTGGCGACGCCGCCGAGGAACTCGATCTGGCTCTCGTAGATCGGGAACCCGGGGCTGGGGTAGAGGACTTCGTCGCCGGGGTCCATCAGCGTGAGCAGGAACTTCTCGATGACCGGCTTGCCGCCGGGTTGGATGGCGACGTTCTCGAGCGCGAGCCCGAGCCCGTGCGAGGCGGCCACATCGGCGGCCAGCGCCTCGCGCAGTTCGGGGATGCCGGCGTTGGGGCAGTAGCCGGTCTTGCCGTCGCGGATGGCGCGGAAGGCCGCCTCGACGATGTTCCCCGGCGTCGGCAGGTCCAGGTCTCCGAGGTGGAACGGATAGACGGTGTGGCCGAGCTCTCTCCACTCGTTCGCCTCGGCGGAGACGGCGAACGCCGTCTCGGTCCCGAGGCGGCTGATCCGCTCGGCCACCGGACTCGTCCTTGGTGCGCTCATGCAGCTCACCCCTTAAACGTCGAGGGACAGGGTGATGTCCCCATCACCCTGTCCGTCACGGACCGTGTCCGTGTACTCCAGGGGCCCGTCCGGTCGCGTTCCGTTGGCCTGAGAGTTTCGGCGGCGCATCTGGCGCCATCCTTGCCCCTTCGGCGCCCGCCCATTCCTTCGAGCGGCGGGCTCTCACGCGGTCATCCACCGGGCATCCTCGGTTCTCAGGCACTGTAGCACCGGGTTTCCGGCGGTGGCAACGTCCACGGCCGGACGGGAGCCCACGGCCGGCCGTCAGTCGTCCCCGCGAGCCAGCGGCTCAACGCCGAGCTCAGGAGGCTGGCTCCTGGTCCGGCAACCCGGCCGGCAGCGCGAACGAGAAGGCGGCGCCTGCGCCCGGCGCGCTCTCGGCCCAGACGCGTCCGCCGTGCGCTTCCACGGCTCGCCGGACGATCGCGAGGCCGATGCCGGATCCCTCGAACTCCCCGCCGTGGAGGCGCTCGAACACCTGGAAGAGCTTGCCGGCGTGGTCCATATCGAACCCGGGGCCGTTGTCGGAGACGGTGTAGACGGCCTCTTCGCCCGCTCGTCGTCCGTCGATCACGATGCTGGGTTCGTCCTCGTCCGACGTGAACTTGAGTGCGTTGGACAGACTGTGCCGATGAGGCCGATGAGGGCCTCGTCGATGATCCGCACGTCGCTCAAGATCCTCCCCGTAAGCTCTCCGCTCGCACAGATTACCTATTCGCGCGCTGCGGAGCACGCGGTGGCCGGTCCCTACGCGCTTCTGTAGACTCCGGAGCCGTGAGCACTCAGGAACAGACATCGGCACGGCGCCCCCGCGTCTTCAGCGGCAGTCAGCCGTCGGGCACGCTGCACCTCGGCAACTACCTCGGCGCCATCCGCAACTACGTCGCCATGCAGGAAAGCCACGACTGCCTCTACTGCGTCGTCGACCTGCACGCCATCACCGTGCGCCAGGTGCGCGCCGATCTCCGCCGCAACACCATCGACGTCGCGAACGCGTATCTTCGCCGCCGGCGTCGATCCGGAGCACTCCATCGTCTTCGTCCAGAGCCACGTGCCGGCGCACACGGAGCTGATGTGGATCCTGAACACCATCACGTACATGGGCGAGTTGCGGCGCATGACGCAGTTCAAGGACAAGACGGCCGGCGCCGAAGGCGAGAGCGTCGGCGTCGGGCTGTTCGACTATCCGGTGCTCATGGCGGCGGACATCCTGCTGTACCGTGCGGACGCCGTGCCTGTGGGCGAGGACCAGAAGCAGCACGTCGAGCTCACGCGTGACGTGGCCGAGCGGTTCAACCACGCCTTCGGCAAGACGTTCGTGGTCCCCGAGCCGATCATCCGCAGCGAGGGCAGGCGGGTCATGAGCCTGGACGACCCGGCGAAGAAGATGAGCAAGAGCGCCGGGTCGGAGAACAGCTACATCGCGCTCATGGACGCGCCGGACGTCATCCGCAGGAAGATCCGGCGCGCCGTCACCGACTCGGGCACCGAGGTCCGGGGCGGTCCGGACAAGCCGGCGCTCACCAACCTGCTCGACATCTACAGCATCCTGTCCGGCGCCACCGTCCTCGACGATCGAGCAGCGCTACGAGGGCAGGGGCTACGCGGACTTCAAGGTCGATCTGGCCGAGGTCGTCGTCGAGGCCCTCGCGCCCATCCAGGCGCGCATCCGGGAGCTCGAGGCCGACAAGAGCTACACGCTGGACGTCCTCAAGACCGGCGCCGAGCGCGCCGAGGCGATCGCCGAGCGCACCCTTGCCAAGGTGCGCGAGCGCGTCGGGCTGGTGCCGCGGCCGTAGCCGCCTTCGGCGCCGGCCTGTGCCGCCCACCATCGCCGTGACCTCCCTGACTCCATCGGCGGACCGCAGCCGGCAGATCCGCACGGTCCTCTGGGTCGTGCTGGCGCTGAACATCGCCGTGGCGCTGGCGAAGCTCTCCTACGGCATCATCAGCCACTCCGCGGCGATGGAGGCCGACGGCTTCCACTCGCTCTTCGACGGCGCCTCGAACATCATCGGGCTCGTCGGCATGTGGTTCGCGTCGCGACCTGCCGACGAGGGTCACCCCTATGGCCACGCGAAGTTCGAGACCGTGGCCGCCGCGGTGATCGGGATCCTGCTGGCCTTCGCCGGCTACACGGTGGGCAAAGGCGCCATCGACAGCCTCACCGGCAGCGGTGTGCCCACGGAGGTCACGACCATCTCCTTCGTGATCATGCTGGGCACGCTCGCCGTCAACCTCTTCGTCACCACCTGGGAGCGCCGCGCCGGCAAGCGCCTGGGCAGCGAGATCCTCATCGCCGACGCGAGTCACACGCTCAGCGACGTGATGGTCAGCTCGGGCGTCATCGTCAGCCTCATCCTGGTCAAGGTGGGCTTCGAGGCGGCCGACGGCGTGGTCGCGCTTCTCGTCGCCGTCGTCATCTTCCACACCGCGTGGGGCATCTTCCGCGGCGTCCTGCACACGCTCGGCGACGCCGCCCGCCTGCCGGCCGACGAGGTCGCCGCCGTTGCGGCCGCCGTGCCCGGCGTCGTGGGGCGCACAGCGTGCGCACGCGCGGTCCGGAGAGCCAGGTCGCGGTCGACCTGCACGTGCAGGTCGATCCCGAGACCACGGTCGCGCGCGGTCACGCCATCACGCACGAGGTGGAGGACGCGTTGCGCAAGGCCTACGGACAGATCACCGACGTCGTCGTCCACCTCGAGCCGGCGGCCACCGGACAGGCGGGCGCTCGTCAGCCGGCCTCGCGCCCGGTAGACTAGCCGTCTGCAGCGCCCGCCGGAGGACCAATGATCACGATCGAAACGATGAAGTTCCGCACCGCCGACATGGTCGGCGAGGAGTTCCCCCTCGTGTTCTGGCGCGGCAAGGGCCGCATCGTGGCGTCGGACGACACCAGCCTGTCGCTCCTGGTCCGCGGCTTGCGCGTCGACCTCACCTGGGACCGGCTCGTCACCACCTGGGCGCGGACGCTCTCCAATCACACGCTCACCGTCGACGAACTCGGCGGCGGCGCCGACGCGGTCGGCGTCGTGAGTCTGTTCGCCCTCATGCAGGCCGACGCCGTGTCCGTGCTGGACACTGACGGGCTCCTGGTGGTCGACGACACCGTCGGCACGCCGGTGCATCAGTTCGCCGACATGTCACGCCCCACCTCGTGGGCTCCGTGGCGTCGCAAGATCCACGGCGACTGAGCGGCCTGCTCCACCCCCTCGTCTCTGCTTCGCGAAAGGGAGGTCTGCTGTGATCCGGGTATCCCGAGACCAGAGCGTCTTCAGCCTGTCCGCCGACGCCGCCCCGGTGGCGCGCGTCCAGCCCGGTGAGAGCTTCGTGCTCGAGACGGCGGACTGCTTCAGCGACCAGGTCCAGTCCGCCGACGCTGCGCTCGGTGGCGTCGACTGGGAGCAGATCAATCCGGCCACCGGGCCAGTCTACGTCGAGGGTGTGGGGCCGGGAGACGTCCTGGTCGTGCGCATCGACCGCATCGAAGTGGCCGCGCGTGGAGTGATGGCGGTCAGCGGCGACTTCGGCGTCCTGCGCGACAAGTTCGAAGGCATCGCCTTCGAGATGATCCCGCTCGAGGACGGCTACGCACGCGTCGCCGGCGCGCGGGTCCCCGTCCGGCCGATGATCGGCGTCATCGGTGTCGCTCCCGCGGGCGCCGCTGTGCCGTGCGGCTCGCCGGGTCCTCACGGCGGCAACATGGACACGCGGATCATCGGCGAGGGCGCGACGGTCTACTTCCCTGTCTCCGCGCCCGGAGCGCTGCTCTCGGCCGGCGATCTGCACGCTGCCATGGGCGACGGTGAGATCTGCGGCACCGGCGTGGAGATCCAGGGCAGCATCCAGCTGACCGTGGACGTCCGCCGCGACCTGGAGCTCAGCGAGCCCGTGGTCGAGACCGATGACGTGGTCGCCGCCGTCGCCTCCGCTGAGACGCTCGACGCGGCGGCCGAACAGGCGACGCGTCACATGGCCGACCTCCTCATGGGGCGCCTCGGCCTGACGGCGACGCAGGCGGCGACGCTGATGAGCGCCGCCGGGCAACTGCAGGTGTCCCAGATCGTGGATCCTCTGAAGACGGCGCGGTTCTCGATGTCCAAGGAGCTGCTGGCGCCGTACGGCCGCGACCTCCTCTGACCGTCTGCCGGGGCCCCGCTCGGCCCGACAAGAGACCGGAAGGATGCACGATGGCTGAGGGATACGGCGCGCAGAGCATGGTGGGTCGGCTTCGGCGCGTGGTGATGCGGCGGCCCGGCGCGGCCATGGCCGCCGCCGACCCTCGGACATGGCACTACACCGGCGCGATCGACGTCGAGGCTGCGCGCGAAGCGCACGACGCCTTCGCCGACGCGCTGCGCGCCTGGGACGTCGAGGTCCTCTACCACGAGGAGCCGCTGCCGGACCACAGCGACAGCGTCTTCGTCTTCGACCCGGTCCTCGTCACCGACCGGGGCACGCTCGTGCTCAGCATGGGCAAGGAGCTACGCCGCGGCGAAGAGGAGCCGCTCGGCGCGGACGCTGCAGGAATGCGGCGTGCCGGTCTACGGCCGCCTGGAGGGCGAACGCCCGCGCCGAGGGCGGCGACACCATGTGGCTCGACCACGACACCCTCGCGGTCGGCCGCGGCTTTCGCACGAACGCCGAGGGCGTCCGTCAGCTCCGCGGCCTCCTCGAGCCGCTCGGGCGCCGCGGTCCTCGACTACGACCTGCCGTACTTCACCGGTCCGGAGGCGTGCCTCCACCTGCTCAGCCTGATCAGCCCCGTGGACGTCGACCTCGCCGTCGCCTACCCGCCGCTCATGCCGACCGCGTTCTGGGCTGAGCTGAGGCGTCGCGGGGTCCGCCTGCTCGAGGTCCCCGAGGAGGAGTTCCTGCAGACGCAGGCCACCAACGTCCTCACCGTCGCCCCGCGCAAGTGCATCATGCTGGAGGGCAGTCCGGTGACGAAGCAGCTGCTCGAGATGGCCGACTGCGAGGTCGTCACCTTCCCCGGCGAGCCGCTCTCGCTCAAGGCGGAGGGCGGGCCCACCTGCCTCACGCGGCCGGTGCTGCGCGACCCGGAGTGAAGGGCGCCGCGATGGGCGACCGAGCTCACGTCGGCCGAACGCGGCGCGCTGGAAGCGCTCGACCTCGACGGCCTGGTCGCCTTTCTCCGCGAGCTGATCGCGATCCCCAGCCTCGACGGCGGCGAGTCGCCGGCACAGCGTCGGGTCGCCGCCTGGATGCAGGAGGCCGGCCTCGAGACCGATGTCTGGCCGATCGACCTCGACGAGCTGGCGCGTCACCCCGACTGGTGCCACGAGGTCGATCGCGACGAGGCGCTCGGGGTGGTCGGCTGGTATGGCGAGCGCGCGGCCGGCCGAGCTGCCGCCGGCAGGGGCGCCGGCCGCGACCTGCTCCTGAACGGCCACATCGACGTCGTGCCCGCCGGCGACCTGGCGGCGTGGACGACGCCGCCGTGGGACCCGGCCGTCAGGGACGGCCGGGTCTACGGCCGGGGCGCCGTCGACATGAAGGGCGGCCTCTGCTGCGCGCTCTTCGCCGCTCAAGGCCGTCCGCGACGCCGGCGTGCGCCTGCGCGGCCGCCTGAGCGTCGCCAGCGTGGTCGGCGAGGAGGACGGCGGCACCGGCACGCTGGCGACGATCCTGCGCGGCCACACGGCCGACGGCGCCGTGGTCGTGGAGCCGACGAGGCTGCACGTGGTCCGGCGCAGGCCGGCTCGCTGATGTTCCGCCTCGTCGTCCACGGGCTCTCCGCGCACGGCTGCGTGCGCGAGGAGGGCGTCAGCGCCGTCGAGAAGTTCGTGCCGCTGCTCGCGGCGCTGCGGCGGCTCGAGGCGGAGCGCTGCGGAGTCGCCGGCGATCCGGGCACCGGCGCCGAGGCTTTCCGCGTCCGTCGCGGGGGACCCGCAGTCGCCGCTCTTCGCCGGCTACCGTCTGCCGTGGCCCATCGAGGTCGGCACGGTGCGCGCCGGCGACTGGGCCTCGCAGCGTCCCCGACACGCTGGTGGCGGAGGGACGCTACGGCGTCGCGGTCGGCGAGGACGTCGCCGCAGCCCGGCGGGCGTTCGAGGACGCGATCGCCCGCGCTGCCGCGGCCGACCCCTGGCTCGCCGAGCACCCGCCCGAGGTCGAGTGGTGGGGCGGACGCTTCGACCCGGCGGTCACCGACCCGGACGATCCGATCGTCGCCGCCGTGACCGGCGCCGCGGCGGACGTCACCGGTTCGGCGCCTCCGGTCGAGGGCGTCACCTACGGCGCCGACATGCGTCTGCTCGTCAACGTCGGGCGCATCCCGACGGTGCTGTTCGGCCCCGGCGACGTGCGTGTCGCGCACATGCCCGACGAGCACGTCCCGATCGAGGAGCTTCGCGCGGCCGCCGAGGCGCTCGTGCTCGTCGCGCTGCGCTTCTGCGGTGTCGAGGAGTAGCCCGCCGCTCCGATTCGCCGCCGCCGCGGCACGCCGGGGATATGTCTAGACAAGACCTTGGCTCCGCCTGCCTGGCGACGTATAGTTGGCCCGCTCTTGGCCGGCTCGGGCCCGTGCGCCGACTCACGCAGGCTTTGCCGGGAGGGAGCAGCAGGCAGCCACCGGCGCGCGTCCGGGTCGGGGTACCCGGGCGACGGGACTCAGGTAGGCGTACTTTCGCGCCCCGGTGGTAACTCGGCAGGTACAACTAGTCGAAAGGAACTCACGTGTCAGAACCAGGTCCCGTCGCCCAGCTGGAGCGGAACGCGGTCGGCTTGACCGACGTGCTGTTCCAGTCCATCACGTCGATGGCCCCCGGCGCCGCCATCGCCGCTTCCATCCCCCTCGGCGCCGCGTTCGCCGGCGGCGCGCTTCCGCTCTCGGTGTTCATCGCGTTCATCGGCATGCTGTTCACCGCCGTGAGCATCGGACAGCTCGCCAAGCACATCCCGGCCGCCGGCTCTGTGGCCACCTACAACGCCGTCGGCCTCGCCCCGTGGGTCGGGTTCCTCGTCGGCTGGGCCTACGCCGCGGTCGAGGTGCTCATCGTCCCGCTCGTCATGCTGCAGCTCGGCTACACCGTCGCCGGCGAGTGGAACAGCGAGCAGTCGTCCTTCCCGATCGGCCTGTGGTGGATCTTCATGGTCGCCGGCACGCTGCTGATCTGCTTCCTCGTCTACCGCGGCGTGAAGACGTCGACCCGCACCGGCGTCGTGCTCGGCTTCATCGAGATCACCGTCTTTCTCGCCTTGTCGATCGTGCTGGTGATCAAGGCGGGGAACCACAACACGCTGTCGGTCTTCACGCCGCACTTCGCGAACGCCGAGGGCTACAAGGGCATGACCGGCGTGATCGCCGGAGCGGTGGGCGCGCTGCTCGCCTTCTCCGGGTTCGAGGCGGCCGCGCCCCTGGCGGAGGAGACCAAGAATCCGCGCAAGAACGTGCCGCGCGCGGTCATCCTGTCGACGATCCTCATCGGCGCTCTCTACATCTTCACCACCTACGCGGCCGACCGTCTACTACGGCCCGGAGAGGTTCTCCGGCTTCGCCGCCTACGCGAACGGCGTGCCGTGGGACGGGCTCGCCCGCTCGGTGTCGATGGTGTTCTGGGCGCTCGTCCTGTTCGCGATCATCAACTCGACGCTCGCGAACGCTAACGCCGGGGCGAACGTGTTCACGCGCACGGCCTACGCGTTCGGTCGCGTCGGCGCGTTCCCGCGCTGGTTCGCCGACCTGCACCCCAAGTACAAGTCACCGCGGGTCGGCCTCCTCGTCGAGCTGCTCCTGAGCCTCGCCGTCGGCCTGGCGCTCGGCTTCAAGTACACCCCGCAGGTCGCGTTCGGCATCATCGGCACGGCGCTCGTCGTGATCGTCGTGCCGGTGTACATCGCCACCAACATCGCCTGCATCGGCTTCTTCGCCCGGCACCGCAAGGAGGAGCAGCACTGGGTGCTGCACATCATCGTGCCGATCATCGGCGCCCTGCTCCTGATCCCCGGCTTCTTCAGCGTCGCCGGCATCACCGGCGTTCCGGGGCTCTCGTTCATCTCGGCGCTCACGTCGCCGTACAAGTACGCGCCCTACGTGATGGCCGCCTGGCTGGTCTTCGGCATCGTCATCCTCTTCTGGCTGCGTTCGCGCCGGCCGGAGGCGGTCGACAAGGTCGCCCACGTCTACCTCGAAGACGAAGGCATGTGAGTCAGAGGCGCTAGCGACGTCCGGCTGTGAAGCGGCCGGAGCACTGGATGGAGGGCCGGGGCGGCGCATGTCGCCCCGGCCCTCTTCGTTTCTGGCGTCGGGTACTAGACTGAGCGGTGTCCGGCGACTCGAAGGGAGGCGGGTGCCGCTGCCGGTGGGCTACATCCTGCGCCACCCGACGGAGGCCGATGTTCCGGGGGCTCAGGCCGTACTTGATGCGGCAGAGAGTCACGACGCGGGTGAGGCGCGCACTCACGACGACGACCTGGCGACGGAATGGAAGGACCCGGGGAGTCATCCGGAGACGGACTGGTGGGTGATCGTCGGACCGGCCGACCGGATCGTCGCCGTCGGCTGGCTGCGGCCGGAGACGGCAGGCGAGGTCACGGCCGACCACTACGTTCACCCCGGGCATCGCGGACTCGGGCTCGGCGACGTGCTGCTGGACCTGATCGTCGCGCGCGCCGCGCAGCTGCCTTCCCGACGGCCCGATGGCGGCGTCCGCATGCTGGTCGCCTGGTCTGAGGACCACGACCATGTTCGGCGGGCGGCATTGGAGACGCGTGGCTTCGAGCGAGTCAGGCAGTTCTACGAGATGGCGGTGGATCTCGATGAGGAGCCGGCGCCGGCGCAGTGGCCCCCGGGACTCGAGCCACGATCGTTCCGGCCGGACCTCGACGAGCAGTACGTGTGGCAGGCGGACAACGAGGCGTTCTCGGAGCACTACCTCTACCAGATGCGCACGCTGGAGGAATGGCGCCTGCATCATCTGGAGACCGCGGACGCTGATCCGACGCTCTGGTGGCTCGCCTGGGACGGCGAGGAGTTGACCGGCTACGTCACCGCGGTCAGCGGCGAACACGGCGCCGTGGTCGGCGACCTCGCCGTCCGCAAGCCGTGGCGCGGGCGCGGGATCGGGCGCGCGCTGCTGTTGGCCGTGTTCCGGACGCTGCGTGAGCGCGGCCAGCCGGGCGTCCGCCTCATGGTCGACGCCCAGAACATCACCAACGCCGTCCGCGTCTACGAGGCGGCCGGCATGCACGTCTCCCGCCGCTTCGACGTGCTGGAGAAGCCGCTCGCCTGACGGTCGCGGCCAGCCCGGCGTCTTCGGGCGTCGCGTCGCTCCGGCGAAGAGAAGGGGCCGGGGCGGCCTGGCCTCGCCGCCCCGGCCCTTGGCGCTCCCGGCAGTCGAGAGCGTCCCAGGGAGTTCTGTCGCCGCTGTCAGTTGGCCGCGACGGTCTCCTTGCGGAAGGTCGGCATGTTGCGCACGCCCATCTCGGCGATGAACGCGTCGCGCACCTCGCGCGGTGAGCTCCTCCGGGCAGACCATGCCCTTCTGGGCGATCTTGTCCTCGACGATGAACTCGGCGTAGATGCTCGCCGGGGTGCTGGTGCCGTAGCTGACGCAGGTGGCGCCGGGGATCCGGCCGTTGACCCACTTGATGTCCGGCGGGAAGACGTAGTAGCCGATGCTGGCGGGCTTGCCGTCCTTCTCGCCGATGCAGTCGACGGTGACGACGCCGTAGTCGGTGATCTCGCCGGCGAGGGCGAGCCTGGCCAGCTCGTCGGCCGGCGGGTTGGGCGCCAGTGTGGCGACGAACACGTCGATCGGCCGCACCTCGCTGCCGTCCTTGAGCTTGACCGGGTACTTGCTGGTCATGCCGGAGCCGACGAGGGCGAGGTCGGCGTCGATGCCGCTGCCGTCCGCGTCGCCGCCCATCTTGAAGTCGACGTAGCGGAGGCCCTTGTCGCCGAGCGCCTTGGGGAGCAGGCGCGGCAGCGTGGTGACCTCTTCGTGGTCGTGGCAGATGACGGTGCCGAGGCCGAACGGCTCGGGGAACTCGTACTTCTCGCGGCGGCCGAAGATCTCCACGCGCTTGAACTCGCCGTCCTCGTAGAGCAGCGGCGGCTGCGAGCAGTCGGTGTAGTAGGTCTCCTGCGACCACACCTGGAGCGGCACCGGCGAGTCGAACAGGGCGAAGTCCTTGATGCGGATCTCGAAGCACTTGTCGAGGTCCTCGTAGCCGTTGGCGGCGAAGGTGTTGGTGACGCCCGGGTCCATGCCCGTGCTGAGCAGCGCCAGCTGGCCCTGCTTCTCGAACTCCGGGGCCAGCGTCATCTGGTCGAGGTAGGCCTCGTCGATGGTCTGCGTGCGCGTCTGGCCCTGAGCCATGTCGATGTAGGCGGCGCCGCACTTGAGGCACGCGGTCATGATCGACTTGTTGAACTCGGGGATGACGGCGTTGACGATGAGCTTGCAGCCCTCGCCGGCTTTGGCGACGGCGTCGCTGTCGGAGGCGTTGATGAACGTGGACAGCGCCTTGCCGTTGCCGACCTGGCCGGCGACGAACGCGGCGCGCTCCTCGTCGTAGTCGGCGACGATGATCTCGGTGACGGCCGGATTGCGGCCCAGGTTCCAGGTGAGGACCTGGCCCTGCATGCCGGCGCCGACGATAAGGACCTTCATGGTGTTCTCCCTCCTCGAGACCGCGCCCGAGAGGGCGCGGACGACTGCCTTTCACAGGTCCGGTTCTACCACGCGAACGGAGGAGAGACAAGCGTCGCGAAGACGATTATCGCAGAATCAGCTCATTCGATGTCCGGAAGTCGCGTCACTGCTGGCGATTGAGCGTGTATTCGCGGTCCCGAGGAGCCGCGGCCGAGCAGGCTCGGTGCCCAGCTCCGCTTGGCTCGCTGCGCGGGTCCGGTGCGGAGCTCCGCTGCGGAACCTCGGGCTCGGCCGCCTGCGTGCGCACGAGTATACGACCGGCGTGGTAGAACAAAGGAGGAGTGACCACGACGCGGAGGCGATGACGTGCACGAGCTTGGCATCACGCAGGGGATCATCGACAGGGCCCGCGAGACTGCGGTCGCCAACGGCGCCCGCGCGGTCACGGGCCTCTACCTGGTGATGACCCCCGCCGCCGACTTCACCCAGGACTCCATCGAGATGTACTTCGAGATGCTCACGAGTGAGGACGAGTTCTTCAAGGGCGCCAAGCTGCACTTCGAGCACCGGCCGGTCGCCGCGACCTGCCTGAGCTGCAGCGACGAGTTCAGCACCGACGCGCCGCAGCCGATCTGCCCGCAGTGCGGCTCGCTGCTGGTCCAGCTCGACCCGGAGGCGCCGATGGTGCAGCTCACCGACGTCGACATCGACGACGGACCGGACGAGTCCGCCTGACGACGCGGCGCGAGACCGGTGGAGAAGAGGAAGAAGTGGTGGAGCATAGCGGAATCGAACCGCTGACCTCCTGGGTGCGATCCAGGCGCTCTCCCAGCTGAGCTAATGCCCCACGCAGGTCCGGGACGTCCCGGGACAACGTAGTATGCGGCATTCCCAGGGCTCGGGCAAGTCAGTCGCCTCACGGCTGCGGCGGCGACTCCGGAGGCGGCGGCGCAGCCGGCGGCCCGGGCGGCGGAGAGGCCGGGGACTGCGGCGCCGGGGGCTGCGGTGGCGGCGTCTGGGGAGCGGGCGGCGGCGTCGCCGGCGCCTCCGGCCACGTGGCCGTCATCGGCGGCGGCGGCGGCGGCACGGCTCCGGATGCGCCGGCTCCTCCAGCCGAGAGCGACGGGCTCATCGAGAACGGCGGGTAGCGGTCGACGAGCCCCAGCGCGTAGGCGGTCACGCGCGTGTACCAGCGCACGTAGCCGGCCTCGATGTCCCACATGCCGCGAGGGAAGCGCGCCACGAAGAGGATCACCCACTGCACGACGATCCACAGCACGAACACGGCGATGCCGACGAAGGCGAGGACGATGTAGTGCGGGATCGCGGCCAGCTGCCGCAGCAGCGAGGCCGCTGCCGCCGAACGACGGGACGTTGAACTGGTAGCTCGTGGTGCCGTTCTGAGAGGTCGAGGTGAACGTGTCTGCGTGGCCGATCAGCCAGACGGCGAACCAGATGCCGCCGGCGATCGCGAGCACCTGGACGATGATGGTGAAGACGGCGTAGGCGCGGCTGGGCTCCGCCGGCCGCTCCACGACGACGTCGACGGGGTAGTCGTCGATCGGCCGGAGGCTGAACGGCGGGTAGCGGTCGTTGACGGAGAGGATGAACGCCGTCACCCTCGTCTGCCAGCGCAGCACGCCGGTCACGAACTCGTGCATGCCCGCGGGATACTCGCCCTTGAACGCCACGACGAACTGGGCGATGAAGGCGACGATCCACTGGGCGATCCCGAGGAAGATCAGGATGATGACGTGCGGGATGAGGGCGAAGAACTTGATCCAGAAGATCGTCAGTACGGCCCAGAGGCGGGAGCTCCGCTCCGGGTAGTCCGCACGGACGTCTGCCGGGTAGTCGATGGGTTCCATTGAGGTCATCTCCTGGTGGTGGACTTGCCTGTCAGCTCCCAAGCAGTGTTCGCAGCCGCGCCGCCATCTCCTCGGGCGCGGCGAACATGAGCTCGCCGCCGAGCTGCTTCTGCAGGAAGTAGTCGTCCGTGCGGTAGTCCTGCTTGAAGGCCGTGCGGGCGATCACGCGCAGGACCACCGGGAACCCGGTCTCGCGGCCGTCGAGCGCGCCGCCGAAGACGGTGAAGTTGAACGCCGAGAGGCCCTCGGACTCGTACCAGGCCAGGACCTTGGAGAGGCCCGCCGAGAGCGCGGCGACCTGGGGGGCGCCGAGCTGCGAGAGCCGCTCGGCGCCGGGCACCACTGCGATCGCCTCGCGGGCGCCGGCCGGCGCGAACGGCGACCAGCCAGTGGACGCCGTCCGCACTGCCAGATGGCGCGGTCGCCGGTCGTCTCCTCTTGCGCGACGAGCGTGTCCCAGTAGCTCGCGCCGTGCGCCGCCTTCCACTCGGCGGAGCGGCGCCAGTAGAGCTCGACCTGCCAGGGCACGGTCTCGCCGCCGAACACCTGCAGGTGCGGATGCGCGAGGCTGGCCCCGGCCGGAAGCATGTGGTTGCAGCTCACCTGCAGGTGCGTCATCCGGGGGTAGAAGCGCTCGGCGCGGCCGGCGAAGTCGAACGCCGCGCCGAGCGCCTCCTCCAGCAGCTCCGGGGTGAACTGGCTCGGCCGCAGGTAGTGCCTCTCGGGGAACGTGACGACGGCGTGGACGGCGGCGAGCGGGAAGAGGTTGGGGAACACGAGCGCGCCGCCGTGCTCGAGCCGGCCGCCGGGCAGGAGTTCCTCCGGGTACCGCGGCGTCGCCTCGAGCACCTTCTCGGGGCAGAAGAAGCAGCCCTCGCGGGTGCGCGCGGCCAAGGCCTCCGCGTAGTCCCAGTCGGTCTTGCCGAGGAACATCTCTTCCTTGGCCTCGAGGCCGGCGGAGGCGACGGCGGTCATGCCGGTGAGCGGGTCGGTGCGCACCTCGACGCGGTCCTCGGCGAACTCCATCCCCGCCAGCGGGCTGAAGAACCCGGCGGTCTCGGTGCGACGCTCGAACTGGATGGCGTCCGTCATGACCCGTCTCCTCTCGTCGTCCCGCGTGCCCCCTCCGGGCCTGTGGGCGGCCCGATGATACGGCCGCCCTCCGGACCCGACAAGGTAGACGCCGCGCCGCGCGGGCCCTTCTCGCGACCTCGCCGCGACCGGCCCATGACATAGACTGAGGGCACCTCGCTCACGACCCGCGGAGCGTCACAGATGAAGATCACCGCCGTGCACGTCGACACGCTCGAGCTGACCATGGAGGAGCCCTTCGTGATCGCCTCGTCGGCCATGGCCTACGGCCCCTGCGACCTGGTCCGCGTGGAGACCGACGAGGGCGTCACGGGCATCGGCGAGGCGTGCCCGGCCTACGAGTTCACCGGCGAGACGCTGTGGTCGGTCGCGGATGTGATCGGGGAGTACCTCGGGCCGGCGGTGATCGGCAGGGACCCCTTCGACCTCGAGGCGATCCACCACGTCTGGGACCGGGAGCTGTACACGGTCGGCAACCAGGCGGCCAGGGCCGCCGTGGAGATGGCGCTCTGGGACATCCAGGGCAAGGCGCTGGGCAAGCCGCTCTGCGATCTCATCGGCGGCCGCGCCCGGCCGGGGCTCCAGGAGGTCGTGGCGTTCGGCTGGGACGACCCCGAGGCCCTGGCGGCGGACACGCTCGCGATGAAGGACCTCGGCGTCCACATCTTCAAGATCAAGGTGGGCGACTCGCCGGAGCGGGACGAGCAGCGAGTCGCCGCCGTGCGCGAGGCCGCAGGCCCAGGCGCGCGCATCACCGTCGACGCCAACCAGGGCTGGTGGGACGCCAAGACGGCGGTCCGCGCCATCAAGCTGCTCGAGCGCCACAACATCGAGTTCGCCGAGCAGCCGGTGCGCATGGACGACCTCGAGGCGGCGCGCTTCGTGCGCGAGCACGTGGACGTGCCCATCGCGCTCGACGAGAGCGTGCGCGGCCCGCGCGAGGCGCTCGCGTGCGCCAAGGCAGGCGCTTGCGACATGTTCGTGGTCAAGCTGATGAAGACCGGCGGCATCCTGAACGCCCTCAAGGTCAACGCGATCGCCGAGGCGGCCGGCATCACCGTGATGGTGGGCAACATGGGCGAGAGCTCGGTCGCGATGTCGGCGCACTTCCACGTCAACATCGCGCTGGCCAACGCCGTCCACGGCGACGCCGACCTGCCCTGGCGGCCGGGCGCCCTGGAGCACGACCTCGGGCGCGGCATCAGGCAGGAAGTGGTGGACGGCGTCTCGTGGATCGACGTGCCGGCCGGGCCGGGTCTCGGCATCGAGCTCATCGAGGAGAACGTCGAGCTGCAGCGGGTCGAGCGTCGCTGGTGACGGCCTGATGGAGCCGGAAGAACTCAGGAGACTGTGGGATGCGGCGGGCGGCGGAGGGTCCGCTCCGCGAGGCGCCGGCCTGCTCGGCCTGCACATCGTCGACGACCCGGCGGCGCTCGCCGGCATGGCGCTGGCCGTCCTCGGGCTGCCGCTCGACGATGCCGGCGACGGCCCGGCGGACGTGCGGCGCGCGTCGCTGCGGTACGCGGACTGGCTGCCGGCGCTGGCCGGCGGGTTCCGGGCCGCGGACTACGGCGACGTGGAGGTCGTCACGGACGATCCGGCGGTCGCCTTCATGCAGGCGCACGAGCGGCTGGCCGACATCGTCGCCGCCGGCGCGGCTCCACTGGTGCTCGGCGGCGATGCGCTCGTCAGCGTGCCGGTGCTGCAGGTGCTCACCGGCAAGCTCCAGCGGCCGGCTCGGCGTGGTCGCCTTCACGCCGGCCTACGACATAGCTCCCGAGCCACTGTACGCGCCGTCGTCACGCTGGGCGCGGGCGCTCGAGCTCGGCGTGGTCTCGCCGGCGAACCTGGCGCTCGTCGGCGGACGGACGGCTCCCTCGGACGGGCCCGCCCGTCGCGTGCTCGACGGCCTCGGCGCCACCACCTTCTCGCTCGAGGACGTCCTGCGCGACGGCATGGCCACCATCGCGCAGGAGGCGCTCGAGACGGCCGCCTCCGGGACCGAGGCCGTGTACCTCTCGGTCGACCTCGCCGTCCTCGCCGGTATCGGCGATCCCGTAGGGCTCGAGGCGAGAGAGCTCGCCACCGGCGTCGCCACCGTGTCGAGCGCGCTGCTCGCGGCGGCGGATGTCTGCGCCCCTCGGGCGACGCCCGGATCGGCGGCGGGTGTCGCCGCCGCGCGCCCGCGTCGCCGCGGAGATCATCGCCGGCGTGGCTCGCCGGCTCGCCTGAGACACCATCGCGCCCGCAAGGAGGAACCGTGGAGCAGCACAGCTCATCCACCCCCGTCGTGAACGCCTTCAACGAGTGGGACCCTCTCGAGGAGATCGTCGTCGGGCGCGTGGACGAGAACACCCTGGTGCCGCCGTGGGACGTCATCATGCCCGCCGTGGTCCACGACAAGACGCAGTGGGACTTCTTCAAGCAGCACGGCGGCACGCCGTGGCCGGTCGAGATGCTGAAGAAGGCGGAGCGCGACCTGGACGCCTTCATCGACGTCCTCCAGCAGGCGGGCGTCACGGTGCGGCAGCCCGAGCCGTATCCGTATGAGCGTCCGCTCGCCTCGCCCGACTGGGAGGTCGCGAGCAGCTGCTACGCGCTCATGCCGCGCGACGTGCTGTTCGTGATCGGCGACCAGATCATCGAGGCCCCGATGGGCTGGAGGACCCGGTCGACGGAGCGGCTCGCGTACCGCGAGCTCTGCAAGGAGTACTTCCGCGGCGGCGCCCGCTGGGTCGCCGCGCCGCCGCCGCGTCTCTCGGACGCGAGCTACACGCCGGGGTTCGTGGCCCCTGAAGAGGACGAACCCCAGCGGTTCCTGCCCACGGAGTACGAGCCGATGTTCGACGCGGCCGACGCCATCAAGTGCGGCCGCGACGTCTTCATCGCCCGATCGAGCTGCTGCAACCGCTTCGGCATCGAGTGGCTGCAGCGCCACCTCGGCGACGAGTACGCGGTGCACGAGATCGAGGTCCACGACACCCACCCGATGCACATCGACGCGACGTTCCAGCCGCTCGCACCGGGCAAGCTCCTCATCAACCCCGAGAGGGTCGTGAAGGTGCCGGAGATGTTCGAGAAGTCAGGCTGGGATGTCCTGGTCTGTCCCGAGCCGGAGATGCCCGAGTCACACCCGATGTACAACTGCAGCCGCTGGATCATGATGAACGTCGTCATGCTCGACGAGAAGCGGGTCGTCGTCTCGGCCGGCGAGAAGCGCTTCGTGCGGCGACTCAAGGAGTGGGGTTTCGAGCCGATCGAGTGCCCCTTCTGGGATTTCGAGACGATCGGCGGCGGGTTTCACTGCGCCAGCGTCGATATCCGGCGCCGCGGAACGCTCAGGTCGTACTTCTGAGCAGGGATTCTTGCGTCTTCCCGGCGGGTGTGGGTACGCCTCCCTAAACGCGAGTCCCATGGTGAACGGAGGTCTTCGGGCCGACACTCTCTGTGGAGCCAAAGGAACCCCTCGGAGGACACGGTGACACGCGAGGAGAAGGAAAGGGCAGTGGATTCGGTGCTCGCTCGGTATGTGCACCTCGGTGCGACAGTCGTGAGCGACGACCAGACGCTCTGCCGTCTCCTCCAGACGCTCGAGTTCTCAGACGCCGACAAGGACGTCGGCGAGTACCTCTGTTCCTTCCTCATCGCCTGACGGCGTCGCTCGGGCGCGACGCCGAGGGCAGGCATGTGGCTGTGGCCCCGGGGACGGCCGCGAGGAGATGCATCTCCTTTCGGGACCCCGGGGTCGCGCCGCATTCTGAGGGTCAGTGTGCGAGTACCTGCTCGAACGCGCGCGCGAGTTCGGCCTCCCCGCTGAGTGCGGGGCAGCGCAGGAGCTCGTCGAGCGCCTCCGCCTCTGAGATCCTCGCCCGGTAGGGGCGCTCGGTCACCAGCGCCTGGTAGGTCTCGGCGATCTCGACGATCTTGGCTGCCGGCGTGTCGGCGCCACCCTCGCCGCCCTCGGACGCGGTGAGAGCGCCGTGGATGTCCTCGGCGGTGACTCCGGTCGCGCGGGCGACGCCGAGCGCGATCTGGAGCAGCGCCGAGCGTCGCCGCTGCCGGAAGGCCTCGCGGGCCGCGACGAGCTCGCCCATGGCGGCCACGTGGTCGGGGCGGACCACGGCGGCCTGCTCAGGCGTCTCGCCGCCGTGTTCGGAACTGAACGTCATCACCTTGTTGCGGCCGCGCCGCTTGGCGAGGTACATCGCCCAGTCCGCCTTGTCGACGAGCTCGTCCTTGAACGTCGCGTCCTGGGGGCAGGTGGCCACGCCGATGCTGACGGACAGCGTGTCGGCGCCGGGGCCGAACTGCGCCTGCGTGATGCCGGCGCGCACGCGCTCGGCGACCTCGAGCGCGCCGGCCTCGGCGGTGTCGATGAGGATCGCCGCGAACTCCTCGCCGCCGTAGCGCGCCACCAGGTCGACGTGCCGCACCGAGCCCTCGAGCACGCGGGCGACCGCGCGCAGCGCCTTGTCGCCCGAGCCGTGTCCGTGGAGTTCGTTGAAGGCGCGGAAGTTGTCCAGGTCGCAGAAGAGGAGAGCGAGGCTCGTCCCTTGCTCCTGGCAGCGTTCGATCTCCTCGCTCAGACGCTCGTGGAAGTAGCGGTGGTTGTAGAGGCCGGTGAGGCTGTCGGTGATCGCCTCGAGCTCGGAGCGGCCGGATTGTACCGCCGTAGTGTGGAGCATCGAGGCGAAGGTCTGCGCCACGTGGCTGCGCAGCCCCTCGACTTCGGTGATCCCCTCCGTCGCGGGGATGTCCGCCGAGACGACGGCGACGACGGAGCCGTCGGCATCCAGTACGGGCGCGACGCCGCTGATCCAGACGCCCCACTGGTCGACGTACAGGACGTTGGCGGGGAGCTCCCGGCCGGCGAAGGCCTCGACGAGCTCGTCGTCGCTGACGACCTCGTCGCCGAGGCGCGGCGCGCCCGGTGAGCCCGCGTCCGTGTCCGCCAGCACGATCGTCCGGCGGCCCTGGCGGGCGTACACGGTGATGTAGCGCGCCGCTCCGGCGCCGGCGCGCGCCTCGCCCAGCTTGGCCGCCAGGGAGGCGTACTCCGGCGCCTGCTCGTCGCGGTACTCGCGCACGGCGAGGCACTCGTCGGCGGTGAGGGTCGCCGCGACCCGGCCGGCGACGCCGGCCGCGGCGCGGCGGCCCTCCGCGATGCGCTCGAGCACGCGCCCGAACGCCGTCACCATCTCGGGGTCGAACTGGACGCCGCTGCAGCGCTCGAGCTCCTCGAGGCATTCGTCGTCGGTCAGGCCTTGCCGATACGGGCGGCGGAACGACATCGCGTCGTAGGAGTCGGCCACACACATGGCGCGGGCGATCTCCGGGATGGTCTCGCCCGCGAGGCCGTCCGGGTACCCGTCGCCGGTCCAGCGCTCGTGATGGTGGCGGACACCCTCCACGAGCGCCTCATCGAACAGTGGCCGGATGATCTCCGCGCTGAAGATGGGATGCTGCCGCATGAGCTCCCACTCGTGCCCGTTGAGCCCGCTCGGCTTGAGCAGCACCCGGTCCGGCACGCCGATCTTGCCGATGTCGTGCAGGTACGCCGCCTCTTCGACGTCCCGCAGGAGCTGGTCCGACCAGCCGAGTTCCTTGCCGAGGAGTGCCATGTAGGCGGCGACGCGCGCGGCATGGCCGAGCGTGTAGTAGTCCTTGGCGTTGAGCGCCGAGCTGAGCGCCTTGAGGTTGCTGAGGTGCATGCCCTTGATGCCTTCGTAGAGCTCGGCGTTGTCGATGGCGAGGGCGGCGAAGCGGCAGATGGAGACGATCGTCGCCGTCTCCTCCGGCGAGTAGCTCCGCTGCGGCTCGCGGTGCGTGAGCTCGAGCACGCCGATGACGCGTTCTCTCGAGATGAGCGGCACGATGAGGGCGCCGTTCTCGCCGAACTGCTCCATGAGCTCGATCTCGGCCGGCGAGAGGTCGGGGTCCTGGCGGCTCGTGACGAGGACCGGCTCGCGCGACTCCACCGCCTTGCGCATCGCCGTCCAGTCGTCGAGCACGAACGTGCGGCCCTGCCACTCGCGGTCGACCTCTCCCCCGTCGATGCTGGTCACGCTCTCGAGCCGCGAGCCGTCGCGCAGCGTGTAGATGTCGCACAACGGGGCACCGGAGACGGCGGACAACCGCCTGGCTGTGGAGAGCAGGACTTCGTCCAGGTCGAGGGACGACGTGAGCTCGAAGCTGACGTCGCCCACCAGCGCCATGCGCTCGGCGCTGCGGTCGAGTTCGTCGAAGAGCGTGGCATTGGCCAGCGCGCCGGCGGCGATCTGGGCGAGGCTGTGGAGGAAGTCGGTCCGTTCGAACCGGCGGGCGTGGTCATCGTAGATGCCGGCGATGCCGATCACCTCGCCGCGGCTGATGAGCGGGAGGCAGAGCATGGCCCGGTGCCCCCAGCTGAGGTCCTCTTGCCGCTCGTAGTCGCTGACACGCGGGTCGACGGAGATGTCCTCCGAGTACATGGGCTGACGGGAGTCGAGCGCCGCGCGCGCCAGTCCCAGCTGCTCGAGCGGGTACTCGGTGCCCACGTAGTCCGGGTCCGGCTCGCCATGATCGATACAGGAGATGCAGCGCAGCGTGTCGCCGTGCAGGGTGAAGATGTCGCAGTTCGGCGCGGCGGTGGCGGCGCAGAGGCGCCGGGCGACGCTGAGGAGGACCTCGTCCCTGTCCAGCGTCGCCCCGAACTCGATGCCGCTCTCCACCAACACGCCGAGCGTCTGGTTGCTCTCCTCGAGCTGCTCCATGAGCAGTCCGTTCTCGAACGCGCCGGCCATCATCTGGCCCACGCGCAGCAGGAAGTCCCGGTGTTCCGCGTAGTCCCGCCGCCGGTGGTCGTACACGTCCAGCAGGCCGACCACCCGGTCGTCCAGCACCAGCGGCACGCAGATCTCGCTCTGCGTGCCCGAGTCCGCGTACAGCCCTCGTTCGTAGTCGCTCAGCCGTGGATCGTCCGGGCCTTCGATGATCAGCGCCGATCTCTCGGCGATGGACACCTGGGTGCTGGGGAAGAGCTCGAGGTCCAGCGGCTGGTCCGCGTAGTCGTCCAGGAACTCGCCGTCGTCGTAGGTCAGCACACAGTACAGCGTGGTGTTGCGCAGGATGAAGACCTGGCACCCATCCGCTTCCATGAGCTCGACGACGCGAGGACCGACTGTGCGCACGAGCTCGCGGAGGCCGCCGGCGTTCGAGACCGTCCTGCCCATCTCGACAAGCTCGGCGAGCGCCGCGTTGCGGCGCTCGAGCTTGTCGAGCAGCAGGGCGTTCTCGATGGCCCCGGCGGCCGTCTGTCCGACGCTGCGCAGGAAGTCGAGGTACTCGCCGTAGTCGCGCGGCCGCGTGTCGAACACGTCGATGAGCCCGATCACCCGGTCGCCGCCGACGAGAGGGATGCAGAGCTCGCTCTCGTAGCCGTACTCGGCCATGTCTTCCCGCTCCTCGTCGGTGAGGTGCGGGTCGTCGAGGCTGGCGATGGCCATGGGCTGGCCCGTCCGCACGGCAAGGGCCGTCGCGGGGAACCGGTCGATGTCGAGCACGTGGCCCACCACGCTGGCGTCCAACCCCTCGCGGTCGGCGCTGACGAGACAACGGAGCTTGTCGTCCTGCAGCGTGAAGATGTCGCAGTCGGCGGCGCCGATCGTTTCCCGGAGGCGCTGGGCCAGCGCCGTGAGGACGGTCTCGAGGTCGTGTGCCTGAGACGCGACCGCGCCCAGCTCGACGATGTCGCGGAGCACGGTCGTCCGCTGCTCCAACTGCTCCACGAGGAGGGCGCTCTCGAACGCTCCGGCCAGCGTCTGCGCGGTACTGCGCAGGAAGCTCAGGTACTCGGAGAAGTCCCGCTCCCGGGTGTCGTAGAGGTCGAGCAGCCCGAAGAGCTCGTCGTTGACCACCAGCGGCAGGCAGACTTCGCTCGAGAAGCCGTAGTCGCGGTAGGTGGTCCGCTCGTCCTGGCTCAACTGCGGGTCGTCGGGGCTGGAGATGACGAGGATCTGGTGGTTGAACATCGCTTCGACCGTCGTCGGATAGCGCTCGAGGTCGAACGTGCTGCCCAGCACGGACTCGTCGTGTCCGCTGCGGTCGAAGCTGGCGACGCAGCGAAGCGCACCGTCGATCATGCGGTAGACGTCGCAGTTCGCCGCGTCCACCGCGCTGAGTACCCGCTCCGCGACGGCGCGCACGAGGGGCGCGAGGTCGCGGGTGCGGCTGACGAGGGAGCCCAGCTCGACCAGCTCGTTGAGGATCCGGTTGCGGCGGTCCACCTGCTCGAACAGCGAGGCGTTCTCGAGCGCGTGGGCCGCCACCTGCCCGAGCCCGCGGATGAGGTCCAGGTCCTCGGCGAAGTCGCGAGGCTGGTAGTCGGACAGCTCCACGACGCCGAGCACGCGTCCGTGTGACATCAGCGGCATGGACAGCTGCGACTGGTAGCCCCACTTCTCCAGCGAGTACCGACCTTCTCCAGCAAGGAGGGGGTCGTCCAGCGTCCCGGCGACGACGATCTCGCCGGTCTCGACGGCGCGCCGGCTGCAGGGGTAGCGGCGGAGGGGCAGGACGACTCCGTCCCACTCCACGTCGAAGCGTCCGCTGTCGTAGCTCACGAGGCCGCGCATCGTGTCACCCTCGACCGCGTAGATGTCCGCGACAGGCGTGTGGGTGAGGTCGGACAGGCGCTCGACCACGGCATGCAGGACCTCGTCGGTGCTGAGGCGGGCGGTGTCCTCGAGCCCCGCCTCCACCACGAGCGCGAGGTCCCTGTTCCTTCGCTGGAGACGAGCGATGACATCGCCGCTGCCGAGCGCGACGGCGAGCAGGTCGGCCGCCACCTGGGCGACGTGCGTCGCGGTCGCGAGCCCATCGGGCGTGGCCGAACCGAACTCGAGCACGCCGACGAGGCTGTCCCAGAAGACGACCGGCGTCAGGACGGCGCCGTGAAGCCCACGTCGCGTCAGGAAGCGGGTGGCGTCGTCCGGCGTCAGTAGGCTCGCCGGCGCCGGCCGATACGACCACGGGTGCCCGCCCGGCCACGGCCTGGGCTGCCGGTGGGTAGTCGCTGAGCTGCCAGGCGGCGCCGTCGCCCACGGGGTTTCCACCGGCGTCGCCCGCCGGGAACGGTGCGGCGACCCCTCCGTCGACCCGGTACACGGTGCAGGCGTCGAAGCCCTTCCGCGTGCGCAGCGCTCGTAAGCGTGGACAGGACGAGCGACTCCGCATCCATGGTCGGAGAGTGCATGCTGAACCCGGCGATGAGGTCGTCGAGCTGAGCCACCCGCCGGGTGAGGACTGCCGGATCGTGATCCCCCGCCAGAGCGAGCGCCGCGGTTCCCGCCGCGGCCTCGGTCAAAGCGAGCTCCTCCCGATCCATGGACCACGCCGCGTCTCTGCTGTAGATCTCGATGAGACCAACGACCTCCTGGCCAAGGTGGACCGGGGACGCGTACACGCTCTTCGCCCCGCTCTGGTCCCGGCGGACCAGATGCGGTCCCGACGCCTGGATCGCTGCCAGGTCGCGGATGAGCACCGGGTCGCCGGAGGCGAGCGCTTCCGCCGCCGGGCCGAAGTCGGCCACAGGGTGGGAGAGGCCACGGAGCGGCGGAGCTTCGCCGGACGCGGATGCGGCCACCGGTTCGAGCGTCCCGGCATCGCGGTCGTAGCGAAGGATGTCGCAGGCGACGGCGCGCAGTTCGTGGCGCAGCCGGCCGGCGAGCACGAGGAGAAGATCCTGCGGCCGAGGCGCGGGCTGAGGCTCGCCGGCGAGGGCGCCGTCGGGCAGGGAGCCGCCCGGCTGCTCTTGCCCGCCCGCCGGCTCTTCGTCGGAGAGGAGCCTGGCGGCCTGCCGAGCCATGAACTCGGCGAAGGTCACGTTGGCGCCGGTGAACGCCCGTGGCACCCGCGACTCGACGAGCTCGAGCACCGCGCTGTTCCGGCCGTCCACCGCCAGCGGCACGGCGAGGATCGCGGCATCGCCGCGCTGGCGCAGCGCCTCCGCGTCGGGTCGCTCGAGGAGATTGGTGGAGCTCAGGTCGGCGATGACGAGTCTCCGGCCGGTGTGCAGCACCTCGCGGACGGTCGGCAGTGGGGCTCCCGGCGAACTCTCATCCTCGGACGGGGTGCCGCCGCCGGTCCGGCTGCGCGCAGTGAAGACAGTGAACGCGCCGTCGGCCTCTGCGAGCGAGATCCTGCACTCGGTCACGCCCACACCCTCGGCGGCCACCCGGGCCAGGACGAGGAGGGGCGCGCGCAGTTCGCCGGCGCCCGACGAAGTGGTCTTCGCGTGGACCGTCGTGGAGGGCGCGAGGACGCCCGTCGCATCTTCGGCGCGCAGCAGCGCCTCGACGTCACCGCGCCGGTAACGCCGGTGCCCGCCGGGGCTGCGGTAGCAGGTCAGCTTGCCCGAGTCGCTCCAGCGGCGCAGCGTGTTGAGGCTGACGCCGAGTTCTGCGGCCGCTTCGCCGAGGCGGAGCCAGCCTTCGCCGTTCGCTCGTCCTATGCGCATGCAGGAGGGTGAGTAGGGATTGCCGGACGCTCAGAAGTTCCCCAATTCTGACCACAATCCTGCGCATGGCAAGCGGCGGTGAAGCTATGGGGAGGATCGGGCGGATGCGCAGGCCGTTATGGCCTGCTTCAGGATCGGCGGTCCTGGTCGTCGGTAGGCCGCTTCGAGGCACGGTGCTCGGCGCCGTCGACGTCTCCGGCGCTGCCGAAGGAGACGATCCGGTCCCTGCCCTTGCGCTTGGCGAGGTACATCGCCCAGTCGGCCTTGTCCACGAGTTCTTCCACGAGCGTCGCATCATCAGGGAACGCGGCGGTGCCGATGCTGACGGTGATGCCGCGGTCGGCTCCACCCAGGTCGAGAGCAGCGACGCCCTGCCGGATGCGCTCCGCGACCTCCACTGCGGCGTCGCCGGGGGTGTCGAGCAGGATCACGGTGAGCTCCTCGCCACCGTAGCGGGCCGCGAGGTCGACTTGCCTGATCGAGTGCAGGAGAACGCCGGCGACTGCTCGCAGCGCCTTGTCGCCGGCGACATGTCCGAGTCGGTCGTTGTATCCCTTGAAGTGGTCCAGGTCGCAGAAGAGCAGGGAGAGGGGCCGGTCCTGCTCGGACGCGCGCTCCACCTCTTCGCCCAGGCGCTGCTTGAAGTAGCGCTGGTTGTACAGACCCGTGAGACCATCGGTCACGGCGTCCACGCGCGCTCGTCCGAGCCGCGCCGTGGCGGACTCCACGATCGCCGAGAAGGTGCGGTCGTGGCCGCTCGCGCTGGCGCCGAGGTCGGCAGGCCAATCGTCCGCCGGTGCGAGGTCCGCGCAAGCGATCCCGACCAGGCCGCCGCTCGCGTCCCGCACCTCAGCCGCGCCGCTGACCCAGACGCCGAAGTCGTCGAGTTGCAGCACATTGCGGTCCGACTCGAGGAGGATCGACTCGTCTGTCACTGCAGTACGGTCCACGAGGTCGCCCGGGCGGGAGCGAAGCGCAGGCTCCTCCTCGGGGTCGCAGAGCATGCGCCAGCCGTCGTGGCCGGGCACGATGGTCGTGAGAAAGCGCACGCCGGGATGGGCATCTCTGACCTCGCGCAGCGCAGTCGCCATCTCCGCGAACTCGGGCGCGCTCTCGTCCCGGGACTTCTTGAGCGCGGCCAGGGCGGCCGGGTCGACCCGGGAGGCCGCCTCCTCAGCGGTCGCGCGCGCGAGCGAGCGGCGCTCGTCCAGTCGGTCCAGCACGCGCATGAACGCGGTCACCATGCCAGGGTCGAACTGGGTGCCGCGGCAGCGGTCGAGCTCGGCGAGGCACTCGGCGTAGGAGAGAGCCTCGTGGTGCTGGTGCTGGAACGACATCGCGTCGTAGGAGTCGACGATGCACAGGGCACGAGCTACCTCTGGGATCTGCTCGCCGGCCAGCCCGTCCGGGTAGCCGGCGCCGTCCCAGCGCTCGTGATGGTTGCGCACGGCGCGCACGATCTCGTGCGTGAAGAGCGGCTGGATGATCTCCGCGCTGGCGATGGGGTGCCGGCGCAGCTCGGCCGCCTCCTCGTCGCTCAGGCGGCCGGGCTTGTAGAGCACGTCGTCGGAGATGCCGATGCGCCCGACGTCGTGCAGGAAGGCCGCCTCCGTGATCTGCTGCAGACGGTTCTCCGGCCAGCCGAGCTCGCGGCCCAGCAGCAACATGTAGGCCGCGACGCGTGCGGCGTGGCCGACGGCATAGTAGTCGCGGGCGTTCAGCGCTGAGATCAGCGCCTTGAGGTTGGCCACGTGCATGGTCTTGATCTTCTGGTAGAGGCGCGCGTTCTTGAAGGAGAGCGCGAGCAAGGCGCCGACGCGTTCGAGGATCTCGCGATCGGCGCCGGCGAAGGCCTCCCGCTCGGGGGACCCGAGCGTGAGCGCGCCGGCGAGTTCGTCGTCGATGAAGATGCCGATGACGAGCAGGGAGCGCAGGGCTGGGCCGGCGCCACCCTTGTCGGCCACCGGGGTCTCCGCCACGTCGATCACGCTGACCCGCTGCGCGCGGAGCGTCTGCAGCGTCTCGTCTCCGGCGGCGCTTTGCCGTGTCGCCCGGGTCGCGAGCGCCGGCGATGAGCTGTAGACGATGTCCCAGCCGGCCGACTCTTTGCTCATCGCCAGGCACGCCTCGCTGAAGGGCACGAGCGTTCCCAGCTCGTCCACGGTCGCGGCGGCGATCGTGCCTGTGTCGAGGCTCGAGCTCGCCCTGGCCGCGATCTGGTTGAGCAGTTCGGACTCGCGCGGAGCGAAGTTCTGCGTCGCGGAAGAGCGCGGCATTCGCGATGGCCATCGCAGCCACCCGGCACACGGCCTCCGCGGATGCGACGTCGTCATCAGAGAACGCGACGTCCCGTGCGGTGTCGAAGAGCTCGACCACGCCGATCACGCGTTGCTCGACCATGAGCGGGACGATGAGGCCGCCGCTCCGTGCATGACGCCGCGGGTGGGGCTCGCGGCGGTCGTCCAGCCGCGCGTCTTCCCTGCCTGCGGAGCGCACGGCCCCGCGCCTTGGGTGGCGGCCACGATCGCATCGTCGCCCTGTATGCGGCTGATCGCGCAGAAGGGGACACCGGAGGAGGCGCAGAGATCGATGACCGTCGCGGCGAGCAGTGTGCGCACGTCTTCGCCCAGGGACGGCACGAGCGCCGAGCCTGGGGCGTTGCGCCGCCTGTGGTCTTCGATCTCCATACGGTGCTCATCGGCGGGGACGAGGCGCAACGGATGGGACATTCCGCCAGTCAGGTCGACTAGGATACTAGGAGACAGGGGGGCAGTCGACTACGCGTGTGTCTCAGCGGCGCCCGATTCCTCGGCATCAGGCGCGTCGCTCCCGCCGCCGTCGGTATCCAGCGCCCGTGCGATGTCCCAGAAGGCGGCGCCGACGGGCGATGACGGGTCGAGGGCGGCTGGGAGACCGTTGTCCCCGCCCTCGCGGGTCGCCTCGTCGAGCGGGATGCGGCCGAGCAGGCGCGTGTCCATGAGGCGCGCGATCTCGAAGGCACCTCCGCGGCCGAAGATGTAGTGACGGCCTCCACAATCGGGGCAGACGAAGTAGGCCATGTTCTCGACGACGCCGAGAACCCGCTGTTTGGTCATCTGCGCCATCTTCGCGGCCTTGATCGCCGTGCGAGCTGCAGCTTCCTGAGGCGTGGTCACGATGATGAGCTCGGCGCCGGGGATCATCTGCGCAATCGTGAGGGCGATGTCGCCGGTGCCGGGCGGAAGATCGATGAGGAGGTAGTCGGGGCTGCCCCAGAGGACGTCACCGAGGAACTGCTCGATTGCCCGGCCCAGCATCGGCCCGCGCCAGACGACAGGCTCGTTGTCGGGGAGGAAGAAGCCCATGGAGACGACCTTCACGCCGTGGGCCTCGGGCGGGAGCATCTTGCCTTCGTGGGTCTCTGGTGGAACGGCGGGCAGCCCCATCATGAGCGGCATGGTCGGTCCGTAGACGTCGGCGTCGATGAGGGCGACCGCGTGACCTTGGGCCGCCAGCGCGGTCGCGAGATTGACCGTGACGGTGCTCTTGCCCACGCCGCCCTTGCCGCTCGCAATGGCGATGGTGCGGGTATGCGAGCCTGGGCCGAAGAGGGACTGCTTGAGTTGATCGCGCTGGCTCAGGCGCCCGGCCAGCGCGTCGCGTTCGTCGCAGGACATCGCGTCGAGCTTCACAGCGACCGCGCGGGGCGCCGGCGATCGCAGACAGCGCCTGCTCGGCGTCGGCGCGGATCTGGTTGCGCAAGGGGCAGCCGGCGGTCGTCAGCACGATGGTGGCTCCGATGTGCGCATCGTCGAAGATCACGTCCCGGACCATCCCGAGCTCGACGATGTCGCGCTGGAGTTCGGGGTCCTTGACGCTCGCGAGCGCACGCAGCACGTCTTCCTGGGTCACGCGTGCCTCCATGGTTGAGTCGGCCTCTCGTGTGTACCCGCACAGCCGGAGGCACAGTCGGCCGACGAGATGCTAACAGGAAGAGGGTGGCGATTCGGGTGAATCGTGTCGTTCACGGCCTCGACAGAAGCTCTTCAGAGGTTCTTCACAACATCCGTGTACCATGACAGTCGAAAAGCGTGATCAGGTGGGTCTGCACCGGTCATGGGACAGAAGTCTGCGGTGCAGCATGGTCTGCACAGAGGGGAGCACTCTGGTGAGAGGTCGGTGGAAGAGGATCGCGTTGGTCGCGGCTGTGGCTGCTGTTGCGTTGTCTGTCGTTGCCGTGGCGTATGGCGCGACCAGGATGAGTTCTGCTACGGGTCGTGTAGCGCGTAACGGAGCGTGCGGTGCGCTGATGAGCAACCCGAAGGCCCTCAAGGCGATGCAGGCTCTGCGAGTGGAGCACCAGAAGGACATGCAGGCGTGGAATGCACAGTACGGCTCGGATCCCGCGAGCGCTGAGGCCCAGGCAGCACTGCAGAAGCTGCGCACGGAGCATTGGAACGACATGCGTGGCCTGTTCAAGCAGTTTGGCATCAAGGCGCCGGCCGACCGTGGGTCCCGGCGGCATGATGGGCGGCGCGAGCGCCGGCGGCTGCGGCGGAGCGTGCGGCAGCGCTGGTGCGGCCGGCACGGGCCAGGGAACCGGCTACGGCGGCGGCATGATGGGTTCGGGCGGCGGCATGATGGGCGGCTCGACGTACTGAGCTCTGAGTGAGGGTCGAGTCCGGTGAGGGCCGGCGGGACGAGCAGATCGTCCTGCCGGCCCTTTCCTTTCGCGAGCGTTTCACGTGAAACATCGCGCCGTGACGACGGTCGCTGACGGCGCGGTCGATCTCGGGTGGTCAGCTTCCCGCGCCGCAGCGCGCTCTGGGCCCTGCTCGGTGTGCCGTCGCCGCCGGGACAGCCAGCTAGCATGGTAGTCGTACTTACATAGCATATCAGTGTCCTGTCACACGAGACCGATGAGCCGTCTCTCTCCGAAGCAGGCAGCCAGCGGCTGTGCTTTCCGGGCTGCGCAGCCGCATGGTCGCGACCGGGGCAGACCAAGGGCTGTGACCGGGTCCTCCGGGTCAGTGGCACCACCCAAGAAGAAGGGGCCCGAACAGGGCCCCTTCTCTCCACCACGCTCAGCCCGCGGCGGCGGGCGTTCTGTCTCGAGCGTCTACGCCTTCAGACCCACCGGCTCGGGGTTGCCGGCGCCGGTCGCGTACGTGTCCTTGAAGATCTCCATGAGCATGGGGCTCTCGCGCACGACCTCGAGCGAGATCACGGCGTGGTCCTTGGTGTAGCCGTTGCCGATGATCATCAGGGTGTCGGCGCCGATGCCTTCCGCCCCCAGGGCGGCCGAGGTGAAGCTGGTCGCCATGCTGAAGAAGTAGACCATCCCGTCGTTCTTGGTCGCGAGGACCGAGGCCATCTCGGTGTTGGGGATGTCGACGCAGTTGATGGTCAGGTCGGCCATCTCGCCGTTCGTCGCCTTCTTGACTTCTTCGTACACGAAAAGCTGGTCGGTCGCCGAACCCTGGATGATGACGTCGGCGAAGCCGGACTTCTCAAGACGCTTCTTGCCCGCGTCGCCGTGCACGAGGCAGATGACCTTGCCGGTCGGCTTGACGCGCTTCTTGGCCTCGTAGGCGCAGAGGAGACCGCTCTTGCCGCCGGCGCCGATGATGAACACGGTCTGGCCGGGCTTGCTCAGCTTGGCGGCCTGAGCGGGAGCGCCGGCGACGTCGAGGATGGCGAGCGCGAGCGGCTCGTCCATGTCGGCGGGCATCTTGGCGTAGATGCCGGTCTCGAACAGGATGGCCTGCGCCTTGACCTTGACCTGGCAGGTGTCCTTGTTGACGGAGATGACTTCGTCGACCTTGAGCGGAGTCAGGGAGAGCGAGACCAGGGTCGCGATGCGGTCGCCGACCTTGAGATCGCGGTCCTTGAGCTTGGGGCCGATCGCCGCGACGGTGCCGAGCAGCATGCCGCCCGAGCCGGTGTCGGGGTTATGGTGCTTGCCGCGATCGGCGATGATG
The DNA here is from genome assembly GCA_963739595.1 of uncultured Thermoleophilia bacterium. Taxonomy (GTDB): domain Bacteria; phylum Actinomycetota; class Thermoleophilia; order UBA2241; family UBA2241; genus CAIXSE01. The sequence goes on from CAVUBA010000007.1 coordinate 116,960, forward strand.
CCGAGGCTGTGCTTGGCCATCTTCTGGACGTCGCCGCCCTCGGCCTCTTCGATCTGGGTGAAGCTGGCCGCGTCGATGTTGAGCGTGTCGACGTCGATGAGGATCTCGTTGTCGTAGATCTCCATGGTGTTGTCGATCTTCCATGCCGGCTGGGGCAGGACGCCCTGCGGCTCGATGACCCTGTGGGCCCCGAACTTGTTGCCTTCCTTCATCCCTTCTCCCTCCCCCCGAAGGATGAGCCGGGCGCGGGAGGCGTGTGCCTGCCCTGCGCCCGGCTCATCCGGGGCTGTGTCGCGGGCCTGTATCAGCCCTCTACCTTGATGACCGAGCCGGCTCCCTGGCCGCCGCCCACGCAGGCGCCGGTGAGGCCGATCTCCTGACCACGCTTCTTGAGCTCGTGGATGAGCGTGACGATCATGCGCGTGCCGGTGTTGCCGAGCGGGTGGCCGAGAGCGACCGCGCCGCCGTTGACGTTGACGATGTCGGGATCGAGGCCGAGCTCGCGGGTGGCGAGTGCGGCGACGCAGGCGAAGGCCTCGTTGAGCTCGGCCAGCTGCACGTCCTTGGTGGTCAGGCCGGCCTTCTCAAGCGCGTACTGTGCGGCCAGCGTCTCGCCGTAGCCCATGATCGCGGGTTCGCAGGCGGCGGTCGCGTAGCTCACGAGCTGGGCGATCGGCTTGAGGCCGAGCTCGGCGGCCTTCTTGCGCGAGGTCACGACCACGGCGCTGGCGCCGTCGGAGATCGCGGAGGCGTTGCCGGCGGTCACCACGCCGCCGTCCCTCTTGAAGACCGGCTTGAGGCCGGCGAGGATCTCGGGCGTGGTCTCACGCGGGCACTCGTCCGTGTCCACGACCTTGGGGTCGCCCTTGCGCTGCGGGATGACGACCGGGACGATCTCATCCTTGAACTTGCCGCCCTTGATGGCCGCGGTCGCGTTGAGCTGGCTGCGGTAGGCGACGTCGTTCTGCAGGTCCTTGCTGATGTCGAAGCGCTCGCTGAGGTTCTCCGCGGTCACGCCCATGTGGTAGTTGTTCGCGGCGTCCCAGAGGCCGTCCCAGACCATCGAGTCGTACATGTTGTCGGTGGGCATGCCCATGCGGTAGCCGCTGCGCCCGTTCTGCAGCACCCACGGCGCCCGGGTCATGTTCTCGGTGCCGCCGACGAGGTAGATCTCGCCGTCGCCGGCCTTGATGGCCGCGGACGCCATGGCGAGCGCGGACGCGCTCGACACGCAGACGCGGTTCACGGTGATCGCCGGCACGCTGTCCGGGATGCCGGCCTTCAGCTCGGCCTGGCGGGCGACGTTCTGACCCAGCCCTGCCTGGATCACGTTGCCGAAGATGACCTCGTCGAGCTGGTCGCCGGTGACGCCGGCGCGCTTGAGCGCCTCCGCCATGGCGAGCGCGCCGAGCTCCGGCGCCGGTGTGCCGGCGAAGCCGCCCTGGAAGCGACCCTGGGCAGTACGGACTGCAGAAAGGATGACGATGTCGTTGTCAGACACTGCGGCCTCCTAAAGCCGTTGTGTGCGTGGCTGCAGCCCCCGACGCGACTCTGACGCTCTGCATCACGACACATGGATGGAAATGGTTCATCTGTATGCTACCGGGTCATGCTTCGCCGTGCCTGCGCGCGACTTCCTGGGCGAGGAACGGGCCACCTCGAGCGGCGTCGTCCTCGGTCCGAACCCGGCGTCGTAGCCGAGCTCCTTGGCGAACGCGTTGTTGATCCGTG
>CAVUBA010000008.1:0-21270 GCA_963739595.1 uncultured Thermoleophilia bacterium
GCCGCCGCCGCCCGCGTGTATCATGGTGCCGCTGCCGCAAGGCCCGGGCCGGCGGCGTTCCCACCGGCCCCTCCGTCAGGCCCTGCTCCCCAGCTGAGACGCACCGTGCTCGCTGGGGCTTTCGCAGTTAAGGAACCCCCGGCAGACTCGAGAAGGGGGACGCAGGTGGCAGAGCACAACGGGCTGGACGGCAAGCTGATGACCGTCGGCGAAGCCGTCGAGCGGTTCGTCCACGACGGCGACCAGGTCTGCGTCGGGGGCTTCACCATCAACCGCAATCCGATGGCCGTCGACCTACGAGATCGCGCGCCGCCGCGTCAAGGACCTGCACCTGGTGGCGCACTCCAACGGCCAGTCGCTCGACGTCCTCGTCGGCGCCGGCTGCGTGCGCCGCCTCGACATCGCCTACGGCGGCAACGGCCGCTTCGCCCCCACCTGCATCCGCTTCCGCAAGGCCGTGGAACGCGGCGAGGTGCAGGTGGAGGACTACACCAACAACATGATGAGCCTGCGCTTCCTCGCCGGCGCGCTGAACGTCCCGTTCATCCCCAGCAAGTCGGGGCTGGGCACCGACGTGGTCGAGAAGAGCGGCTTCCCGCCCGAGCTGCGCGGCGAGGAGGGCATCCCCTGCGAGAAGGTCATCGTCATCGACGACCCGTTCGGCCACGAGGACGACGAGGTCGTCCTCCTCCCCGCGCTCACGCCCGACGTCTCCATCATCCACGCGCAGCAGGTGAGCACCGACGGCACGGTGCGCATCAAGGGGCTCACCTTCGCCGACCTCGAGCAGTGCAAGGCGTCGACCGCCGTCATCGTCACCTGCGAGGAGATCGTCCCCGAGCACTACCTGCGGCTCGACCCCGACCAGAACGCGCTGCCGCCGTTCCTGGTCGACGCCGTGGTGCCCGTGCCCTTCGGCGCGCACCCCACCGCCTGCCGCTACTTCTACGACTACGACCCGGTGCACCTGAACCACTACAAGGCGATCGCCAAGGACGACGAGCAGTTCGCCGCGTGGCTGGACGAGTGGGTGTACGGCATCGAGAGCTGGGACCACTACCTCGACAAGGTCGGCGGCGCGCAGCTGGCGCGCATCCGGGCCAACACCGTCGCCGGCTACGCGCCCGGCCTGGACCGGAGGTGAGGGAGATGACCGACGCGCAGACGCGCCGCGCCCGCCTACTCCCCGCGCGAGATGATGGCCATCGCCGCCGGCCGCTTCATCAAGGACGGCGACGTGCTGTTCGCCGGCACCGGCGTGGCGATGCTGGCCGCCACCGTGGCCAAGCGCATCCACGCCCCGCACGCGCACATCTTCTTCGAGACCGGCGGCATCGGGCCGCTCCTGGACGAGCTGCCGATGGCCGTGGCCGACCCGCGCGTCATGGCGTTCAGCAACCTCAACGCGGGGCTCGTCGAGGCCTTCAGCTACGTCGCCAACCGGCGCCTGCACACCATCGCCTTCCTCGGCGCCGCGCAGATCGACAAGTACGGCAACATGAACTCGACGGTGATCGGCGACTACCTGGCGCCCAAGGTCCGCTTCAGCGGCAGCGGGGGCGCCTGCGACGCCGGCTCGCTGGCGAGCGGCTACATCGTCTTCATGCAGCACGGCGTGCAGAAGTTCGTCGAGAAGCTCGACTACCTCACGACGCCCGGGCTGGCTCGACGGCGGCGACTCGCGGCAAGCGCGCCGGGTACCGGCGCGGCGGACCGATCGCCGTGGTCACCAACCTGTGCGTGCTCAAGTTCACCGACGACACGCACGAGATGTACCTCGCCGAGCGCTACGAGGGCGTGACGCCCGAGACGGTCCAGGAGCACACCGGCTTCGCGCTCGACGTGTCCCGCGCCACGGTCGCCACACCGCCGACGGCGGAGGAGCTGCGGATCCTGCGCGACGACGTCGATCCGCAGCGCCTGATCCTGGGCTGAGCGAGCGTCCCCGGCCCGGCGGCGCACCGAAACGGTGCGCCGCCGGCCTTCTCTGGCCGTCGCGGGGATTGACCGACGGCGGCCGGCCGAGGCTGAGCAGAGCCAGCGGCGAGCCGGGCGGAGGGGCCTCGCTCGCCGCACCGGCCCGCTCCAGGCATCCGGGGGGACGCCTCAAGGTCCGCGCCCCTGTCTGCGGCGGGCCTCACCGTGGAGGGAAGCCAGCATGAGCCACATCAACCCCGGCGACACCGCGTTCGTCCTGCTCTGCGCCGCCCTGGTCGCGATCATGACGCCGGGCCTCGCGTTCTTCTACGGCGGGCTGGTGCGCCACAAGAACGTGATCACGATCATGATGCAGAGCTTCGCTTCGCTCGGCGTGGTGACGCTGATCTGGGTGACCGTCGGCTTCACGCTGGCGTTCGGCCACGACGTGCACGGCATCATCGGCGGGCTCGACTACATCTTCCTGAACGGCGTCGGCCAGGCGCCCAACCCGGACTACGCGCCGACGATCCCGTTCCTCGCCTTCTTCGTCTTCCAGCTCACCGTCGCGGCGCTGACGCCGGCGCTGATCACCGGCGCCTTCGCCGACCGCGTGCCGTTCGGCAGCTACCTCGTCTTCCTCGCCGCCTGGAGCCTGCTCGTCTACGTGCCCCTCGCCCACTGGATCTGGGGGCACGGCTTCCTCGAGCAGTGGGGCGTGCTCGACTTCGGCGGCGGCATGGTCGTGCACGGCGCTGCCGGCTTCTCGGCGCTCGCGTCGATCTACGTGATCAAGAAGCGGGTCTTCGTACCGGGCGAGGAGGAGAAGCCGAGCAACATCCCGCTCATCGCCATCGGCCTCGGCCTGCTGTGGTTCGGCTGGCTCGGCGACAACCCAGCCGGTGCGTTCGCCGCCAACGGCGTCGCGGCGCAGGCGTTCGTCAACACCTTCATCGCCGGCGGCTGCGCCATGGTCGTCTGGATGTTCACCGACTGGGTGCGCACCGGCAAGGTCAGCATGGTCGGCTCGCTCACCGGCGTGCTCGCCGGCCTCGTCGCGGTGACGCCGTGCGCCGGCTACGTGCCGACGTGGGCGGCGGTGTTCATCAGCCTCGCCGCCGGTTGGATCTGCTACGGCGCACTCCTCTTCCGCAAGAAGCGCGAGCTGGGACGACTCCCTCGACGTCTGGGGCGTGCACGGCGTCGGCGGCCTCTTCGGCAGCCTCATGGTCGGCTGGTTCGCCTACGGCGCCGTCAACGGCGCCAGGGGCCTCATGGACGGCAACCCGAAGCAGTTCGGCCTGCAACTGGCCGCCGTGGGCATCACCCTCACCTACACGTTCTGCGTCACCTGGGTGATCTTCAAGGTGATCGACGTCGTCGGCAGCCTCAGCGTCGCCGCACAGGTGCAGGCGCGCGGGCTCGACGAGGAACTCCACGGCGAGAAGGCGTACGCCTTCGACTGAGCCTCCTCGGAGCTCCGTCGGCCCCGGCCCGCAGGCCGCGGCCGCACCACGACGGGCGCGGGAGCCGCACGGCTCCCGCGCCCTCGTTCGTCAGGCTCGCCATAGTGGCGCGCGCACGGTCCGCCACGGGCCCAAGAGGCAGCTTGCTGCCGGGCTTCACAAGCTGTGAGAATCGCGCCAATCGGGCTGGATGGGTGGAGGGGATCCCCATCTGATGCCCGGCCAGACGTCTGGCCATGCGGGTGCGGTTCGCCGACGTACTCCCTTGAGGGTTCCGAGCCCGAAGCGCCGGACAGGGTCATAGGAGGATTTCGCATGGGCGGAATCAACACGGGCGACACTGCGTTCGTCCTCATCTGCGCCGCCCTGGTGGCGCTGATGACGCCAGGCCTGGCGTTCTTCTACGGAGGCCTGGTTCGCCGCAAGAACTTCCTGGCGATCATGATGCAGTCGTTCATCTCGATGGGCGTCGTCACCACGATCTGGGTGTTCTTCGGCTACTCGCTCGCCTTCTCGGGCGACATCGGGCGGCGTCTTCGGCAACCTGCACTGGGCGATGCTCACCGGCGTCGCACACCTGCCGGGCCCGTGGGCGCCCAACATCCCGGCACAGGCGCACTTCGTCTACCAGGAGATGTTCGCCATCATCACCCCGGCGCTCATCACCGGCGCGTTCGCCGACCGGGTCAAGTTCAAGAGCTACCTCTGGTTCCTGGTGCTGTGGAGCATCATCGTGTACATCCCGTTCGTGCACTGGATCTGGGGCGGCGGCTGGCTCATGCAGCACGGCGTGCTCGACTTCGCCGGCGGCCTCGTCGTCCATGTGAGCGCCGGCTTCGCGGCGCTGGCCTCGGTGTTCGTGGTCGGCCGGCGCAAGTACGGCCCGGGCGAGCGCGGCCTGCCGCACAACGTGGCCTTCGTGGCTCTCGGCACCGGCCTTCTCTGGTTCGGCTGGTTCGGCTTCAACGCCGGCTCGGCGCTGGCCGCCAACGGCATCGCCGCGCAGGCGTTCGTCAACACCGATATCGCCGGCTCGATCGCCATGTGTACGTGGCTGGCGATCAGCTGGCGGCACGACGGCAAGCCCAGCCTCGTCGGGGCGCTCACCGGGGCCGTCGCCGGTCTCGCCTGCGTCACGCCGTGCGCCGGCTACATCCCCACGTGGGCGGCGTTCATCGTCGGCCTGCTGGCGGGGTCGGTGTGCTACACGGCCGTCATCTTCGTGAAGCGCATGAAGTGGGACGACGCGCTCGACGTCTGGGCGGCCCACGGCGTGGGCGGCTTCATGGGCGACGATCCTGCTCGGCGTGTTCGCCCTCAAGTCGGTCAACCCCGCCGGCGCCGACGGTCTCATCACCGGCAACTGGACGTTCTTCGGCTGGCAGGTGCTGGCCACGATCGTCTGCGCCGCGTACGCCTTCGTCGCCACCTTCCTCATCCTCAAGCTCATCGGTCTGTTCATGGAGATCCGGGTGCCGGACTCCGTGGAACTCCGCGGGCTCGACGAGACCGAGTTCGGTGAGACCGCCTACGACCTGACGTGACAGACGGGCGGCGCGGGCCGTCGAGGCCCGCGCCGCGCCCGGGAGCAGACGCGCCGAGGGGCGGGGCCGGTAGGGAGCGGCCCCGCCCCTCGGTCGTACGGTACGACCTCGCGTACGGCCTACGGGCGGCCCCACCAGCGCTCGTAGGACTCCGGCAGCTTGAGCCCCTTGGCGAACGTCTGGCGCTCCTCTGCGAGGACCTTGCAGAGCTCCAGCTCTTTGACGATGGCCGGCTCGAGCGCCTCGTTGAACTCGGCGACTTCCCTGTTCGCGATCTCGACCTGCGATTCGATGTAGCGCAGCGACTCGTCGAAGTGCCGGTTGGCCGCGTTCGCCAGGGGACGCTCGGCCGCGTAGCGAACGACGATCCGGCTCCTCTCGACGTCGACCGTGACGCCGGCATGGAGCAGGTCTTCATCGTCCCCGATGACGTGCGCCATCGTCTCGGCGCCATCGACCGCCAGGAACAGGTCGACCGCCGTCCCGCGCACGACGTGAGGTGAGCCTCCCGGCGTCTCGTGCCCGGGGTCGCCTGCCACCGCCATCTTCGTCGCGTGCGGCAGGTCGATCGCGACACGGTGCAGGCGGACGGGCGCGACGCCATGCCGTTGGACGATGGTCTCCGCCACCGTCTTCAGGTTGCGCGACAGCAGGACGTCGTCGGCCACGGCGTCGGCCTCGCGCAACGCCGCATCGAGCACGGCATCCAGGGCAGCGGTCAGGCTCATCGGTGGGCCTCCAGGTAAGGGTGAGCGGTCCGCCGGCTAGTCTACCTCCGCGCGCCCCGCGAGGCTCAGCTCGCCTCGTCCTCCGTCACTGCGGCGCCGGCGTTCGCAAGCGCGGCCTCCCACTCCCCGGCGTCGTCGACGAGGAACCCGAGTCGGGTGTCGTCGTCCAGCGTCAGGACAAGGTGATGGCGGTGCCCGGCGCCGGCGGCAGTGGCCGCGGCGGCGTCGCGACGGCGCTCCTCCAGCCGCACGCCGGTGATGCGCACGCGCGGCACGCTCAGCTGGTCGCCGGCGATGGGCAGGAAGAGGACGCGCCTGTCGGTGAGCCCGAGCACTCCGTGGCCCTTGCTGCGTGCGGCCAGGTGCCGCCGCTCTGGTAGACGGCGCCGGCGAGCGGGATCTCCCACTCCTCGCCGCGGCTCGCCACCTCGGCGCGCAGGACGTCGGCGCGACGCTCCGCGCTGTCGCCCACGCGGCGCAGCACGAAGAGCGAGACGACGATGGTCGCGGCCATGACGACCACGAGCACGAGGATCACGAGCAAGCTACCGCCCACGGCTCCTCCAGAGGCAGAAGGGGCGCCGCGGCCTCGTGGACCACGGCGCCCCGCTGATGACTGGCTCCTCGGGTAGGACTCGAACCTACAACCCTTCGGTTAACAGCCGAATGCTCTACCGATTGAGCTACCGAGGACCGCTCCGGCCGAAGAAGTATAGGCGATGCCCACGGCCCGGACAAACGGCGGACGTCAGTGCCAGCGCGGTTCCGTCCACCAGCCGTGAGGCACACCGTAGGCTCCGGACCCCACCGTCTCGTGGCTGCGCAGGCCGCGCCGGGCGTCGGCGGTCAGCTTGGCCGCCAGCGCCCGCTGCAGTTCCTCGAAGCGCGGACGCCAGTAGCTCTCGTCGCCGGGCCTGCGGCCGGCGAGCTCGTGGCTGGCGACGACCGCGGTCGCGGCAGCACGAGAGTCGGTGCGTTCCTTCCACCACTCGGGGTGCTCGATGCGCGTGCCGAAGCGCGACGCGGGCGCGTCGACGTCGGCCCCCTCCTCGCCGATGGGCAGGAACGCCCACGGCTGCGCGGCGATCGTGACCGACGTGTTGGGGACCGCGGCGACGAAGCGCTCGAGCGCGTCGAGCGTCTCCGCGGCCGACTCCTCGGTCTCGCCCGGCTGGTTGAACTCGAAGCGCGCCCGCGTGACCACGCCTTTGGCGCTCAGGTACTCGAGCAGCTCCAGGGCGTGGGCGACCGCCTTGTGGGGAGAGGGCGCCTGGCCGGTCCGGCCGAGCAGCGCCGGCGAGAGCGTGCCCACCTCGAGCACGAGGCCGGTGCGCGCCCGGTAGAGCTTGTCGGCGTCGAGGCGCTGGAGGGCGTCGGGACGGCCGGTGACCCTGAGCGCGAGGTCGCGCCGGTCGCCGGCCGCCAGCAGGTCGAGCACGGCCCGCCGCCAGCCGGCGTCGTAGCCGAAGGCGGGATCGAGGACCAGGACGCCGGCGGGCCGCAGCGCGGCCACGGCGTCGACCGCGGCGACGGCGACGTCGGGCGGATAGGCGTGCCAGCCGGCGCCGCCCGGACGCAGCAGGCAGGACGGCGCATTGTAGGGGCACCCGCGGCTGAGGAAGAGGCCGAGCTCCGGCAACCCCTCGGCCGTGTACGGATAGGCCGCGTAGTCGGGCAGGTGCGCCGAGTCCAGCGGCAGCGGCGTGCCCTCCAGCGAGTGGCACGCGCCGGTCTCGCGCTCGCCGGCCGCGACCTGCGCGGCGAGCGTCACGACGGCCGTCTCCGCCTCGCCGGCGATGAGCCAGTCGAAGGGCGCGCCCGGGTCGTTGAAGTCGTCCGGGCGCACCGAGACGTGGTGGCCGCAGGCGGCGATCACGGCGTCCGGCGACTGCCGCCGCGCACCCGCTCGGCGACGGCGACGGCCGCCGAGTACTGGAGGGCGGACCAGCAGGAGACGACGACGAGGTCCGCCTCGCGCTCGGCCAGCAGGCCGTCCGTCGATCTGGAGGAAGCTCTCGCGCGCGACGTCGTCGACCGGGTTGCCGAGCTCGGCCTCGAGGTCGAGGACGTCCGTGTCGTAGCCGGCGCGGCGCAGCTCGGTGAAGAGCTGGACCAGCTCCGGCTTGACCCGGGGTCCGTCCGCCCAGCGGCCGCCGTAGAGCGACCCGGGGAACACCAGCAGCACGCGCGTCTCGTGCATCTCGACTCCTGTGGTCGCGGCGGCCGGACGGCCGCGGTGAAGACTGAAGGGGCTACCGGGTTATGGACGGGCGGGGACGCCCGGAAACGCCGGTCCGTCGGCCCCGGCGAGCGAGCCGGGAGCGGCCGCGGCCGCCGTGAGGCGAGCCGCGGCCGGGCCCGGACCTACTCTACGAAGTCGCGCAGGCTGCGCGCCTCGCGGTACGCGCGCAGCTTGGCCAGCGTCTTGGCCTCGATCTGGCGGATGCGCTCGCGGGTGACGCCGAACTGGACGCCGACCTCCTCGAGCGTGTGCGGCCGGCCGTCGGTGAGGCCGTAGCGCATCTCGAGCACGCGCCGCTCGCGCGACGTGAGCAGCTCGAGCACGCGGCTGAGGTCCTCGCCCTGCATGAGCTCGCCCACGGCGTCGCTCGGGGCGACGGACTGCTCGTCCTCGATGAAGTCGCCGAGCTGGGAGTCGCCCTCGTCGCCGACCGGGTTCTCGAGGCTCACCGGCTCCTGGCTGATCTTCTGGATCTCGCGCACCTTCTCGGGCGTGAGCCCCATGTCGGTGGCGATCTCCTCCGGCGTGGGTTCGCGGCCCAGGTCCTGCAGCAGCTGCCGCTGCACGCGGATGAGCTTGTTGATGGTCTCGACCATGTGCACGGGGATGCGGATGGTGCGCGCCTGGTCGGCGAGCGCCCGGCTGACGGCCTGGCGGATCCACCACGTGGCGTAGGTGCTGAACTTGAACCCGCGCCGGTAGTCGAACTTCTCGACGGCGCGGATGAGCCCGAGGTTGCCCTCCTGGATGAGGTCGAGCAGTGTCAGCCCGCGGTTGGCGTAGCGGCGCGCGATGGACACGACGAGCCGCAGGTTGGCCTGGATGAGCTGGTTCTTGGCGTCCATGTCGCCGCGCTCGATGCGCTTGGCGAGCGATACCTCCTGCTCGGCCGTGAGCAGCGGGACCTTGCCGATCTCGCGCAGGTACATGCGCACGGGGTCGTTGCTCGCCGTCTTGATGGAGAGGTCGAGCTTGGGCACTTCGCCCTCGGCCTCCGGCTCCTGGTCGCCCGTGCCCGACTGGCGGGCCTCGTGGTGCACGCCGTCGGCCCCGACCACGTCGATGCCGAGGTCGTGGAAGGCGACGTAGACGTCGTCGATCTGCTCGGGCGTCAGGTCGACGTCCGCGAGGACCTCGAGGATGTGCTCAGCGGCGAGGTACCCCTGCTCCTTGCCCTCGTCGAGAAGCAGCCGGACCTCCTCTACCGTACTGAGGATCGAATCGTCAGGCTGACGATCTGCTGCTGACTCTGTCACTGACTGCTTCAGCTCCTTGGTTGTAGCGGCGATGGGAGCGGGTCGGCGTGGCCGCCCCGCTCCCGGCTCCGCGGTCGTCTTGGTCGTCTCGTCCGGCAACCCTTGCCGGGGAATCTTGACGCGTCAATGAGTGGTGCACCTACGGCGCCCCACTCGTTAGCCCGCCTACGGCGGCTAATCGAGGAAATCCCGCAAGCGCTGGGAGTCCCGGTAGGCTTTGAGCTTGGCCAGCGTCTTGGCCTCGATCTGGCGGATGCGCTCGCGCGTCACGCCGAATTTCTGGCCGACCTCTTCGAGCGTCCTCGGATGTTCTCCTTTGAGTCCGAAACGCAGCTCTATGACCTTCCGTTCGCGGTGCGTGAGCGTCCCGAGCACTGCGTTGAGCTCTTCCTTCTGCATGATCTCGCTCACGGCCTCGACCGGCATGGTGGCGTCTTCGTCCTCGATGAAGTCGCCGAGCTGGGAATCTTCTTCTTCCCCGATAGGCGTCTCGAGACTCACCGGCTCCTGGCTGATCTTGAGGATCTCGCGCACCTTCTGTGGAGTTGTACCCATCTCGGCCGCTATCTCCTCAGGGGTGGGCTCGCGGCCCATGTCCTGGAGGAGCTGGCGCTGCACGCGGATCAGCTTGTTGATCGTCTCGACCATGTGCACCGGGATGCGGATGGTGCGCGCCTGGTCGGCGATGGCCCGCGTGATCGCCTGGCGGATCCACCACGTGGCGTAGGTGCTGAACTTGTAGCCCTTGCGGTAGTCGAACTTCTCCACCGCGCGGATGAGCCCGAGGTTGCCCTCCTGGATGAGGTCGAGGAACAGCATCCCGCGACCGACGTAGCGCTTGGCGATGGACACCACCAGGCGCAGGTTGGCCTCGATGAGCTTGCGCTTGGCGTCCATGTCGCGGCGCTCGATGCGCCTGGCCAGCGACACTTCTTCTTCCGCGGTGAGCAGCGGGACCTTGCCGATCTCCTTGAGGTACATGCGGACCGGGTCGTTGGTCGGCGTCTTGACCGAGAGGTCGAGCTTGGGGATGACGTCGTCATCGGCCTTGGCGTCCGGGCCGTCGGCGCCGGCAACGCCTTCACCCTCGAGGATGTCGATCCCCAGGTCGGCGAAGAGGTTGTAGATGCCGTCGATCTGGTCCGGCGTGAGCTCGACGTCCTGCAGCGCGTCGGCGATGTGGTCGCTCGCCAGGTAGCCCTGCTCGCGACCCTCGTCGACGAGGAGACGGACCTCCTCGATGCCCAGTTCCGCGGCGTCGACTGGCCTGTTGCGTTCTTCGGCAGCATCCGTCACGTCAGTCGTCCTCACCGCTGGTCGGTGTCGTCGTCCACGGGGATGGCCCGGAGCGCCTCTCGCAGGCTGCGGCGCACTCCCTCGAGTCTCGCAAGCTCCTGGCCCTGCTTCCCAGTGTCGTCACTCCTCATCGTGACCTTGAGCCGCGCCATCAGCCGGCCCACCTGCGCCTCCTGCAGCCGCAGGAAGAGCTCCTTCACGACGGTGGCGGTGAACCGCTCCCGTCCGGCGCGGACGATGACCTCCGCGAACGCCTCCGCGCCGTCGCCCGCGACCGCCTGGTCGTCGGCCGATGGCGGGGTGTTCCCGTCGCCCTCGGCCGCCAATCGCGCCTTGACGCGGCGCAGGGCGGCACGTGTCTCCGCCGTGGCGAAGAAGCCCTCGTCGACACCCGCGAGCGCTTCGCGGCCGGGTCCGGGCTGCGCAAGGCAGCCGGCCAGGAACCTGACCTCGAGCTCGTGAGCGCCGCCGGGAGCGACCGCGGACCCACCGCTCCGCGCAGGCGTGCCCTCGCTGCCGCCGGCGGCGGGACCCGGTGCCGGGCGGCCGCCGCCGGAGAGCAGGTAGCGCACGCTCTCCGCGGAGAGCTGCAGCTTGTCGGCGACATAGCGCAGCTCGTCATCGCGCTCCATCGGCGTCGCTGCCTCGGAGAGGACCTCCCTCAGTCGCGCAAACGCGCGTGCCCGTCCGTCGGGTCTGTCGAGGTCATCAGCAGCCAGCGCCAAGCGGACGTGGAATTGTAGCAGCGTCTGCGCGTCGTCGGCAAGCGCCCGGAACCCGTCGCCGCCGGCGCCCGCGAGCACGTAGTCCGCGGGGTCGAGACCGTCCGGGATCCGCACCACGTGCAGGGAAAGGTTCATCCGGCGGCCGAGGGTGAGCGCGCGCTGCATCGCGCCGATCCCGGCGGCGTCGGCGTCGTAGCAGAGATACACGTTGCGCGTGAGGCGGGAGAGACGGCCCAGCTGTTGTTCGGTGAGGGCCGTCCCCATGCTCGCCACCACGTTGGCGACACCCGCCTGGGCGAGGGCCATGACGTCGGTGTAGCCCTCGACCACGTAGACGCGGTCGTCCTGATGAGCGGCCGCCTTGGCCTTGTCGATGCCGAACAGGGCCTCGCTCTTGTGGTAGAGCGACGTCTCCGGCGAGTTGAGGTACTTGGGCTTCTCGTCGCCGAGGGTGCGGGCGCCGAAGCCGAGGGTGCGCCCGCGCTCGTCGCCGAGCGGGAACATGATGCGGCCGCGGAAACGGTCGTAGGGGCGGCCGCGCTTGCCCGGGATCACGAGGCCGGCGTCGAGCAGGTCCTGCTCGTTGAACCCCTTGGCGAGCGCGGCCTCGCGCAGCTTCTCCCAGCCGGGCAGGCTGTAGCCCACGCGGAAGGCGCGGCAGACGTCGTCCGAGAGGCCGCGCCCCGTGAGGTACTCCCGGGCCGGCGCGGCCGCCTTGGCGTCGTGATAGACGCGCTCGTAGTACGCGGTCGCCTGCTCGAGGAGCGCGCGCAGGCGCTCGCGGCGGCGGCGGTCGGCGTCGCCGCGAGCGCTCGACTCCTCGAACTCCAGCGCGATGCCGTACTTGTCGGCGAGGTACTCGACGGCCTCGGGGAAGTCCATGTTCTCCTTGGCCATGACGAACCCGATGAGGTTGCCGCCGGCGCCGCAGCCGAAGCAGTAGTAGAGCTTCTCCGCCGGGTTGACCGAGAAGGACGGCGTGCGCTCCTCGTGGAACGGGCAGCGCCCGCTGAAGTTGGCGCCGGCCTTCTTGAGGTCCGTGTACTGGCCGACCACCTCGACCATGTCGGCCGCCGCGACCACCTGCTCGATGCTGCCCTGGGCGATGCGCGCCACTAGCGGTTCCCGTCGTTGCGCGCGTCGTGCGACTCGCGGCTGCGCCGCCGCTGCGCTTCCTTCGCCTCGCGGCGGCGCATCGCCTGGATCGTCGCCTGCTGCTCGGCGTTCATGGCCTGCATCGTCGCGCGCGCCCGGCGGCGGTCCTTCTTCTGCGGCCGCGGCGTGCTGTCGTAGTAGCGCCACGTGTGGCCGATGCGGTCGAACGACCAGACGAGCAGCACGACGAGGCCGAACATCCAGCCCAGGTAGAAGACCGCGAACAGCGTCCAGGCCTCGAGCGACGTCGTGTCTCTGGCCGCCGGCTCACCCCACGGCTGGATGTGGGGCGGCTGCAGCCAGCCCAGGCCGAACGTGACGACGGCGGGGACGCAGGCGAGGACGATGAGGCCGGCCGTGACCAGCACGATGAGCGCCGTGCGGCGGTTCATCGCGACGATCACCGGCTGCTGAGGGGACGAGCCATGAGCACCTCGTCATGATAGCGGTCGCCGCGGCGGTACTGCTCGCGGCGGAGCCCTTCGCGGACGAACCCGTGACGCTCGTAGAACGCCATCGCCCGGGCGTTCTCCGGGAACACGCCGAGCACAGCCCGGCGGAACCCGGCGGCCGCCGCCCACTCCATCGCGGTCTCGAGGAGCGCGCCGCCGACGCCGGCGCCGCGGAAGCCGGCGGCCACCGACATGCCGATCCACGCCACGTGCCCGGACGCGGGGTTCGCGTCGGGCCACAGTCCGAGGTTACCCGCGACGGAACCCGCGGACTCGGCGACGAGGAACAGCCCGCGCGGCGCACGCACCGAGTCGACGATGCGCCGGCGCCAGTCCGCGGCCGAGGCCTCCCCGGGCTGCAGGACCAGCGTGACCTGCGGCTCGGCGGCCACGGCGTCGAGCATCTCGGCGACGCCGCGCGCGTCCCGCTTGTGCGCGTCGCGCACGACGAGCGCGCGCCCGTCGGCGAGCTTCACCTCGATCTCTCGTCCAAGCCTGGCCATGGGTCGCCCCCTTCGCCCGGCGAGCGAGAAGCGCCGGCCCGGGCGCGCCTGCGGCGGCCCGGGCCGGCGCCCGTCGTCGTCGCTGCCGCTACTTCTCGAGCCGCAGCTCGCCGCGCTCCTCGATGGCGGCCTGCGCCGCGGCGAGGCGCGCCACCGGCAGGCGGAACGGCGAGCAGCTCACGTAGTCCATCTTCGCGCGGTGGCAGAACTTGACCGTCTCCGGGTCGCCGCCCTGCTCGCCGCAGATGCCGACCTTGAGGTCCGGCCGGGTCTTGCGGCCGCGCTCGATGCCGATCTCGACCAGCTGGCCCACGCCGGCCTGGTCGAGCGTCGCGAACGGGTCGGCCGGCCAGATCTCGAGCGCCTCGCTGGTGTACAGCGGCAGGAACTTGCCGGCGTCGTCGCGGCTGACGCCGAGCGTCATCTGCGTGAGGTCGTTGGTGCCGAAGCTGAAGAACTCGGCGACCTCGGCGATCTCGTCGGCGGTGAGCGCCGCGCGCGGGATCTCGATCATGGTGCCGACCAGGTACTCGACGTCGACGCCCTGCTCGGCGAACACGTCGGCGGCCACGCTGCGCACGATCGCCGCCTGGTGCTCGAGCTCCTTCTTGGTGCCCACCAGCGGGATCATGATCTCCGGGTGGACGTCGAGGCCTTCCTTCTTGACCAGGCAGGCGGCCTCGAGGATGGCGCGCGCCTGCATCGCCGTGATCTCCGGGAAGGCGATGCCGAGGCGGCAGCCGCGGTGGCCGAGCATCGGGTTGCTCTCGTGCAGGTCCTCGACCTTGGCGCGCACGACGTCCTCGGGGACGCCGAGGGCGGCGGCGGTCTCGGCGGTGTCCTTCTCGCCGTGCGGCAGGAACTCGTGCAGCGGCGGGTCGAGCGTGCGGATGGTGACGTGGCGCTCGCCCATGACGCGGAAGATGCCGGCGAAGTCGGCGCGCTGCATCGGCAGGAGCTTGGCGAGCGCCGCCTCGCGCGCCTCGCGCTCTCGGCGAGGATCATCTCGCGCACGCTCATGATGCGCTCGCCCTCGAAGAACATGTGCTCGGTGCGGCAGAGGCCGATGCCCTCGGCGCCGAAGGCGATGGCGTTCTCGCTCTGGTCCGGCTGGTCGGCGTTGGTGCGCACGCCCAGCGTGCGCGCCTTGTCGGCCCACTCCATGATCTCCTGGTAGTAGCGGTAGGAGCCCGACTCCTCGGGCTTCATGCTCTTCTCGAGCAGCACCTGGAGCACCTCGGGCGGCCGCGTGTCGAGCGCGCCCGATGATGACCTCGCCGGTGAACCCGTCGATGCTGATCCAGTCGCCCTCGCTCACGGTCGCGTCGCCCGCCGTGAAGCTGCGCGTCCGCATGTCGATGTCGAGCGCGCCGCAGCCGACGATGCAGACCTTGCCCATCTGGCGGGCGACCAGCGCGGCGTGGCTGGTCATGCCGCCCTGCGCCGTGAGGATGCCCTGGGCGGCGTCCATGCCGCGGATGTCGTCGGGGCTGGTGAAGTCGCGGACGAGCAGCACCTGCTCGCCGCGCGCCGCCCAGGCGACGGCGTCCTGCGCGTTGAAGACGACGCGGCCGGTGGCGGCGCCGGGACCGGCGGGCAGGCCCTTGGCCTTGACCCGGCCCTCCTCGACGGCCTTGAGCTTGTCCTCGGGGCCGAAGATCGGGCGCAGCAGCTGGTTGAGCTGCTCGGGCTCGATGCGCATGAGCGCCTCGTCGGGCGTGATGAGCCCCTCGTCGGCCATGTCCACGGCGATGCGGATCGCCGCGAGGCCGGTGCGCTTGCCGTTGCGCGTCTGCAGCATGAAGAGGCGGCCCTTCTCGATGGTGAACTCGAAGTCCTGCATGTCGCGCATCTCGGACTCGAGCGTCTGGCGCACCGCCATGAGCTCGTCGAACACGTCCGGCCAGACGTCCTTCAGCTCGATCACCTGGCGCGGCGTGCGCACGCCGGCGACCACGTCCTCGCCCTGGGCGTTCACGAGGAACTCGCCGTAGAACTCGTTCTCGCCGCTGGCGGGGTTACGCGTGAAGGCCACGCCGGTGCCGCTCTCGTCGCCGGTGTTGCCGTAGACCATCGTCTGGACGTTGACCGCCGTGCCCCAGTCGTCGGGGATGTCGTACATGCGCCGGTAGGCGACGGCGCGGTCGTTGCCCCAGCTGCCGAAGACGGCGCTGATGGCGCCCCAGAGCTGGGCGCGCGGGTCGTCGGGGAAGTCCTTGCCGGTGCGCTCCTTGACGGCCACCTTGAACTCGGCGACGAGTTCCTTGAGGTCGTCGGCGGTGAGCTCGGTGTCGAAGGTGACGCCGCTTGCGCCTTCTTCATCGCCTCGAGGCGCTCCTCGAAGACGTCGCCCTCGTCGTCGCTCTCGGGCTTGCAGCCGAGCACGACGTCGCCGTACATGCTCACGAAGCGGCGGTAGCAGTCGTAGGCGAAACGCGCGTTGCCGGTGGAGCCGATCACGCCCTGGACGGTCTCGTCGTTGAGGCCCAGGTTGAGGATCGTGTCCATCATGCCCGGCATGGAGGCGCGGGCGCCGGAGCGCACGCTGAGGAGCAGCGGGTCGGAGGCGTCGCCGAAGGTCTTGCCGGTGTCGGACTCGAGCGACGCCAGCGCGTCCTCGAGCTGGGCGTCGACGCCGGCCGGGTAGTCGCCGTGCGCCGAGTAGTAGTTGCACACCTCGGTGGTGATGGTGAACCCGGGCGGCACGGGCAGCCCGATGGTCGTCATCTCGGCGAGGTTCGCTCCCTTCCCTCCGAGGAGCTCCCTCATGGACTTGTTGCCCTCGCTGAAGCGATAGACGTGCTTGTCACTCATCTTGCTTGCCTCCCCTGGCATCTTGTCCGCCGTGTCGCGGCGGTCACGTGGGATATGGTCGGATCTCCTGGTCGTCAGGCCTGCGCGAGCGGCAGGCGGCCGAACTCCCCGATGCGGCCGATGAGGCCGGTGACGGCGGCGAGCTGCGCCAGTCGGTTGGCGCGCACGGCGTCGTCGGGGTCCATGACCAGGACGGCCTCGAAGTAGCGGTCGACGGCCGGCCGCAGGCCGGCCGCGGCGCCGATGGCGCTCTCGAGCTCGAGGTTGCCCAGGGCGTCGAGGAGCGGCCCGCGCGCAGCGTCGCAGGCCGCGGCGAGCTCCCGCTCGGCGTCGTCGGTGAAGAGGGCCGGGTCGACGGCGCGTGACCCGGCCGCCGGGTCCTTGGCCGCCAGCGCCGCGCACCGGTTGTAGGCGATGACGGCATCCTCGAAGAGTTCCCGGCCGGCCATGGCCGCGAACGTGCGGGCGCGAGCCGCCAGCGCCGGCAGGTCGCCGGCCGGGGCGCCCATGGCGGCCTCGACGCTCGGGAACGGCAGGCCCTCGTCGAGCAGCAGCACCTGGAGGCGCTCGCGGACGAACGCGGCCGTCTCGGCGACGATCGCCGCGCGGCGGGCGTCGTCGAGGCCCTCGATGCCCTGCAGCTCGAACTGGTCGACGGCCGAGGCGAGCAGCCCGGCGAGCGGGAAGCGCAGGCCGAACTCGAGCGAGATGCGCACGATGCCCATGGCCGCGCGCCGCAGCCCGTAGGGGTCGCGAGAGCCGGAGGGCTTCTCACCGGCGACCCAGGCGCCGGCGATGTTGTCGAGCTTGTCGGCGACGGCGAGCAGGGCGCCGGCGACGGTGGCCGGCAGCGGCGCCGTCGCGGAGAGCGGCCGGTGGTGCTCGCCGACCGCGCGGGCCACCGCGTCGCCGAGGCCGCCGGCCTCGGCGTACAGCCCGCCCATGATGCCCTGGAGCACGGGGAACTCGATCACGACCTGGCTCACGAGGTCGGCCTTGGCCAGGCGCGCCGCCGTCCGCAGGTGCTCGGCCAGGGAGTCGCCGGAGCCGTTGCCGGCGGCGGCGCCCCCGGCGCCCTGGCCGGAAGCAAGAGCGGCGACGAGGCCGCCGAGCCGGCCGGCCTTGTCGGCCAGCGAGCCCAGCTTCTCGTGGAACACGACGGCGCCGAGGCGCTCGGCCATGGCCGGCAGGCCCTCGGCGAGGTCGCGGTCGTAGGCGAACTCGGAGTCGTCCAGGCGACCGTCGAGGACGCGCTCGTTGCCGTGCGTGACCAGCGGAGCCGCCGCCGGGTCGCCGTTGGAGACGTAGAGGAACGCCGGCCGCAGCCTGCCGTCGGCGTCGCGCACCGGGAAGTAGCGCTGGTGGCTCTGCATGGCCGTCACCAGCACCTCGTCCGGCAGCCGCAGGTGGCGCTCGGCGAAGGTGCCGCGGGCGACACTCGGCCACTCGGAGAGGTAGACCGCCTCGGCGAGCACGTCGCCCGGGTCGGACCACTCGCCGCCGAGCTCCTCCGCCGCGGCGTCGAGGCCGTCGGTGATGCGGCGCCGGCGCTCGGCCTGCGAGACGACGACCTTCTGCGCTTCGAGCAGGTTCTCGTAGTCGCCGGCGCTCGCGACCGTCACCGGCGCTCCGAGCACTCTGTGTCCTTGCGAGACCTCGCCCAGCGGGAGGCCGTAGAACTCCCCGCTCAGCGTCTCGCCGTCGAGCTTGGCGACCAGCCAGCGGATGGGGCGCGAGAAGCGCAGGTAGTCGCTCGCGCCCTCGGGCACCGAGCCCCAGCGCATGCCGCGCGGGATCTGCAGGCCGGTGATGAGGCGCGCGATCAGCTCCGGGACGACGTCGCGCGCCGCGCGCCGCTCGGCCTCGACGCT
Organism: uncultured Thermoleophilia bacterium; assembly: GCA_963739595.1. Classification (GTDB taxonomy): domain Bacteria; phylum Actinomycetota; class Thermoleophilia; order UBA2241; family UBA2241; genus CAIXSE01. The sequence continues at coordinate 17,970 of CAVUBA010000008.1, forward strand.
GACGACGACGAACTCGGTGCCGTCGACCACCTCGCGCCGGATGTCCTCCGGCGCGGCGCCCTTGGAGCGCGCGAACCCGGCGCCGGCCTTGGTCAGCGTGCCGTCGCCGGCGTAGGCGATCTCGGCCTTGGGGCCGCGGAACTCCTGGACCTTGGCCAGCTGCTCCGCGGGCACGCCGTCGACCAGGACGGCGATGCGGCGCGGCGACACGAGGACCCTCGCGGCCGCGCCCTCCTCGAGCAGGCGCTCGTCGCCGAGCAGCGACAGCGCGAGGCCGGGCTGCTCCGGCGTGCCCTCCAGCTGCCGGATGACCGACTCGCAGACCTTGTACGGCAGCTCCTCGCAGCCGATCTCGATCAGCAGGTGCGAGCGGTGCCCTCGGCGCCCCGCTCGACGGTGCGGTCGCCGTTCATCCCTCGCCCTCGCGCCCGTCGCCGACGACCTCGAGGTACAGGCCCGGCGACCTTGCGCGCGAGGTCGCGCACGCGGGCGATGTGGGCGGTGCGGTCGGTCACGCTGATGACGCCGCGCGCGTCGAGCATGTTGAACGCGTGGCTGCACTTGAGCACGTGGTCGTAGGCGGGGATGGGCAGGCGCGCCTCGATGGTGCGCAGCGCCTCGGCCTCATGCTCGCGGAAGTGGCGGTACAGCATGTCCGTATCGGCCACCTCGAAGTTGTAGCGGCTGAACTCGCGCTCGTTCTCCTGGTACACGTCGCCGTAGGTGACGACGTGCTCCTCGCCGCCCTCCTCCCAGCGCGACCAGACGAGGTCGTAGACGCTGTCCACGCCCTGCAGGTACATCGCCAGGCGCTCGAGCCCGTAGGTGATCTCGATGGTGATGGGGTCGAGGTCGAAGCCGCCCAGCTGCTGGAAGTAGGTGAACTGCGTGGCCTCCATGCCGTCGACCCAGACCTCCCAGCCCTGGCCCCAGGCGCCGAGCGTGGGGCCCTCCCAGTTGTCCTCGACGAAGCGCACGTCGTGCTCGGCGAGGACGATGCCGAGGGCCTCGAGCGAACGCAGGTACACGTCCTGGATGTCCGCCGGCGACGGCTTGATGACCACCTGGTACTGGTAGTAGTGGCCCAGGCGGTAGGGATTCTCGCCGTAGCGGCCGTCGGCGGGGCGCATGGACGGCTCGACGTAGGCGGCGCGCCAGGGACGGGCGTCGAGGCAGCGCAGGAACGTCGCGGGGTTGAAGGTGCCGGCGCCGACCTCGGTGTGGTACGGCTGCACGACGACGCAACCCTGACCCTCCCAGAAGGCCTGCAGGCGGCCGATGATCTGCTGGAACGTGGGCGTCGCGGCGGCTGCGGTCTGGGCGTGGTCGGTCACGGGTCCTTTCGGGTCGGAAGCGCGATTCTAGCAGGCTCGCGCAGAAGCGAACAAACAGGCGCTGTTCGGACCACGGACGGATGTTCCATACGCAAAGAGGCCCGCAGTGGGTACAGTCAGTCCTAGCCGGTCCGGCTGTGGATACAGGGGCCGGTCAGGGCCGCGCGACTGCGACGCGAACGCCTACGGGTGGTGTGACTGTGACGCGAGCGCCGGCCCGACAGGGATGCGCCGGCCGTACCGCTCAACTACGGTCGGCGCGCCCACGAGAGGGCTGCCTCCGAGCGTGTCCTCAGCCGCGTCCCTCACGATTCTTCCTGCTCAGCCGCCGCCGGCGATGCGCAGCGCGCGCAGGCGGGAACCGGTGTGGTACGCGTACAGCTGGTGCACGTCTCGCAGCGCCTCGCCGGTCGCGTCGCGACGACGGCTGCTCGCGCAGCTCGGCCAGCGGCCGCGACAGCGACGCGGCGAGCGCCTCGATGGCCTCGGGGGTGATCGGCACCGCCTCGCCGACGCAGTCGGAGCAGACGAGGCCGCCGCGGGCGGCCGAGAAGCCGAGGGCGCGGCCGTCCGCGCCGCAGGCCGCGCAGTGGTCGAGCACCGGCAGGTAGCCGGCCTCGTAGAGGAGCTTGAGCAGCGCGCCCAGCACGAGCGGCGCCTGGACGGCGCGGCCGGAGATGCCGCGGTCGAGCTCGCGCAGGGTGTTGCGCAGCAGCGCGAACACGCGCTCCTCGGGCTCGTGCTCGGGCGTCAGGCCGGCGGCGGCCTCGCAGACGATCGCCGCCGCCGTCAGTCCCTCGCGGTCGGCGCGCAGGCGCAGGAAGACGTCCACGAGCTGCGCCTGCGTGACCGTGTACAACGACCTGCCGGGGTGCAGCACCAGATCGCAGACGTTGAAGGGCTCGAGGCGGCCGCCCCAGCGCGACGTCGTCTTGCGCACGCCCTTGACGACCGCGTCCACGCGGCCGAGCTCGCGCGTGAAGAGCCGGACGATGCGGTCGGCCTCGCCCAGCGGACGCGAGCTCAGGACGACCGCGCGGGCCTTCTCGGCGCGCCCCATCAGGCCCCGGCCTTGGGGCCGCGGCGGCGCGCGGAGACCACCCGCGCCACGCCGGAGAGGTCGTTGCGCCGCTCCGGCGCCTCGTACGCGCCGGCGGCGTCGATGATGGCCGCCACGTCGTCGGCCTGCCCGGCGCCGACCTCGAGCGCGAGCGTCCCGCCGGGCCGCAGCAGCAGCGCGGCGCCGGGCACCAGGCGGCGGTAGAAGTCGAGGCCGTCGACGCCGCCGTACAGCGCGAGGCGCGGCTCGTAGTCGCGCACGTTGGGCTCGAGCGCCACGTACTCGTCGGCCGGGATGTACGGCGGGTTGGAGACGACGAGGTCGAACGGCCGCTCGCCGACGTCGGCGAACAGGTCGGAGAGCACGAACTCGACGCGGCGCGCGAGGCCGAGGCGCGCCGCGTTGCGGCGCGCCACCGCGAGCGCTCCGGGGTCCACGTCCGCGGCGACGAAACGCACGAAGGGGTCCTCGCTCGCAAGCGCCAGCGCCACGCAGCCCGAGCCGGTGCCGATGTCGAGGGCGAGTGGCTCGTCCTCCGGGTCCGGCCCGGCGATGGGCATGGCCGACAGCGCCTCGAGGGCGACCTCGACCAGCGTCTCCGTCTCCGGGCGAGGGATGAGCACGTCCGGCGTCACCTCGAGGTCGATGGTGCGGAACGCGCGCCGGCCGAGGATGTAGGCCACCGGCTCACGGGCGATCCGCCGGGCGAGGAGCTCTTCGAACCGGGCGGCCTCGTCCGGCGAGAGCGTGCGGCCGGGATCGCGGAAGAGCTCGGCGCGCGGCACGTCGAGCGCGCTCGCCAGCAGCAGCTCGGCGTCGAGACGCGGTGAGCGCGACCCGCTGGCGCGCAGCCGCGGCGCGGCTGCCCGGAGCGCGTCGCCCACGCTCGCCGCGCCGGCCACGCTCA
>CAVUBA010000009.1:0-73783 GCA_963739595.1 uncultured Thermoleophilia bacterium
CTTTCACGTAGGATCACGAGCACTCGCACGTGTACACAGCTCCGAAGGGACATGAATGCCGAAGAGCAAGAGTCAACCACGAGCGCCCAGGAAGGGTCGTCCCGTCGACCCGGCGAGGCGTCGCTACTGTTCCTTCTGCAAGGAGAAGGTCGACCAGGTCGACTACAAGGACCTCACGTCGCTTCGCCGCTTCGTGAGCGATCGCGGCAAGATCAAGACTCGCCGCGTCAGCGGCGCCTGCCGCCGTCACCAGGCCCAGGTCGCCACGGCGATCAAGTTCGCCCGCGAGATGGCTCTGCTGCCGTATGTGGTCTCTGTCAGCGGCGACGAGAAGCGCGGCGCGCGGCGCGGCCGGAGCTGACGGCCGACGCCCTAACGTTCAGCGGCTCGGCGGCCGATAGAAGCAGCGATGCTGTCGAAGCGACTTCTCCGACTCAGGCACGACCGGACCGATCTGGGGTTCCTGAGCGCCAGCTTGGCGGAGGACGGGGGCCGCGATCCGTACTGGAGCCTGCGTGTCGAGGCGCCGTCGAGCGCTGAGGAGTTCCGCGACCATCTCCACGAGGGTTCGTCGATGTCGTTCAGCATGATCACGCGCGACGGCGTCCAGCTGCGCGGCGAAGCGTACGTCTCGAGCATGAGCGACGGGGTCGACGCGGCGACGGTGGTCGTGCTGGCGGGCAGCGGACCGCTCAGGCGCGTCTGACGCGCCGGCGGCCGGACGAGCCCGGTCCGGGCTAGTCCGGGAAGACCTCGTCGCCGACGAGCTCGCGCACCCGGAGCATGTCGAACACTCCGCGCACGGCAGGGGAGAGGTTGCGCGCCACGAGCGGGGTGCCCTGGCTCTTCAGGTCGAGGGCGAGCCGCACGAAGATGCCCGTGCCCGACGAGTCGATGAACTCCACGCCGGCGAAGTCCAGGGCGACCATCTGCGCTCCTCTTGCGGCCTCGGTGACCGCCTCGCGCAGGGAGTCGGCGCAGTCGAGGTCCATCTCGCCGGCGAGGTAGACGGTGGGCGCCGGGCCCTGAGCGATCGAAGTGCGCAGCATAGGATCTCCCTGGGTCAGTTGGTCAAGCGGTCCAATAGTAGCGTAGTGCCGCCCGGGCCGGTATGCAGGGCGACGGCATCGAGGTAGTCGAGGATGATCTTGTAGCCGTACCCCATCGACGCCTGCCCGCCCTTCGATGGGGGCTCGATCCAGTTCAGGAAGCTGAGGCCGGGTCCCTCGTCGGCCACGATGAACCGCAGGCGGTCGCCCAGCCGCCGGACGGTCATGCGGCCGTGACCGCCGCCGTGCAGCAGCATGTTGGTCACGGCCTCCGAGATGCACAGGATCGTGCGCTGGCGGTTGATGTCGTCGAGGCCGGCCTGCTGGAGCACGTCGTCCACGGCCTCCCGCGCCCGTTGAAGCTCGGTGGTGTCCGCCATCTCGAAGTCCATCACGGAGCGGCCGAGCGCGACGTCGCTCGCCAGCTGGTCCGGGTCGAGGATGCGCAGCTTGCCGCAGGCGACCGCGGCGGCGAGGTTGTTGAGGATCTCGACCAGGCTGCGCCGGTGGTCGCCGTGGTGCCGCTCCCAGCCGTTGGTCCTGATGCTGAGGATGTCGCAGGTGTCGCCCTGCGGCACGAAGCAGAGTTCGTCGGCGACGAAGTCGTCGGGCTGCGAGACGGCGTAGCACATGAACGTCTCGCGCTCGAGGGCCTCGCTCGCGTGGGCGACGAGGTCCTCCTGCGGGAGCTCGGGCTCGAGGGTGCCGATCACGGCCTCGACGCGGTCGGCGCCGGCAGTGTAGCGGTACACCTGCAGCGAAGCCGGCGCTGGGCTCGTCTGATCGGCCATCGTCAAAGGACCCCGTCAGTCGCGGTTGCCGCTCCGCGGCCTCACGTGAGGCGTACCAGCAGGAGCGTGGCGTCGTCGGTGGGGGCGCTGTCGCCGCGGAACGTGGTGACGTCGCCCCACACTCCTTCAAGTGTGTCACGAACCGCCCCGCTCTGACAGCGTTCGAGCGAGTGCTCGAGGCGCTCGAGGCCGTACAGCGTGCCGTCGGGGTCACGCGCCTCGGTGAGGCCGTCAGTGTAGAAGGCGACCGTGGCGCCGGCGCCCGGGACCACGCGGTCCTCGGGGAACCGCAGGCCGGTGCGGACGCCGAGGGCGGCGCCGCGCGACGGCACCTCGCTCACGCCGTTCTCGCCGGCGACGAGGACGGGGTTGTGGCCGCCGCCGGCGATGACGAGGCTGCCGTCCGACGGGTCGTAGGCGGCCAGGGCCAGCGTGAGGAAGTACGGCAGGCGCTGGCCCTCGAGATCGCGGGTGAGCCCGTCGTTGACCTCCGCCATGATGTCGCCGGGCTGCTTGCCGGGAGCGATGGCGTCGTGCAGGAGCGAGCGCGCCATCGCCATGATGAGCGCGGCGGCGAGGCCCTTGCCCATGACGTCGCCGCAGACGATCCCCAGGCGCCCGTCGCCGAACGGGATGTAGTCGTAGTAGTCGCCGCCCATGTCGCCGAGGAACTCGATGCGCTGCTCCAGTTCGATGCCCTCGATGTGCGGCACCGAGGTGGGGAGGAGGTCGGTCTGGATGCGGCGCGCGCGCTCGATCTCCGCCGCGACCTTGAGCTGGGCCGCGCGCAACTCGTCGTGCAACTCCAGCGAGGCCGTCAGTTCCTCGGTGGAAGCTGTCGCGCTCCGCGTCGAAGGTCACGCGCTCGCGGGCGCGGCTCGTGTAGATGTCGTAGGAGTAGTAGATGAGGACAAGCGGGGGAAGCGCCAGCACGAGGCCGGCGATCCCGAGGAGGCCGTACAGCCACGCGGCGAACAGGGCGAACGTGGCGCCGGCCAGGTACCCCGGGAGAGCCCACTGATAGTTCTGCCTCCAGACGGAGAGCGCTCCTGCGCTGGTACTGAGCGCCACCACGCCGGCGAGCAGGAGCGTGTTGGCGAAGAAGTCGGCGACCGTGGCGAAGAACGCCGGCACGACCTTGTCGAGCATGCCGGCGCCGGCGGGCGTGAGAGCCATGTAGACGACGCCGGCAAGCAGGGTGGACAGGACGTAGTTGCGCGATGTTGAAGATGACCTTCTGCGGGTCTCGTGTGAAGCCGGCGGACGTAGCGCCGGACACCAGCGCTACGACGGTCGCCGGCCACAGACCGAGGGTGATGAGGGCGGCGAGCACGGGCACGAACGACATGCCCACGACTCCCACGAGCGGCAGCCTGATCTCCTTGACGTCCGCGAGCGCTCCCATGACGACGAACGCAAGGAGCGCCACCGAGAGGGTGACTCCCTCTCTGTACGTCACGAGGGCGAAGCCGGTCGCCGCTGCCGCAGCAACTATGACGACGTAGAGAGAAACGGCCGAGCGTTTCCGCTCGGCCGTTTCGTGTTCGCGTTCAGCAGTGACGGCTGTCGTCACTGACCTTCGGACCAGGATCGTCCACTTGAACTTCGCCCAGTCGTACTCGGTCCACTGGAACTTGGTCCACCGGAACTTCGTCCACGCCACGTCTGGTCCACTGGAACTTGGTCCACCTGAACTTCGTCCACTCGACGCCCGTCCACTGGAACTTGGTCCACTGGAACTTCGTCCACGCGACGTCCGTCCACTTGAACTTGGTCCACTTGAACTTCGTCCATCCGTACTTCGTCCATGCGATCTGGTCCCAGGCGGCGTAGTCGTCCTGAGTAAGGATTGTCGTTCCGTCGCCGACATCCTCTGAGAGTGCATACCCATGCGAGTGTGCATTGCTCGCCAGTGCGCCGGCGGCGTCGATGAGGCCGGCGCCCTGCTGGAAGCGCGAGGCGCCGGGCAGCGGGTCGGCGGTGCGCATCATGCGCACCTTGACGTCGTCAGGGCTGAGGCTGGGATCCTTGCCGATCATCAGGGCGGCGACGCCTGCGCCCACCGGCGCCGACGTGCTGGTGCCGGACAGCATCAGGTAGCTCGGCTCCGTGCCTTCGGGCGCCGTCGGTGCGTAGTCGGCCAGCGGGATCAGGTTCTGCGGGAACGTGGTGTCGATGTAGGAGTCCTGCACGCGCAGGGAGATCAGCCGGTTGCCGGGAGCCACCAGGTCGGGCTTGGCGAACTCGTCCCAGAGCGTCGGGCCGACGGAGCTGTAGTACGTGACGGCGTCGTCGCGGGTGGTCGCCGTCTGCCGCGTATCGCTGGCGCCGACGGTGATGACGTAGGGGCTGTCGCCCGGGGAGAGGATGCCGCCGGGGCCGAACTCGCCCTCGTTGCCGGCGGCGCAGACGACCGTGATCCCGTGCTTCCAGGCGAGCTCGACGGCCTTGGCGATCGGGTCGAAGTCGGTCGGAGCGACCGGGTTGCTCCCGATCGAGAGGTTGAGCACGCGGATGTTGTACTGGTTCTTGTGCGCGATCGCCCAGATCACGCCGGCCATCACCGAGGACGACCGTCCCTGGCCGGTGGAGTCGAGGACCTTGATGCCGATGATGTTGGCCTGCGGAGCGACGCCCCGGAACTGCACGGTCGCGTAGCCGCCCTGGTCGAGCGGCAGGGACGCGGTGCCGTCTCCGGCGATGAGGCCGGCGACGAACGTGCCGTGGCCGGCGTCGTCGTACGGGGTCTTCTGCTTGTTGACGAAGTCCTTCCACCCGACGATGCGGCTGCTGCCGAGGTCGGAGGTGGTGGCGATGCCGCTGTCGAGGACGGCCACGCCGACGCCGGCGCCCGTGGGGCCTCCGGCGGTGGGGGCCGCGACCTTGTCCAGGCCGATCGCGAGATTGGTGATGTCGAGCGAGCTCGCGTAGTCGAACCCGAAGACCGGGTTGTCCGCGACGATGAGATCGACGGAGTCGCTCGTGGCGAGCGCGTCGATCTCGTCCTGCGTCAGATAGGCGGCGACGGCGTCGAAGCCGTCGAGATCCGTCGTTTCGACACCGCTGGGGACGACGCCGTCGACGACGGCTCCTTCTCCAGGCTGCGTGTACACGATGACGGGGACGGCCTCCGTGCCGCCGGTGGCGTCGAGGACCGTCGTGACGCTCGCGTCCACTTTGGCGCTGTCGCTGTCATCCGCGGCCAGTGCCGTCGAAGGCAAGGCCAGGAGACAGAGCAGCGCGATGGCGAGGATCAAGTACTTGGCTCGCATCTTCATCGCCTCCACACCGGTGCTCCTTGGGCCTGCCGACTTGCTCAAGGCCGGCGGACAGTGCTCTGCGTCGATGTCTCGAGGGGGGACTCGCGAGAGGCGCTCGCCTTTGGTATCGAGATCCGCGACAGCGAATGTCGGGTTCGGCAACCGAGCTATCTTGATCATCACAAGACCTCTGGCTTTGCGTCCCTGCCTCACGACAGGTTTGCCTTTGTCGTTCAGGAATGGGTATCGGCGGCACGCGCGCGAAAGTTAAGCACTCGGTAGACGAATTGGCAGAGGAAGTGTCTCCATCGTGGCAACAGGTGCCCGGGAGCGGAGAAGCGACCGCCCGCGCCGGTGTGGAGCGATCCGGCGCGGGCGGTCAGCCAGCCAGCCTGGCAGCTGGAGGCGCTCAACGGACGAGGTCCGTCTTCACTCTCTGTAACGATGCAGCCCCCCTTAACCTTTCGCGCGAGGGCCGGCGCCGGCGGATTTCTCTTTCGGGCAACGCCTGTCCGGAACGACGGCCCCCGGATGGTAGACTGGGTTCACAAGACCACGAGACGGTCGGAGGGGCCGACGCGTCCAGGCGGCAGTCTCCCGGTGTCGAGCCGCCGGCACCTCCTCTCCGACACAACGACGAGCAGGTCCGTGCGCCGCGGGACGCGGGCGCGCGCAGACGGAAGGAGGAGATGGATGAGCCGAACGGGCGGGCTTTACACTGCCGCGCAGCGGCAGGTGATCAACCAGATGCTCAAGCTGGCCGCCAGCGACGACAAGCGCAAGATCGTCAGGGCGTTCCAGCTTGCTGAGAAGATCACGCCAGACCAGTGGAAGGGCTCAGTGCGTTTCGTCACCGAGAAGGTCCAGGATGACCACCCGGCGCTGCTGATCGCCAAGCACGTCACCTCGAAGCTCAGTCCGCGTTGTCGCGACGCTTTCATCGAATGTCTTATCGTGAACACTCTTCTTCGCGGCGTCGACAAGCGGAAGAAGCTCGTGGAGTCGACTGGCAACAGTGCCCCCACGACGATCCTCATGAGCCCCACCATGCGCTGCAACCTCACCTGCGAAGGGTGCTACGCGGCGGAATACTCACCAGACCAGGACCTCGACCGCAGCCAGATGCAGAAGATCGTGGACGAGGGCAACGACATGGGCGTCTACCTGTTCACCCTGCTCGGCGGAGAGCCGTTCATGTGGGACGAACTGCTCGACTTCGCGCGGGAGAACAAGGACGCCTACTTCCAGGTGTTCACCAACGGCACGCTCCTCGATCACGACACCATCGACGAGCTGGCCAAGGTGGGCAACATCGCTCCCATGCTGAGCCTCGAGGGCTCACCCGAGCTGACCGACCGTCGTCGCGGTGACGGCGTGCACGACCAGGTCATGGAGATCATGGACCACCTCGGCGAGGCGGGCGTGCTCTTCGGCTACTCGTGCACGGTCACGCGCGACACGTGGAAGGCCATCGTGAGCGACGAGTTCGTCGACCCGCTCATCGCCAAGGGCGCGCTCCTGGCGTGGCACTTCCTCTACATGCCTGTCGGGCGCGAGCCCGACACGAGCATGATGCTGACGCCTGAGGAGCGGAACCAGTTCCGCCTCGACATCCAGCGCATCCGCGACACCAAGGCGCTGTTCCCGGTCGACTTCTGGGGCGATGCGCCGTGGGTCAACGGGTGCATCGCCGGCAAGCACTACATGCACATCAACAGCGGCGGCTGGGTGGAGCCGTGCATCTTCACGCACTTCGCCACCGACAACATCCGCGACGTCAGCCTCCTCGAGGCGTTCAACTCGGACTTCTTCAAGGAGATCCGTCGCCGCCAGCCGTTCAACCACAACCTGCTCATGCCTTGCATGTGGATCGACAATCCCACGCAGGCGCGCGAGATCGTGGCGGCCACCGGTGCGCAACCGACGCACCCCGGCGGCGACGTCATGATCACCGACCTTCAGGACGAGCTGGACGAGTACGCCCGGCGCGTCGACCGGCTCTACAGCCCCATCTGGAGCTGCCTGAGCACGGAGAAGGAAGACGCGGCCGACGTCCATGCCCGGACGGCCGCGATCGTCGAGGCCGCGCAGCAGGACGAGGTGCCGGTGGGCTGAGGCCCGCCGGTGACCGCGAGTGACGCGGGCGGCGGGGCCGGTGGCCCCGCCGCCCGCTGTCGTTCTGGGGGCCGAGGTCGCGGCGGCCGGCCTCGCGGAGGAGGGCCCGCCCGCCCGTCTAAGGGTTTCGTGCTAGGCTGTCGAAACCTGAAGTCAGCCGAACGGGCCTATGGCGAGACCTCACCCCCACAAGCGAGCCGCGCGTCTCGCGGCGATCTCCATCCTCTCCGTCCTCGGGACGATCGTCGGCATCTGGTGTGCGCCGCGCGTCAGCGATGCCGTCGCGGCGTGGATCAGCGCTCCTCCGGTCGAGCTGCGCACGATGACGCTCCCGGCGGCGCTTCCTGTGGGCCAGGCGCCGGTCGGCGGGGCGCGCGCCGCCCAGCACACAGACCGGCGCCGCCGCCACCATCGACCCCGGCATGCGGTTCACCATGGCCGGCGTCACGTGCGCGCCTCCGCGTGCGACCGGTGAGGTACAGGTGCTGCTGCGCACCAGCGAGGACGGGCAGACCTGGAGCCGCTGGTATGCCGTCTCCCTCGAGCGCGTCGCCGAAGAAGGCGGGGAGGAGAAGGCCTTCACCGAGCCCGTCTGGACGGGCGCCGGCCGCTACCTGCAGGTGAGTGCGGAGCAGGCGGGAGCGTCGGGGCCCGAGCCGACGCGCCTGCGCGACGTGCACGTGGTGGCCATCAACAGCACAGAGGACGCCGACCGCGCGTCCGTGGCCGTCGGCGTGCTCCGCCGCGCCGCGGCCACCATCGCGGACTTCCGCCTGACGCCCGCGGCCGCGGCCATGACGACCAAGCCGCAGATCGTGACCAGGTCGGAGTGGGGCGCCAACGAATCCTGGCGATCCGGGTCGCCCGACTACGCGCCCGTCAAGATGGCGTTCGTGCACCACACGGACAGCGGCAACGACTACTCCCGCGCGGAGGCGCCGGCGGTGGTCCGCGGCGTCTACGCCTACCACACCAAGTCGCTGCACTGGAGCGACGTCGGCTACAACTTCCTGATCGACCGCTACGGCACCATCTACGAAGGCCGCTACGGAGGCGTCGCGCGCGGCGTCATCGGCGCCCAGGTCCTCGGCTTCAACACGGGGAGCACGGGCATCTCCGTCATCGGGACGTTCACCAGCGCCACGCCGCCGTCCGCGGCGGTCACCTCGCTGGAGCGGCTGCTCGAGTGGAAGCTCGACGTGCACCACGTCGACCCGCAGGGCACCGGCACGCTGGTGTGCGGCTACGGGCAGAAGTTCGCCACCGGGCAGCATGTCACGTTCCCGGCCATCGCCGGGCATCGCGACGCCAACTACACCGATTGCCCCGGCGGGAAGCTCTACGCGCAGCTTCCCAACATCCGCAAGGTCGTCGCGCGTACGGGCCAGCCCAAGATCTACGGCTTCATCGTGGAGGACCCGGCCATCAGCCCCAACGGCGACGGCGTGCGCGACCGCGCCACGATCGGCTTCACCATCTCGCAGACCGCCACGTGGCGCCTCGAGATCCGCAGCGGCGACGGCACGCTGGTGCGGCACATGACCGGCGAAGGCAAGGTCGTGGAGACCACGTGGTCGGGCCGGGATGACGACGGCAAGTTGCAGCCGGACGGCGTGTACACGGTGCAGGCCGATGCCACGAGCGTCGACGGTGAGGCGCGTTCCGCCACCGATGACATCCGCCTGGACACGGTCGCGCCCGACATCAAGAGCGCGACCATCGAGCCGGACCCGTTCAGCCCCAACGGAGACGGCCAGGACGATGTGGCCGTGCTCGCCTTCGAGCCGGGAGAGGCCGGGTCGGCGCGCGTTTCCGTCGTCTCCGCCGGCGGGACCGTGCTGCGCCGCGTGACGGGATGGAAGGGCGCCACGACGGCCGTCCAGAAGGTCGGCTGGGACGGCCGCATCTCCTCCGGATCGGGCCTCACGGCTGCGCCGGAGGGCGATGCCCTGTTGCTGCTCGAGCTCCGGGACGTCGCCGGCAACACTGCCACCGCGCGGCGCAAGGTCGTCGTGGACCGGACGCTCAGGCTCATCTCGATCTCGCGCAAGACGTTCTCGCCCAACGGCGACGGAGTGCGCGACTCGGTGACGCTCTCGTTCCGGCTCACGCGGGCCGCGGACGTGAACGTCGCCGTGGTCCACTCCGGCTCCACGGTCAGGACGATGCGGCTCGGCCGTCTGGCGAAGGGCTCGCGCGCGGTGGAGTGGGACGGCAAGCTGGGTGGAGGGGGCGTGGCGACGAGCGGCGCGTACTCACTCAAGGTGGTTGCGGACGGCGCCCTGGGCGTGACGTCCGTCGCGCAGCCTCTGACCGTAGACCTTGCGGCGCCCAAGGTGACGGCCCCGGCGACGGCGTCGGTGGCCTATCGCAAGACGGCCAACCTCGCATTCACCGTGCGCGACGCGTTCAGCGCGGTCGTGAAGGTGAGCGCCACGATCACCAACGCAAAGGGAGTCGTCGTCGCCACGGTGCCGTGCGGCTGGGTCAAGCAGGGCGTGAGTCACACGTGCGCCTGGAGGCCGAGGGCGCGGCGGACCTACACGGTGACGTTCCGGGCGATGGACCTCGGTGGCAATCACGAGGCCGCGGCGGCGATCACCGCTCTCAGGGTCCGCTGACGCACGAAGGGGTGACGCTCCCGGTGACCCTCTTCAGGTCCGGAAGAGCGTCCGCAGGTACGCTCACGCCCCGGTCCCAGTGCCGCTGGACCGGGGCCACGCGCTCGTCGCGCTACTTGCGTGCCGGCGCGCCGGCGTGCCGCACGGGCTGCTTCGGCGCGCGCAACATGCGCACGATCATCACGACGACTGCGATGACGCCGACCACCAGCGCGACACGGAACACATAGAGCAGCACTACTGCCGCCCACGCGAGGATCTCCCAGAACATTTCGACCCCTTCCTCCGCCCGCGCGGATCGCTGTTTGCGGTCCTTGTTACTACTGTTCCCTGCGTAGGTGCGTCGTCCCATAGGGGTAAGTCCCTAGATGACTGCCGGGGAGGAGGGTAGATGCGGCGACGGCGGAGGATCGTCGATCACCGCCGTCGCCGCATCGCTACCACTCCGGCTCAGGCTTCCGCGTGCTCCCTCCGCCAGCGGCAGTGGGGCATGGGGCAGGCGGCCATCCGTGCGGCGTCGCACACCTCACAGCGCTGGTCCGCCATGCTGACCGGGAGGTCGAAGCAGCCGTCCGGAGACTCGCCCAGCCGGAGCACGGCGTGCAGCGCGCGCGAGACGGCCTTCATGTCGGCGAAGGTGTCGGCCTTCTCCGGCAGGTCCACGAGCCCCATGCGCACGGCCCGCTTGCGCACCCGCCCGTCGGGCACGCAGGCGAAGCGGTCCAGCGCCTCGTCGTCCCAGAGGCCGTAGCGGCGCATCTCGCGCACCGCCCAGAAGGCGCGCGACTTGAGCGCGCCGCCGGAGGCGGCGTGCAGGACGTCGACGGCGACGTCCGGGTCCGGCGGCTGCGGCAGGAGCCGGCCCCACGTGTCGCGCGTCTCGGCGAGGCGCACGAAGTCGATGATCTTGCCCTTGCTGTCGTTGCGCGAGACCGGCGGGTCGAGCGCGTAGCGCTTGAGGTCGAACTCGCCGGCGAACAGTGCGTCGACGACGCCGGCGTCGCCCAGGCGGCGCCAGTCGGCGTCGACCACCGACTCCGGCGCCGGCTGGGCCGCCAGCGCGCCGTAGCAGAGCAGCGTGTAGAAGAGGCGGCTCTGTTCCGGCTCGTCGGAGGTGAAACGGTCCCGCTGCTCGGCGTCGAGGATCTCGGCCGGCAGCTTCTGGGCGGCGAGGAACGCCTGCCCGAGGAACGCCACGTTCTCTCGGCGCTCCCGGTTGGTGAGCGTGGTCGATTCGTTCACGGATGCCCCCACGAGTGTAGTGATGTGCAGAGGGCGGCCGGCCGGCGCGCCGCAGGAGCATGCTAGAGGCGCGCCGGCCGGCCGCACAGGCTCACGAAGTCGCGTCGTGGGTGACGCTGCCGGCGCTCCCGGGTCACGTTGCGCCGCGCTCGCCGGGCGTCCTCGGTGGGCCGCGTTGACGTCGAAAGAAGACTGGGTTAGTCTTCTTTACACCCCGGTTTGCTCCGGGCGAGTCCGAACGGTAGGCTTTGCAGTCGGCGGGGCGGTTCCGCCCCCCGGAGGAGGACCCTGTCTCACACCCATGACCACGCTTGGCATCGACATCGGCTGCATCAGCCTCAAGGCCGCGCTCGTCGGCCGGGCTGATGACCAAGACCTCTTCCGCGACCTTCTTGCGCAGCACCCCGGGCTCTTCGAGGCGCCGCGCGACGGCCTGACCCTGGTCGGCGACGCGCCGGTGCTCGTGGCCCAGTACCGGCGCATCAAGGGAAGCCCGGCCGAGGCGGCCGAGACTCTCCTCGGCGAGATCCTCGCCGTGCTGCCCGAGGGTTCCATCCACGGCGCCCGCGTCACCGGCTCGGGCGGGCGCCTCGTCGGCCCGGCGCTGGACGCCGCCTTCGAGAACGAGTTCAAGGCCATCACGCGCGGCATCTCCGCGCTGAACCCCGAGACGCAGACGATCTTCGAGATGGGCGGCGAGACCTCCAAGTTCATCCGCCTGGAATCGATAGGCCTCGGCTGCGCCGGCATCACCGACTACCAGACCAACGGCGACTGCGCCGCCGGCACCGGCTCGTTCATGGACCAGCAGGCGAGCCGGCTGCTCTACGACATCGAGGACGTGGGCGACATCGTGCTCGGCGCCGCCAAGCCGGCCAGCATCGCCGGACGCTGCAGCGTCTTCGCCAAGAGCGACATGATCCACGCCCAGCAGAAGGGCTACGAGCCGCCCGAGGTGCTGCGCGGCCTCTGCGACGCCGTCATGCGCAACTTCAAGGGCACGATCGCCAAGGGCAAGGTCATCGAGCCGCCCGTCGCCTTCATCGGCGGCGTGGCCGCCAACGAGGGCGCCGTGCGCTCGCTGCGCGAGGCGTTCTCCCTCGACGACGGCCAGCTGTTCATCCCCGCGTACCACGCGAGCATCGGCGCCATCGGCGCGGCGCTCATCGAGGCCGATCTGGAGACGGCGCGCGACGCCGTCGTGCTCGGCCTCGACGTGGAGCGCCTGCCGGCGGCCGAGTTCCCGGTCACCGAGCCTCTCTCGATGGAGCGCGTCGTGCTGCTGCGCGACATGGCGAAGCCCTACGAGTTCGCCGACAGCGGGTCGGTCGTCGATGCCTACCTGGGCATCGACATCGGCTCGGTCTCCACCAACCTCGTCGTCATCGACGACGCGGGCGAGGTCATCAAGGAGATCTACACCAAGACCGACGCGCGCCCGGTGGAGGTCGTGAGCAAGGGGCTGACCGACATCCAGAGGGAGATCGGCGCCCGCATCAACCTGCTCGGGCGTGGGCACCACCGGCTCCGGCCGCGAGCTCATCGGCGAGCTCACCGGGGCCGACATCATCACCGACGAGATCACCGCCCACAAGACGGGCGCCGACTTCATCGGCCGCAAGATCGGCAAGCAGTGCGACACGATCTTCGAGATCGGCGGCCAGGACAGCAAGTTCATCAGCCTGCAGGACGGCATCGTCGTCGACTTCGCCATGAACGAGGCCTGCGCCGCCGGCACCGGCTCGTTCCTCGAGGAGCAGGCCGAGAAGCTCGGCATCAACATCATCGGCGAGTTCGCCGAGCTGGCGCTCGGCTCCACCACGCCGGTCCGCCTGGGCGAGCGCTGCACCGTGTTCATGGAGCGCGACGTCATGGCGTACCAGCAGCGCGGCGCGCGGCGCGACGACCTCGTCGCCGGCCTCGCCTTCTGCATCGCCACCAACTACCTGAACCGGCTCGTGCGCGAGCGGCACGTCGGCGACGTCATCTTCTTCCAGGGCGGCACGGCCTACAACGACGCCGTCGCCGCCGCGTTCAGCCAGATCCTCGACAAGGAAATCATCGTGCCGCCGCACAACGGCGTGATGGGCGCGCTCGGCATGGCGCTGCTCGCCCGCGAGCGCGTGCCGCGCACCGGCGAGCCGACGAGCTTCCGCGGCTGGGACCTCGAGCAGGTCGACTACACCGTCGTCGACTTCGTCTGCAAGGCGTGCTCCAACGAGTGCGACATGCGCCAGTTCACCATCGAGGGCGAGAAGACCTACTGGGGCGACAAGTGCTCCGACCGCTACCGCAAGCCGGCCAAGGTCGACAAGGAGCCGGTGATCGCCGACCTCGTCGCCTTCCGCGAAGAGCAGCTGCTGGCGCCGTACGAGGCGGCACGGGCGCGCGTGCCGGAGACGGCGCCCACCGTCGGCTTCGCCCGCGCGATGTACACCTACGACCGGCTGCCGTTCTGGGCGACCTTCTTCGCCGAGCTCGGCCTGCGCCCGCTGCTCTCGCCGGAGAGCGACAAGCAGATCCGCGAGGCCGGCGTGGCGCTCACCGTCGCCGAGCCGTGCTTCCCGATCCGCGTGGCGCACGGCCACGTGCAGTGGCTGTTCAACGAGGGCGTCGACTGGGTCTTCGTGCCCAACCAGGTCAACGAAGAGACCGAGTTCGAGCAGTACAACTCGCACGCCTGCCCGTGGGGCCAGACGCTGCCGTTCGTGGTCAAGCACGCGCCCGGCCTCGAGGCGCACCGGGACAAGATCCTGGAGCCGAGGGTGCGCTTCCGCGACGGCCGCGAAGGGCTGCTGCGCGACTTCGCCGGCATGATGAAGACGCTCGGCCTGAGCAAGGCGCGCGTACGCAGCGCGCTCGACGCGGCCTACAAGGCGCAGGACGAGTTCCGCGACAAGCTGCTGGGCGCCGGCGCCGAGGCGCTGGAGCGCCTGGAGCTGGCCGGCGAGCTCGGCATCGTCCTCGTCGGCCGCCCGTACAACATGTACGACAAGGGCATCAACATGGACATCCCGCGCAAGCTGCGCAAGTTCTACGGGGTGAACGTGATCCCGCTCGACTTCCTGCCCATCCGCGGCATCGACATCGACCCCGTGGTGCCCAACATGTTCTGGAACTACGGGCGCAAGATCCTGCAGGCCGCGACCTTCGTGCGGCGACAAGGAGCGGCTGCACCTCATCTACATGACGAACTTCAAGTGCGGCCCCGACTCGTACATCAAGCACTACGTGCGCGAGGCGTCGGGCAAGCCGTTCCTCACGCTGCAGTTCGACGAGCACCAGAACGACGCCGGCGCCATGACGCGCTGCGAGGCGTACCTGGACAGCAAGGGCTTCCTGCGCTGGTGGTCGCAGGACGCGGCCGACGAGGCTCGCACCTGCCGCGAGGAGGTGGCCGGTGTCGCGCCCTGAGACCGTCCAGGACGAGCGCATCAGGCAGGCGATCAAGGACTTCGGTCTTGAGGGCCGCCGCCTCTACCTGCCGCAGATGCCCTACGGCGGCTCGTACCTGCTGGCGGCGGCGATCCGCTCGATCGGCTTCGACGCCTGGGTGACCAGCGACTCGGACGAGCGCACGCTCGACCTCGGCGGCCGCGTCACCTCGGGCGACGAGTGCTACCCGCAGAAGATCACCCTCGGCGACTTCCTGCGCATCATCGAGGACGAGGGCCGCGACAACGTCGCCTTCCTCATGCCGCCGGCCAACGGCCCCTGCCGCTTCGGCCAGTACCTGCACCTCATCCGCGCCAAGTTCGACGAGCTCGGGTACGGGGACGTCCCGGTCATCAGCATCACCTCGAGCGACGGCTACTCGTCGATCGGGGCGTACTCGCAGAACCTCATCCGGACCGCCTGGCGTGCGGTGCTCGCTGAGGACATCCTCATGAAGCTGCTGCTCAAGACGCGCCCCTACGAGCGCGAGAAGGGCACGGCGGACGCCGCCTACCAGCACGAGCCTCGAGGAGGTCGGCGAGGCGATCTCGCGGGTCGGCATCTCGCACAAGGAGCGCTCGCCGGCCTCGTCCCCGCCATGGTGCGCGCTCGCGACCGCTTCCGCGCCGTCCCGGCCGACTACGACGCCAGCGCGGCCGCTCATCGGCGTCGTCGGCGAGATCTTCTGCCGCCAGAACACCTTCTCCAACTTCGACCTCATCCGCGTCGTCGAGGAGCAGGGCGGCGAGTGCTGGCTGTCGGACATCGGCGAGTGGGTGTGGTACACGGACGACGAGCATCGCCGCCGGCTCATCGACGAGCGCAAGACCATCAGCAAGGACAGCGCCATCCGCTTCATCAAGAGCAAGATCATGCGCAGCGACGAACACGCCATGCTACGGGCCGTTCCACGACGACTTCGTCGGCTACGAAGAGCCGGAGGACGTGCGCGAGGTGCTCGAGATGAGCCTGCCGTACCTGCCGTACACCGGCGCCCTCGGCGAGATGGTCCTGAGCAGCGGCAAGTCGATCTACCTGTACGAGAAGGGCGCCGACGGCATCATCGACATCAGTCCCTTCACCTGCATGAACGGCATCGTCACCGAGGCGGTCTACCCGAGCCTCTCCAAGGACCTCGACGACATGCCGATCCGCGTCTTCTACTTCGACGGCACCCAGGGCGACCTGGAGCGCGACGTCGGGATCTTCATCGAGCTCGCGCGCACCTACCAGCGCCGCAAGCACACGACCCGGCGCTACCCCACGTACTTCGGCGTCTGAGCGGCGCCGCCGGCGCAGCGTGGTGCGGCGTTGTCCGCCCGTCTGCCGCGTCACTCGAGGTAACCAGCGACAAAGCGGCTTCGGCGCGCTCCACGCGCCGGAGCCTCCGCGGCTGCGCCTCGTTAAAGGGGGAAGGGCCCCTCGCCATGTTCCCTGGGGTTCGGGGCCGGAACCAGGGGGCGAGGGACCCTTTGTCTACCGTGTCGCGAGGTGGGGGAACCTCGTGACCGGGACGGAGGATGGTCGAGAGGGTCTTGCGGTCAGCGACCCAGCCAGCGGTCGCTGCCCGACACGTCGTACATGGTGTCGATCGGCACGTTGAGATGGCCGCGGGCGTCGCCGGAAGGCGTGCTCAGCACCGAGCCGGTGCCCTCGAAGAACTGGCCGATCGAGCGAAGAAGCGATTCTGCATGGTGCTCACCCCTCCAGGTGTCAGTGGCCGTCGCGGTCGGCGCCGTGTGTCAGGTCGTCGAGCATGAAGTCCCTGCCGCGCAGGGGACCTCTCGATTCGAGGGCCGGGGCCACAGCGTGGTGCACGGCGACCTCGACCAAACGCTTGATGCCGGCGAGTCCGTCAGCCATGGCGACCCCCTTCCCGGAAAAAAGACCTATATTGTGTAACGCGACACAAAGTATATGTCCGGTCTGCCTGTTCTGTCAAACGACCGGCACGACTGACCAAGGTCAAGGGCCGAGCCGCTTCCGTGCGGGTACGTTCGCTGCAGGAAGCAGCACCGATCCGGGAGGACAGCATGGACGCAGCGACACCCGTCGTCGCCGATCTCGAAGCCATGGTCGACGTCGCCGAGCAGGGCATCGTGAGCAAGTCGATCGTCGAGAACGAGCACCACAAGATCATCCACTTCACGCTGGCGGCCGGCCAGGAGCTGAGCGAGCACACGGCCAGCGTGCCCGCGGTCATCCAGGTGCTGCAGGGCGTGGGGACCGTGTCGCTCGGCGGGGAGGAGCACGAGGCTCGGCCGGGGATGCTCTACTACATGCCGGCCGAGCTCAAGCACGCCGTGGTGGCGCGCGGCGACCTCGTCTTCCTGCTCACGATGTTCCGCACCTGAGAGGCGGGACGGCCGCGCCGCCGGGCGTCGAGCCGGTCGGTTCAGCGCGCGTAGGGCAGCTGCACCCGGGTGACGTACTGCTCCGGCGGCACGCCGTCGGCGCGCGTCACCTCGTAGACCTCGGTGACCGGGCCGGCCGGCGTGTACCCGAGCGCGTCGCACGCCTCGCGCACGGCGCGCCAGGCGTCCTGCATCTGGTCGTGCGGCCCGCGGTGTACCGCCTCCAGCACGTGGTGGAGCGGCAGCCACGTCGCCGCGGGCCTCGCCGACCGCGTCGGGTACGGAGCCGTCCGGACGCGGGAGGACGGAGATGGCGACGTCGTAGTCGGCGTCCTCGCCCGGCGCGGCGTCCGCGTAGAAGCGCGCCATCATGGGCCCCGTCGTCTCGAGGCCGGCCTCACGGAGCAGTGCCCGCAGCCGGCGCATGGAAGCGCCGATGTCCGCGAGCGGCCCGCGCCGCCGCAGGGAGACCACGGGACGTGCGGGCACGCCGGCGATGTCGACGTCGTAGACCATGGCGTCAGCCTGGCCTCACCGGCGGCGTCACGCCACGCTCACGGCGCCGCCGGCCTCGGTGACCAGGCCGTCCGCGGCGGAGGCGAGTCGACGACGTCCGCCGTCTCGTCGAGCGGCAGTCCGAGCGCGAGCGCGAGCTCCGCCAGCGGCTGCGGACCGCCGTCCAGGAGGCGGCGCAGCAGGCGCGCACGCTTCTGGCGCCGCGACCCCTCGAAGGTCGTCTGGCGCGTGCGCGGCGCGATGCCGGTGGCGCGCGCCGTCAGCACCAGCGAGCCGTAGTCCATGAGCGCGTTGTGCCAGTCGCGGCTGCGCCCGCGCGGCAGCACCGCGTCGGCGACCTCCTGGAGTCGCGCGTCCGTGAGGTCGCCGGCGAGGTCCAGCTCGTGGGTGAGCACGCGGCGCACGTTGGCGTCCACCGCGGCCAGGTCGTCGTTGTGGGCGAAGACCAGCACGGCGCGCGCGGTGTACGGGCCGATGCCCGGGAGCGCCCGCAGGCCGCTCAAGCTGCGCGGGAGCTCGGCCGGCCGGCCGTCCGGGAGGCGGCGACGGCCGCGGCCGCGCACTCCTGCAGGCGCCGCGCCCGGTTGTTGTAGCCGAGGCCCTGCCAGCGCCGCAGCACGTCGGCGAGCGGCGCCGCGGCGAGGCTCTCGAGGTCCGGCCAGACCTCGAGCCACTCGACGAAGCGCGGCGCCACCCGAGGCACCTGCGTCTGCTGCAGCATGATCTCGCTGACCAGGACGGCGTAGGGGTCGGTGGTGTGGCGCCACGGCAGGTCGCGCCGGTTGTCCGCGTACCAGGAGAGCAGGCGCTGCTGCAGCGCTCGCGCGCGCCGGGAGGACGGGACGGGAGAGGCGCCCGCAGGGCTCATGTGTCGTGCGCCGGGTGGACCATCGCAAGAGCCTAGCAGAAGGGCGGCGGAGCGGCCGCAGCGCCGGTCAGGCCTGCTCGTCGACGAGCTTCTCCCAGGCGGTGTACTCGCGCTGCAGCTGGCCCTCGACGATGCCGCGCTCGTCGAGCAGGCGGTTGAGCACGTCGCGGTCGGCGTAGGTGTCGGGCTCGGCGAGCTCGGCGTCGATCTCGCCGAGCCGCTTCTCCGCGCGGAGGATGGCCGCCTCGGCGCCGCGCAGGCGGGCGCGCCGGCGGCGCGCCTCCTCGGCGGTCTCCTTGCCGCGCGTGACGGCGGCGCCCGCGGGCGCGGCCTTGCCGCCGCGCTTGCCCGCGCCGGCGGGCTCCTCGCCGGCGCCGCGGCGATGCCCAGGCGCTCGCTGCGCGCCTCCCAGTAGCGGGCGGCGGAGAGGTGGTTGAGCAGGCGCCCGTCGTGGATCTCGAGCACGCGCGTCGCCACGCGGTCGATGAGGTGCCGGTCGTGGGTGACCAGCAGGATCGTGCCGGTGTAGTCCTCGAGCGCGTCGGCGAGCGCCTCGACCGAGCCCATGTCGAGGTGGTTGGTGGGCTCGTCGAGCAGCAGGAAGTTGGCGTCGCCGACCAGCAGCGTGAGCAGGCGGAGGCGGCTGCGCTCGCCGCCGGAGAGCATCTCGACGCGCTTCTCCACCTCGTCGGGGCCGAACTGGAAGCGGCCGAGCAGCCCGCGCGCCGCCTGTTCGTCCTGGCCGACGAGCGGCAGCACCGTCTGCAGCACGGTGTCCTGCTCGCGCAGCTCGCGGCCCTGCTGCGAGTAGTAGGCCGGGCGCACGTTGTGGCCGAGGTGCGACGCGCCGGCCGCCAGGCTGCGCAGGCCGGCCACCGTCTCGATCAGCGTCGTCTTGCCGGAGCCGTTGGGACCGAGCAGGGCGACCTTCTCGCCGCGCTCGAGCACGACGTCGACGTCGCGCACCAGGGTGTGGACGCCGGCCCGGTCGTCGGCGGAGCCGACGCTCACGGCCGGCGCCTTCAGCTCGAGCACGACGCGCGCGGAGGGCTTGGGCTGCGGGAGCCCCAGCTTGAAGCTCCGCTTCTGCCTGGGCGGCTCCCGCAGCCCGGCCTTGATGCGCTCGATCTGCGTGAGCTTGGCCTTCGCCTGCTTGGCCTTGTCCTTCTTGGCGTGGAACCGGTCGTAGAACCGCTGCAGCTGCTCGATCTTCTCGATGTCCTGTTCGTACTCGCGGCGCATGAGGTCGAGGCGCGCCTCGCTCTCGCGCAGGTACGTGGCGAAGTCGCCGCCCTGCGTCTCGACGTGCTCGTGCTCCACGGCCAGGACGCGCCGCCCGACCTTCTCGAGCAGGCGGCGGTCGTGCGTCACCAGCAGGAAGGCGCGCTCGTAGTCCGAGAGGAACGTCTCCAGCCACTCCACGGAGTCGATGTCGAGGTGGTTGGTCGGCTCGTCGAGCAGGAGCAGGTCGGCGTCGGCGAGCAGCGCCCGCGCCAGGGTGACGCGCGTGAGCTCGCCGCCGGACAGCGAGAGCAGGCTGCGCTCGAGCATGTCGTCGGGGAGCCCCAGGCCCTCGACGACGCCGCCGAGGCGGTCGCGGTAGCCGTAGCCTCCGGCCGCCTCGAAGCGCCGCTGGAGCTGCTGGTAGGACTTCATGGTGTCGCGCAGTTCGGGGCTGTGCTCGGCGAGGCCGGAGAGGCGCTCTTCGGTGGCGCGCAGCGCCGCCTCGAGCTCGACGGCCTCGCCGAACGCCTCCAGCAGGTACTCGCGCACCAGCCGGTCGCGCTCGAGCTCCGGCGTCTGCTCGTGCAGCCAGATGCGGCGGCCGCGGGCGCGCGCGATCGTGCCGGAGTCGGCGTGCTCGTCGCCCGACGATGAGGCGCAGCAAGGTGGTCTTGCCGGTGCCGTTGCGACCGACGAGGACGGCGTGGTCGTGACCGTCGACGGAGAACGAGACGGTCGTGAACAGGCGCTGCCCGGCGAAGGCCTTTTCGACGTTGTTGAAGGTGACGATGCTCATGGCGTTGCCGCCGGGGCTGCAGGAGGGCGGGAGCGGCAGGATACACCGGGCGCGCCGGGCGGGCAACGTGCGCCGGGCTGTGCGTGCCTGCTACCCTTGCCCGGTCTCGGGACGCGGAGGAGGTACCGCCCACGATGAGCGCCGGGCGTTCACAGGACATCCTGATCGGGCCGCGCACCACGGTGTGGGCGCTCCTCCAGGCGTATCCGTTCCTCGAGCCGTTCCTCCTCGCGCGCGTTCGCGGCTTCGAAGCGCTGGCCGAGGAACACGCGCGGACGCGCTGGGCGCGGGTCATGACGCTCGACGACGTGGGCGTCAGGCTCAACGTGCCGTGGCGGCAGCTGGTGCACGAGATCGCCGCGGAGGTGGAGCGAGGCATCGGCCGGCCGGCGAGGGTGGCCGACGCGCCGCGCCGCATCGTCGACGACGAGCGGCGCCTGGGCGAGTTGCGCGACATCGTCGAGGGTCTCGAGGCGGGCGGCTCGCTGCTCGAGATGGCGGAGCGCTGGCGCGCGGCGACCTCCGACCTCGAGGAGGGCGAGTCGGCCGCGCTGGACACGGCGCTTTCGCAGTCGGCCGTCGAAGGCCGGACGGCCGGGATGAGCGCCGTGCAGGCCGCGGCCGACTCCGGCGCCGGGGCGCTGGCGTCTCCACCGCCGGGCCACCCGCTCGAGACGCTGCGGCGCGAGGCGGGCCAGGTGCGCCAGCTCAGCGCCGGCCTGAAGCGCGAGCTCGAGCGCCTCGGCGGTTCGCCCACCCGCCGGCGCTGGCGCCTGGAGAAGCCCCTGGTCTCGCGCCTCGTCGACCGGCTCAGCGAGGTCGAGCTTCGCTTCCGGCGAGAGCAGCAGGCATGGTTCCCGGCGCTCGAGGTCCACGCCGTCGACGGGCCGCAGGCGCTGCTCGCGTCCCGCCAGTCCGAGGCGCTGGAGACGCTCCGCCGCCTGCGCCTGGCCGTCGAGCGGGACGACGCCGCCTCTGTCGCGGAAGCGGGCAGCCGGCTGGTCGATACGCTCGAGGACCTCCTCGCGCAGGACGAGCGCCTGCTCGAGCCGCTCGCGCTGCGGCACTTCTCCACCGGAGACTGGGCGGCGGTGCGCGAGCTCGAGGACGGGGTCGGGTGGGGTCTCATCCCGCTTCCGCCGGCGTGGCCGGATCTCTGACCGTTCAGCCGGCGGCGCGCCCCGCCTTGGTGCGCACGGCGAGCGAGCACGTCCTCCGTGCGCCCGCCGAACTGCTCTTCGACCTCGGCGTACCAGCGCACCCGCTTGCCGATCCGGGCGCGCAGGCGCCAGCGCAGCGTCTTGGCCTGCTCGGTCATCATGTCCTGCGCGAGCTCGAGGGTGCGGCGCACGCGGGCTGCGTCGCGCGGCCCCAGGTCGTAGTCGGCGACGTGCTCGATCACGGTGTCGATGTTGTTCATCACGTCGATGTAGAGGCCCCAGTCGGAGGCGCACACGCCGGCCACGTGGTGGAGGTCGAGGACTCCCGGATGAGGCTGGAAGTCCACGTAGACGTCCTTGACCAGCGTGATCGTGTCGTGGACGTCCTTCTCGTTCAGGTTGACGATCTGGAGCTTGCTGAGAAAGAGATCCGCGGGTCGATGGCGTACGTGTTGATCTCGAGCCGGTCGCGGAAGTCGACCTGGTGGTCCATGCGCATGGCGTCCAGGAAGACGTCGATGTGGTCGCTGGGTGGCACGTCCGCGAACACGGGCAGGTCGCGGTGGCCGCCCGCCGCGCCGCCGGTCGACGACGGGTCCGGGACGAAGAACTGGAGCTGGCCGTTGCCGGTGGCCATGGCGACGTGGCTGTTCTCGACGTACCCGAGGTCGCGGAAGACGTCGCCGACGGCGACCACCTGCCGCTTGAGGCCGATGAGGTCGATGTCGCTGTACTCGCGCTCGGCGAACTCGAGGTCGATGGCATAGTGGCGCACGGCGAGCCCGCCGGTGAGCCGGAGGATGACACCGCGTTCGTTGCCGGCGTCGATGATGGCGTGGGCCTCCGCCATGAGGCGCTCGTGGCGCCGGATGGTGGAGTCGAGCGCCGCGTCGTGCAGGCGGGAGGTGGCGTGAACGTCCATGCGCGCCGATTCTACCCGTTGCCTGGGCGCATCCCCCCGGGCAGGGGGGCGCCGTCGGAGACGAAACCTGACTGGGCGTCGGGCAAGTTGGGCATGCTGGGCGGCGACGCACCTCTCGTGCGTCGATGACGACCAGACCGGGGAGGGACCGTGAGTATCGGGGACGTGTTCGCCAGGGCGTGGGACCTTTGGCGCAGGGACGTGGGCTGGCTGATCCTTGCCGGCCTCGTCGTGGGCGCGATCATGGCCGTCGTCTTCGGCGTCGCCTTCGCGATCTTCGGGGCGCTGCTGGCGGGCGCGGGCCTGACGATGGGCTCGGGACTCTCCAGCAGTTCAAGTTCGACGATCAGCGGGTTCGGCGCGGGGATCGGCATCCTCGGCGTGGTCGTCTACATGGTGGCCATGTTCCTGATCCAGGTCCTGGGGCTGACGTTCTACGGCGGCCTGTTCGAGATGGTGATCGGCGCGTACCAGGAGAAGCGCGGGGTGGTCTTCAGCGATCTCTTCGCCGGCTTCCGCCACTTCAGCGCCTACCTGGTCTACGCCCTCGTCCTGCTGGGGGTCTCCCTCGGCTTGGGCATCCTCGGCCTCCTGCCGTTCATCGGCGGGATCATCGCCCTTGTGGTCTCTATCTGGCTCTCGGTGATCTGGATCTACGTGCTACCGCTGATCGCCGACCAGGAGGTCGGCTTCATGGAGGCGGCAGGCCGGAGCAGGCAGATGGTCAGCAGGCGCCGGCTGGTGGTGGACGTTCGGCATGGTGGTCCTGCTCGGGCTCGCCGTGCTGGCGGCGGTCATCATCATCGTGGTCGTCGCCGTCGGTTTCTCCAAGGCGAGCCAGCCGTTGGGCCTCGTCGTCGGCATCCTGCTGTTCCTGCTGCTCGCGGTGCTTCTATCCGCCCTATTCCATCTGCTACGTGAGCGTGCTGTACGTGGCCTCGGGCGGGGAAACGGAGCCGGCCCGGCCCGGCGGGCTGCCGGGCATCCCTCCGGCGCCTCCCGCGCCTCCGGCGTTCGGCGCACCGTCACCGCCGGCCGCCGCCCACGTACGGCGGGGCCGCGACCGGCGTGACCGCCGGGCGCGACGGCAGGGCGACGACGACGCGTGGAAGGCCGCCGCGGACCCGCTTGCGACCCAGGCGCCTCCCGCGCCGCCGCTTGCGGCGCCGGCCTCGCAGCCCGCGCCGGCCCCGCAGCCTGCGCAGCCTCCGGCGGGCGGGGACGCAGGACCCGGCCAGACGGCGGTCACCGGCGCCGTTCGAGCCCGCGGCGCCGGAGCCTCCAGCTCCGCCGGCGCCGCCCGGCCAGAGGGGCTGAGCCGGGAGCGCCCCGGCAGCGACGCGGACCGCATCGACAAGCCTGGCAAGAGAATCCGCTCATGGGGTGCGCGCAGCCACGCGATACGAGTCCCGAAAGACGAGGCTGATGTTCCACCCACGGGCGTGTGCTCGCACGACCGGCGAGAGGCCGCACGGCGCTAGCCGGGCGGTGGTGGCCGGCGGCGGCCGGCGGGCGAAGGGTCCGCCGGCCGCCGCCGTGTACGCCGCTCCTCACGGCCGCGGCGGCCGCTTCGGCGCCCGCCTAGTGCAACGTCCTGCGCAACTCCTGCCAGACCCGCGGGTCCTCCTGGCCCATCCGCCAGGCGTACACGCCGCGGATGTGCGGGTGGCGGTCGAGCAGCATCTGCGCCTTGGCGCGGATGGCGAGGGCGTCGGGGAAGAAGGCCTCGTGCGCGGCGCCGTCCCGTCTGTAGGCGAGATAGAGCTCGCGGGAGGCGGTCCGGAGCTCGTGCGGATCCCAGTTCTCCCGGATCGCGGTGACGTCGCTCCAGAGCAGGTCCGTCGTCTGCGAGCCGTGCCAGTCGCGCCCGTAGAAGCCGAGGCCCATCACGACGCGCCTCGGCGCGACCTGCGTCTCGGCGAACCCGATCACGCGGTCCATCCAGTCGGGCGGGGAGAGCGGTCCGGGGCCGGACCAGGAGCCCGAGTAGTTGTAGGTCATGACCCGGAACTGGTCCACCGCGCGTCCGAGGCGGGCCCAGTCCTGCGCCCGGGGCCCGTCCCAGCCGCCGGGCTCCTTGGTCTTGGGGTAGACGTCGACGGCGATGAGGCGGTCATCCGCGTGGAGGCGCCTGGCCAGTTCCTCGACGAACGCCGAGTACTCGTCCCGCCGCGAGCCCTTGACGGCTTCCCAGTCGACGTCGACGCCGGCGACGTCGTAGGTCTTGCACCAGGCGGCCACTGCGTCCGCGTGCCGGCGCCGCGACTCCGCCGTGGCGAGGATCGCCGCCGAGATCGCCGGGTCGAAGGTGTGCTGGGACTCGTCGTAGTCGGTGAGGGTGGCGAAGACGCGGCAGTCCTTGCGCTTCGCCTCGGCGATGAAGCCGGTGTCGAGGCGCGGGGCGGCGACGCTGCCGTCGGCGCGGGACTGCAGCCAGTCGACGCTCACCTCGTCGATCGCGCCGGCCTTGACGGCGGCCTCCAGCGAGGGTCGGTCGCCGAAGGTCCAGGCGCCGATGAGATAGGGACCGTGGGGCCGGTCGTCGTCCAGCGCGCCGGCCAGCGCGTAGGCCACAGCGATGGCGATGAGGCCGGCGAGGACGATGACGAGGAGGGCGGAGCGCCGCCGCCGGGGCCGGCGGGCGCGGCGGGGATCCGTGCTTTCGACGTCCGAGGGCATGCGCCAATGATGACGGCTGCGCGCGCCGGGCGAAACCGAAGGCGGCGGGCGCCCGGCGCGCGACCGCCCACGGCGCACCCCGTGAGGCCGCCGGCCCCATCGGCCCGCTGCCGGCAGCCCGCCGATTACGCCGCGCCATCCCGCGGGTATGCAGCGGGCACAGGCCGGACACCACGACCAGGAAGGTCACCGTGAAGGAGAAGCTCGGACCGACCAATGCGCTCTATCCACTCATCACCGCCATCGTGGGGGCGACCGTCAATGGACGTCCCGACTTCGCGACCATCGCCCACGTCGGCATCGCCCACCTCAAGGGCATCACGCTCGGCATGGGCAACATCCACCTCACCAACCAGGGCATCCTCGAGAACAAGACGTTCAGCGTGAACCTGCCGTCGGAGGACATGGTCGCGATCACCGACCACATCGGGATGGTGAGCGGCAAGAAGGAGGACAAGAGTGGGTTGTTCGACCTCTTCTACGGCGAACTCGACACGGCGCCGATGATCGAGCAGTGCAAGGTGACCATGGAGGTCAAGCTGATCGACCACCTCAAACTGCCGACGCACGACCTGTTCGTCGGCGAGATCGTCGGCACCTACGCGGACGTCGACGTGCTCACCAACGGGGTCGTCGACATCGCCAAGCTCAAGCCGCTGCTCTTCGACATGGCGAGCAAGAAGTACTGGTCGCTCGGGGACCCGGTGGCCAAGTGCTGGAGCGTGGGCAAGGAGTACGCGCCGGTCAGCTGACGCGCGGCGCTCAAGGTATCGCCACTGTGTTCATGAAGGGTGACTTCTTGCCGTCGCGGTCCACGTAGAAGATCTGGATGCTCGTCGAGTTCGTGGCAGGGGTCCAGACCGCCACGACGGTGCCCTTGAGGTAGGAACGCGTGTTGGTGTTGCCGGCCGCTGGGATGGCGGAGTAGAGATACGTCTGGTTGCTGGTGATCCATACGGCCGGCGGCGCGGTGGTAGTGGAGGTAGCCAGCGAAGCGCTGTTGAGAACGACCTTCTTGCGCGAGTAGGGATTGACGATACCGTGCCCGTTGCTGTTCTCGACGCCGTTCTCGAGGGCCGCCTCGAGGGCGTTGGTGACGTTGGTCTTGGCACGCATGGCGTAGGTGCTGGTGGGGACGACGGACGGTGCACCGGCGCTTGTGAGGTAGGCGGTGAGGAGGCTGCCGTTCGTGAGGCACGTAGCGATCTCGACCTGAACGATGTGGGCGCTGGCCTTGAGCGAGGCCTCCTTGGTCTTGTCGCGCTGCCCCAGGTACATGGGTATCGCGATGGCCGCGAGGATGCCGACGATGATGATCACGATGAGCAGCTCGATGAGCGTGAAGCCTTGCTGCGATGCCGGTCTGCTGCGCATCTGATCCTCTCCGGTGAGCGGGTGACGCGTATCTGGCGTCACACCTACTCTGCCCGCACCGTGCCCGCGGAGCCTGGACCTTTCGTCTACTGCGCTCGCCTGTATCCCGTATCGGCAACAGGCGCGGGGAGCATGAGGAGGGGTGGATGCGGCCGGGACTGACCTACTGCGCGCACCACATCGTGTCGAGACCGGAGACCGCGCCGTCCTGCCCCGCGATCTCCGCGAAGCGGGGCGGCGGGGTGTACGGTCCCCCTGCGCGCTGTGGCACACTGGTCTTCACGCGCCGTGAGCACGAACCGAGGAGCGATGATGGCCGGGAAGATCGAGATCGAGTGGGGCCCCACCGTCGACGCGGCGGCCTGTACCGGTTGCGGCACCTGCATCGACTTCTGCCACAACGATGTCTATCGCTGGTCTGAGGACGAGAGCCGGGTCGTCGTCGCCTTCAAGACGCACTGCGTGACGGGCTGTTCGCACTGCGCGACGCTGTGCGAGGCCGAGGCGATCTCGTTCCCGACGGTAGCGGACATCAAGCGCGCCCGCCGAGGGGAGTGAACCCGTTCTGGACGAGCCCGCCGGTCCGCGCAAGGTCTACCTGGAGCCCACCAACGCCTGCAACCTCGCGTGCAGCACGTGCATCCGGCACGCCTGGGACGAGCCCGAGGGGTTCATGGAGTGGGCGATGTTCGAAGCCGTTGTCGACGGGCTCACGGCGGCACGCGAGGAGGGGCCGGGCGGCGAAGCGCCCCCGGCGATCGCTCTCATGGGACTGGGCGAGCCGCTCCTGCATCCGCGGTTCCTCGACATGATGCGGCTCGCCAAGCGGCGCGGGCTGCGCGTGGAGGTCACGACCAACGCGCTGCTGCTGGACGACGATCTCGCCGCCGGCCTCCTCGAGGCCAGCCTGGACCAGCTCGTCGTGAGCAGCTACGGCGCCTCCGCCGAGGCCTTCGGCCGCGTGCGCTCCGGCGCCTCGCTCGACAAGGTCGTGCGGAACGTGCGTCGCCTGCACGATGGGGGCGGCCCCAACTACGGCCCGCAGGTGCGCATCGGCGTGGAGTTCGTCGCCATGCGCTCCAACATCGGGGAGTTGCCCGGCCTCGGCCGGCTGGCGGCGCAACTGGGGGCGACGTTCATCATCGTGAGCAATGTGCTCGCCTACACGCCTGAATTGCTCGAGGAGACGCTCTACGACCACCATGCAAGCTCACTCGTCGGCGCCGAGACCTCGGCCGCGCCGCGCTGGCGCCTGCCTGCGTTCGACTGGGACGGGCAGCTCGGAGCCGCGCTCGGCGAGGCCCTCGAGAGGTCCGGCCCCACCTCGTTCTTCGGCGCCGACCCGGAGGCCACACGCCGCCGCTGCCCGTTCGTCGACGTGGACGCGTGCGGTGGGCTGGCGGGGCGGTGTCAGCCCGTGTCCGCCGCTCCTGCACACGTACACCTGCTTCGTCCACGGGCGCGCGAAGCGGATGCTGCGCTGGGAGGTGGGGCGCCTGCCCGGGTCGACACTGGCGGCGGTGTGGGCGGCGCCGGACTACGTCGCGTTCCGCGACCGGGTCCGGCGCTTCGACTTCCCGCCGTGCACCGATTGCGGGTGCGAGCTGGCCGAGACCAACGAAGAGGACTGTCTCGGCAATCCGCACCCGACGTGCGGCGACTGCCTGTGGGCGCGGCGTTTGCGCTGCGCCTGAGCCGTGCCCGTGCGAGGCGCGCGGGCGCGGGACGCGTCAGTTGCTCGCGCCCAGCTCCCGCTCGAGTCCTTCTTTGGCGTTCACCATCTGGGTCTTGAACTCCATGGGGCGCCGGATCTGCTTCAGATCGTTGATGCCGGCTCCTGCGGAGGCGGTGAGCACGACGATGTCGCCGTAGTTGAGCGCCCGGCCCATGATGGACTGCTTGAGCACGATGTCGGTGAGCTTCTCGAGCGACGAGTCGGCCACCCGCTTGCTCAGCACCCCGGTCGACTCGATGACCCTGCGGTTGGTGAGCACGTAGACGTTCCTGCGCCAGGACAGGAAGCCCCAGGCGATGCGCACAGCCGGGATGAGGAAGACGAGGAGCAGCCACCACACCCAGCTGGCGTTGGGGAGCCACCAGACCTTGAGGACGATGACCAGCGCGAGCACGACCGCCGCGAACAGGATCCACTTGATCATCTCGGCGACGAAGAACACCCAGTGGTGGCGCTCGGTGTACAGGATCCTCTCCGCGGCGCCGAGTTGCTGCTGGACGTACTCGATGCTCACGGGGCCCCTCCTCCGCCTCGGTGTCGGGTGCACCCTACCACGGCTATACTGGGGCCCGCACCGACAGCCACCGTGGGGGGTGTGCTCGTGAGCGTCCGTCTTCCCAGTCTCTTCAGACCGAGCCGCGCGCGCGTTGGGCGCCGGCCGGCGTCCGCCGCCCCGGCGCTGCTCGTGCTCGCGTGCGTCCTGCTCCTCGGGGCGGCCGCGGCGCTGCCGCAGGCGGCCACCGCCTCCGCGCCAGTCGTCTCCTACCGCGGCCTGGGCACGTGGTTCGACATGTGGGACTACAACCCCACCACCTGGAAGGATCCCGACGCGGCCGCGGCCAACCTGTCCGTCAAGATGAAGGCGCACGGCGTCACCACTCTGTACCTCGAGACGGCCAACTACCACATGCCGGAGGGGTCGGAGACCATCTACCGTCGTGACGCGGTCGGCCCGATCATCGAGCAGTGCCACGCCCAGGGAATCAAGGTTGTCGCCTGGTACCTCCCGGGATTCACGAACCTGTCCAAGGACTAGGCGCGGAGCCGTGCGGCCATCGACTTCCGGACGTCCGGTGGCCAGAAGTTCGACTCGTTCGCGCTCGATATCGAGGCGACCATGGTCAAGCCGGCGACCCTGCGCACGAAGCGCCTGCTGTCGCTTTCGAGGAAGATCCGCGCGGCCGTCGGCAGCAAGTACCCGCTCGGCGCGTGCATCATGTCGCCGGCCGGGATGACCAAGTCCCCGAGCATCTGGCCCGGGTTCCCCTATGCCGGTCTTGCGACGATCTACGACGTCTTCGTGCCGATGGGCTACTACACGTATCACGGTGACGGCTACGCCAACGCCTACCGCGACACGCGGGACAACATCCGCATCATCCGCGAGCAGACAGGCCGTCCTTCGATCCCCATCCACGTCATCGGCGGCGACGCGAACAAGTCGTCCCAGGAAGAGACGATGGCCTACGTCCGCGCCCTGCGCGAGAACGGCGCCCTCGGCGGCAGCCTGTACGACTGGCCCACCACCAGTGAAGCGTCGTGGGCGCAACTCAGCAACGTCCGCTTCAACCCTCGCCAGACTCCGGCGTTGCCGCTGGACCTGCCGTACGCGGCGCCGCTGGGGTACTGCGGCGCAGACCGCACGCACCCCAAGGAGGTCTTCTACCAGACCACCAAGCAGAGGGGTGACCGGGTGCTGCGGTTCCGGCTCTACGATCGCGAGGCCGGTGACGTCCGCCTGCTCGTGAACTGGCACGACAGGGGCGTTCTGCCCGTCGGCGGCGTCAAGTCGTTCAGCCCGTTCATCGAGGTCACGATCCCCGCGGCGTCGCTGAACGCGAACGGCCGCAACGTGATCGGCTTCGTCGCCCACGGCGCGTATCCCGACTGGCACCAGTGGGGCGTTCGCGAGGTCACCTTGACGGCTCCGTGACCGTCCGGGCTCCTGCGCCCTGAGGTCGCCGGGCGGGCGAGCCTCGCGGCGACGACGGTGCGGGCTTCGCGGGCTCCTCCGCGTCTGCTAGGCTGCGCCCATGGATCCGGGCCCGGTGGTCGTCGGTATCGACATCGCCGCGAGCAGGCCGTGCGTGGCCGTCGCGGTACGCTGCGGACGCACGCTCGAGGTCATCTCGTGGGCCGAGTCTGACGACCACGTCGCCGGCGACCGCGGCCGCCTCCTCACCTGGCTCGACGACCTGGGCGCCGTGGCCGTGGGCGTCGACGCTCCGCAGCGGCCGCGGCGCGCGCGGGGCGCGGCCGCCACCCGCCCGCGCGCCTGCGACGCCGAACTGGCGCACCGCCGCATCTCCATCTACCAGGTGCCGACCAGGGCCGTGGCGGCGGAGTCGGACGGCCTCTACACCTGGATGGAGGCCGGCTGGGAGTACTTTCGCGAGCTGGGCCGGCGCGGCTTCGAGCCGCCGCCTCCGGGGACGCTGGCGGGATCGCTCGGCGAGGCGCCGGCGGCTCTCGAGGTCTACCCGCACGCCACGTTCGTGAGCCTGCTCGGGGGGTACGCCGCCGCCCAAGAGCTCGCGCGCCGGCCTGCGCGTGCGCGTCGCCACGCTGCGCGCGGCCGGGGTGGTCTGGGACGAGTACTACGACCACGACTCGCTGGATGCGCTCGCCGCCGCGCTCACGGCGTGGCGCTTCGTGCAGGGGCGCGCCACGCCGCTCGGCGACGAGCGCGACGGCTTCATCTGGCTGCCGGTGACGGCGCACGACCTGCTGCCGTCGTACGGCCGGCTGAACGAGCGGGAGGCCCTGGCGGCCGCCCGCCACCTCGCCGGCTGACCGCCGCCTGCCGGCGCCGGCGCTTCGGCGGCCTCCCGCCGCCTACATCACGATCTTGTTCAGCGGGAACTCGACGATGCCCTCCGCCCGCGCCTCCTTGAGGCGCGGGATGATCTCGCGCACCACGCGCTCCTCGAGGATCGTGTTCACGGCCAGCCAGCCGGCGTCGCTGAGGTGCGAGATGGTGGGCTTCCTGAGCGCGGGGAGGACGGCGAGCACGGCGTCGAGGTCGCCGGTGCGCACGTTGAGCATGAGCCCGACCTTGTCGAGCGCGGCGATCGCGCCCTGCAGCAGCATGGCGATGTCCTCGATCTTGCGCCGCTTGTCCGCGTCCTGCCAGCTGCTCTCGTTGGCGATCAGCTGGGTCGTGCTCTCGAGGACGGTCTCGACGATGCGCAGCTTGTTGGCGCGCAGCGAGCTGCCCGTCTCGGTCACCTCGACGATGGCGTCGGCGAGCTCGGGCAGCTTGGCCTCGGTGGCGCCCCAGCTGAACTCGACCTTGGCGGTCACGCCGCGCTCCGCGAGCCAGCGCTTCGTCACGCCGACCAGTTCGGTGGCGACGATCTTGCCCTGCAGGTCCGCGGCCGAGCGCACCGGCGACGAGTCGGGCACCGCGAGCACCCAGCGCACCTTGCCGAAGCTCTGCTTGGCGTAGACGAGGTCGCTGACGGTGTGCACCGTCGCCTCGTTCTCCACCACCCAGTCGCGGCCGGTGAGGCCGCAGTCCAGGGCGCCGTCCTCGATGTAGCGCGCCATCTCCTGGGCGCGCACCATCATGCACTCGATGTCCGGGTCGTCGATGGCGGGGAAGTACGAGCGTTCCGCCACCGTGATCAGGAAGCCCGCGCGGCGGAAGAGGTCGATCGTCGCGTGCTCGAGGCTACCTTTCGGCAGGCCGAGTTTGAGTGTCATGTCGCCCTCCTTCCGTCGGTCGTGCGGCCGGCGCCCGTGCGCCGGCCGTCCGGGGCGTGAGCGCGAGTCTATCGCAGCGGCCGTGAGGGAGGCCCGGGCGCCAGGCCGTCCCTTGCGCCGCGACGGATTCATTGAATACCCTTTCAACGCGGCGCCGGGGGGCGCCGCGCGACCACGGCCCGGTGGTCGTCCAACGCTTGCCAGCGCAGAAAGGATGGCTCATGACTGCGCGTTCGCATCTCTCGTCCCGAGTGCTCCTGCTCGCCCTCGTCGTCGGCGCTCGCCGCCGGCCTCATCTGGGGTCTCGCCGGCGCGTTCGCGGCCAGCTCGAGCCCGTCGCCGGCCGGCGGCAACGGTCACGCTCAAGGTGGGCTGGACCACCGATCCCGACAACCTCAACCCGTTCGTCGGCATCGAGCAGTCCAGCTACGAGCTGTTCCACGTGAGCTACGACTTCCTGACCAACTACGGCGACAAGTACCTCGAGACGCAGCCGGGGCTCGCCGAGAGCTGGACGAAGAGCGCCGACGGACTCACCTGGACGTTCAAGATCCGCCAGGGGGTCAAGTGGAGCGACGGCCAGCCGCTGACGGCGCACGACATCGCCTTCAGCTACACCTACCAGAAGAAGCTCGAGCTGCACGGCCTTCCTCTCGGCGCTGGACGGCATCAAGACGCGTGACGCGCGCCCGACGACACGACCGTCGTCATCCAGTGCAGCCAGCCCAAGGCGGACATCCTCTCGATGTGGGTGCCGATCGTGCCGGAGCACATCTGGAGCCAGTTCAAGACCTACGACCAGGCGACCAAGTACCTCAACTCGCCGCCGATCGTCGGCTCGGGCCCGTTCCAGGTGGTCGAGTGGCAGAAGGGCAAGTTCGTCCGCGCCGTGGCCAACAAGGACTACTGGGGCGGCAAGCCCAAGGTCGACGAGATCGTCTTCGAGGTCTACAAGAACCAGGACACGCTGGCGCACGACCTCAAGCTCGGCACGATCGACCTCGCGATCAACATCCCGCCGGCGCAGGTCAAGGCGCTCCAGAGCGACGGCGCTCATCGCCTCCGAGGCCTGCTCGCAGAAGGCCTTCGACTACCTGTCGTTCAACTGCTACAAGGGACCGTCGCTCGGCAACCCCGTGCTGCGCGACGTCAAGTTCCGCCAGGCGCTCAACTGGGCGGTCGACAAGGACAAGCTGACCGCGCTCGCCTACCAGAGCTACGCCGACCCGGCGACGTCGATCTTCGAGGTCAACTTCTACGACCCCAACCTCGACTGGCACTGGCAGCCGCCGGCCGACGTCAAGTACACGTTCGACCTCGCGAAGGCCAAGCAGGCTCTCGCCGACGCCGGCTACAAGGACACCGACGGCGACGGCATCCTCAACGACCCCAAGAACGGCGACAAGAACATCAAGCTGCGCCTCTGGTCGCGCACGCGAGTCGGCCCAGAGCCAGGTCATGGGCAAGCTCATCACCGGCTGGTGGAAGGACCTCGGCCTCGACATCCAGTACTCGGTCGAGGACAACGGCATCCTCATCGACGGCGGCTACAACTACGTCGGCAACACGTACAAGCCCGACTACGACATCTACATCTGGGCGTGGCAGCCGAGCGGCTCCGACCCCGGCCGCCGGCTCGGCTACTTCCGCACCGTGCAGATCGAGAACCAGAACGACGCCTGCTGGTCGAACAAGCAGTACGACGCGCTGTGGCTGCAGCAGTCCAAGGAGCTCGACCCGCAGAAGCGCAAGGAGATCGCCTACACGATGCAGGAGATCCTGTACAAGGAGTCTCCGTACATCGTCCTCGACGTACCCCAAGCTCCTCGAGGCCTGGAACACGCCGAAGTGGGAGGGCTGGCAGCGCATCCCGCAGCCCAACGGCGCCGTCGCCTACATCAGCGACAACGTCAGCAACTACTACAAGGTCGCGCCCAAGGCGGCGGAGACGGCGACGAGCTCCGGCAGCTCGAACACCACCCTGATCGTCATCGTCGTCGCGGCCGTCGTCGTCGTGGTCGCGATCGTCCTGCTGCTCCTGCGGCGCAAGCCGAAGGCCGAAGAGGGCTGAGCGGCGGGGCGCTCGCGAGCGCGGCTCGCGGCCGGCGCGCGCCGGCGTCACTCAGGGGACGACGGCGAGCAGCTCGCCGACCACGTCGCCGGCGTCGTTGGTGATCGGCGGCCGGGCGATGCCGCCGCAGCTCGTCGCTCATGGCGTCCGCGCCGACGACCGCCTCGAGCGCGGCGAGGCCGGCCGGCTCGTGGGCGCGGTCCGCGCCGTCGACGACCTTGACGGCGAGGCCGCGCCCGTCCGGCAGCGAGAAGCAGCTGAGGCCCTCGGCGCCGCACTTGCTGGTGGCGCCCGGCAGGGCGCGCATGACCTCGGTGTCGATGAAGCCCGGCCCCTCGACCAGCTCGGGTGGGCGCGCATCGCGGCGCTGATCTCGGGCAGGAGCTCGGGGAGCAGGGCGAAGGTCGTGGCGGCCACCGTCACCGGCGTCGCGTAGCAGACGATGCCGCAGCCGTCGACGCCGGTGGCCAGGGCCGCTGCGTCCGAGCCGGTGATGGCCGCGAAGGCCTTGAGCGCCGCCTGCTGCGCGGGGTGGTCCGGCTGCTGGTAGGTGGGGACGTCCCAGCCGTGGTGCACGCAGGCGGCGAGGAACCCGGTGTGGTTGCCGGAGCAGTTGTGGCGCGCCTTGAGCGTCGCGTCGCAGCGCAGGTCCTGCTCGGTGAGGCCGAGCTCGGCCAGCATGCGCCGCACGAGGTCGGCCTGGAAGTCCAGGCCGTCGTGCGAGGCGCTCATGATGGCGAGCTCCTCGGCGCCCCAGCCGCAGTGCTCGACGGTGCCGTCCGCGAGCCAGGCCTGCGCCTGCAGCGGCTTGGCCGACGAGCGCCAGTAGGTGACCATGCCCGGGTCGCCCCAGCGCTCGACGATCTCGCCGTCCGGGCCGGCGAGCGCGGCGCACGCGCGGTGCAGGCTCTCGACGGTCCCGCCGCGGCGCGCCTGGACGAGGATCTCGGGATGCTGGACGAGCTTGGGCATGGCGCTACTCCTCGGGAAGACTGCGGCCGAGTGTATAGCCGGCGCGCCGTCGCCGCATCGCCGGTTGACTCCGCCACGTGGGCCACTAGCATGACCCCATGCAGTATCGCGACTTCGGGCAGATCGACTTCAAGCCGTCCGCTCTCGGCTTCGGCGCCATGCGTCTTCCGGTGCTCACCGACGACGACGGCAGGCCCGACTTCAAGCGCATCGACTACCCGCTGGCCACGCAGATGCTCCACCACGCCATCGAGAGCGGCGTGAACTACGTCGACACCGCCTGGATGTACCACGAGGACACGAGCGAGGTCTGGCTCGGGGAGGCGCTCAAGGGCGGCTACCGCGAGCGCGTCAAGGTGGCCACCAAGATGCCGGTGTGGAACGTCAAGAAGCCCGACGACTTCGACCGCATCCTGGGCATCCAGCTCGAGCGCCTGCAGGACGATCACATCGACTTCTACCTGCTGCACGGGCTCGACGCGGAGCACTGGAAGACCGTCGCTCGAGCAGGGCCAGCTCGAGTCCGCCGAGCGCGCGCTGGCCGACGGCCGCATCCGCCACCTCGGCTTCAGCTTCCACGGCCTCTACGAGGACTTCGAGACGATCGTCGCCGCCACCGACCTCTGGGAGTTCGTCCAGATCCAGTTCAACTACATGGACGAGGACTACCAGGCCGGCCGCAAGGGGCTGGAGCTGGCGGCCGGCAAGGGCCTCGGCGTCATCGTGATGGAGCCGGTGCGCGGCGGCGCCATCGCGCGCAACGTGCCGCCGCAGGTGCAGGCCGTGTGGGACGAGGCGCCGGTCAGGCGGTCCCCCGCCGAGTGGGCGCTCCAGTGGGTCTGGAACGAGCCGGAGGTGTCGTTCCTGCTCAGCGGCATGAGCACCATGCGGCACGTGGAGGAGGACCTCGCGTTCGCCGACCGTTCGCGGCCGGGGCTCCTGACCCCCGAGGAGCTCGCGCTGGTGGCGCGCGTGCGCGACCTGTACCGCGAGCTCAGCCCCATCCCCTGCACGTCGTGCCGCTACTGCATGCCGTGCCCCCAGGGCGTCGCCATCCCCGAGGTCTTCGAGCCTCTACAACGACACGCACATGTACCAGAATCTCGAGCGCGCGCAGTTCGTGTACCGCGCGTTCTGGACGAGAGCGAGCGCGCCGACCAGTGCACCGCCTGCGGCGAGTGCGTGGACAAGTGCCCGCAGGGCATCGACATCCCCGTCTGGATGGAGAAGGCCCAGGCGTTTCTCACGTCCTGCTGAGCGCGGCGGCCGCCTGACCGCCGCGCCGCCGCAGCCCGTGTCAGGAGCACGTTCCATCGACCACCGCCGGAGGGTATGCTGTCGCAGAGGGGAGTGTGGAACGAGGGAGGCTGCGTGGACCGTCAGGATCCTGTTCGTCGAAGACAGCCAGGACGACGTCGAGCTGCAGCTGAGGCGGCTCCGCGACGCGGGACTCGAGCCGCAGTGGGACCGCGTGCAGACCGACGAGGCGCTGCGCGCGGCGCTCGCCGACGAGTCCTGGCAGGTCGCGCTCGTCGACTACAACATCCCCGGGTTCTCCGGCATCGAGGCGCTGCGGCTGCATCGCGCAGCTGGCGCCCGACCTGCCGGCGATCACCGTGTCCGGCAGCATCGACGAGGACACCGCCGTGGCGACGCATGGCGGCCGGCGCCATGGACTACGTGCTCAAGGACAACCTCACGCGGCTGGCGCCGGCCGTGCGCCGCGCCGTCGACGGCGCCGACCTGCGCCGCGCGCACCGGGAGGCGGCCGAGGCGGCGCGCCTCGCGCTGTTCGCCGTCGACCACGCGTCGCTCTCCATCAACACCATGGCGGCCGACGGCACCGTGGTCTACGTGAACGATCTCGCCTGTCGGACTGCAGGGCAGGAACGCGGCGAGCTCGTAGGGCGCAAGCTCTGGGAGATCGACCCGCTCGATGCGGCCCGAGAGGTACCGAGCGCTCTGTGGGCGGAGGTCGTCGAGCACGGTGTCGCGGAGTTCCGCATCGACGCCCCCCGCAGCGACGGCAGTCGCATCATCCTCGACATGACCTCGAACTACCTCGACGGCGCCGACGTCATGATCACCTACGGCCGCGACGTCACCGGGCGGGTGGAGGCGTTGGAGAAGGTGCGCGAGAGCGAGGAGCGCTTTCGCAGCCTCGCCGAGCGCGTACCCGGCTTCGTCAGCATCAAGGACGCCGACCGCCGTTACCTCTACTTGAACTCGACGCTCGGTGCGCGCGTCCAGCGGCGGGAGAAGAGGCTGGCTGGGCAAGCGTCCGGAGGAGGTCTGGCTCGAGGAGGAGGCGGCGGTCTCGCGACGCCGCAGCAGTCAGGGCCTTGGCCGGCGAGATGGTCGACGAGGTCGTGCTGCTCCGGCGCGGGGACGAGCGAGCGCTACTTCCACGCGCTGCACTTCCCGATTCTGCGCCAGGGCGCCTCGCCGCTCGTCGGCGGCCTGATGATCGACGTGACCGACCAGGTCGAGGCGCAGGAGGAGGTCCGCCGCCAGGCGGAGCAGCTGCGGCGCACGGTCGAGGGCACGGTGCTCGCCATGAGCCAGGTGGTCGAGACGCGCGACCCGTACACCGCCGGTCACGAGCGCCGCGTGGCGGAGCTGGCGACGGCCATCGGGTCGGAGATGGGGATGGACGGCGCCGAGCTGGACGGGCTTCGCCTCGGCTCCCTCATCCACGACATCGGCAAGATCGCGGTGCCGGCGGAGATCCTCGCCAAGCCGGGCCGCCTGAGCGACGTCGAGTTCAACCTCATCAAGCAGCACTCGCAGGCCGGGTACGACATCCTGTCCGTGATCGACTTCGGCCGCCCGGTCGCGGAGATGGTCCTCCAGCACCACGAGCGGCTGGACGGCTCCGGGTATCCGAGAGGTCTGCAGGCCGACGAGCTGATGCCGGAGACACGCATCCTGGCGGTGGCCGACGTGGTCGAGGCGATGTCGTCGCACCGGCCCTACCGGGCGGCGCTGGGCACCGAGGCCGCGCTCGCGGAGATCCGTGACGGCGCCGGGACGCGGTACGACGCCGACGTCGCCGCCGCCTGCGAACGGGTGATGGTGGAGCAGGGCTTCCGGTTCACGCCGTGAGCTGAAGCGCCGCGCGCCGCGGCCCGACCCGGCAGCGGGCTTCAGCGTCCAGTCGTCAGAGCGCCGCCGGAAGCAGCAGGAACAGCGCGGTCCCCAGCGCGAGCGCCAGCAGGACCGAGACCACTGCCACCAGCAGGGCCACCGCCGGGTCCGGAGCCCGGCCTCTCGTGAGCTCTCGCCTGCGGCGGCCCCCCGCCTGTGCGTCTGTCGTTCCACGGTCGTACCCCGTCGTCGAGCTTCCTCCTGACGGGTCTATCGACCGCTGCGGGCCCGGCAAACCCAGGCCGTTGCGCACGGCGGCCGGCGCAGCTACGCACCCGGCTCCGTAGATGTGGATGTGGCTGAGGACGCGTTGCGCCGGTCCTGACTCCCACACGACCCGGTGCCCGCTGATGGACGGGAAGAGGCAGGTGAGGTCCTTCTGGGCGATGGCGACCACGCTGGTGCTGCGGACCACGTTGCGCACGTAGATCTTCGCCCCCCGGACGTACGAGATCACGAACTCGCCGCCGTGACCGCCGCCGTCCCAGGTGACGAGCTCGCCGTCGATGCGCGGCCGCGAGCCGTTGTGGACGAACGTGCGCTGATGCGTCTTGAGGTCGCGCATCATGACGCGGCCGCCCGTCTCCCACCAGACGACGCGGTTGTGGCTGATGTCGGGCATCCATTCGAACGTGCTGCGCTGCGAGATGATGAACGGGGCGCCGTCCGGGACGTTGCGGCCGCTGATGTCGCCCTTGCCCGACGTGTAGACGGCGGTGTACACGGTGCGCGTGCCGACCGTGCGGCTGTCGATGCCCACGGTGCTGAGCACGTCGCTCGTCGCGATCTGGTAGGTCTCGCCGGCCTCCAGGTCGCGCGCCTTGATCGCGGTACGGCCCGGCAGCGTCGTCGGCCTCGATCCAGATCACCCAGTCGTCCACGATCTCCGGGTACCACTTGATCGTGGCGCTGCGCGCCACGAGGAAGCGCTGGCCGGTGGTGATGTCGCGCCCGTAGATGTCGCTCGAGTCGCCGCTCGGGTGGTTGCGCTTGTCCACCCACACGGCCACGTAGTGGACCTTGCCGCCCGACGGTGACCGACGTGTCACCGACGGGTTGTCCTGCTGCGCGTCGTTGGTGCAGACGGCGAGTCGGGCTTGTCGATGCTGAGGTTCTTGCCGTAGATGTCGAGGTTGCCGTTGCGGTTGTCCGTCCAGACCACCATGGGCCCGGCGATCTCGGGTCCCGCCTGGCCGCCCATCTGGATGCAGATGGGGAAGGGCCGGGGAGCGGCTGGGGCGGCTGGGGCGGCCGGCGCGAGCAGCGCCGCCCCCAGTGCGGCGAGCACGACGAGCACACCGAGTGTCGAACGCCTTCGAGCTGACGTGCGTGACGTCCCCCTGGCCATGACCGCCCCCTCCTCGTCGACCATCACTGCAG
The DNA here is from genome assembly GCA_963739595.1 of uncultured Thermoleophilia bacterium. Taxonomy (GTDB): domain Bacteria; phylum Actinomycetota; class Thermoleophilia; order UBA2241; family UBA2241; genus CAIXSE01. The sequence continues at coordinate 39,417 of CAVUBA010000009.1, forward strand.
CCATCGTACCCCGAACGTCCAGTCGGCCAGCCCTGTCGGCTCCGGGCGAGGCCGGTCTTCCCGGCGCTCTCCGGGGTCTGGACCTGCCCCGGCCGGGAAGCGTGCCCAGCGCGATGGGAAGGGGGCTCTGGAGGTCGGGGACTGGGCCTCATCGTCGCTGCCCCATGGCTGCCCGATGCCTCTGGTGAAGGCGAGGCGACCTGGAGGAGGCCACCATGGGCGGTGCACGGACGGCGAGGACGGGAGTCCTGGTCACGCTGCTCAGCGGAGCCCTCCTCCTGCTCGCGCTCACCCCTGCGGCCGCGCTGGCCTCCTGGACCGGCGCCCAGGCGAGCATCGTCGATCCTCACGGGACCGGAGTCGTCCCACTGCTCAACGTGTCCGTGACCAACCACGCCGTCAACGATGCCGCGGCCGTCACCACGGTGCAGTTCTCGGAAGACGGTCAGGACTGGTACGCGGTGCCGTACACCGGGCAGCCCTGCGCCTGGGTGCTCGGCGGCGAGTCCGGCCACAAGATCCTGCTGGTGCGGTTCGCGGCCGCCGACGGCAGCTTGAGCCCGGTCGTCAGCGCGGGGATCACGGTCGACACGGCCGGGCCGGTGACCTCCGCAGGGTCGGTGACGCGCGGCCAGCGCGGGCCGCAGCGCCTTCCGGTTCGTCGTCCGCGACGCCGGCTCGACGCGCGTGTCCGCCACCATCGTGGTGCGCGGACACGGGGTCACGCGCCGCTACGAGCTCGGCACGATCCCCACGGGGAACGGCAAGGCCCTCTTGAAGCTCAGGCTCCCGCCGGGGTCATACCGGTGGCGCGTGCAGGCGACGGACCTCGCCGGCTGGGAGCAGGACCGGCAGGTTCCCGGAGCGTTCACGATCAAGTGACGAGGCCGCCGCTGTGACTCGTCACGGCGGCTCTCAGAAGCCCCCCTGGTGAGTGGGCGGCGCCTCAAGGGCGCCGCCCATCGCCGCGTCAGGAGCGAGGAGCGTCCGCGCGGGCCACGGCCAGGAACGCCGCGTGGAGCGCGTCGTCGCCGTCGGCGGCGAAGGTACGGCTCCAGTTCGCGCAGCAGGTGCGCAAGGTCGGGCTGCGGCGCGCAGGCTTCTTCGACGGTGCGCCCCTCGGCTTGAGCGGAGGCGGCGGCATCGTCGCGCGCGCCGCGCAGCGCCGCGACCGAGTCCGTGAGCGTGAACCAGGCGCTCACGTACTCTTCCGAGTAGGCCTTCGCGGGGTCGTCGGCGCCGGCCGCCAGCTCGCGCTCCGAGAAGCGCAGGTAGTTGAGGTGCGCGCCGCGCGCGGCCAGCGCCGCCGTCTTGAGCTGCGCGAGCGCGTCTGCCAGAGGCTTGGGGCCCTGCCGCAACGGGCGCTGCTGCCGGTGCGTACTGCGGGCCCGGGGCCGGCGACGCGAGGGGCGCGGGCGGAGGACGGGTGCGCCGAACGCGGCCGGGCCGGATGCGGGTGCGCCCTGGGGCGGTGCGCCCGGCGCCGGGCCGACGGCCCCACCGGCGGGGACCAGCCGCCGCCGGACGACGACGGTGTGCGCCGCGTGGTCGCCGAGGCGCTCGCGGCGCGGGCTCGCGGAGCACGAGATGCCGGAGGGGATGTAGAAGAACATGGCCTCCGGCACGCGCACGAGGTTGCGCACGACGAGGGCCGACGCCGCCGGGCCGCGAGCCGTCGACCATGGTCACCCGCATGCGGCACACGAGCTTGCCCACGCTGGCGGCGAAGAACGCCTCGAGGAGCAGGTAGTAGATGAACAGGGACCCGAACACGATGACGTAGAACAGCAGGTTCGAGTTGCCGAGCTGCTGGTCGACGATCTTCTGGGTTATCTCGCGGCTGAGCGCCTGCGCCGCCGCCGGGTCGCTGGCGTTGAGGCTGCTCTGCCCCATGATCACGACCATGTCCACGAGGAGCATCACGGTCCAGATGCAGAAGAGCACGACCGTGTCGATGAGCACGGCGGTGAAGCGCCAGCCGAGACTCGCGTACTCGACCTGTTCGTGGACGGTGACGGGTTGCATCGCGCGCCGATTGTACAGCCCGCGCCCCGGAGCCACGCCGCGGAGGCCGGCGCCGAAGCTCAAGAACGCGGCCCTCCGGCTCGCGTCAGGACTCGAGGACCGCCTCCAGGAGCGGTGACGAGCGGCGGCAGGTCGCCGCGGACGGTCTCCCAGAGGATGGCGTCGTCGATGCCGAAGTACTCGTGGACGACGACGTTGCGCACGCCGCGCATGGTGCGCCAGGGCACCTGGGGGTGCGCGCCGAGGATCACGTCGGGGATCCAGCGCACCGATTCGCCCATGGTCATCAGGTTGCGCACGACGGCGTCGCGCGTCCGCGCGTCGGCGACGAACTCCTCGAAGCTCATGCCGTCCGTGTACGCGGCCACGGCGACGACGGCGGCCAGGATGTCGCGGACGCGGAAGCGCCAGTCGCGAAAGCGCAGCTTGGCCTGGCGCTCGTCGTAGCCCGGCTCGCGGGAGCGCGGGTCAGAAGGCACGGATGGCCTCCGCGACGATCTCGTCGCGCATCTCCGCGCGCAGAGCGCCCGGCGTGGCGAGGTCGATGCGCGTGTCCATGACGCTGGTCAGGAAGTCGAGGAGGCGCACGTAGGCGAAGAGGCCGACCGGCGCTCCGGGCTCGAACTCGACCAGCAGGTCGACGTCGCTGTGGAAGGTCGCCTGGTCGCGCGCCGTCGATCCGAACACGGCGATGTGGCGCACGTGGTGCGTGCGCAGCTTCTCGCGGCTGCGGTTCAGGCGGCGGAGCGCCTCTCGGGAGGTCATGGCGTATCGTACCGGACGCCGCCTCGCGTCAGGCGAGCGACCCGCCGCGCGCCTTGCGCAGGCGGCCGAGGAAGCCCTTGCCCAGGAAGCTCTCGTCCCCGAGCGCGCACAGCTGCGCGAACAGCGGCAGGGTGACGGTGAACGCGAGGACCTCCCGGGGCAGCCCGTCGCGCATGGCGACGTCGGTGCCGCCGATCACCGCCTGAGGCGCGTCGAGGTCGCGGAACGGCACCACGAGCTCTGAGCAGCCCGACCCGAACGGCACCGTCACCGGGTCGGGCTCCCCCCAGGCGTGATGGTGGTAGGCGCCGTGCTGCAGCACGCACAGCTGGTCGGCGTTCACCCAGAACGTGATCGTGCGAAGATACGCGGCGAGCGCGGGCTTGAGCGGCCCGACCAGGACGTCGGCGTGCTCGGGCCGGTACGTCGGCGCGTTGTCCACCCACTCGGCCATGAGCTCGCGGCTGCCGCGCAGCCCCTCGTCTCTCCAGAGGAAGTCGATGAAGTCGTCGCGCTCGCGCACCTGGACGCCGAACAGCGAGCGCCCGCAGCCGCCGCAGCCGAACCGGTCGGCGGTGAGGTGCAGCGTCTCGCCCTTCTCCCAGCGCCGGTAGTAGTTGAAGAGGCAGGCGCCGCGGCCGCGGCCCGGCCCTGCCGGCGGCCGGACCAGGGGCGCGAACGCCTCCGGATCGGGGGCGTCGTAGAGGCCGATCAGCGGCGTCTGCAGGTCGAGCTCTCGGAGCAGGCGGGACGGATCGGGGAACGGGGTGTGGTCGGCGGGCATCTGACCTCCAGCGCGCGACGGGCCTGGCAGGCGCGATTGTACGCGCTTGAAGGTCGGGAAGACGCAGGCCGCCGTCGCGGACGACGCCGGCGGCACGCGGCACATCCGGTCGAAGCCGCCGGTGTGACCCCGGCGCGCCTCCGGCTCAGAAGAGGCTGAGGACCAGCGACGCCGGCTGGCCGAAGTCCTGCGGCGGCGCGCTGGCGCCGCCCCAGTCGATGCAGAGGACCAGACCGAGAGCGAACAGGACGACCGCTGCGAGGGCGACGAGCGTGAGGACTAGCGCCATGTGACGACGATACGCGTACATGAACCCGAGTGTACTCCGCGCCGGCCCGAGGTCGCTCAGGAGACGCGGAACGCGGCGTGGCTGCCCGACTTGTCGGCGGTGATCTCGAGCCGCGCGTCGATGCGCTCTCGCAGTTCGCTGACGTGGGAGATGATGCCGACGAGCCTGCCGCCGGCGTTGAGGCTCTCGAGCGAGGAGATGGCGAGGTCGAGCGACTCGTCGTCCAGCGACCCGAAGCCCTCGTCCACGAAGACCGTCTCGAGGCGGATGCCGCCGGCGAAGGCCTGCACGACCTCGGCCAGGCCGAGCGCGAGGGAGAGCGCGGCCATGAACTTCTCGCCGCCCGACAAGGTCGAGACGGCCCGGGCCACGCCGGTCCAGGCGTCGTAGACGACGAGGTCGAGACCGGCGCTCTGCCGGCGGCCGCTCCGCTCCTCCGTGCGGTCGAGGGCGTAGCGGTTCTTGCTCATGAGGCGGAGGCGCTCGGACGCGGCCACGAGCACGTCGTCGAGGAACGCCCCGAGCACGTAGCTCTGGAACGAGATCCGCCGTCCGTTGCGGCCGGCGGCGACGTCGGCGAGGCGGCCGATGCTCTCGTAGCGTCCGGCCACGCCCTCGGCCTCGACTTCGAGGGCGTGCAGGCGGGCGAGCTGCTTCTCGGCGGCGGCGGCGTGCGCCTTGAGCGTGGCCGCCGCCTCGTGGGCGGCGCCGGACGCCTCGGCGGTCTGCGTGGCCGCCTGCTCGAGAAGCTCGAGCCTGGGAGGCTCGAGACCGGCGGCGGCCTCGTCCGCGACCCGGTGCCGCTCCGCGGCCTTGAGGGTCGCGTCCTCGTGTGCCTTGACGAGCGCGGCGAGGTCGTCCACGGCCTGCGGCGAGCGTGCGGCCGCCGCGAGGTCGTCCCTGGTCGAGAAGCCGCACGACTGCAGACGCTGCGCAAAGAGCTCGTCCGACGCCAAGGCGCGCTCGACGGCCTGCTGCAGGGCCGCCGCCGCCGCCTCGCGCTCCGCCGCCTTGCCCGAGGCGGCGACCTCGCAGCCGTGCGCCGCGTTGACGGCCGCCTCGTAGGCTTTCGTCAGCTCCGCTGCCTGCGCCCTCGCGGCCGCAAGCGCCGCCGCGAGCGCCGCGGGATCGGCCAGCTCCGGCGGGATGCTCTCTCCGCGCTGCACCGCGCGAGCGTCGGCGGCAGCGTGCGCCGCCTCGGCCGTGCGCAGGGCCTCTCGCGAGGCGTCGCGCCGCTCGAGCGCGGCCGCCGCGGCCGCCCGCGCCGTCTCGACCTCGTCCTGCGAGGGCGCCTCGCCCGGCAGCTCCGCCGGGGCCGGATGCTCGGTCGAGCCGCAGACCGGGCACGGCCGGCCCTCGGCGAGGGCGCCTGCGAGGAGACCCGCCTGCGCCGCGCCCCAGTGCTTCTCGAGGCGTGGCGACCCGGTCCCGCGCGGCCGTCCAGTCGCTGTCGGCCTGCTCCGCCTGCCCGCGGCAGGCGTCCAGCGCGCCCGCCGTCTGGTCGCACACCAGGCGCGCGCCGGCGAGCGCCTCGGCGCCGTCCTCACAGCTCTGGAGGCGGGCGACCTCGGCGGCGGCGTGCTCGCGCGCGCCGGTGCGCGCGACCTCCGTCTCGAGCTCCGTCCTGGCCCGGGCAAGGGCCGTGGCCGCCGCCGTGGCCGCCGCCTCGGCGGCGTCCGCAGCAGCGCGCGCCTGCTCCAGGTGGGTGGCCGCCTCGGCCGCCTGCCGCGCCACGTCGGCGACCTCGACGGCTCGTCGCGCCGTCTCGAGCTCGCCGCGCCGTACCTGCACCTCGGCGTCGCGGGCCGCCAGCACGCGCCACCTCGGCGGCCGCGTCGGCGCGCTCCTGCAGCTTGAGCGCGGCCTCTTTGCCGGCGGCCAGCGCCTGCTGCGCGCTCGCGTCGTCGCGCGCCGCCTGTTCGGCGTGCTCGCACGCGTCGGCGTGGTCGACGGCCAGGCGGGCGCAGCGGTCGGCGAGCGCCTCGGCGTCGTCGACCTCCGCCTGACGAAGCACCTCGTCGCGTTGCGTCGTGAGCTTCTCGGCCGAGCGCTTGAGAGCCAGCGCCTCGTCGTGCAGCGCCCGCTCGATGTCCGCGTACCGTCCCGTCTCGAAGAGCGCCCGGAGGATCTGCTCGCGCTGTCCCGAGTCGGCCTCGAGGAACTGCTGGAACCGGCCCTGCGGCAGCATGACGACCTGGCGGAACTGCTCGGCGCGGAACCCGAGGACGTCCTCGGCCTTCGCCGTGACCTTGCTCCAGCCGCTCGCCAGCGGAGGCCCCGTCCGTCACGAGGTCGTCGGGCCCGTCGCGGCGCAGCCGCCAGAGCGTGGCCTCCTGCAGGTGGGTCGTCGTGCCCTCGCCGCGGACCTTGGGGCGCTGCTGCTCGGGCACGCGCTCGACGCGGTAGAGGTCGTCTCCCAGGGAGAAGTCGAAGCGCACCTCGGTGAGCGTGCCGGGGTCGGCGTGATCGCTGCGCATGGCCGCGCCGCTGCGGGCGCCGTCCTTCTCGGGGCCGCCGCTGGTCTCGCCGTACAGCGCGAAGGACATGGCGTCGAGGATGGTCGTCTTGCCGGCGCCGGTGGGACCGGTGATCAGGAAGAACCCGATGCCCCGCAGGTCGGCGAACTCGAGCGTCTGGAGGCCGGCGTAGGGGCCGAACGCCTGCATCGTGACCACGAGAGGCTTCATCCGCCCGCCTCCCGGCGGCGGCGGTCCAGCGAGTCGATGACGGCGGCGAGCTCCGCCTGCTCCGCCGCGGAGAGGTCGTCGCCGGTCGCGTAGCGGAAGAAGGTGCCGAACAGCTCGAGGTCGCCGACGCTGCCGGGCCTGGGCCGGCGCTGACCGGCGGCGCCGATGACCTCGTACAGCGGCCGCTCGATGGAGAGCGTGTTGGGGTAGACGGCGCGCAACTGGCCGATGGGGTCGAGCAGGGCCCCGCGGTCGAGCAGCGAGGCGAGGACGTAGTCGTCGCTCCGCGGGTCTGCGGGCCCGAGCCGGAGGAGCTCGGCGAGCGTGCCCTCGACCCGGCGCACGTCCCGGCGCGGGCTGAGCGCGACGGTCTCGATGCTGACCGCGGCCCGGCCGGCCCGGCCGGCCTCGCCGGGCGCGCTGCCGCGCGGGCCGATGTCGACGACGCTGACGGACTTGTCGTGGGCGTGCTCGGCGAAGGAGTACTTGAGGAGCGAGCCGGCGTAGCGCACGGTGTCCGAGCCGCAGCTCTGCGGCCGGTGCAGGTGGCCGAGAGCGACGTAGTCGAAGCCGGCGAAGGTGCCCACGGACACCTGCTGGGCGCCGCCGACGCTGAGCGGCCGCTCGCTCTCGCTCTCCACGCCGCCGGCGACGAACGCGTGGGCGACCAGCACCTGGCGCTCGTGCGGCTCGGCCGCGGCGAGCGCTCGCGCGACGCCGGCGGAGGTGACGGCCTGCTGGTCGTGGATGTCCGCGGCTTCGTAGACGCCACGCGCCTCGGCGGGATCGGCGTAGGGGAGAGCGCTGACGCGGACGGGACCGTGCTCGTCGCGCAGGATGATGGGCGAGGTCGCCTGCGGCAGCTCGCCGACCAGGTGCAGCCCGCGCTCACGCAGCAACCGCGAGGCGAAGCCGACGCGCACGGCGCTGTCGTGGTTGCCGGCGATGGCGATGACCGGGACGCCGAGACGATCGACGAGCTCCGTGAGCACGCTGGTCGAGCAGGTCCACGGCCTCGGTGGGCGGGACGGCGCGGTCGTAGAGGTCGCCGGCCACGATGACGGCCGCCGGCTCCACGTCCGCGGCCAGCTCGACCAGCTGCCCGAGCACGTACTCCTGGTCCGCGGTGAGGTGCTGGTTGTGGAAGAGCCGGCCGAGATGCCAGTCGGCCGTGTGGATGAGCCTCATGGCGGCGACCCTACCACAGCGTCCGGACGGCGCCGGGCCTCCCCCGGAGGCTCGCCGGCCTCCGGCGGGATACAATGGGGACAGTGCGTACCTTCCGCCTCTCCAAGTCACGTATCACCGCCGGCCTGCAATGCGGTAAACGGCTCTGGCTGGCCGTGCATCGTCCCGAGCTCGAGGTCTACAGCGCCGACACCCAGCGCCGCTTCGCGGCGGGCCACGGTGTCGGCGAGGTGGCGCGCGAGCTGTACCCGGGCGGCGTGCTGATCGGCGACGGCGCTTCGCTCAGCCAGGCGCTGCGCGAGACGGAGCAGGCGCTCGCCCAGCCCGGCGACGTCACGCTCTACGAGGCGACGTTCCGGCACCGCGGCGTGCTCATCCGCGCGGACGTCCTCGAGCGTCGCGGCGGCCGCTACCGGATGGTCGAGGTCAAGTCCGCCACGCGGCTCAAGGAGTATCACCTCCAGGACATCGCCATCCAGGGCTGGGTGACCGAGGGCGCCGGCGTGCCGCTGGACGGCCTGAGCGTCGCCGTCATCGACACCGGCTACGTGTACCCCGGCGGCGACGACTACAGCGGCCTGCTGCGGGAGATCCCCGTCGCCGACCAGGCGCGCCCGCTCATGGCGCACATCCCCGGCTGGGTGCGCGGCTTCAACGAGCTGCTCGGCGGACCGCTGCCGGCGATGCGCACCGGCCCTCAGTGCCGGCGCCCGTTCGAGTGCCCGTTCGCGGCCTTCTGCGAGGGCCAGGAGGGCAAGACGCGCTGCGCCGCCGGCGAGGAGCGCGACCCCGACGGCGCCTGCGCGGTGCCGCCCGACCCCGCCCTGGGTACGCTCGACCCGGCGGCGACGGCGTTCCTCGCCACGCTGCCGTACCCCCGCTACTACCTCGACTTCGAGACGGTGCAGTTCGCCGTGCCGATCTGGGCGGGCACGAGCCCGTTCCAGCAGGTCGTCTTCCAGTGGTCCTGCCACGTGGAGCGGACGCCCGGCGAGGTCAGCCACGCCGAGTTCCTCGACACGAGCGGCGAGGCGCCGATGCGCCGGGGCGCGGAGGCCCTGCTCGAGGCTCTCGGCGACCAGGGCCCCATCTTCGTGTACCACGACTTCGAGAAGTGGCGGATCATGGAGATGGCCGCCATGCTCCCCGACCTCAAGCCGGCGCTCGACGCCGTCGCGGGGCGGCTCGTCGACCTGCTGCGCCTCACGCGCGACCACTACCAGCATCCGGCCCTGAACGGCTCGTTCTCGCTCAAGAACGTGCTCCCGACGGTGGACGCCGAGCTCGATCATGCCCTGCTCGTCGAGGTGCAGGACGGCCTCTCCGCCCAGGCGGCCTACCACGAGGCGTCCGACCCGGCCACCGAGGAGGACCGCCGGGAGACGCTGCGCCGGTCGCTGCTCGACTACTGCTCGCTCGACACCCTCGCCCTCGTCCGCGTGGCGCACCGGTTCGCGACCGCCGACGCGGTGTCATGAGCCACCTCACCGAGATAGAGGTGGACGGCCTGGCCGTCCCCACGCTGGCCGACATCCTGCCCGACCAGGGCACGCTGCGGGCGCTGTTCGTCGGCAAGACGCCATCGCCGGCGAGCGTGGAGGCCGGCCACTACTTCGAGGGCAAGATGGGCAAGGGCCTGTGGAAGCGGCTGGCCGACGCGGACATCCTCTCCGCGGCCGATGGCTACGCCGACGACGCGCTGCTCGGCGAGGGCTTCGGCGTCACCGACCTCTGCAAGGTGCCGCGGCCGTTCGGGGACGAACCCGCCCGCGACGAGTACCAGGAGGGCTGGGAGCGCGTCAACGCCATCGTCGCGCGGCTTCGCCCGCGGATCCTCGTGTTCGTCTACAAGGGCTCGCTCGACAGGGTGCTGCGCTTCTCCTACGGGTGGGAGCACAAGAGCGAGTACGGCTTCAACGACGACCTGGCGCGGACGTTCGGCCGCCGGGTGTTCGCGTTCCCGCTGCCCGGCGTGTCCTGCACGGCGCGCGAGGCGCAGCGGCACATGACCGACCTCGCGCACGCGCTCGAGGTGCTGTGAGGAGACGATGACATGAAGGTGGTGGCGTTCAACGGCAGCTCGCGCAAGGACGGCAACACGGCGTTCCTGGTGCGCAAGGTGTTCGCCGAGCTCGAGGCGGAGGGCATCGAGACCGAGCTGGTGCAGCTGTACAACAAGGGCTTTCGCGGCTGCACCGCCTGCCTCAAGTGCGCGGAGACCGCGGACAACACCTGCTCCGGGCTCCCGGACGACGGCGTCAACGAGTGCATCGAGAAGATGCTCGCCGCCGACGGCATCATCCTCGCCTCGCCGACCTACTACGCCAACTGCACGGCCACGACGCAGGCGCTCATGGAGCGCGCCGGCTACGCGACGCGCAAGAGCGGCAATCCGCTGGCGCGCAAGGTGGGCGCCGCCGTGGTCGCCGTCAGGCGCGGCGGCGCCATCCACGCGTTCGACAGCATGAACCACTGGTTCCAGATCAACGAGATGATCGTGATCGGCTCCAGCTACTGGAACATGGGCATCGGCCTCGGCAAGGGCGACGTGGAGCAGGACGACGAGGGCATGGAGACCATGGTCACCCTCGGACGGTCCATGGCCTGGGCGCTCAAGAAGCTGAACGCCTGAGGGACGGGCGCTTCTCCGTGGCGATCGCCGGCGGGACGATGAAGGTCGTGCTCTTCGACGGCAGCGCGAGACCGGGTGGCAGCATCACCGCGCTGCTCGCCCGCGTCGCCGCAGAGCTCGAAGCCGCGGGCGTCGAGACCGAGGCGCTGCGTCTGGAGAAGAATCCCTACACCGGCTGCACCGTGTGCGGGCAGTGCGGGCACCGGCGCGACCTGAGCTGCTCCCAGCCGCCGGAGGACGGGCTCCGCCGGTGCGTGCGCAAGCTGCTCGCCGCCGACGGCCTCGTCATCGGCTCGCCGGCGTACTCCGCCAAGGCCAGCCCGGCGGCGCAGGCGCTCATGATGCGCGCGTCGGCGACGAGGCGCGCCGGCGGCGATCGCCCGCTGGCCTGCAAGGTGGCCGCGGCGGTCGTCGACACTCGCTCCGTCGGCTCCGGCGGCACCTACGGCACGCTCGTCGAGTGGTTCCGCGCCAACGAGATGATCGTCGTCGGCGCGGAGGACGGCGGCCGCGGGACGGGCGCCGCCGACGGAGGGCGACGGCGCGGCAGGACGCCGTCGCGGCCGGCCTGGGCCGCTCCCTGGCCCGGACGCTCGGCGCTTCAGCGCCTGAGGCGGGCGCCGGCGCCGTCACGCCGGCCGGCGCGTCGCACCGTACGTACTCGGGCCCGGCAGTCACAGGACCACCGGGCCCTCAGCACGCGACCCTCGGCGGCGAGCGGCTTCCGCTATCACTACTTCCCGTGCTTGATCTCGCCGATCCGGGTCGCGGGATGGTGCATCGTCTTGTTGGTCCAGGAGCTTCGGCGCCTGAGTGGTGCTTGGGCGGGTCCTGCCAGCGTTCGTGCTGGTGCTTCGCCTTCTTCTCGGGCGCCGTGTGACCGTTCTCCGGACCTTGGTCGTCCGGTCTCATCTGCCGACCTCCCCTGACGACGATTGCACCCGTGTCGTACCCGTCCCGGGCGCGGGCTAACGCGTCGGGTCAGTTGCTGCTCTTGGGCAGGTACGGCACGAGCCAGCTGACGAACGCGCCCTCGCTGCGGGTCTGCGTGAAGAAGGTGCCGGGGCCGGTGAGCGTGACCACGAAGCCTTCGCCGGAGAAGAACAGCGACTTGAGGCCGCCGACCTTGTGCACGTCGATCGGCATCGCCTCGTGCCAGGCGACGAGGTGGCCGCTGTCGACGGTGTACTGCTGGCCGGCCGCGAGGTCGACGCGCCGCAGCGCGCCGTAGGTCGCGAAGATGACCTTGCCGCGCCCCGAGCACTTGACGACGAAGAACGACGAGGCGCCGAACGCGCCCTTGAGGCCGCCCCACTTGGTGTCGAGGTCGATGCCCATCTCGCAGGCGACGAAGCCGTCGCGGTGGTACAGCCAGGTGTCGCCCTGCTGGTCGATGTACGACATGTCGCCGGGCAGGGAGTGGGCGAGCACGATCTCGCCGCCTGCCGCCGGAGCGGTGAACGTGTTCATGAAGAAGGACTCCCCGGAGAGCGAGCGCTTGAGGCCCTTGAGGATGCCGCCCTGCGTGGAGGTCTCGATCTGGGTGCCGGCGGTCATGCTGAGCATCGCGCCGCCCTCGCAGCGGATCTGCTCGCCGGCCGCCATCCTGGCGACGGCGACGGTGAAGGCGGGGCCGTTCTCGAACGTGACTTCCATCTGTTCCTCCTCGGTCTCTGCCGGAGTCCCGGGTGGCTCCGGCGCCGGGCGGCCGCGCCGCCCGGCAGATTCATCGGCCACCGTACCCCCGGGGCTTGAGCGGCAGACCTGTTTCGGTGCGCCGCCGCGCTTTCTCCGCGTCCGCCGGAGTGGCATACTCACCCGCAGACGTCCGTCCGCTCCGGCGGGCGGTCTGCCGGTCAACTGCGACGGGGGAGCTCATGAAGGCCAGAGGATTGTTCGCGGGGTTCTTCCAGACGCTGGGGTTCTTCCTGGTCGCCGCCGTCCTCCTCTTCGGCATCTTCACCCTGGTCAGCTTCCTGGCCGGCCCGGTCGGCGGCTGACGCCGGCGCGGCGAGGGCGCCCGGGGCAGAGCCCCGTCCTGCCCGCGCCCGTAGCCCGGCGCACCGTTCGCCGGGCCTGAATCGAAAGGGACTCGCGTGGCCCGTTTCGTCGAACGCAACCGGTACGACTGGTTCCGCACGATCTGGAAGCTCGCCATCTTCGTCGGCATCGTGCTGATCGCGATCGAGTTCGTCCTTCCGTCGAGGGGCTGGCTGCCGACGATCATCCTCATCCTCGCCGGGCTGTGGCTGTACATCAGCCTCATCTCGCGCACGTCGGGCTACGTGTGCGCCAAGTGCGGCAAGGCGTTCCAGGTGCCGACGATCGTCAACTTCTTCACCACCTCGAGCGTCGGCAAGAACCCCGACGGCACCTACTACAGCTACAAGAACCTCACCTGCCCCCACTGCGGCCAGCAGAGCAAGGCGCGGCTCGTCAAGCGCGTCGGCCGCGAGGTCGCGAAGGGGAGCGGGAGGATGCTCAAGTAGGAGCCGTGAGGCGCCGCAGGTGGTACTCCACCACCGCGGCCACCTCGGCGGGCGCCGCCTCGACCACGTCCATGTCGGGCAGGCTGGCGAGGAAGTCGCGCCGGTACGCCTTCTGCGTCAGCCGGTGGTCGAGCACCACGATCACGCCGGTGTCGCTCTCCGTGCGGATCAGCCGGCCGAACCCCTGCCGGAACTTGAGCACGGCCTCCGGCAGGTAGAAGCGCTCGAACCAGCGCTCGCCCGCCTCCTCGCAGGCGCGCCGGCGGGCGCGGAACAGCGGGTCCAGCCGCGGGAACGGCAGCTTCGCGATCACCAGGCAGGTGAGCGCGTCGCCGGGGAAGTCCTGGCCGGTCCACAGCGTGTCCACGCCGAGGAGGATCGTCTCGGGGTGGGTGCGGAACTCCTCGGCGAGACTCGCGGCGCTGCCGTGCAGGCCCTGGGCGAGCACGAGCACGCCGTCGTCCTCCACGTGCTCGCCGACGGCCGCCGCGACGCGGTGCATGTCGCGCTTGTTGGTGAACAGGGCGAGCGTGCGCCCGCCGGTGACCGCCGCGATGCTCTTGAGGCGCTCTCCCTGGCGGGCGGCCAGCTCGTCGGGCCGCCAGGCGCCGCCGGGGTCGTGCTCGAGCACGAGCACCGCCTGGCGGCGGTAGTCGAACGGCGACGGGAAGACCTGCTCGCGCGCGTCGACGTCGCCGGTGAGCCCCGTCATGTCGCGGAAGTAGGCGAACGAGCCGGCCACGGTGAGCGTGGCGCTCGTGAGCACCGCGCTGCGCAGCCGGTCCCAGAGGATCTCGCGGATGCCGCCCGCCGGCGTGACCGGCGCGCGCGTGAGCGCCCAGCGCGGCGCGCCGGCGACGCTCCGCGCCGCGCTCTCGAGCTCCGCCCACGCGACGCTCTCCTGGCCGCCGCCCTCGGGCACGTCGCCGAGCAGCTCGGACGCGGCGGCGGCGTCGTCGGAGAGCGCGACGAGGGCGGCGTGCTCGCGGTGGTCCTCGGGAAGCGACTCGGCGCCCGCCGCCGCGGCGTTGGCGAGCTTCGCGAGACTCTCCGCCAGCAGGCCGGCCTGGGTGAGGAACGCGGTCGTGCTCGGGCAGGTCGCGCAGGCCGGGCGTGAGCCACACGGTCGTGGTGTACTCGTCAGACTGCCGGGCGCCGCCCTCGCCGTCCTGCGCCGCGCGCGCGGCCGCGGCGGCGAGCGCCGCGATCGCGTCGCCGAGGGCGCGGCTGAGCGCGGGCGCCTCTTCGGCCGCGCGCTCGCAGGCGTCCGCGGCCGCGACGAGGACCCTCGCCTCGTCCGGCGGGAGCTTGCGCGCCGCCACTCGCAGGCGCTGCGGCAGCGGCCGCTGGCGGTGCCGGCCGCGCAGGTCGCCGAGCAGCTGGTCCACGGACTGCGCGTCCACGCGGTCGCTGAACGCCTCCGTGGCCTCGTGGTACAGCAGGTGCGCCTCGTCGATCACCACGTCGTCGAACGCCGGCAGTGTGTCGCGCCCGGAGAGCAGCAGGGCGTGGTTCACGCAGACGAGGTGTGCGGCCTCGGCGCGGGCGCGCGCCAGGCGCCAGTGGCAGCCGCGGCGCGCGGGGCAGTAGCGGCCGAGGCAGGTCGCGCGCGACGAGCGCAGCTCGCGCGCGAGGTCGCTGAGCGCCGGGAGGACCTGGGTCGCCCGGTAGGGCAGGGCGGAGAGGTCGACGTCGCCGCGCCGCGCGCGGCCCATGAGGTAGGCGAGCGCGAGGGTGCGCTCCCGGTCGGGCAGCGTCTCGCCCTCCGCCGCGACCGCCTCGTCGAGGCGCCGCCGGCAGAGGTAGTTCTCGCGCCCCATGAGGAGCGCCCAGCGCCAGCCCGGCGGCAGCCCGGCGGCGACGAGCGGCAGCTCGGTGCGGGCCAGCTGCCGCTGCAGCGCCTTCGTCTTGGTGCTCACGACGATGCGGCGGCCGGCGGCCGCGCCGGCGTACGCCGCCGGCAGCAGGTAGCCGAGGCTCTTGCCCATGCCGGTCCCGGCCTCGAAGACGCCGATGCCGCCGCGGGAGAAGATGTGGGCGGCGGCCTCGGCGTAGGCCACCTGACCGGCGCGGCGGCGAAACCCGGGGAGGCGGCCGGCGAGGCCGGGCACGCGTGTCGCCGGCTCCGCCGGGCGTGCCGTCGTCGGCTCCGTCCAGCTCGTCGCGCCAGGCGCCGGAGGCCACGGGGAGGATCGCCAGCGGGCCCCGGGCCCTCCGGCGGCGCGTCGGCGACGAGCGGCGGAGGGGCCTCGTCGGGCTGCGCGGCGCAGGCGTCGAGCACCGGCAGCGGCGCCCAGGAGACGCTCTCGAGCAGGCGCCGCTCCACGTCCGCCAGGCCGGCCGCGCGACGGGCGAGGTGAGCGAGCACCGCCGCGGTGGCCTCCGCGTCCGGCAGCGCCCTGTGTGCGGGCCACGAGAGGCCGAGCTCCTCCACCAGGATCGGCAGCGCGTGGCGGTCCAGCTCGGGGAAGAGCAGCAGCGCGGCCTCGAGCGTGTCGAACCAGGCGCTCGCGAGCGGCGGCGTGCCGCTGCGCCGCGCCGCGGCCGCCAGGTGGTCGCGGTCGAAGGCGGCGTTGTGGCCGACGAGCGTCGCGTCGCCGGCGAACTCGCGCAGGCCGGCAAGGGCCTCCGCGATGCGCGGGGCGCCGGCGACGTCGGCGTCTGAGATGCCGGTGAGCCGCGCGACGAACAGCGGGATGGGCACCTCGGGGTCGACCAGGGTCGTGAAGCGGTCGGTGACGGCGAGGTCCGCGTCGAGGCGGACGGCCCCGATGTCGATGATGCGGTCGTTCTGGGGGTCGAGACCGGTGGTCTCGGTGTCGATCACGACGAACCTGGGGCGGGGGCGGGGCATGGGCCGAGGATAGCAGAGCCGGCGGGCCTGCCCGGCGGCCGGCCGAGCCGGACGGGTGACCTTTAGGAGGCCGCGCGCCCGATGGCCCCGGCGGCCATGGTGGCGACGAGGCCGAGGAGCTCGGCCTGGCCGTCGCCGGCGTCGCCGCCGAGCGTGAGCGTGAGGGCGACCTCGGAGTCGCCGCAAGGGGCCGACGACACGATGACGTGTGCGGCGCCCGTCTGGGCCGCCGGGTCGCCGGCGCGCAGCCCGGACGCCCCGGCGCTCTCGCCGCGGCAGCTGGCGACGCACGAGATGGCGCCGAGCGCCCGCGCCGAGACGTCGGCGGCGGCCTGCAGCACCCCGGCGGTCGTGGTCTGCGCGTGCAGCGTGGCGTACCCGCTGGAGATGGTCTCGATCGCGTGCCGCAGGGCCAGCGCGTCCTTGTCGCTGCGCTTGAGCTGCGCGAAGACGGTGGCGTTGTGGAGCGCAACGGCCGCCTGGGCCGCCACGGCGTTGGCGAGGCGCATCTCCTGCCGGCCGAACTTGCGCTCGCGCTGGTGGTCGAGGACCTCGATGAGGCCGATGCTCTGGCCCTGGTGCACCATCGGCAGGATGAGCAGGCACTTGTCGCCGTCGCGGCGCATGATGGCGACCTCCGCGGGGTCGGCGTGGGGGTCGCTCACGTTGATGGTGATGCTCTCGTGGTCCTCGATCGCCCGGCGCGCCATGGGGAACTGGCTCAGCGTGTACGTCATCGTGTCCTGATGGCGGTTGCCCAGATCGTCGTATTCGGCGCGGACCGAGACCCTGCGGGAGGTCGGGTCGTAGTCGGAGATGACGCAGAGGTGCGCGTCGAGCAGGGTGGTCATCTGCTTGGCGATCTCGCGCAGGAGCGCGGTGGCGTCCAGCTGGCTGGAGACGGCGACGGCCGTGGCCACGAGGGTCTCGAGCTCGCGTTCGCGCGCCAGCCTCGCGGCGAGGTGGTTGCGGCCGCCGATGAGATGGGCCAGCTCGTCGATGTCCTCCTGCTTGATGCGGCGGTGCCCTCCGGCGGTCCGCGTGCACGGGAGGAAGCCGGAGGCGGTCCAGCGGCGGATGGTGTGGGGCGAGACGCCGAGGCGACGCGCTGCAAGTTGGACGCTCAGATACATACGCAAACCGTATCGCCGCCGCGGGCGACCCGTCAACCGCGCGAACTTCTGCGCTCGAGTCGAGCGCGAAGTTCGCCGACACGCTGACTCGGTCAAAGTACCAGCAAATAGAGCTGCTATTGAGAAGTGGACGCGCCGCAGACGTGACGGTTTTCGGCGCTGCTGGGATACGGCCGTGGAGGACTGCAGGGCGCGGTCCGCCGCACGCTCGCTGCGCGGCTCAGCGCAGGGCGACGGTCGCGGTGATCGCGGCGACGAAGTCGAGCAGTTCGACCTGGCCCTCGCCCGGCGGGTGGGGCAGGGTGACGGCCAGCGTGAGGTCGGTGCGGCCGGACGGGTCGCGCGCGACGACGAGGTTGGCGTTGGCGCCGCGCTCGTCGCCGGTCTCCGGGGCGGCGACCCGGCCGGCGCCGAAGGCGCCGGCGCTCTCGCCGCCCATGCTCGCGACGCAGGAGATCGCGCCGAGCGCTTCGCAGAGGGCCCTGGCGACCGTGCCGAGCGCGTCGCTCTTGCGGTGGCCCTCGCCCAGCTCCGGGACGTGGGCCGTGAGGCTGGCCAGCGCCCGGCGCAGGTTGGCGACGTCCTCGTCGCTGCGTCGCCTCTCGGCGAAGAGCTTGGCGTTCTGGATCGCGACCGCCGCCTGGCCGGCGATGGCCTCGGCGAGACGGAACTCCTGGCGGGAGTACTGCCGCGAGCGCTTCTGGTCGACGACCTCCAGCAGGCCCAGGCTGCGGCCCTGCACGACGAGCGGGACCATGAGCAGGCTGCGGTCGCCCTCGCGGCGCAGCTCGGCGACCTCGGCCGGGTCGGCGTGTGGGTCGTCGACGTTGACCACCGCGGTGATCTGCTCGCTGAGCACGCGGCGGGTGAGCGGAAAGTCACGCAGGCGGTACGGGCTCGCGTCGGGCAGGCGCTGACCGGCGTGGTCGTACTCGGCCAGGGTGCGGGTGGCGTCGGACTCGGGGTCGTACTCGGAGATGGCGCAGAAGTGGCAGTCGAGCAGGCTGGTCATGCGCATCGCGATCTCGAGCAGCAGTTCGGTGAGGTCGAGCTTCACGGCCAGCGCCGTCGACGTGTTGATGAGCACGTCGACTTCACGTTCGCGCGCGAGCTGGGCGGCGAGGTGGTTGCTGCCGCCGATCGCCTTCGCGAGGTCGTCGATGTCGTGATCGTCGATGCGCCGGTGCCCACCGGCGGTGCGAGTGCAGGGCAGGAAGCCCGTGGCGGTCCAGCGACGGATGGTGACCGGCGAGACGCCGAGCCGTCGCGCCGCCTGTTGCACGCTCAGGTACATGCCGACGAACCTAGCGGCTGTGACGCGGCAAGTCAACGACGCGCAGGTTCTTGTGCGACCGGCGGGAAGTTCCGACGGAAGAGTCGCCTGCAAACGGGAGCTATTTGCCATCCGGTGCCGATGGTTTTGCCAGTCGGAATCCGTAGGTCGCCGGCGATACGGGGTGGGCTGCGCCGAGTCGGGTGGGCTCGCCGCCCGCCCCCTCCGCTCAGATACCATTGGCGCATGTTCACCCGGCTTAAGGGCTTTCTGCGCGGCCTGCGCACGTTCCCGCGCCAGTTCTGGGTGCTCACCGCCGGCATCTTCATCTACGTGGGCGCCGCCGCGCTGGCGTTCCCGTTCGAGGCCATCTACCTGCGCCAGAACCTGCACACGTCGATGACCATGATCGGTGTGGTCTTCGGGCTGGTGCCGCTGGCGGTGATGCCCGTGCAGTTCTGGGGCGGGCACCTCACCGACAGGCTCGGGCGCCGCAAGGTCATCATGCTCTCGGTGCTGGTCGGTGTGGCCTGGTTCGTCGGCTTCGCCTTCATCACCGAACTGTGGCAGGTGGCCCTTCTCGTGGCCGTCGAGAGCGCCTTCGGCTGGCCGCTCTTCCAGACGGCCAGCAACGCGATGATCGCCGACCTCCTTCCGTCGGCGAAGCGGCAGGAGGGGTTCGGCATCACGCGCGCCGCCATGAACTTCGGCGTCGTGGTGGGCCCGGTGCTCGCCGCCCAGGCGCTCGGATCGGGCGTGACGTACCGGGTGCTGTTCCTCTCCGCCGCCATCGGCTGCGCGTTCATGGTGGTCATGATGGCGATCTGGATCCGCGAGAGCCGGCCGGCGAGCGCCACGCAGCGCGTGCGTCACGCCGACACGCAGGGGCGCAGCGGCTACCGCAGGGTGTTCCACGACCGCGTCTTCATCGTGTTCTGTCTCGCGGCTGTGTTGCCGGTGTTCTGCATCGGCAACTTCGGCTCCATCTATGCCGTGTACATCACCAGCTTCCTCGGCGTGCCCAGCAGCGAATGGGCGTATCTCCTGACGCTCAACGCCCTCATCGTGGTGGCGGTCCAGATCCCGCTCGTGACCGCTCTCAGGTTCCGTAATCGCATGGTCCTGCTGGCGGTGTCCAGCGGGCTGCTCGCTCTCGGCATCGGCGGGTCCGCGTTCGCCGGACCGCTGTGGTCGCTGGTGATCCTCATCATCGTCCTCAGCCTGGGGGAGACGCTGCTGTCCCCAGTGGCGTCGGCTGAGGTCGCCGACCTCGCGCCGGAGGCGCTGCGCGGCCGCTACATGGGCGTGTGGACGGTGGTGTGGAACGGAGGGGCCGCGCTCGGACCCGCCTTCGGCGGCTGGGCCATGGACAACATGGGCGGCCGGCAGGCCTTCGTCGTGCTGCTCGTGGTGGGGCTGGCCGGCGCGGTGGCGTTCCTGGCGCTGGCGCCGGGCTGGAGGCGCCGTAGGGAGAAGGCGGCGGAGGCCCGGGCGACGGCGTAGCGTCGCGCCCGGGCCTCCGCCAGTCGGTTCAGAGGTCGAGCGCGTCCTGGAGGTCGCGCGCGTGCTCCTCCTCGACGATGAGGATGTCCTCGAGCGCGCGGCGCAGGCCGTACTCCTGCAGCATCTCGGCCTGGGCGATGCGCTCGCGGTAGCGGGCGATGGCGTCCAGCTCGCCGTCCAGGTCCTGCTCGAGCATGACCTTCGAGTCGGGCGAGATGTGCGCTTCGGCCACGTCGACGCCGGGCACGCCGCCGAGGAAGTCGATCTGGTCGGCCAGCGAGGTGGCGTGAGCGTGCTCTTCGTTGGAGTGGACGATGAGCTCGGCCTTGATGGCGTCGTACTGCGGGCCGCTCATCGCGGCCGCGTGCTGCACGTACTGCACCAGCGCCTGGAACTCCTTGGCGAGGTCGTTGTTCAGCTCGTCGATGAGCTGGGCGCGGGTGAGCTTGCGCGGGGTGCCGCGCACGATGTCGGCGGCGGTGCGCGGCTTCGCAGCCGCCTTGGCCGCGGTCTTCTTCGGAGCTTGCTTGGTCACTGGCTCTCCTCTCGTCGTGCCGTTTGTGGGCGAGGCCGTGGAGCCCAGCCGCTGAGAAGAGGGTACTGCAGCGAAACGGCGCCGCACGCCGGGCAGTGTTGCCCGGCGTGCGGCGCCGTCTTCGTCCGGCCTTGAGCCGGCCCGCCGTCAGTCGGCCGGAGCCGGCTCCGGCATCACTGTCGCGAAGTCGTCGTCGTCCGGCGCGTAGGCGCCCGCCGGCCGCAGCCGGTCGAACGCCAGGTACAGCACGGGCACGAGGATCAAGGTGAGGAACGTCGACGTGAACAGGCCGCCGATCACGACCACGGCGAGCGGGGTCGAGAGGAAGCCGCCCTTGCCGCCGATGCCGAGCGCCATGGGGATGAGCGCGAGGATGGTGGCGATGGCTGTCATGAGGATCGGCCGCAGGCGCCGCCGTCCGCCTTCGATGACGGCGGTGCGCGCGTCCATGCCCTTAACCGCCGCGGCGGCGGGACACGCGGTCGCCGGGGGCTCAGTCCGGGGAGGCGAGCGAGGCCAGCCGGTCGGCCACGGCGGTGACGCGCTCGCGCACCGTCAGGGCTTCGAGCCAGCGAGCCGGGATGCCGGATTCGCCATAGACCGCGCCGGCCAGCGCGCCGGTCGTGGCGCCGGCGGCGGTCGCGTCGTTGCCCAGGTTCACGGCCATCGTCACGGAGTGCTCGAAGTCGGCGCCGTGAAGCACCGTCCAGAGGGCCGTCTGCAGCGTGTCGAGGACGAACGACGAGCTGATGAGCTCCTCCGCCTCCGCCGCCTGCGTGTCGCGCAGCACGGCGCTCACGCGCTTGTCCTCGAGGTCGAAGGTGTGCGCGATGGCCGGGATCTCCTCGGCGAGGTCGTCGGCCAGCGCCGCCGTGATCAGGTCGTTGAAGGCGGCGCACGACCAGCCGGCGAGCCGGTCGAAGTGGGTGAGCGTGGACTCGCGGTGTGAGATCTCGTGGCGGATCGAAGCGTCGCCGGAGTAGAGCAGGCCCATGGGGGCGCAGCGGATGAGGCTGCCGTTGCCCGCCGTGGGCCCGCCGAGGATCTCGAAGGCGCGCCGCGACGCGACGTCCCAGTGCGTCCCGGAGCGGTAGCTGATGAGCGCGGCGCGCACCGTGAGGCTCACGTGCCGCGGCTGGCTCTGCAGCCAGGCGCCGTAGCGCGCCATGATGTCCTCGGGTTCAAAGCCGCCGTTGTCGGCGAGGCTCTCGGCGAGGCAGAGCATCATCTCAGTGGCGTCAGTGATCTCGCCGGGTGCGACGTCGTAGACGCCGCCGCCGATCATCTCGGTGATGACGCCGTACTTCTCGACGACCTGTTCAGCGGTGAGGAACTCGGCCGGCGCGCCCAGCGCCTCGCCGGCGGCGAGGCCGAGCAGCGCGCCCCGGAAGCGGTCGCGGAGGACGTCGGGCGCCAGAGACGGGATCACGAGAGCAAGTCCCGCACCAGGCGCTCGAAGAAGAGCGCCTGGTAGGTGACGTCGTCGACCATGATGCGCTCGTCGGGTTCGTGGTCGCGGCCGCCGTCCATGGCGTGGAAGCTCTCGGCGAGGAACGGCGCGAACCCGTAGGCGATGCAGTCGGGGAAGGCCTCCCGCACCCAGCGCGAGTCGGTGAAGCTGCCCGACGTCATCGGCGCGAGGACCGCGTCCGGGACGTCGCGCCGCAAGACGCGCTCGATGCTCTCGGTGAACGCGGTCTGGGCCGGCGAGGCGTTGGGCGTGGTCACGTCGACCCACTCGAACTCCCACTCGATGCCGAGTGGGTCGAGCACGCTCGCCACGTACTCCGTGACGTCGTCGTGCGTCATCTCGGGCAGGATCCGGCAGTCGACCAGGGCCTCGGCCCGCGTGGGGATGACGTTCACGGCCGCGCCGGCGGCAAGGACGGTGGGGGTGAGCGTGGCGCCGAAGAGGGGCTCGATGAGCCCGGCGACCACGGGATCGAGCCGGCGAAGCTCGGCGCCGGCCGCGCGCGCCGTCGCCGGGTCCTTGAGGCGCGCGGCGAGCGCCCCGTCGGGCACGAGCACGTCGATGAAGCGCGCCGTCGTGCCCGAGACGATCGCCGGAGGGTCGGCCAGGCCGAGCGCCGTGACGGCGCGCGCCAGGTCGATCACGGCGCTGCGATCCTTCTCGGGCACGGACCCGTGACCGCCGCGGCCGCGGGTCCGGATGCGGAACTGCGCGAACGCCTTCTCGCCGACGGCCAGGAGGAAGACCTTGCGGCCGTCCATCGGCAACCAGAGGCCGCCCATGCCCTCGTTGAGGCAGTAGTCGGCGCGCAGCGCGTCGGGGCGGTGCTCGCACAGCCACTGCACGCCGCAGAACTCGCCGTCCTCCTCGTCGGCCGTGGCCGCGAACTTGACCGTGCCGGCGAAGTCGGCGCCCGAGCGCTTGACCCGGGCGAGGGCGACCGCCTCGGCGGCCACCTGGTTCTTCATGTCCGTGGTGCCGACGCCCCAGACGAAGCCGTCCTTCAGGACGCCGGCGAACGGCGGCACGCTCCACTCGCCGGCGTCGGCAGGGACGACGTCGAGGTGGCCCATCATCGTCAGGGTGCGGCCCGGCCGGGCGCCGTCCAGCCGGGCGACAAGGCTCTGCCGGTCCGGGAGCTCGCCGTCGAGCTCACTCGCGATCCCGTTCTCGGCAAGGTACGCCTGCACGACGAGCGCCGCTTCGGTCTCGTTGGCGTTGGTCGTGTCGACGCGAAGGAGCGCGGTGAACAGCCCGAGGACCTCGTCCTCGAGGGACTGCCAGTCGTGCTCATCCAGACCGTATCGGACCACGGTCACCGTCCTTGCGCGAGGGGGTGGAGCGACGTTCCGCGCCCCATGATAGCCGTCTGTACTTCGCCTCGCGAGTCCCATAGGCTCGGATGCAGGCAGCACATCGTCTGAGCGCGCGGGAGGGGAAGATGAAGATCGCCGTCGTGGGTGCGGGTGCCATGGGCCGCTGGGCGGTAAAGGACCTCGGGCTGAGTCCCGACGTCGCCGAGATCGTGGTCGGCGACTACAACGAGGACCGGGCCCGGGAAGTCGCCGCCAGCCACGGCGGCGGCAAAGCCACGGGCCGCTTCGTCGACGCCCGCGACCAGGAGAGCGTGCGGGCGGCCATCTCAGGCTGCGACGCCATGGTCAACGCCACACAGCACTTCTGGAACATCAACGTCATGCACGCCGCCGCCGCGGCGGGCGTGCACTACACCGACATGGGCGGCCTCTTCCACGTGACCAAGCAGCAGGTGGAACTGCACGAGGAGTTCCGCCGCGCCGGCGTCACTGCGGTCATCGCCATGGGCGGCGCCCCCGGCGTCACCAACATCCTCGCCAAGTACGGCGCCGAGCGTCTGGACGTGGTCGAGGAGGCGTACGCCCTCTGTGGCAACGTCGACGACACCGACTGGAGCAGCTACGGCGGCTGGGTCGTACCGTATTCGCTCGAGACTCTCTGCGACGAGTTCAGCGTCGTGGCGCCGGAGTTCATCGACGGGCACTGGGTGATGGACATCACCGGCGGCGAGGGTCCGGAGGACCTCGACTTCGGCGAGCCCGCCGGCATGCTCGAGGCGCACTTCACGATCCACTCCGAGCCGTTCACCTTCTGGCACGCGTGGAAGGACCGGGGGCTCAGGACGGCGACGTTCAAGCTCGCTCTGCCGGCCGAGTTCACGGAGCAGATGCGCTTCCTCAACCGGATCGGCATGACGCGTACCGACGAGGTGGAGGTCCAGGGCGTGCAGGTGCGGCCGCGCGACGTGCTCCTCAAGGTCGTGAGCGAGATCCCGCGGCCCACCGAGGTGGTGCTCGACGACGTCGACTACCTGCTCGGCGTCGTGCGCGGGCTCAAGGACGGGCGCCGGGTGGAGTGGCGCGTGCGCGCCACCATCCCGGCCAACAAGGAGCACGGCGCCGGCGGCGGCGACGTGGACACCGGCATCCCGCCGGCCATCGTGGCGCGCATGCTGGCGCGCGGCGACATCGCCGGGCCCGGCGTCTTCGTGCCGGAGCAGGTGGTACCGTGCGAGGCGTTCTTCGCGGAGTTCTCGCGCTGGGGCGCGAGCGTCGACGCGCAGATGCGAGAGCTGCTCGCCACGCCCGGCTGACCCCGCGCCCTCTTCGCGGACGGCTTCTCGTTCAGCTGAGCGCGAGCTGCGTCTGCGGCGGCTGCCGCCCCACTCCGAGAAGGTGAGCCATGCGGCGGGCGTTCTGCATGCCCCAGTCCTCGTAGTTGTTGTTGAAGAGGACGTGCACCGATCGCGTCTGCGCGGCGAGCTCGCGCACGCGCGGGACCCACTCCCCGAGCTCGCCGTCCGCGTAGAGGTACTTGAAGCGGTCTGACGCCGCCCCGGTCCTGCTCTTCCAGGTGTCGGCGTTGCGCCCGTGGAGTCGGATCACCGCGAGCGGCGCCGTGGCCGCGGCCAGCGGCGGCGTGCTGTTCGGGAACCCCTGCGGCTCGTCGACGGCCACGTAGGCAAGCCCGGCCTCCTCGAGCAGCCGCAGCGTGCCGGCGGCCGACTCGTCGTCCATCCAGCCGCCGCCGCGGAACTCCACCGCGAGCGGCCAGCCGGGCAGGCGGTCCGGCAGCTCGCGGAGATACTCGCGGCTGTCGCGGGAGCGCACGAACCAGGGCGGGAACTGGAACAGGACGGCGCCCAGCTTGCCGGCCGCGGCCAGCGGCTCGAG
Organism: uncultured Thermoleophilia bacterium; assembly: GCA_963739595.1. Taxonomy (GTDB): domain Bacteria; phylum Actinomycetota; class Thermoleophilia; order UBA2241; family UBA2241; genus CAIXSE01. Next base: position 64,254 of record CAVUBA010000009.1, read on the forward strand.
AGCCTCGCGGTGGAGCTCCCAGACCTGCTCTACGGCGGCCGCGGGGAAGTCCTTGGCGTAGGCGTTCCGCTTGCCGCGCGCCTCCCCGGGGAGCGCGTTCCGCAGCCAGTCCGGCAGGCGCTCCACGACGGTCGGGTGGTGCGTGAGCAGCCCGAAAGCCTTGATGTTGAACACGAAGCCGGCGGGGGTGCGCGCCGCCCAGAGCTCGCTGTTGCGAGCCGACGGCGGCGCGTAGTACGTCGAGTCGACCTCGACGATGTCGAACTGCTCGGCGTAGTACCGGAGACGCGCCTCCGAGCTGGTGATCCCCGGTGGGTAGAAGCGCCCGCAGGCGATGAGGGTGGGGTCGGTCCAGGAACAGCTGCCGACCTGGATGCGTGCTGGCATCGGTGTCTCCGGGTCGAGGTCCTTGCGCAGTGCAGCAACGTTGTACCACCTCGCGGCCCGGTCCTATACTCCGGGAGAGAGTTCAGTCGGCGCCACGGTCTCTGCAGACCACGGCCTCGGGCTCCTGGAGGCAGTTGAAGGGGGCGCCGCCGATGGGCGGGCAGCATGATCAGGGCCCGCCCATCGTCATGTGAACGCACCGTCTGGGCTCGCGTTGACCGCTCGGCTCGGGACCACCTATAATCGCGGTCCCTCAGTGTCGGAATGGCGGAATTGGTAGACGCGCTAGGTTGAGGGCCTAGTGAGGGTTTAACCTCATGGGGGTTCAAGTCCCCCTTCCGACACCACTCTTTCCCCGCACCATCGCACTCGGCGTGCGCGCGTACGGACGCGTTCAGAGACCGTGCCAGAGCGGCAGCCCGGTGACCTCGTCGAACTCGCGCTCCAGCGGCTCCCCCACCAGCTCCTGCAGGATGAGCTCGCAGGCGAAGATCACGCAGCCCGGCGCCACGTGGCCGCCGATGCAGGCGCCCTCGTGGCCGGCGAGAGTGGCGTGCGCGTGCACCGCCGTGGCGCCGTCGCGGCGCGAGACGTTGCCGAGAAGGCCGACGAGCTCGACCGGCGCAGCCACGGCGAACTCGCCGTACTCGTGAGACTCCTGGTCGTAGAAGGCGAGGCGGGCGGTCTGCAACGCGCCGATGGCGCGCAGCTCCGCCGCCCGCATGCCGTGCGCATCGGCCACGGCGGCTATCTCCTCCAGCAGGTCGCCGCCGTGCGGCAGCCGCGCGACGACGCGGCGTCCCCGTGCATACTCTCGTGCTCCCATCTTGCATCCTCCCGGCATGTTCGGGCCGGCCCGCCACCGGCTTCCCGGGGCGAGTGTACATCCAGGGCGCCGGCATCCGGCGCGGCGTGCCGCGATCCCAGTGTCAGGGTCAGTCGCCGAGGGTATGAGCGGTTACGAGCATGACCGCCATCGACCGAGTGCAGCCCGCGGAGGCACCAGCATGAGCGAGACCCGCGATCTTCGCCATCCCGCGTCGGGAGACGTGCAGCAATGGCGCGCCGACTTCGACGAGCTCGAGCTGCGCATGGACGCGCTGCGTCAGGCGTTCACCGAAGGAGTCCGGTCCTTCACCATGACCGACGAGATCGTGGAGCGTATCCACGCACGCTTCGACGACGTCGGCGAGCAGGTGCACCAGATGCACTGCGAGTACCCGTTCGGCGGCTGGCCGGGGCAGGAGGCGTGCCGGTTCGAGCCGCCCGTGACCTACGACAGCGACGCCCGCCCGGACCAGGGCTGATACGTGTGGCCGGCCGGGACCCTGGAGTCGACATGGAGGTCCGTGGCGAGGTCTGCGTGATTCACTGCGGCGGCGTGAACGGCGCTCGCCTCGCCTTGGAGCTGCCGGCCGAGGTCCGGCGCTGCCTCGCGACGGGTGCCGCTGAGGTCGTCGTCGACCTCGACCCTTGGGTCGGCATCGACCGTGAAGGGCTGGCGGCGCTTCGCGCCGCCGCCACCGCGTTCGAATCGGCCGGCGGCAAGCTGGTCGTAGCCGTGGAAGAGCCGGAGGCGCGTGCGGCGCTGGCCGGCGCCGGGCTCATGCGCGCCGTGCCGGCTGCGCCGGGTCCGCCCGGGGGGGACGCCGACGCCCCCCTGCAGGCCGGCCTGCGGGCGCGCTGGGAACACGAGTTCACGTTCCCCGCCACCACGCGGCAGCTGCGCGCGGCCCGCCGCCGGGTCTCGGCGTTCGCCGAGGTGGCCGGGCTCGACGACGCCGACCTCTTCGAGCTCAACGTGGCCGTGGCGGAGGCCCTCGCCAACGCGGTCGTCCATGGGTCGCCGCGCGGCGCCGACGACGACGTGCGCGTGCGCTTCTTCTGCTATGAGGACGAAGTCGCCGTGGAAGTCATCGACGCTGGCGACGGGCTGGCGGTCACGCCGATCTGTGCGCCACCCGCCGCGGCGACGAGCGGGCGTGGCATCCACTTCATGCGCGCGCTGGCCGATGCCGTGCACTATACGTGCGGGCCGCTGGGTACGCGGGTGCTGCTGGTCAAGCAGCGATCCTGACGACGCAGAGGGGGGCAGGGTGAGGGGCGGCGAGGACAGAAGCGATCGTGTCCCCGCGCGGAACAACCGCCGGGACGCCGAGCGCGAAGTGCACCGCGCGGAGGTCCGGTACGCGGCGCTCATGCGAGAGGCCAAGGAGATCGTCCTCCTGCTCGACACGGACAACACGGTCGTCGAGGCCAATGACTTCGCCCTCGGGGCGTACGGGTACTCCCGCGGCGAGCTCATCGGACGTTCGGTCGACGCCTTCCGGGTGCCACAGGCGGAGGTCACCGTGGCCGAGCGCACGCGCCAACTGGAGGAGGAGGGAGGCCACCTCACCTTCGAGAGCCTGCACCGGAGGAGCGACGGGGTCGAGTTTCCCGTCGAAGTCAGCCTCAGCGTGCTGGCGATCGAGGGCGAGAAGTACTACCTCGAGATCGTCCGCGACGTCGGCGAGCGCGCGGCGGCGAACGCGGCGCTCCGCGATAGCGAAGCGCGCTACCGCACGCTGTTCGAGAACTCGCTCAGCGGCTTCGCCCTGCATGAGGTCGTGCTCGGCGAGGACGGCGAGCCGGTGGACTACGTCTTCCTGACCGCCAACCCGGCCTTCGAGGAGCAGAGCGGGCTCAAGGTGGCCGACGTCCTCGGCGCCCGGGCTACCGACGTGGTGCCGGGTCTGCGTGAGACGGGCCTCATCGAGCGCTACGGCAGGGTCGCTCTGACCGGTGAGCCCCAGCGCTTCGAGGCCTACGTCCCCGCCCTGGGGCGCCACTTCGACATCCAGGTGGTGTCGCCGCGACCGCATCAGTTCGCGACCATCTTCATCGATGTGACCGAGCACCGGGCCACTGTGGTCCGTCTCGCCCGGCTGACGCGCCTCTACCAGGTGCTGAGCGCGGTGATGGAGGCGGTCCCGGAGGAGCGCGAGCCGGACCGCCTCTACGACAAGGTGTGCCGCATCGTCGTCGAGCAGGGCGGCTTCCGTCTCGCCTGGGTGGGGCGCAAGCGCAGGGACGGGCGCGTGCGGGTCCTCGCCAGCGCCGGCGTCGAGGGCGCCGCGGACGAGATCGACGGACAGCATCCGCCCCACCCCCGCAGGGCCGAGCCCGGTCGCCGTCGCCATCGTCGAGGGGCGGAGCGACGTATGCGGCGACATCACGGCGGACCCGCGGATGGCTCCCTACAGGGAGCACGCCGATCGGTGGGGACTGCGCTCGCTGGCGGCCGTCCCGATCGTCGTCGACGGCCGCCACGACACCGTGCTCGCCATCTGTTCCGCGGAGCCGGGGCGCTTCGACGCCGAGGAGGTGAGCCTGCTGGCGCGGCTGGCCGCCGACGTCGGGTTCGGCATCGAGGCAGCCGGCAGGGAGCGTGCCCGGCACAAGGCCGAGCGGCAGCTCGAGGCGCTCAACACCGACCTCGAGCGGCGCGTACGCGAGCGGACCGACGCCCTCGAGGCCGCCAACGCGGAGCTCGAGGCGTTCAGCTACTCGGTCTCGCACGACCTGCGCGCTCCGCTGCGCGCGCTCGACGGCTTCAGCCTGGCGCTCCTCGAGGACTACGGCGACGAGCTCGACGGCGACGCCGCGGACTACCTCACCCGCATCCGCGCGCCTCGCAGCGCATGGCGCGCCTCATCGACGACCTCCTGATGCTGTCGCGGGTGACGCGCCGCGACATGACGTGGGAGCGGGTCGACCTCTCGGCGGCCGCACGCTCCATCGGCGCGGAGCTCGCCGACGACGATCCGGGACGGCCGGTCAAGCTCGCCGTGACGCCGAAGATGGTGGCCGATGGGGACGCTCAGCTGCTGGACGTGGCGCTGCGCAATCTCCTGGGCAACGCCTGGAAGTTCACCTCGCAGGACAGCCGGCGCCCGCGTCGAGGTGGGCATGGAGGGCGACGGGCGAGGACAGGGTGTTCTTCGTGCGCGACAACGGCGCGGGCTTCGACTCGCAGTACGCGGACAAGCTGTTCGCGCCGTTCCAGCGCCTGCACGGCGACGACGAGTTCCCAGGCACGGGCATCGGCCTCGCCACCGTCCAGCGGATCGTGCGCCGACATGGGGGCCGCGTCTGGGCGGAGGGAGCAACGGGTAAGGGAGCCACGTGTGGTTCACGCTGGGTCCCGGGGGGAGGGTGAATGAAGGAGCAGCGCTTGATCCTTCTCGTCGAAGACAACGATGACGATGTCGAACTCACGCTGCGCGCTCTGCGCCGCAACCGCGTCGCCAACCGCGTCGACGTGGTCCGCGACGGGGCGGAGGCGCTGGAGTATCTCTTCGCGACGGGCAGCTACGCCGGTCGCGACGTGAGCGACGCGCCCAACCTCGTCCTTCTCGACCTCAAGCTGCCCAAGGTCGGCGGCCTCGAGGTGCTCGAGCGGCTCCGCGCCGACCCGCGCACCCGCCGGCTGCCGGTGGTCATCCTCACGTCGTCCAACGTGGAGAGCGACCTCGCGCGCAGCTACGACCTCGGCGCCAACAGCTACATCCGCAAGCCGGTGGACTTCACGCAGTTCATGGAGGCGGTCAACCAGCTCGGCCTGTACTGGCTCGTGCTCAACGAGGCCCCTCCGAACGGTGAGTGATCAGCGGACGCCGCGAAGGGCTGAGTCGGGTCGAGGCGGCCGCGTGACGTAGAATCGCGGCATGGCCGACCCTCATCTCTACGACCGGCTCTTCCTGCTCGACGGCAGCAGCCTCGCGTTCCGCGCGTTCTTCGCGCTGCCCGAGTCCATCACCACGCAGGCCGGGCAGCCCACCAACGCGCTGTTCGGCCTCAGCCAGATGCTGCTCAAGGTCGTCTCCGAGTACCGGCCCGCCTGCATCGTCTGCGCCTGGGACGCGCGCGAGAAGACCTTCCGCGACGAGCTCTACGACCAGTACAAGGCCCAGCGCCCGCACATGCCCGAGGGGCTGTCCGCCCAGTGGGCCCTCCTGCCCGAGCTCATGGACGCGTTCGGCATCGCCAACCTCGTCAAGCCCGGCTACGAGGCCGACGACATCCTCGGCACGCTCGCCGAGGAGGCCAAGCGCCAGGGCATCGGCTCCATCGTGGTCACCGGCGACCGGGACGCGATGCAGGTCGTCGACGAGGACATCTGGGTGATGAGCACCGGTCGCGGCGTGACCGATGTCAAGATCTACACGCCGTCCGCCGTGCTCGAGCGCTTCGGCGTCACGCCGGCCCAGATCCCCGACTACATCGGCCTCAAGGGCGACTCGTCGGACAACATCCCCGGCGTGCCGGGCGTCGGCGAGAAGACGGCGGCGCAGCTGCTGCAGCAGTTCGGCTCCATCGACGCAGCTGTACGCGCGCCTGGACGAGGTCAAGTCGGACAAGCGGCGCGCGCTGCTGAAGGAGCACGAGCTGGACGCGCGCCTCTCGCTGCAGCTTGCGACCATGGTCCTCGACGTGCCGCTGGAGCACGATCTGGTCGAGCTCGTCACCAGCTGCGGCTACCAGCTGCCGGTCGGCTCGCTCGACGCCGTCTTCGAGCGGTTCGAGTTCAACAACCTGCGGCGCCGCCTCAAGGAGATCTCGGGGCAGACGGCCGTTCCGTCGGCGGCTCCGCGCCGCTCCCGCCCTCGCCGGCGGGCTCGTGCGCCTGGCGGCCGAGCCGGACATCGGTCCGGTCGCGGCGCAGCTCGAGAAGGGGGAGGCCGCGCTCGCCTTCGAGCCGCGCGGCGACGGCGGACGGCCTCGCCGTCGCCTCCTACGCGGGCGGCGACGTCTGCCTCGTCGCGCCGGGCGACGCCGGTCGCGCCGCCTCGCTCTGGCTGCTGGCCGGCCACATCGTCGCGCACGACGCCAAGTCCCTGCCGGGATTCGTGAGCGCTCCGGCGGGGCCGGCGTTCGACACCGCCGTGGCCGCGTATCTGCTCGCGCCGGAGCGGCCGGAGAAGGAGCGCACGCTGTTCGCGCTCGCCGGCGCGGACGACGGCGCGCAGCTCGTCGAAGGGCCGGCGGCCGAGGCCGCCGCGGCCACGCGCGCCACCCTCACGTGGCGCGTGGCCGAGGCGCAGCGGCCGCGGCTCATCGAGCTCGGCCTCGAGCGGCTCTTCCGCGAGATCGAGCTTCCGCTCGTCCGCGTCCTCGCCCAGATGGAGGCCGCCGGCGTCAAGATGGACCCGTACCGGCTCGGCGAGATCACGGCGCGCGTGCGCGACCGCATCGACGAGCTCGCCGACGAGATCACCCGCCTGGCCGGCGGCCCGTTCACCATCGGCTCGCCGCAGCAGCTTGCCGAGGTGCTCTTCGTGCGTCTCGGCCTCGAGACCGGCAGGAAGGGCAAGACCGGGTTCTCCACCGACGCCCGCGTGCTGCGCGGGCTGCGCGGCCAGCACGCCATCGTGCCGGCGATCGAGGAGTGGCGCGAGCTCACCAAGCTGCTCAACACCTACCTCGAGCCGCTCCCCGCCCGGCTCGACCCGGTCACCGGCCGGCTGCACACCACGTTCAACCAGCTGGTGGCGGCCACCGGCCGGCTCTCGAGCTCCAACCCGAACCTGCAGAACATCCCGGTGCGCACCGAGCTCGGCGCCGAGATCCGCTCCTGCTTCGTCGCCGAGGAGGGCTGCAGGCTCCTCGTCGCCGACTACTCCCAGATCGAACTGCGCCTCATGGCGTCGCTGTCGCAGGAGCCGGCGCTGCTCGACGCGTACCACCGCGGCGAGGACGTGCACCGCGTCACCGCCGCCGCCGTCGCCGGCATCCCCGTGGAGGACGTCACCAAGAAGCAGCGCGAGCGCGCCAAGGCGACCAACTTCGGCATCATGTACGGGCTCTCGGCGTTCGGCCTCTCGGAGCAGGTCGACATGTCTGTGGAGGAGGCGCGTGCCTTCATCGACGCGTACTTCGCCAAGTACCCGCACGTGAAGGCGTTCCGCGAGCGCGTGATCGCCCAGGCGACCCAGGACGGCTACGTCACGACGCTCTTCGGACGCCGGCGCGCGGTGCCCGAGCTGCGCTCGTCCAACTTCCGCAACCGCTCGCTGGGCGAGCGCCTCGCCGTGAACACGATCCTGCAGGGCACGGCGGCCGACATCATCAAGGTGGCGATGGTGTCGGTGAGCCGCGAGCTGGAGCGCCGCAAGCTCGCGTCGCGGCTGGTGCTGCAGGTGCACGACGAGCTCGTCCTCGAGTGCGCGGCCGACGAGGTCGACGAGTGCCTGCCGCTGCTCCGCGACGCCATGTGCGGCGCGCTCGACCTCGACCCGCCGCTCGAGGTCGACACCGGCGTCGGCGACGACTGGGTGGCGGCCAAGTCCTGAGCCTGAGGCGGCCTCGCGGGCGCTCCGCGCCCGTGCTATACTCCTGTAGTTTCGGCCCGCTGCGGTCCGCGGGCCTTTCCCATCTGTAAACGACGGACCGCATACGTGACCGGGAGGCAACGACACCACATGGCAGACAAACCAATCGACACCCAGCTCGCAGCAGCGAACGACCCCAGGATCGTCGAGGGCAGCGAAGGCTACCTCATCGAGGTGGACGGGGAGATCGTCCCCAACTACGACATGACGCTGACCAACTTCAGCGAGGGGGACATCGTCACCGGCAAGGTCGTCCGCATCGACAAGGACGAGGTCCTGGTCGACATCGGCTACAAGTCCGAAGGCGTCATCCCGGTCAACGAGCTCAGCATCCGCAAGAACGTCAACACCTCCGAGGAGGTCGCTCTCGACGAAGAGATCGACGCCCTCGTCATGACCAAGGAAGACGCCGACGGGCGTCTCATCCTCAGCAAGAAGCGCGCCAAGTTCGAGAAGGCCTGGAAGCGCATCGAAGGCGCCTTCGAGAGCGGCGAGCCGGTCACCGGCACGGTCATCGAGGTCGTCAAGGGCGGCCTCATCCTCGACCTCGGCGTCCGCGGCTTCCTGCCGGCCTCCCTGGTCGACATCCGCCGCGTGCAGGACCTCCAGGAGTACGTGGGCCAGGAGCTCAACTGCCGCGTCATCGAGATGAACCGTAACCGCAACAACGTGGTCCTCAGCCGCCGCGCCGTCCTCGAAGAGGAGCGCAAGGAGGTCCGCCAGCAGATCATCGACGAGCTCAACGTGGGCGACATCGTCGAGGGCACCATCAGCAACATCGTCGACTTCGGCGCGTTCGTCGACCTCGACGGCATCGACGGCCTCATCCACATCAGCGAGCTCAGCTGGACCCACATCAACCACCCGTCCGAGGTGCTGCAGGTCAACCAGAAGGTCAAGGTCAAGGTGCTCGACATCGACCGCGACCGCCAGCGCATCAGCCTCGGCCTCAAGCAGACGCAGGAAGACCCCTGGCAGAAGATCGTCGCCCAGCACAAGGTCGGCGACGTCGTCGACGGTCGCGTCACCAAGATCGTCGCCTTCGGCGCCTTCGTCGAGATCTACGAGGGCATCGAGGGTCTGGTGCACATCAGCGAGCTGGCCAACCGCCACGTCGAGCGTCCGGACGAGGTCGTGTCCGTCGGCCAGCAGGTCAGCGTCAAGATCATCGAGGTCGACTCCGAGCGTCGCCGCCTCAGCCTCAGCATCAAGCGCGTCGACGGCGACAACGTGAAGCCGCTGCGTCCGCTCGAGCCTGAAGAGGACGAGGACGCAGAGGCCACCGAAGAGGCCGAGGAGATCGCCGAGGCCGTCGAGACCATCGAAGAGGCCGAGGAGATCCTCGAGGCGGAGGCTGAGGTCGAAGTGGCCGCAGCCGTCGTCGCCGAGGAGCTCGCCACGGCGGAGACGCCCGAAGAGGTCGAGCAGGCCGTCGAGGACGCCATCGTCGTCGCCGCGGCCGCCGAGATCGTCGAAGAGGCCGCCGAGGAGTTCGTGGCGGAGCACGAGCCCGAGCTCGGCTGAGTGACGACGTCTTCCCGGCCGGTGCGGCCGCGGACGACGAGGAGCCCGCGGCCGAGACGGCCGAGGAGTCTCCGGAGGCCTGACGCTCTTGGGCGGGGGCGGCGGAGGCGCGAGGCGCGCCACCGCCGCCCCCGGCCTGCGTCCGGGACCATATGACCACATCGCAGACGCCCATTCCGCTGCTCGGACTCACCGGAGGGATCGGCTCCGGCAAGTCCACCGCGCTCGCGTACCTGCACGAGCTCG